>JABJNO010000011.1 GCA_018664825.1 Candidatus Parcubacteria bacterium
CGTCTCTATCCTGGTCGGACGGCCACTGCCTACCGCAACCTCCTCATCAGTGAGGACATCGGCTCGATTCCGAGCGTCAAGAAAGTGGCTGGTGCTCTGCAAACACTCGCTGGAAATCATCACACGGTGATTGCCAAGACCCCCAAGCATCGCCAGGACGGTAGCAAGTTGCCCAACCGGCTCAAGCGTAGGGGAACGCAGTTCTTTCCTGTTCCTTCTCACTAATCGGTCAAACGACCGATGGCTCCCACATCCAAGGATGTGGGAGCTTTTCATTTTGACCCCGTCTGGTATATATTGGGCGGGTTTTTACTTTGACTAAAATAGCTTTTTGGCATAATATAATTACATGAATCCCGTTAGAAATTAATAATATTTAGCGGGAGGTATATATTCAATTTAATCAAGTGTTTTAACTATAATTTTCTAACGGGATGAATCAGGTCGAAGAAGTAAAATCAAGATTAGACATTGTTGATGTAGTTTCGGGCTATATCAGTCTCCAACAAGCAGGTGGCAATTTTAGAGCAAATTGTCCTTTTCACAATGAAAAAACACCCAGTTTTATGGTTTCCAAAGAAAAACAAATTTGGCATTGTTTTGGTTGTGACAAGGGGGGCGATGTGATTAGTTTTGTACAGGAGCATGAGGGTATAGAATTCAAAGAAGCCTTGAGAATTTTGGCAGAGAGAGCCAATGTCCCGATGACTGGTTTTAGCTTTGATAAGAAACAAGACCACAGCGGGCTCTATGAGATAAATGATCAGGCTTTAAAATTTTATCATAATCTATTGATGCAAGACGGCGAGGTCAGTAAAAAACTCAAAAAATATCTAGACAATAGAAAAATCACTAAAGGTAGTATAGAAAATTGGCAACTTGGTTTGTCTGGAGAATCTTGGGATGGCTTATTCAAATACCTGATTTCCGAAGGATACAAAGAAAGTGATATTTTCCAAGCAGGCCTGATACTCAAAAAGAAAGATGGTAGTGGCTACGTAGATCGTTTTCGCAAGAGGCTGATGTTTCCTATACACGATGCTCAAGGTAGGGTAGTTGCTTTTACGTCTCGTACTTTGACAGGCATTGCTTATGACGAAGAAGAATTTGGCGGAAAATATATCAACAGTCCGCAGTCAGCTATATACGATAAAAGTAAAATTCTTTATGGCTGGCATTTGGCTAAAAATGACATCCGTAAGAAAAAATATTTGATTGCTGTCGAAGGTAATATGGATGTGATTGCCTCTCATCAAACTAGTTCCAAAAATACAGTAGCGGTATCAGGTACAGCTTTGACTGCTCATCATCTAAAATTGATAAAAAGATATACCAATAATATTATCTTGGCCTTTGATGGAGATGCTGCTGGCTCTCGAGCCGCTTTTCGGAGTATAGCCCTGGGTTGGCAAAATGAGATGAATATAAAGATATTACTTTTACCAAAAGATAAGGATCCCGCAGACATTGTAAAAAAAGATTACAAGGATTGGTTGAGCGCTATCAAAAATTCTATCCCAGTAATGGATTATTATTTCAGGAGGATTTTTGCTGGTATTGATTTGAATAGAGCAGATCACAAAAAAATTGCTGTACAAAAACTTTTGCCAATTATAAAATTTCTCAAGAGCAATATAGAACAAATTCATTATTTACAAATATTATCTGAAAAACTAAACATCCCATTGGAAATATTGAAAGATGACTTGGGCAAGTCAAAAACTTTTTTGCAAGATCAGCAGGTCACCCAAGAACAGGTGACTACACAAAAAAAAGATACTTTTTTGTTGCTCAATGAAGAAATACTAGCAATTGCCTTTTTTAGGAAAGATTATCTAGACAAATTGATAAGCGAGGTAGAGCCTGATGGTATTATTGAAGACCTTAGAGCTCTTTACAAAAAGGTAGTAATCTATTATACTAACCACCAGAATTTGGATAAATTTTTAAACTCCGAAGAACTACAAGAAAACGAAAAAGAAACATGGATAAGATTATCTATGTTTGGTGAGAAAAATTACGCTAATTCTACAGAAACAGACCTAAGTAGTGACTTTGAAAATTTAATTTTTCGTCTCAAAAAACAGTCTTTAGATGAAGAATTAAGAGTTTTGACTGTTCAGCTGCGTCAGGCTGAATCTTCAGGAAATAGTGAGGAAACAAACAATGTATCTCATAGAATAAATATAATTAATAAAGAGAGAGCAAAATTACAGCGCTAACTATGCCTGTCAAAAAAACTACAACTAAAAAAAAGATTGTCAAAAAGGCAGTCAAAAAAACCACTGCCAAAAAAAGCAGTGTCAAAAAGCCAAAGGCTAAAAAGACTGTTGCCAAAGCAACAGCTAAAAAGAAACCAGTGGTAAAAAAAACCGCTCCTCCAAAAAAAGCTGCCCCAAAAAAAGTAAAAAAGGTAGCCAAGACTACAAGTAAAAAGAGAACTCGAGCCAAAGTAAAGGCTCCAAAGTCAAAGCTAGATGATGTTCTAGTAGATCTTTTGGTAAAAAAAGCCAGCTCTCGAGGCTTTGCAACAGAAGATGAAGTTTTAAAAACTTTTACACAACTAGAAGATTATGTAGAAAAGTTTGAAATATTTTTGGACAAATTACAAGACTTGGCAATACAAGTAATAACTACCGATGGTAGTATCCTAGACACTGATAATACTGCCAATGATATTTTGACAAGATCTGGAATTGGTACAGACAAAAAAAGAGGTGACCTGACTGACATTGCCGCTGACTCTATCCAGATGTATTTACGTGAAATCGGAAAAGTACCACTTTTGATACAAGAAGAAGAAATGATGTATGCCAAGCGTAAAGAAAGAGGAGACCTAGAAGCCAAGAAAAAATTGATCGAGTCTAATCTTCGTTTGGTGGTAAGTATTGCCAAAAAGTTTACTGGCAGATCACTGACTTTGTTGGATTTGATTCAAGAAGGAAATATTGGATTATTTCGAGCAGTAGAAAAGTTTGATTACCGTAAAGGCTATAAATTTTCTACTTATGCTACTTGGTGGATTCGTCAGGCTATCACTCGTGCTCTAGCTGATCAATCTCGTACTATTCGTATTCCTGTACACATGGTCGAAACAATCAATCGTTTCAACCAAGTAGAGAGACGTCTAGTTCAGGAGTTGGGTAGGGACCCACTTCCAGAAGAAATTGCAGCTGAGATGGGAGAAGAAATTGACAAGATTCGCCAGATTATAAAAATTTCACAAGAGACAGTATCTCTAGAAGCTTCTGTTGGAGACGATGATGAAGACAGTACCTTGGGTGATTTTATTGAAGATGAAAAAAATATTACTCCTGATAGAGTGGCTGCCCTAAAACTTTTGGGAGACCACGTCAAAAAGGTTATTGGTGATTTGACTCCACGTGAACAAAAGATACTTGAGATGAGATTTGGCCTTATGGACGGAGTAGCTCATACCCTAGAAGAGGTAGGCCAAGAATTTGGTGTTACTCGTGAGCGTATTCGTCAGATAGAAGCGAAGGCCCTGGAGAGAATAAAAAAACACGAAGACATGAGAAAATTGAGAGATTACTAAAATATATTTACCCTCGAGTTTTTCTCGGGGGTTTTTACTTTGATTTCTAATTTTTTTATGGTATTATATTATTATGTTTATAACGCCTCACACATCAATTGCACTATGGATTACCACCAAGGTTTCTGATCCTATGGAGGCTTTTATTTTTGGCGTTGTTTCTCATTTTATCTTGGATATTATACCTCATGGTGACGAAAGTATTGGTGAGCATAAAAAAACCAAAAAAGGCAGACTTTTTTATATGTTGAAAGTAGCCTTTGTAGATGTAGTCTTGGCCACTGCTTTGGTATTTTTGTTTTTGACTAGGAAACCAGATATGGACAGAAAGGTGATGTATGGTGCTGTAGCAGGTGCTTGGATGCCTGACTTGGCTTGGCTTTCTGCTGAATATTTCAAGATAAAGATATTGGATGGTTATGTTAGGTTTCACGCCAAAGTACACAACTTTTTTGGCTGGGAGTATGCTCCTGTTTACGGCGTACCTTTTCAGATAGGATTTACCTTGTTTGCACTTAAGTTGGCTTTTTAATATTTGCCGATGTTTACGCTTATCAAAAAAAATAAAAACAACCCTCTATTCTTATGGTTTGTTTTTTTGTTTATAGTCTTGGTAGTTTATGGTAAAACTACAGCCAACTATTTTGTATCAGATGATTGGCATTTTTTGTGGCTAGCCAAAGATACTAGCTGGAGCTGGAAAATATTTGCGACCAATTATGAAGGAGGAAATATAGGTGGTTCTTATAATCCTATTTTGATAATATTGTATAAAATATTTTTCCCATTTTTTGGCCTCAAAAGCTCTACTTATCATTTTTTGAGTTTATTGCTCCATACTACCAATGGATTTTTGGTCTATCATATAGCTAGGAAAATTTTTGATGTGATAAAGCTTTCTTCACAAAAATCTTGGGCAATCATGGCAGCTATTTTATTTTTACTTTGGCCAACTCATGCCGAGATCATAAACTGGATAGCAGCTTGGCCGCATCTTTGGATGACTACTTTTTATCTATCTAGTTTATTGTTTTATTTTAAATATAAAGATAGCCAAAGAGCAAAACATTTTTTCTTGTCTGTTTTGTTTTTTACCCTGGCTTTGTTTACCAAAGAGGTTGCTATTAGCTTGCCCTTTGTGATTTTGATATGGAAAGCCTACTTACAATCAGTAAAGAAAGAAAAATACAATTTTAGTTTGAAAAATTTGGGAGTATACTTTGGGACACTGGCTATATTTTTGGCCTTACGTTATAAATTTATTGGATTATTGTTTGGCTACTATGGAAAAAAGTCTCTTGGTATCTCTGTCGGAGACTGGGCAGGAAATCTAGGAGCCTTTGTGAGTGATTTTTTTACTTTTGGATATTTGAGGGAAATATTTTTCAAAGTTTGGTATCATCATTTGGAAACAGTGGCAATAGTTGTATTGATAAGTTTTGCAACTTATTTTTATTGGACCTTGATCAAGAGAAAATATGATTATGGTATTATCATTTTGACTTTTTTATTGACAATTGCACCCACCCTTCCACTTGGACTACATCGCATGACTTTTGCTGGCGAGAGGTACCTGTATTTGCCGAGCGTCTTTGCTATTATATTTTTGGTTGCCTTGTTGTCCAGAAGAGACTGGGGTTATAAGTACAAGTTTTTTGTAGTGGCAGGACTCTTATTTCTTTGTACCATGGTTTTGTCTTACAAAAATTTTGTTTGGCAAAATAGTAGTGAGATTTCACGTCAAATAGTAGCTAGCTACAAAGAACTAAATTTGGAAACAAATCAAAAATTGATTTCAGTCGGACTACCTGACAATCTTTTGGGTGCAGAATTGTTTCGAAACAATTTACAACAAGCTCTAGAGCTAAACTATCCAGATAGCTATCCGCAGATTACTCATTTGCCGATTTATACTCAGCTCAATCCAAATAACAAAAATGAAAATTTACTGACTTGGCGTCAGGACAGGGTAGGCTGGTTTGCCGAAAGTGTAGACGGAGGATATGTAGTCACAGGGCAAACCTCAATCACGATTAGTGGTATATACTTTGAATTGTGGAATTATAACTATCAAAACTATACAGCCAATACTATTCGCCTAATGCCTCATGCTGATATCATAGATAGTATTTTGTCTGGCGATACCAAGATTTTGACATATGACAAAGGAAAGCTAAAAATTGTTGAATAATAGTGATTTTAGGGTAAAAAAATAAGGGTTTTAATAAAATCCTTATTTTTTGTTTGTATATTGACAAAATGTATCAAAAATAGTAAAGTCAGCCGTTAGGTTTGGTTCATTTTATTTATAGATAGAGATCGTTTTTACGGTGTAATCCGTAGATAACTTCAAAACAGCGAGTCTAAAGGAGGTTTTTTAAATTTTCCAATCTTCACTGATTCAATTTGTTGGATTCTAGTCGTTGAAGTACTCAAAAAAAGTGAGGCAAAAAATGGAGGAGAGAAACTTGCGAACAAGCAAAGATCTCATCCTGGCTCAAGGTGAGTATGCCTTGGTGCAGGATGGATCCAATGGCTGCGTACAAGTCGTGGTCGGTCCCAGCAAGCAAAGTCTTGGTGAGACAGATCAGTTGATGACCTATGACAAGGCCACTGGACGTTTTGAGCAGGCCAATATGCAAGAAGCAATTGTAGCTTGCCCAACAGCTCGCGAAGGACAATACGTTGTCCTTCATAACCCAGCCAAAGAAAAGGGTGGAATTCCCGAACACCCCAACAAGGGCAAGCAAGATGCTGTCGAACTCGACATGGGTCGGACAGTCAACATTGCTGGTCCAGCAACATTCCCTCTTTATCCTGGGCAGTCTGCCGAGGTCATTGATGGTCATGTGTTGAGGACAAATCAGTACCTGATGGTACGGGTAGTCAACTCAGAAGAGGCCACCAAGAACTGGGAACAGCAAGTCCTCAAACCTCAAACCGTAGCTACAGAAATCAAAGCTACTGGTTCGACAACCGAAGACGAGGTTGGCTCCAAGCAAGTGAGTCCTGCTCCAGGAGAGAATGATAGGGACTCTACTGATCAAGAAAGTGGTTCCGGTGATGATACCGGAGGCAATGATCAGGAGACCACTCCTACCAATACTCCTCCGACTCCGCCGATCAAGGATGAAGTGGTCGAGGAAGAGCCCGAAGGTATTCCTGAGTTGATCACTGGTCAACTGATGATCATCAAGGGAACGGAAGCTTCTTTTTATATCCCACCAACTGGTATTGAGGTAGTTCCTGAAGATGGTCGGGGCAACTATGTCCGTGAGGCCGTCACTCTGGAGCAGCTCGAATACTGTATCCTACTCGATGAGTCTGGGGACAAAGAGTATGTTCAGGGACCACGAGTAGTTTTCCCGACGCCGACTCAACGCTTTTTTGCTGGCAAGTCCAAGTCTCGAAAGTTCCGAGCAATCGAACTGGAAGAGCACTGGGGTGTCTACGTCAAGGTAATCAAGGATTATTCGGATGGTGGCACTGACTACGAGGAAGGCCAAGAGCTTTTCATCACCGGCAAGAAGCAACGGATTTATTATCCTCGTCCTGAACATAGTATCATCACTTATGGTGATCAGCAGATTCATTATGCTGTAGCTATTCCGGATGGAGAAGCTCGCTATGTACTCAATCGTGAGACTGGCGCAGTCAAGATGGTCGAGGGCCCCAAGATGTTTTTACCGGATCCACGTAACCAAGTCGTGGTTCGGAGGGTACTCAATCCCAACTTGGTTGGATTGCTTTATCCTGGCAACGAGGCTGCTCTACGCTACAACTTGAACTTGATGTCAGCTACTGACGGCAATGTTTATAGTGAGGTTGAGAGTCTTGGTGGTTCTGTTGATGGATCCAGTATGATTTCTCGAGGTCGTATATCAGCCAAGCGCTCGACGCGTTTTGATGAACAGCCGGAAGATGGGATGGCTGCCGAAGAGTTTGCTCGCAAGACGCAGCATACTCCGCCGCGGACTATCCAGCTGGACACCAAGTTTGATGGTGCAGTTGCAATCTGTGTTTGGACTGGTTATGCTGTCAAATTGGTAGACAGGACTGGAAAGAGCCGGATTATCACTGGTCCTCAGACTGTACTTTTGGAGTATGGTGAAGAGCCTGAGGTGTTTGAGCTTTCTACTGGCACTCCCAAGACAGATGACCATCTGCACAAGGATGTTTTCCTACGTGTTCTCAACAACAAGATTTCTGATGAAATCGAAGCTGAGACATCGGATTTTGTCCGTGTACGGATCCCGATTTCTTATCGGGTCAACTTCGAAGGAGAAGAAGGCAAGTGGTTTGATGTCGAGAACTTCGTCAAGTTCTTGACGGATCATCTGCGTTCGCTGGTTGCCAATGTCGTCAAACAGCATGGCATCGAAAAGTTGCATGCTGGCTACATCGACATTTTACGAGATGCCATCCTTGGTGTTTCGGGTGATGGTGCTGAAGGTGCTAAAAATGGTGATCGTCCTGGACGCTTGTTTGACGAAAACGGCATGCGTATCTACGATGTTGAATTCAGTCAAATTGAGATTGGTGATAGTGATATCGCTCAAATGCTCGAAGAGTCTCAGCACGAGACTGTCGAACAAACTCTCAAGCTGGCCTCTGCTCGTCGTGGTTTGGAAAACACCAAGGCACTTGAGCAGATCAGTCGTGATATTGCCAATGAAGAGGACAAGACTGCCCTCAACAATCACAACCTCAGCGAAGCTGCTGCCGGACGTGCTTTGCAGACTCTCCTGACCAAGGTGACCAATGCCGCCAAGGAGGCTGACGCTCGTTTTGTGTCCGAAGAGGCTGCTCGCAAAGCCAAGCGTGATGCTGATCAGGCACACACAACCGCTGTTCGTCAGTTTGATGAAACTGAAAAGAAAGCTGGTTGTGAAGCTGAAGTGGCTGTAGCAACTGCTCGTCGTGAAGCCGAGGTGGCCGCTCAAGCAGGACTCAATCAAGTGGCTGAGGCCGAACTGGCTCGCACCAAGGCTGAAGACGATCAGAAGCTAGCTGTCGCAAAAGCCGAGCTCGAGGGTGAAGTCAAGGCTATCGTCGATAAGGCCGCGGCTATCACTCCGGACTTGATTGCTGCTCTGCAGGAATTCTCGGACAAGGACGTGATGGCTCGGACTGCTGAGGCTATGGCCCCGATGGCTATCTTTGGTGGTAAGAGTGTGGCCGAAGTGTTGGCTGGCATTTTTGCTGGTACTCCACTGGCCCAGATCACCGATATCCTCGGGAAGACTACCGAACGTCGTGAGGCTCGTCGTCCCAGTGGTGACTCCAGTCAAGACTAAGTAGTCTCTCTATCTATTCACACAAACAAAAACCCCGTCCAATTTATTGGACGGGGTTTATTATTTTTGTATAAAATCTAAACTATATCTCGATTAAACAGTATTTCTATAGATTTGCGCATATTTTCTGGCCACATCAAGGGTAAATAAAAACATTCTAGGGTTAGTATAGCTACTTTTACTACTTTTTTCTCTTGGGCTAGAGTAGCTTTTTTGGCTATTATTTTGTTTTTTAGAAATGGTTTAAGCATGGGTAAATGTTACGTTTTTCATTATAGCAGATTTTGAGCTATAAAAAAAGCATCCAAAGCTTTGCTTGACTGCCGGAAACCTTGTTGTATAATATAAATATATTTATGTTCTTATCATGGTTTGTACCACAGACAGATCCCGGCCACAAACACTGTCCCAAAAGGAGTAGTAAGATGATGATCGCATTGTTTTGTATCTTGGCTGGTTTCTTTGGTGACCCAGACGGAGGTGTCCTCCGTAGCACTGGTGATCCGACAGGTGGATTTGTAGAAGGTGATCCCGATGGCGGGATATTTGGCTAGATAAAGTCATCAATCACATTTTTCAAGACCAAGGTTTTTCAACCTTGGTCTTTCTTTATTTTCCAAATATTCTCATCACTTGTACGCCGACAGCCTGCCACCACGGAGCGGTGTACCTTAGCTTTGGTCTACTGGCTTCGCAAGCTTTGACTATTTGAGTGACCATGCTCTTTGTAGATTTGAGCTCCATCATTTTGAAATATTTTTCTTCTTCTATTTTGAGATCATCTTTTATTTTCCAAAAATATGATTTCTCGTCCATCCAAGTATATTTTTTGGCGATATTTTTTTGGTTGAATCCAGTATGATAGGCACCTGGCTCTATCAAAGCTACGTGGACATTTTTGGTGATTTTTTTTATCTCTCTACGCATAGCATCGATACCACCAGACAAAGCAAACTTGGTCATAGAGTACGAGCTCAAAAAAGGCATAGGCACTCTACCAGCCAGAGAGCTGACAAAAATCACAGTCCCACTATCTCGAGGCATCATTTTTTGTAATGCCAGCTGAGCTAGAGCGATAGAGCCAAAGACATTGACCTCAAAGTCATGTCGGATTTTGTCCAAAGGTATTTCGGCTAGTGAGCCAGACTGACCAGTGCCCGCATTGTTGAGTAAGACGTCTATGTCATGCTTTAGTATTTTTTGTCTGTCTTCTGGTACGGTGACATCTAGTTTGAATGATTCTATGTTTAGATTATTTTTTTTGGCAAAAGAGTTGAGCTCATTGGCAGAGTCTGTAGTATGAGTAGTAGCAATCACTTTGTGGCCACGTCGAGCTAGAGCTACGGCAGTATCATAGCCAAAGCCACTACCAGAGCCAGTAATAAATATTGTTTTTTGCATAATATTTTGTTTAAATAAAATTATATATTTGAGCCAGCTACATATCCTGTACTCCAACATGATTGTAGGTTGTAGCCACCGGTCGGACCGTCTAGATCCAAAACCTCTCCAGCTAGGTAGAGATTTTTTATGATTTTGGATTGCATAGTTTTGGGGTCTACTTCTTTGAGGTGGACTCCACCGGCTGTGACAATAGCTTTGTTAAAGCCGTGTAAAGATTTGATATTTAGTTCAAAGTTTTTGAGTAAATGCAAAAGTTTTTTTCTTTCTTCTTTGTTGATGTCGCCAGTTTTTTTGTCAGGATCAATATCAGAAAGTTCTATAATCAAAGGAATCAGTTTGCGGGGCAATAAATCGCCGAGGCTGTTCTTGAATTGTTTATTGGCTGTTTTTTCAAAATCACCCTGAACACGTTTGTCCAAAGTCTTGAAGTCTAGACTCGGTTTGTAATCAATGGATAGTTTTACGGGGCCATTTTTGAGAGCTATACCTATATTTTTACTCATATCGAGTATGATCGGGCCACTCAAGCCATTGGCAGTAAACAAAGCTTCACCAAAACGCGAATCTATCTTTTTGTTGTTTTGATAAATATTGATACTTACGTTTTTGAGGCTCAGGCCCTCTAGCTCTTTGATAAAAGATTCTTTGATAAACAGGGGAGTCAGGCTGGGGATCGTATCTACTATGGTGTGTCCCATTTTTTGGAGCCACTTGTAGCCATCTCCGCTAGAGCCAGTCATAGGGTAGGATTTGCCTCCAGTGGCGATGAGGTATTTTTTGGCTTTTAGCTCGGTCTTGTCTTGTAAAACTATTTTTTCTATTTCTTTGTCTTTGGTGACGATAGATTTGACTTGGATGTTTTTTCTGACTTCTACTTTGTTTTTTGCCAAATAGTCTGTGAGGATATCCAAGACATCAAGAGATGAATCACTGACCGGAAAAACACGATTGCCTCTTTCTACTTTGGTGGGCAGTTTTCGGCTTTCAAAAAAATCAATAATATCTTTGTTTGTATAAGTGCTCAAAGCATAAAAAAGAAAGCGTCCTTTTTTGCCAAACTTTTCTACCAAGTTTTTTGTATCAAACTCAGCATTGGTGATATTGCACCTACCTTTGCCAGTAATCACTAGCTTTATACCTAGTCGATTATTTTTTTCCAAAAGCAAAACTTTGGCACCTTTGGATGCTGCTTGTCCTGCGGCCATGATACCAGCTGGTCCGCCACCTATTACTATCAAATCATATATCATAATAAACAAATTCTCTCATTTTATCATCATAAAGTCAAAATCCCGTTAGAAAATTTTTTCTAACGGGACAAAATAAAAAAGGTCTGGAATCCTAGTATTGTACAACTAGAATTCCAGACCACATAAAAGGTCACAAATATAATCTGCAAGGTATGCCTGAGCACAGCTCTGTGGAGCTATCGGGGTGTTTGGCAAAGAGTGTCATGTGGAAAAAAATATAACCATGTGCTCTGTGAACACTAACTGTAATACGAAAGCCAGTCCACTTAATTTTTGCATCAGCTTGCAAGGCATCTTTGAGGAAAGCCATAATTTGCTCATCACTAGCTTGTTCAAAAAATCCAGGCAGAGCCATCTCTCCAGAACCGATGTGTTTTTCTAGCTGAGCTCGAAAATTAGCATTTTCTAATTGCAAGAGACGATCGCTGTCTGCCTTGATTAGCTCATCACGCTCATCATAAAAATTTGTAGGAAAATCATGCTTACGAAATATCATGTAGCTAGCTTGTCCGTGGGAATTGACTTGATCGCGATCAAAGGGGGTCTCTGGGTACACTCTGAGTCTACTCATCTTTTTGCCTCCAGGAAAAAGGATTATTATTGTTATGGAATGATCTAACAATTGTTTATATCATGTATAATGTAGGTATGTCAATATAAATAAATTTGACACTCTTTCTGATAATGATATAATTAGACTCCCGGAAACGAGGTGGGCACACCTTGTTCTTTTTTTATCCAAAAAAGGAGAAAGACATGTCTCACTTGTGTTTGGCCGAGCCGATTCTTTGTTGCTCTGGATGTGACAGGGTCCTTGTCTCCAAGTATACGGGCTGTGATAGGTGTGGGTATTCCTCATCTAGACATGCCACGTACTCCCAATCTCATTGTCCAAGATGTCACGTCGAGCTAAATTGGCGACAAGACAACGGACAAGCTATCAAAGAGTGGCCCTTGCAATGCCCAAATTGCCAGAAGCTTTTTGATCGGTCTCCCTAGAGACCACTTGAGCCGACTACGGTCGGCTCATTTTCTGGGAAAACCCTATTAGAAATTTTAGTTCTAACAGGGTAAACAAAAAACCACCCATTTGGGTGGCCTTTTTAATATATTATTATAAAAAAATTAAATATAAAACAACGGGAGCGAGAGCCAATATTATTCCTAGGATAAATACAGCTTTTGAGTTATATTTTTTAGCCATAAGAACCAGAACATTAAATAGTATAGACATTATTAGTATAAGAACATAATATATAGATATGCCTATGTTTCCGTCACAATTAATTTCTTTTAGTATTGGAAAAGCGGTTCTCAATGTAGAGGCCAGAGACATTCTTCTTGAGCCATACCCACACTCTATAAATAGTCTAACAACAGATAATATATGGAATAAGTTTATTATAAAAAAGGTGTAATAGAAAAATTTACCAAAGATCCCCTGGACAATAGAATTTTCTTTCTTTTTATTTTTAAAAAGATAATAAGAAGTAAACACCAATGTTGATAATGCTAGGACAATAGGTAGTAATGATAAAATAAGCATATTTTTATATTAGAGTTATTTAATCTTTAATTAAAGTTATTATAGCATAGCTTTAGACAAAACAAAAAACCACCTAGAGAGGTGGCTTTTTAATATATTATTTTTGCATTTGTTTTCTATCGTTTTCTGTCAGACCTTGTTTGCGGAGACGGACATTGTCAGGAGTGATTTCTAGATATTCATCTTCAGAGATTATCTCCAGCCCTGTCTCAATATTCAGAATCGTAGGAGGAGTGAGAGTGATAGCTTCATCAGCTCCAGAGCTACGCATATTGCTCAGTTGCTTTCCTTTGATTGGATTGACTACCATATCAAATCCTTTGGCAGTATTGCCGACTACCATACCTTCGTAGACTTCTACATTTGGTCCGATATATAGATCACCGCGATCTTGGAGGTTGAATAGTGAAAATCCTAGAGCTTTGCCGTTTGCCATGGAGATCATAGAGCCGACATTGCGCTTTTTGATTTCACCTGTATATGGACGATAGTCCAAAAAGTGTGCGCAGAGGATACCTTCACCACGAGTATCTACAGTAAACTCACCTCTGTAGCCAAGTAGACCACGAGTAGGTATTTCAAACACTATACGCATTTGAGCATTTTCACTAGTCATAGAGGTGACGATACCTTTTCGTTTGCCCATTTTTTCCATGACGATACCTGAGCTCACTTCTGGTACATCGATAGTCACTTCTTCAAAAGGCTCAAACTTTTTGCCTTCTCTTTCTTCGATGATTACCTTTGGCTGAGATACTTGGAGCTCGTAGCCTTCACGACGCATCTGTTCGATCAATATTGCGGCGTGCAATTCACCACGACTATATACTTTGAAAAATTCTCCAGTAAAATCTATCTTCATTCCGACATTGACCTCTAGTTCTTTTTCTAGTCTTTCTTTGATTTGTTTGCTTGTGACATATTTGCCTTCACGTCCAGCTAGAGGAGAGTTGTTTACCAAGAAGTCCAACGAGATAGTAGGCTCATCTACTGTGATAGCAGGTAAAGCCTCTTGTTCGGGAGTGACACATAGAGTTTCTCCAATATCAATATCAGGGAATCCAGCAATCATCACAATATCTCCAGCTACAGCTTCTTCGGTTTCTTTTCTTTCTAGTCCATGAAAAGTAAACATCTTGGCTATACGACCAGAGCCATCTGTACCATCCATCTTTTTGACTACAAGCTTTGAGCCAGTTTTGAGACTACCTTGATAGATACGACCGATGGCCATACGTCCAAGGAAGTTGTCATAGGCAAGGTTGAAAACCTGACAACGCAATGGCGCTTCTACATCTGACTTGGCGACAGGTACTTTTTCTAGGATTGTATCGAGTAATGGGAAGATGTCTTTGTCTTCGTCTGTCAGATATCTTTTGGCTGTACCGTTTTTGGCGATAGCATAGACAGTAGTAAAATCTAGTTGCTCATCTGTAGCACCGAGGTCCATAAAAAGCTCAAAGACTTGTTCGTGGGCTTTGTTTGGATTGGCGGCCGGCTTGTCTATTTTATTCAAAATTACAATTGGCTTGAGGCCTAGCTCTAGAGATTTTTTCAAAACAAATCTAGTCTGAGGCATTGGACCTTCTTGGGCATCTACCACAAGGAGGACACTATCGATAGAGCGGAGTACTCGCTCTACTTCTGATCCAAAATCAGCATGCCCAGGAGTATCTACTATATTGATCTTTGTATCCTTGTAGTCAACAGAGGCATTTTTTGAATATATAGTAATACCACGCTCTTTTTCAAGCGTGTTTGAGTCCATGGTAGCACTTTCATCTGATACCATACCAGTTTGTTTGAGTATTGCGTCGGTCAAAGCAGTCTTGCCATGATCAACGTGAGCTATAATAGCTATATTTCTTATTTCCATTCGCAGATAGTACCAGAAATATTCTTATTTGTCAAGTATTTAAGGGGTTTTTTGGTTTGTTAAAAAACAAGACAAATGGTAAAATATTACTATATTATAAAACTATGACCGAAGCAGAAGGAATTTTACAACTTCAAAATTTTTTTGATATAAACCCTATATATTCTAGGGTGCTTTTTAATACTGTAGCAAAAGACAACTTGATAGAAAACGCAGCTAAGGTTATTGGTGAAAGGCCAAAACCATTTGTAAAGTGGGTTGGTGGTAAAAGACAACTATTAAAACAGTTTAAACAATTAGGATTGTACCCACCAGAATATTTTGATCCAATAAAATCTACTTATCATGAGCCATTTACTGGAGGCGGTGCTGTATTTCTTGATTTATTGCCGAAGAAAGCTATTTTGTCAGACTTAAATTCGGAACTTATTACAACTTATAAAGTTATCAAGAAGGATGTAAATAAATTAATAAAGTTATTAAAGACTTATAAATACGATAAAGATTTTTACTTAAAACTTAGAAGTAAGAAGATTGAAAAATTATCAGATGTTCAAACAGCTGCTAGGTTTATATATCTAAACCGAACATGTTTTAACGGACTCTATAGAGTAAATAAAAGTGGGCAGTTCAATGTACCAATGGGGAAATATACCAATCCTTTGATTTGTGATGAAGATAATCTAAAGAAAATATCAAAAACTTTAAAAAATGTAAAAGTATACAACGAGGATTATAAAAAAGTTTTACAAAGAGCCAAGAAAGGTGACTTTATATATTTTGATCCTCCTTATTATCCAGTAAATAGAACTTCTAATTTTACTGGCTATACAGCTGAAGGATTTTTTGAAAAAGAGCAAGAAGAATTACGAAATACTTTTGTAAAATTACACAAGCGAGGATGTTTTGTGATGCTTTCTAATTCTGACACACCATTTATAAATAAACTTTATTCAAATTTAGATAAGAAAATAAAAGTTAATAAAGTATTAGCTGGTCGTAATATTAATTCAAATTCTTCAAAAAGAGGAAAGATAAAAGAAGTTTTGGTTATTAATTATTAATTATGCCAACAAAGAAACAAAACAAAGAAATTGATTTCAAAGGAAGCAGTTGTTTCGGTATTTTAGTAAAGTCACCCAAAAAAGACAACCTTTATTTTTTGGCTAATAAATATAAAATTCCAGATTTTCAAAGAGGCTATGTTTGGAAAAAGGCTCAAATTGACAGGTTAATTGAAACAATTGGGGCTAAAAGAGGGAAATATTTAGGGAATATTGTGATTTTATCTGGTTCCGGAGGAGAAGATTATATTGTTGATGGGCAACAACGATTAGTTACAATATCTTTGTTATGTAAAATTTTAGAGGAGAAGGCTACGGGAACGGTATTAAAAAATAACATAAAAAAATTAATAATTAGAGATGACGATCCTAGAATCTCTTTTAGGGATAAAATTTTAAATGGATCATTTAAAAATATAATACTTTCTGGTGTTCCAGATAAAACAAAAGGTAGTGTCTCTAATAACATTTTAGAAGCAATTAAATATTTGCAAAAAAATATTTTTATAAGTAATCTGGATAGCGATAAAAAAATTAAAGATTTTTTTATAAAAATTAAAGATTTACAGTTTGTAGTGATAAAATGTTTAAACTCTAGAGAAGTTTATAATTTATTCGAAGGACTTAACTCAACGGGTGTTGCGTTAACTAGCGTTGAAAAAACAAAAAATGGATTATTTGGAAAATTAGATGAGCTTGATAATACTGCAAGTAAGAGTAAATTAAAGCAAGGAAAAAATATTTGGGCCAATGTAGAAGCTAGTTTTGAAAAAACTTACCCATTTTGGTTTAATAAATTTTTAAGGCATCAATGGTTTTTAATTAATGGTAAGGTTAGTGATAAAAAGTTATATGATGATATTAGAAAGATAAAAATCACTCCAGCACAAAACGCTAAAGATATTTTAAGTTATCTTAATTTAATTAAATCTGATGCAGATATATATATTAGATTAAGAAATGGAAAATTAGAAGAGCCTTGGTTTCCAAGAAATAATAGAAGTAATTCCAGCAAGGATATTGTTGATGTATTAAAGCTTTTTAATAATTTGGATGTTGAACAAATATATCCTGTTCTTTTAGCACTTTATAAATATGCTGATGCAAATAAAGAATATTATAAAAATAGTAGATTTTTTGAAGATATAAAGAGACTGTGGGCCTTTTCTCTTTTGGCTAAATACGGAAAAGTTGTACCATCTGCCTATGAAAATATTTTTGCTAAACTATGTCTAGAAATTAAGGGTAAAAGTTATACCTCTTTTAAGAAAGAAATGGATAGTTTTTTTAAGGAGCTTGTTTCTACAATAACGGGTGTAGAGAGTAAATTTATTAAAAATTTTAATAGTCAATATAATCACGGGAGAGATAAATTATCAAAGTTTATTTTCTCAGATTTATATGGTAGAGAGAAAGAAATAAAAAATTATGAAATAGAACATATTTTACCTAGAGGTAAAGAAGGTGACGGTGATTTTCAAAAATGGCCAAAAATATCAGAGACTAAATATAGTGGGTTAAAAGAGTATCTTGAAAAAATTGGGAATTTAACACTTATAGAAAAAAATATAAATAGAAAAGTAGATAATTTATCTTTTGAAAATAAAATTATTGAATATAAAAAAAGTGAGTTTAAAGATAATAAGTCTATAAAATCCTATGTTAAATTTAAGTCTAATACACCACATAAAGGAGTGGAAAATAGGGGAAAGGATTTATCTAAAAAAATTTTTAAAGTGTATAAAGAAATATCTAAAAAATAAAATCATGGAAAAAAAATTTAAAAATTTAATAGACACCCTGCAAGATTCAATTTTTACTTGGAGTTATTTCTCTGATTTTAAGAAAGTAAAGAATAATACTCTTAAAATTGAAAGAGAGCTAAACTTACTAAATTCTTTAGTTGGAAAAGAAAATCTGGAGGATGAATTTATAGACCTAATAAAGGAATATCCTAAAGTTAGGGAAGTTTTACCCATTTTAATTGCAATTAGAGAAAAAAAAATAAAGGAGATGCAGATCATATCTGACATTGAGAGCTGGAAGCCAGAATTAAAAGATTATTTATTTTATGATGATTTGAATGAAAAGTCTAGTAAAGAATTATTAATATTTTTTAAACAAAGTGGCTTAAAAAATATTTTTATGAATAAAAATATTAAGTCCATTGTAGATTATGTATTTGGAGTAGAAGTTGGAATGGATACAAATGCTAGAAAAAACAGAACAGGCTCTTTAATGGAGGATATAGTGGAGAAATTTATTTATAATTTTTGCACTCAACATAATGATTTTGAATATCTAGATCAAGCCACGAAAAAGAAGATTGAAGATAAATGGGGTTATAAAATTAAGATTGATAAAAGTGATAGGCAATTTGATTTTGTTATCTTTAATAAAAGAAAAAGAAAGCTATTTATAATTGAAGTCAATTATTATTCAAGTGGCGGGTCAAAATTAAAAGCCGTGGCTGGAGAATTCCAGGAATTGCATTCTTTTTTAAAAAATCAAAACTTATCATTTTATTGGATTACTGACGGACAGGGTTGGTTGACTGCAAAGAAACCGCTCGAAGAAACCTTTATCAAAATTGGGGGAAATATTTTGA
>JABJNO010000025.1 GCA_018664825.1 Candidatus Parcubacteria bacterium
TCAACCTGTTTGGCAGCCTTGAGGACATTATAAGCAGAAACGTCGTGTCGAATCATGCGGAAAGAAAGGGGCCATTTCATATTTATTCACTTTCGTTGGGTTTTTTTGAATCATCTGGACGATGATCTATGACATCGGGGGTTGTTCGGTGGTAGTTGCCTATAGCTTGTTTAGCGTCTACTTGGTACTCAGCACAAGCTTCATCATCATCACCCATGTAGGTAAATTTTGTACCATCGGGTCGGACGATAAAGATCTTTGGTTTGAGAGATTCGTCATTTTCATCACAGCGACCAGCCTGGACTAAGGGGAGCATGGCTCCATGAGCAGCGCCCCAGGCAGATATCTTATCAGGATAGCCATCACCAACCTCGGTGAGTTGTTCGGTTTCCGGGTCATAGACTTCTATTCGCCACTTGTTGTCGGGCATAGTTGCCTCCTTGGTTTGTTGGTTTTTTCAAGAACAAATTTACAGTTCAATATAGTATTTATAACTATTTTTGTCAATATATAAAAAATACTCTATTTTTAGTTAATATTAAAAAATACTCTTTTAAATTTTGCGATTTTATAGTATAATATATTTATGAAAATATTCTTGGTGATTATGTCTATCTTTTTGATTACTGGGTGCGGTAAACTAAACTGTGAAAAATTGGCTAGCCAACAAGAATGTTTAGATGCTTTAGAGTGTATGCCTGTTTACAATAGTGGATGTGAGGGCTGTAGCGAAGATCCTAAGTACTTAGGATGTGCCTACAAGGATGAGGCTGCCCTAAAATACACCAAGGCTAATAAAGACCTGTGTTTGAAAACAGCTGGAGATTGGAATGACATAAACAACACCTGTCGTTGTAATGCTCTAGCTCACCATGAAGAAAATAAGGGGTGTATACCCAATTAAAATAAAAATAATTAACCAAAAATAAAAAAATGAAGTCAGACAAAAAAGTGGATAATTTCCAACATCTAGGACTTGTATCCTTTTTCTCTTTAGTGATATTTTTTATAAAAGTATCACCAGTGGTTACTTCAGCTGCTTTCTTCTTGTCAGTAGTTTTGATGATAATCGGTTTTGTGCATTTCAAGAAATTGAGCACCGTTGATCAAGCGTTGTTACTAATTGTATTGGTCACTATCTTTGTTGTACTCTTTATCTTAAGGAGTGTTCCAATGATGACTGTATAGAAAAATAATTGAAAATTTAAGTTACTATGACAAAACAGCTAAACACCAAAGGACTGTGGTCGTTTTTGATAATTACTTTTGGTCTTACCTTGCTGGTTATTTTGATGATGGGCTTGGTAGGTTTGAAAGTAGTAGGGGATGATGTGACATCTGCTCAACTTATTATGTTGGGCGTTATGTTTATACCAGCACTGGCCGCTTTTGTTACTAGAAAATTTATCACCAAAGAAGATTGGTCTGATTCTGGATTAAGATGGGCTAAGTTCAAAAATTATCTCATGGTCTGGTTGACTATTTTGGTGATTTTTTTGGTGATTTATATTGTTACTGCTTTATTTGGTAATGCGCCTGATTGGGGAATGGCCAATTTTGCAGCTAGTATAGGTGAGCAGGTTCCAGAATCACCAGGAATAGCTTTGCTTATTATATTTTTACTTACTTTGTTTGCCACTCCTTTTATAAATAGTATAGCCGGTTTTGGTGAAGAGCTGGGTTGGCGTGGGTTTTTGTTACCAAAACTGATGTATTTGGGTACCAAGCGAGCGCTTATTACCCATGCTGTGATTTGGGGATTTTGGCACGTACCCTTTGTGCTACTCTTGGGTTTTGGTGGCTATGCCAATATTTGGTTGGGAGCATTGTATTTATGGGTATTGATATCTTTGATTGGTATTTTCTTTGGATATTTGAGATTAAGATCAGGTAGTACACTAGTTGTCTCTTGGGCGCATGGCGCGCTCAATGCCCAGAGCTATGGAGTTTGGTTGGTGATATTTCCGTCACTAAACAAATTTTTCTTTGGATTTAGCGGTTTGGTAGGCATAGTAGTTTTTGGAGTTGTAGCTCTTTATTGTTTACAAAAATTAGATAAAGATAAACAAATAAAAATTTAAAATTATGAAACCACCAAAATTTTTCTTTGCAATTTTAATTTTATTGGTAATAGCATTTGTCTTTGCTTTTATCGGTATGTCTCAGTAAATAATATATAAATATATGGACAAAACATTATTTTGGACGCCACGAGCGTTTGCTATATTATTCAATTTGTCGTTAGCTTTTTTGGCTGTCGATATTTTTGAAACCGGGTTTTCTTGGATGGGACTTTTGACTCATCTGCTTCCTGCTATTATTTGTTTAATAGTTTTGATTATAGCTTGGTTCCAAGAATCTATTGGTGGATTACTTTTTATAATCTTGGGGATTGTATATATTGTGATGTTTTGGGGAGATTTTGGATTTTTGACTTACCTGGTTATGGCTGGTCCTGCGTTTGTGATTGGAATATTGTTTTTCGTCCAAAGAATGTTTGAAGGGGGACAAGGGCAAAATAAAGTAGAGCAAAATACACCGCCACCAATAATGAACAATCTTAATTAATAATAAAGATATTATGAAAGAAGGAAATATGAGCCGGTATCAAGAAACTCCAGTGCCAGAGGGAGCGGCTCGGATGATGACTACAAAGGAAATTCTTGACTCCTTTGCTATGATGGGACCAGAACAAATGCGAGAAATGCTTACAAGGATGCAAGAGCTAAATAAAAACGGACTAGATGATAGTGTTTCGGTGGGTGATTTAAAGGAAGCCTTGCAAGATAGGCTAAAAGATGGTAAATAAGTATATACAGGTCCTTTAAAGCTTTAAAGATAAGGAGGTTAATTCATTTTTGCAATCTCACAATTTTTTCAAGGAGGTTTCTCTTGAGTCAAGGTAGTAAACCAGCAAAACATGTTCGTAAAGGTGCGCCCAGAAGAAGGCAAAATTTTCACAAACTTTGTTTATATCAATTGAGAAGAAGGCGGGGCAGATATACTGCCTACCACAACTGGAAATATCGAAAGATTGCCGCCTGAATTAATACCCCGTCTATTTCTTATATTGGACGGGGTTTTTTATTTTGCTAATATTTGACAAAAGTTTTCAAAACTAGGTAAGATAAGCACACTCCTTTGCATTTATAAATTGAAACTTAGACACATAAGGAGGTGGTCATGAGAGGCCAAAAATGTCATTGTCTAAAATGTACCAAGCCGAGAGTACTTACTAGACATCACGTGTTTCCGGCCAGGTTCTTTAAAATAAGAAAGAAAGGAGTAGGAATTCCAGTAACCTGGGTCTGTCGTACCTGTCACGATGTTTTGGAAATTTGGATTCCCAAAGTTGAGATTTTGGACAGGACAGACTACTTGGTTATTTTTAATAGCTGGTTATTTTGGGAAAACGGTGCCCACAAAAGCAAACAAAGACGAATCAATGATATATTTACCTCTCTTAGAGACAATGGTCCTAAGATAATCACCAGTCCAGCAGACAGAGACTGGTCAAGCATGGGACACTGTGTATCGTGTGGTAATCGTCGTCGTTTGTTTACTTACAATGTTTTCCCGCCAGATATTTATGGAAATGAAATAGTCAGTCCATACATCAAGGTCTGTGCTACTTGTTTTATGGCCCTTGAAGAAATGACGCCAGCAGTCCGCTTGCCCAGGAGGAGTGACTATATTTTACTCGCTCAATCATTTCTTTATCGTCAGCATGGTCATAAAGCCCTGAGAAAACTTTTGAAGAAAATTGGTCCAATCATAGGAGTACAAAACCAAAGAGTTCGTCATAAGTTTTTTCCTGACGATAGTCCTTTCAACGATCTTATTCGCCCTATTCAATGAATGGGGCGATTGTATCCCGTGTTTTTATTAAAAAGCACGGGATTTTATTTTAGAACAGTATTTTGCGCTCTTGAAATATTTTTTAAATTAATGTATACTACTGCTGTTATTTTAATTAATTACTAAGAAAAAAGTATATGAACCAAAAACTGAAAGGATTAATTTTCTTTATTTTGGAGATCGCTGTTATTTCTGCGATTTTGTATTTTGTGAGAGGTAAATTGGTAGACTCTCATCATCATGAGGTAAATACTTATTTACCAATGTTGATTGATATTGCCTTTTTGGGTATTTTTGCTAGTTTTGGCGGTCGTTTGGCCAAGGCTCTAAAAATTGCCCCTATGGCCGGTAAAATTATTATAGGTATTATGGTTGGACCTGCTTTGTTGGGAGTGGTAGATCCTTATTCTTCTGGTGTAGAGCTAGCTAGGTTGGCTGGTGTGTTATTTATATTATTTGAAGCTGGGCTTCATTTTGATATGGAACTTTTGAAGAAAAATATTGGCATTGCTACTGCAGTAGCCTTTGGTGGTGTTTTGATTCCATTGCTTTCATTTGCAGCTCTAGGACATTATGTAATAGGTTTAGAATGGTTACCAAGTATTTTCTTGGGAGGTATTTTTACAGCTACTTCAGTTGGACTATCTGTCGAAGCCCTGAAGAGAGCTGGTAAACTAGAAACAAACATCGGTAATCAGATTGTAGGCGCGGCTGTGATTGATGATATTTTGGGTGTTATTATTTTGACAGTTTTAGCCAAGATGTCTTCTACTGGAGGAGAGCATGGAGTAGAGGCCGCTGGCATGAATCCTTTTGTAATGTTGGCTATTGGTGTTTTGGTATTTTTGTTTGCCACCTATGCTCTATGGACATGGGGTATCGCTGATAAGATTGCCAAATATTTGAACAATCAGTATTCAAGCAACAGTACTGGCATTTTTACTAGATTTTTCTTTTTTATGTTGATGCTAGGTGGTTCTCTGGCTGCTATTTTGGGCTTAGAGCCTGTTTTGGGAGCCTTTGGTATAGGTGTAGTCCTATCAAAGGTAGATAACGAAATAAAGCACAGTGCTTGGGACAAGATAGAGGGCTATATGCATATTTTTGTGGGAGCCTTTTTGGTAAGTATTGGTACTATGTTACCCAGAGAAGCCCTGATGGACTTCAAAGTCTGGATGTGGGCAATACTATTTACTATCTTGGGTTTTGTTGGTAAATATATCGTTCGTTGGTTCTTGAAAGATAAAAACGATGGTAAGCTCGTCGGTCTAGCCATGTCTATTCGTGGTGAAGTAGGGCTGGTATTTGTGGCGGTAGCCTTGGCTAATCATGCCCTAGATGAAACCATGGCCTCAGCTTCGCTCTTGGCTGTAATCCTAGTGACTGTCTTGGGAGCAATTCTATTTGAAAAAGAAGTCAATAAACAGATGGCTGAAGAGAAGAAAATAGAAGAGTAAAATATTATATAATTTAAAACCATCCACCCGTTCGACTTTGCTCAGGGTGGGTGGTTTTTTTATTGGCTATTTTATGGTAAAATAAACATAATATTAAAGATAAAAAAATATGCTCACAGTTTGGTTTATTGTTTTTGCGGCTAGTATCTGGGTTTTGGTAAAATCAGCAGATTATTTTACTGACTACGCAGAAAAACTGGGCAAGATTTTTAATCTACCAAATTTTATTGTAGGCGTCATGATAGTGGCTGTTGGTACATCTTTACCTGAGTTTGCAACTTCTATAGTTGGTGCTTATAGAGGAGAGGCAGAATTTTTGAGTGGTAATGTACTCGGTACAGTGATAGTCAATATTTTATTGGGATTGGGAGTGGCTGTATTGTTTGTCCGTAAAAAAGCTGTTTTTGATTGGGATATAGTATCAAACGACCTGCCATTTTTTGCGGCAGCTATTTTTTTGGTAATTATTACTTTATCAGATGGTAAATTTACCTTTGTTGAAGCTTTGATATTTTTGGCTGGATATATAGTTTATATTTTTTATGCTTACCATATTCAAAAATCTATCAAGGAAAAAGCAAAAGAAAAATTTGAAAAACAGCAAAAAGAAGAAATCAAAAGTGATATAGCAGAAGTAAGTAGCGGTAAAGATCATGGTCATCATGAAAGGGATGCTGCCAAACGAAAAAAAAAGGTTTTGAAAATTGTTTTCTTTTTGAAAATAAGTTTGACTATTGTAGCGGTTAGTTCAAAATTTGCGGTTGAGGCCGTAATCAATATAGCGGGCATGTTAGGACTTGCGACTCCTGTTGTTGCGGCTAGTTTGGTGGCTCTGGGCACTTCTTTACCAGAGATTATAGTAGCTATTTCAGCGGCTCGTAGAGGTAATTTTGATATGGTAATTGGGGATATTATTGGTTCAAATATTTTTGACTTATTTGTCATATTTGGAGCAGTTGGATTATTTGCGGAGATTACTATTAGTAGAGATATGTTTATTATCTTGGGATCATTTTTGGTGGGATCATTTTTCTTGATGTGGTTAGCCTTTATAGACAAAAAAATGACCAAGACAGAAGCAGTTATGTTTATTTTGATTTACATACTATTTGTAGGTAAATTATTTAATATATTTTAAAAAATAAAAAAAAATATGGACGAAGTACAAAATCAAACTCCTCAAACACCACCTCAGCCAGTAGCGCCTCAGGCTGTGGCTAGTCCTGATCCAAGTGTACAACCAGTCAAAAGTAAAAGTAACAAGTCAAAGATTATTTTAGGAATAATTTTGTTTGTTGTTTTGGTTGTAGTTGGTGTAGGTGGTTGGTGGTATTATGCTTTTGGTAAAGCATTTTTATTAACCAACAGCGCAGAATTTCCTTGGGGTGAAGAAGTAAAAAATTATAAAACAACCACAGATTTTAAATTTTCTGTCCAAGGGATTACAAAAAATGAAGAGTTTACAAATGAAGTAGGGGGCATGTTTGGTCCTCAGGATAGTTTTGGTATTAGTGGTACGATAGCCCAACAAAACATTAGCGACAATTTTTCTAGTGAAGCAACATATGTCGTTGATTATGGAGATGCCTTTTCTTTGAATCTGGCTGCCAATTTCAAATTGATTGATAGCATCATGTACATCAATCCAGATTTGACTGCTTTAGAAGCTTTGCCGTTGCCATTTGAGCTAGACCTGGACCTTAAGGGTACTTGGGTTGAAGTTCCTGGTGACATGTTTGTGCAAGACGATGAAGATTCTCCTGAGCAAGAAGCCTATTCAGAAAGATTTGATAATTTTATAGAGAAATTAGAAGATATGGACGCCTTAGGATTCAAAGATCCTCATGAAACCAAAGATAGTTCTCAGGGTAAATTGATGAAAGTAAATTATACAATAGATGGCACCCAGTTAGATGGTATAGTGATGGCCTCTATTGAATCTGGTCTTACTTCGGCTTATGATATCGTGCCAAGTGAGCTTAGTGGTGATGAGCTTAATGCAATGATTAGTGGAGACAAAGAAGAGTTTGAAAAATTTAAAAAAGAAAATGAAGAGCAGTGGGAATTGATGAAACACTATCTTTCTAATATCACATTATCTGCTTGGATAAATACCAAGACAAAAAATATTCAGGTTATGGAATTGGTGGGTGAAAATCTACCAATAGATTTGGAAGAAGACAAGGGTACAATGAGTTTTACAATAAGTTCTTTTTATGAACCAATTGAAGAAATGACCATCGAAAAACCAACCGACACCATGACTGCCGAAGAGTTGATGACTGGTATAATGACTCAGATTATGGGTGGCGGAATGATGCCTGAGCAAGCAGTCGTTGATACCGATGGTGATGGCCTGAGTGATGATATGGAATTTTATTATGGTACAGAAGTAGCAAATCCTGATACCGATGGTGATGGCTATCTTGATGGCGAAGAAGTTTTGGGCGGCTACAATCCAAATGGAGAGGGTCTTTTAGAAGAAGAAGAGGATTTAT
Source organism: Candidatus Parcubacteria bacterium (assembly GCA_018664825.1). Classification (GTDB taxonomy): domain Bacteria; phylum Patescibacteriota; class Patescibacteriia; order UBA1558; family GWA2-36-10; genus JABJNO01. The sequence goes on from JABJNO010000025.1 coordinate 7,814, forward strand.
TTGGAGGAGAAGTTTTTTATAATACCAATGAAGAGGCTTGTGTAGCCACTGGTGGAACATGGGGATCAACAGACGAGGCTACTAATATTGCCTGTGCTGCTGTTGTGGTAGAAGATTTCGAAGATCCATATGATGGCTATGACACCTGTGAAAAAAAGAGAGGGTGTAGGTGGGATTTATATGAAGGCAAATGCGCAAGTGTATCAAATTATTGTTCTTGTTCTAGTGGTACTGAATACTATATTTCGGGGAATGATTTATTTGTAGGGTGTCAATAATATTTATATATAAAAATAAAAATAATTTTTTAAAAAATGGAAAATCAAAATTATCAACCGGTAAATTTACCAGAGTCCCAACCGGCTCAAGTGCCACCGAGTCATACTCCGCCACCGCAGGCACCGCAGGCACAAAAGCCTCACAGAGGAATGTCAAAGAAATCAACTGGTATGATAGCTGTATTAGCTTTTATACTTTTGGTAGTTGGGGGAGGTGCTTATGCTTTTTTCTTTACAGACTTGAAGTACAAAATACCTTGGCTCAGACCAGATGAGTCTCAACTAGTCAATTTGATGTATAATAGATTGTCCACTCTAGATGGGGCGGATTTTTCTGTTGAGTACAATCTCTATGTAGCAGACAGAGATCAGGATATTATAGGTGATAGTGGCAACAGTAAGAGTGAAAGGGAGATGAGAAATTTGGCCTATGACGTCCGATCATACTTGGCCAATCCAAAATCAGTCTTGACTAGATGTATAAATGATGGCGGAGAGCTTTTGCATGATGGTAAAAATACCTGTGATGGTGATGATAAACCCAAAAAAGACACTACAATGTGCAAGGGTGCTGATGGTAAAGTATATACTGCTATATGGGCAAGTCTAGAGGAAAAAGAATGGGAATATCAAGATGATTGTGATTTTTCAAAAAATGAATTAGGCAATGTCACTTGGTCATATTCTGCAAAATCAACTTATAACGAAGATGCAGTTGAGTGTACGGAAGTTGGGTGTATTTTGGCAAGAGAAAACGATACATTAGATTTAAACACATCAGATGCCTTGATGTTTGCAGCTGGCAATTATTTCCAAGAAATTTTGGAAGAATTAGAAGATCAAATTCCAAAAAACTTTGATGCCAAATTAGAATTTTCTGGTAAAGGATTTTCTATTTCCAATAGAGAAAAAGGAGAAAAATATCTACCCGATATAGAAGTTGGCCTAAAAGGTGAGGGGGATTTTTCTTCTCTGAGCGTAAAGTTGGATTTAGCAGCCAAGGTGGTAGATGATAAATTTTATTATAAAGTAGATAGTTTCCCAATGTTGGATATCACCGAAGGACATATGGGAGAATGGATAGAGATGGATACCGAACAAAATAGATCGTTTGCTGATATAGTGCCTGAGTATCAAGAAGAGCAAAAAGAAATTATTGATGATTTTCGTAATTTTATAGCTCAAACAAAAGATTATGATATTTTAGAGTTTGTTCCAAACGGTAAAACCATCAAAATAGAAGGGGTGACCAGTAAATTATTTGATGTGACAGTAAAGGCGGAAAATATTCCTACTTGGTTAGAAGATGTTGTTAAAAAGGTTAGAGATAATCAAGAGAAAATTGTAGATTCAGGCTTGATGGATATAAAGATAGAAAGCTCTGATGAAATGACCGAAGAAGATAAGGTCAAAATTGTAAATTATATTAATAAGACATTAAAAAATTTAAATATTACAGCTGGTATTAGCACCAACACAGGGGACTTGATGTATTTGGAATTATTCTCCAGAATTTTACCAACAGCAGATTCCAAAAAATTTGCCGATAAACAATTTAATTCTGTTTTAAAAATAAAAGCCTGGAATCAAAATAGTCCTTCAAAGATAGAGGCGCCCGGCGAATTTATCAGCTATGATGAGATTGATCAAGAAAAAAAGGGCTTGGATGATTTGGAGTATGCTGATTATAAACAATCAATGAGAATTACCAGTGTCCGACAAGATCTGGATAAATACTATAAAGAGCACAAAAAATATCCAGATGAATTGAAAAAAGCTACCAAGCAGTATAGAGACTTGATTACAGATAAGGAGTATAAATATAGTGTAGATGGCAATAATTATGCCCTGATCTATACCATGAACAACACTACTATTCCTCCAGGGCAATTGAATAATAAACCAAGTAGTGCTGGCAGTGCTGGTGAATGGGGATACAACGACTTGGATTCTGTTAATTTGGGTTATCCGGGTGGTTATGACAGAAGTGCTAGTTATAAAAGATTTTATTCCTATAATTATGTTTTAGAAAATTATTTATATTGGCATAGTGGTGAAAATCAAGCTGATCGTTATTCTCCTGTTGCTGATCAACATAAAACATCTGATAAGCTTGTCGTTGAGGGGGATTATACAGATCACGATGTTTATGTAGCTGTTACTCAGTCCAAAAATATTAGAGCTATTTTGAGCACACTCAAAAACAAAAAGAGCTCAGATGGTAAATATCCAGATAATATAGATCCAGAAGAAGATCGTGAAATAGGTAAATATTATTATAATAACTTTAGTTATTGTGAAGATTTGATGACCAGTAATAAATGTGATTATAAATCAATTAATAATGGCGAAGATTTTGAGCTCAAAGTAAATTTTGGAATGGATAGTTCAGGTATTGCCAAGAGCCTCTCTGGCTATAACTATGTTACTGTTTTTGATAAAGGTATAAATACTTTCAATGAATTTTCTACTGTTGATGCCAACAAGGACACAGATAGAGATGGCTTACTTGATATAGACGAGCTCAAATATGGCACAGACATAAACAACAAAGACACAGATGGTGATGGCTATTATGACGGTGAAGAAGTCCGTGGTGGTTACAATCCATTGGGATCTGGACTTTTGGGACAAGAGGGTGAGCAAGTTGATCAAGGGGAGACAATCACTGGGTATTCTGTTCCTGATTTTAGCAAAGATTGGTATAGAGGAGATAAAGATGCTGGGCTTACAGTTATTACTTTTTCTGATGTTGATTGTCCTTTTTGTGCTAGGTTTCATACTACTATGAATGAGGCGCTAGATTATTATGAGGGCCAGGTAAATTGGATTCATCGACATTTTCCTTTGACAACCTTACATCCTGACGCCAAAAAAAAGGCTCATGCAGCTGAATGTGTAGGTGAGCTTGGAGATAGTGAAGATTTTTGGGCGTTCTTGGATTATGTTTTTGAAAATAGTGAAAGTTTGGCAGATCTTGATACTTATGTAACTACTATTGGTATAGATTCTGCCAAGTTTAAAGCTTGCCAAGATAGTGGAAAGTATAATTCAAAAATAGAAACACAGGCAACAGAGGCTCAGGCAGCCGGAGGTAGAGGGACTCCATTTAGTGTAGTAATAAAAAATAACAAGGTAGTGGCTGAAATTCCAGGAGCCTTGCCTCTGGAGAGTATAAAGGCAACCTTGAATCAATTTGTAGAATAATACAAGATAACAAAAAACACCCCAAGCAAAATCGAGGGGTGTTTTTTTATTTTATATAGTTTAGTGGATTTTTTCTTACTTCGTTGACCCTTACTTCAAAGTGAAGGTGAGGCCCAGTTGACCAACCAGTATTTCCTATCAAGGCGATGGTTTGTCCACGAGAAACACTATCACCAGCGTTGACTAGTAACTGGCTAGAGTGAGCATAGAGAGTTTTGATGCCATTGCCGTGGTTGATTACTACATTGTATCCGTAGCCTCGAGACCAGCCAGATCTTTCTACTTTGCCGGCTTCGGCTGCATATATAGGTTTACCAGTTTTGTCTCCAACATCTAGCCCACTATGTCCCCAGTGATAATATTGAGTAATACGTTTGCTGATAAGTGGCCATAAAAATTTTGTGCCAGTATTTATGTTGGCGGCAGGTGGAACATCTTTGTCACTATATACAGGGGCAGGAGGCTTATAAGAAGAAACAACTCGAGTTGGTTTTACACCATTTGGTATAAAGAGTAGATCACCAACAGCAATGTCTCCAGCATCGGCTAGTTTATTTATTTCTACTACCTCAGAAGCTTCTGTTTGATATTTTTTGGCAATAGCCAAGACGGTATCTCCTGATTTTATTTCGTGGCTAATACCAGATGTAGGTAGTATGCTCAGTTTTTGTCCAGGACGAATAGTACTATTCCAACTAAGTTCATTTTCCCAAAGTATAGTACTGACAGAAATATTATATTTTTCGGCAATTTTACCTATCACATCACCAGGTTGTACGACATAATCAATAGGACCTGTCCTGCCGGCGGGTGTATTACCGGAGCCTATACCCGTATCTTCTGGATTGAGTAAGACCAGGCTACCAGAGTCAGTAGAAAAATCAGCATTATCTATATAATCATCTTCAAAATTTGGATTGTTGATCACGAGCTCTTGGACATTACCCTGCTCTTCGAGGTAGTTTACAATTTTTGGTTGGTTTATCGCTGGACCTTCTTCTTCGATTAGCTCACTCCATTGCTCTTCGTCGGCAGTCACCAGAGAAGAGAGTAGAGTACGACTGGCATATTCATCAGTATTGTATCCTTGGGCAAAAATTGTATTGGTAGTGACAGCTATCAATACAATGGCTACTCCAATACGAGGTAAATATCTTTTTATAAAATAAAGATAGTTTATATTTTTAATATTTGAGTTTTTTATTTTTATTTTGCTAAGAAGTAAAGTCTTGTAACCAAACAAAATAAAAGGGAAAATAGTAAATTTTCCTATGTTCAACAAAATCCAGCCCAAAAACCTGCCTCCACGGCCTGATTTTGTTCTTAGCCACATGACTCCATCGGCTGTTTTTATAGCCAATTTAGTCAATAATTTCTTGATAATTAAACTTATATACTTATCTTAATTTTTATCTATTTTTGTAATATAAATAATAACATATCATCATCAAAAATAACAGTCAAGGGACAAAATGAGCCCGATTTTTGTATTTGATTTTTTAGCTAACAAATGATAAAATTCTACTATAATTTCATTATTTTTATGGTAAAAAAGACAGATTATAATCCTAACCGCATTGATGCCAAATGGCAAAAATTTTGGGATAAAAATAAAACATATACAACTCCTGATAAAAAGGGAGATAATTTTTATGCTTTGGTAGAATTTCCTTATCCTTCTGGTGATGGATTGCATACAGGGCATTTACGTTCTTATACTGCCCTGGATGTGATATCTAGGAAAAAAAGGATGGAAGGTAAAAATGTTTTGTATCCGATGGGATTTGATGCTTTTGGATTGCCAGCTGAAAATTTTGCTATCAAGACAAATACAGCTCCCGAAATAACTACAAAAAAAAATATAGCCAATTATATATCTCAGATGAAGAGCGTTGGTTTGAGTTTTGATTGGGACAGAGGCTTTTCTACCACTGACCCAGATTATTATCGGTGGACTCAATGGATTTTTATCCAAATGTTCAAAAAAGGCCTAGCTTACAAATCAGTAGAAAATATCAATTGGTGTAATTCATGTAAAATTGGCTTGGCCAATGAAGAAGTTGTTGCTGGAGTTTGTGAGCGTTGCGGGGGAGAGGTGGTCAAAAAAGAAAAAGAACAGTGGATGCTCAAGATTACAGAATATGCAGATAGACTGATAGACGGACTTGATAATATAGATTTTCTAGAATCTATCAAAAAACAACAAAAAGATTGGATAGGCAAGAGCGAGGGAGCGGAGGTTGATTTTAAAATAAAAGATACAAAAGAGACATTAAAAGTATTTACCACGCGTCCTGATACCTTGTTTGGGGCTACTTTTATGGTACTTGCTCCTGAACATCCGAACGTTCATGCTTTGGAAGGTAAAATTAGCAATTTAGTAGAAGTAAAAAAATATATATCTCATGCCAAGAAAAAGACCGATGAAGAACGAGGCGCTGAGGACAAGCCAAAAACTGGCGTTGAGCTAGAAGGTATCAAAGCTATCAATCCAGTCAACAATGAGGAAATTCCTATTTTTGTAGCTGATTATATTATGATGGGTTATGGCACAGGAGCTATCATGGCTGTACCTGGACATGATCAACGTGATTATGACTTTGCCAAAAAATATAATTTGGAAATTCGAGAAGTAATAGAGCCTTTATTTAGCAAGAACGAAGGCAAGGATGCTTTTCGAGAAGATGAAAAGATTATTGAGAGAGATGCAGCTGTCTGTGTAGTCAAGCACTGGAAAGAAGATAGGTATATTTGTTTGCAGTGGAAAAATGTAGACTGGCATGGACTGATTGTGGGTGGCATCAAAGACGGAGAAGATGCAGTGGAGGCTGCCAAAAGAGAAATAGAAGAAGAAACTGGTTATGCTAGCGCCAAATTTGTCAAAGAACTTGGTGGTAAAATACATGCTCAGTTTTATCAAACCTTGAAAAAAGAAAATCGCCGAGCTCATTTTCATGGATTATATTTTGAGCTTGAGGATGACAAAAATGTTGGTATTTCTGAAAAAGAGCAGGCTATCCATGATGTAAAATGGATAGATAAGGATCAAGTAGAGAGTTTTCTCAATGTACCAGACATGAAGCTAATGTGGAGAAGACTACATGAGTGCGAAGCTTATAGTGGAGACGGGATTGCAGTAAATTCTGGAGAGTTTGATGGTCTAGAAACACTTGAGTTCAAACAAAAAATAACAAAATGGCTGGAGAAAAATAAAGTAGGCAAGTCAGCTACAAATTATAAATTGCATGATTGGATATTTTCTCGTCAGAGATATTGGGGTGAGCCAATTCCAATGATAAAATGTACAGAATGTGGGTGGTTACCAGTGCCAGATGATGAGCTACCGGTTACTTTGCCAAAAGTGGATGACTTCAAGCCTGGTGATGACGGAGAGTCTCCGCTGGCCAAGATGATTAGTTGGGTAAATACCACTTGTCCCAAGTGCGGTAAGTTTGCCAAGCGCGAAACTGACGTCATGCCAAACTGGGCTGGCTCAAATTGGTATTTTATTCGTTTTTGTGATCCAAAAAACAGCCAAGAACTTGTAGATAAGGAAAAAGCCGAAATGTGGTTACCGGTTGATTGGTACAACGGCGGCATGGAGCATACTACTTTGCATCTTTTGTATTCTCGTTTTGTTTTCAAATTTTTATTTGATATTGGTGCAGTTCCAAAGAGTATTGGTGATGAACCATACAAAAAAAGAACAGCCCAAGGTATGATTTTGGGTGAAGGTGGTATCAAGATGTCCAAATCAAAAGGCAATGTCATCAACCCAGATGATTATGTAGCAAAGTATGGGGCTGATACTCTGAGGGTATATGAGATGTTTATGGGTCCTTTTGATCAATCGATTGCTTGGGACGACAAAGGTGTCAAAGGAGTACATAAATTTTTGAATAAAGCTTGGAGTTTACAATATAAAGTTGGGAAGTCAGACGTTGATCAAGGTACTCTTCATAAGAGTATCAAAAAGGTTAGCGAAGATATTGATAATATGCGTTTTAATACTGCAATTTCTCAGCTTATGATTTTATCAAATGAGCTAGATAAACAATCAAGTATCCCGAAAGATATTTTTGAAAAATTCGTTTTGATATTATCTCCATTTGCGCCGCATTTGGCAGAGGAGCTTTGGAATAGCCTAGGTCACAAAGATAGCTTGGCTCATGAAAAATGGCCTAAATATGATGGAGGTTTGGCCAAAGATGATAGTATTGTGATTGGTATCCAGATCAATGGCAAAGTCAGGGACGAGATTGAGCTGCCTACTGATACAGAGCCAAGTAAAGAAATAGAAAAACAGATTTTATCTCAAGACAAAGTCAAGAAGCATATTGGAGATAAAAAAATTGTAAAATTTATACACATTAAAAATAAAATAATTAGTATCGTAGTAAAATAAAAACAAAAAATGCCCCTAATTGATGATTATAAAAAAATAGGTTTTTCCAAAGGACTAATTTCTTTGTGGTTTGGAAAAATGTTTTTAGATTTTGGTGGTAATATTTTTGCTCTATTTTTCCCTATCCTATTGTATACTCATTTTGAGAGCTACAATTTGATGATTGCCTATTTTGTATTGGGGTCAATTTTTTATTTTTTTGCAGCTCCTCTGGGAGCCAAAGCAATGAATGTCATTGGTATCAAAAAGAGTATTTTGATTTCCAATATTTTCCGGATTCCTTATTTTTTGGCTATATACAAGTTTCCAGAAGAACCTTTGTTGTATGCTGCTATAGCTGTTGTTTCGGTCACATTTATGCGCAGCTCTTTCTGGCTACCCTTTCAGACGGATAGTGCCAAATTTTCTAGCAAAAAGAATAGAGGCAAACAGTTCAGCGTTATATTTTCTATTTCCTCAGCCTTGGCGATTGTAGCACCGATAATAGGTGGATTTATTTTGGACACTTGGGACTTTGGAGTTTTAGCTATAGTCTCTCTGTGTGTTAGCTTGCTATCAACAATTCCGTTTTATTTTTTACCAGAAACCAAAGAAGAGGTTTCTTGGAGTTATCGAGAGACGTTTAAATATTTTTTTCATCCTTTCAATCGACGCATGGTAGTGGCCTATATGTCTGATGGGGCAGTAGGGGTGATCGGTGGTGTATTTTGGCCATTATTTATTTTTTCTATCTTTGATGAAAAGTTCAAAGCCCTAGGTCTAGTGTCAGGTGGAATTTTGTTGGTTGGTATGGTTTTACGTTTGGTGATGGGTGGTTTACTTGATAAGTTCAAAAAAGTAAAACTGGTAAAAATTGGTACTTTTTTGAGTTCAACTGCCTGGTTATTGAAAGCTGCCGTAGTGACAACTTTTCATGTTTTTGCAGTTTCTATTTATCATACCTTGGCTATGATAGTTTTGCGGACATCTTTGGATACCCTAGTGTATGAAAAAGCGGCTGATAGAGGACATTATATTGATGAATATACCCTAATCAAAGAAATGTCTATCCATCTGGGTAGGGTATTGATATTGTTGTTGATTGCTGGGTTACTAATATTTTTACCGATGCAAGCAACGTTTATTTTGGCTTCAGTAGCTACATTATTTATTATCTTACTTAAATAAGAATGGAAGAAATCAGATTGACTAGAGAGAATCGAGTAATTACTTTGCAGAAAGCTCTGGATGTTTTGAGAGGAGGAGGATTGGTTGTTTATCCTACAGAAACTTCATATGGCTTGGGTTGTGATTTTTACAACAAAAAAGCTATAGAAAAAATTTACAAAGTAAAAGAGCGTGAGGCTGGTAAGCCTCTTTCTGTGATAGTGCCAGATTTTGTTTACGCTACTTCATTGGTTGATTTTTCAGATGCAGCTAGAAGATTGGCTATGGAAAATTGGCCAGGACCACTGACACTGGTATTGCCTTTCAAATATTCTGATTGGCAAGGACATAGTGATAAGTATTTGGCCTTGCGTGTATCGAATCATCCTTTGGCCGGAGACCTGTCTATAAATTTTGGCAATCCGATAGTAGCGACGAGCGCCAATATTTCTCAAAAAGGTGATAGTTATGATCCTTATTTTATAGTAGATCAGTTCAAGCAACAAAAATTAAAACCAGACCTGCTCATCAATGTGGGTGAATTGCCAAAAAAACTTCCTTCTACTATCATAAAAGTAGATGGAGATGATGTAGAAATTTTGCGACAGGGTGGATTGGAAATAAAAATATAAAAAAATAAAAATATGCTTCATTTTATTAAAAGTTTTTTGCCACATAGCATGAAACGTCAGGTTAAAGAGCTCTTTGTCTCTACCACTTTAGTCAACTTTGCTTTGGCTATGGTAATAATTTTTGAGCCGATTTATTTGTACAAGATAGGTTACAATCTGCAACATATCATGCTTTTTTACTTGATTGTTTATCTTGTTTATTTTTTTATTATACCTTTTGGTGGAAAGTTTTCTCGAAAATTTGGCTATGAGATAGGCCTCTTGGTAGGTACATTTTTGTATATAGCTTTTTATGTGGGGTTGTTTTTTATAGATCAGTTTCCGATGTTATTTTATATAGTACCACTTGTATATGCCCTACAAAAGACTTTTTATTGGCCAGCTTTTCATGCTGATTTTGCCCATTTTGCTGACAAAAAAGAAGAGGGCAGAGAAATTAGTGCTATGAACGCAGCTTCTTCGTTGGTTTATATCATTGGGCCTGTTTTGGCTGGTTTTATCATATCTCAATGGGGTTATGGAGCCTTGTTTACAGTTGCTTCTATTATATTTTTAGCTTCCAATATCCCTACTCTTATTACCAAAGAAAAGTTTAATCCAACTTATTTTTCTTATCGTCAATCCTATAAAAATTTGATAAAAAAAGAAAATCGTCAAAGTTTGTTTGCTTATGTAGGCTTTGGTGAAGAGCTGGTGGTGATGGTTGTTTGGCCAGTATTTATATCTATTGTGATTGCTGATGTGTTCAATTTGGGCTTGGTAGTCACATTAGCCACTCTGATTACCACTGTGGTCACCCTGTATGTAGGCAAGCTTAGTGACTCAAAAGATAAAAGAAGTATTTTGTCTTGGGGTAGCTATATTTATTCACTGGGTTGGTTTATTAGAATATTTATTGGCAGTACTGTTGGTGTATTTTTTGTAGATACTTTATCTCGTTTTGGTAAAAATATTATTTCTATTCCACTTATTGCCCTGACCTATGAAAAGGCCAAGGATGTAGAAGAGGGTAAGAAAAAATCAATTATGAGTAGGATCATGTTTTTTGAGATGAGCCTAGTAGCTGGAAAATTATTAACTATTATAGTTATTTATTTAGCCTTATTCTTTATTGGAGACGAAATATTAGCTTTCAAAACTACATTTATTTTGGCTGGTGGTATGACTTTGCTTTATATACTTTTATAATATGACAAAAGACGAACTACAATTTTTATTAAAAAAATACAATTTGACCCCAAACAAGATCAGGGGGCAGAATTTTTTGGTTTCAGATGAGGTTTTGGACGATATTATAGTGGGTTCACAAGTTAACGATACGGATTTGGTGATAGAAGTCGGCGCTGGTTTAGGGGCTTTGACCCAAAAATTGACAGAAAATGCTGAACAAGTAGTATCTTTGGAAATAGACAAGAATTTGGCTAGACCTCTAGAAAAAATAGTAAATCTGACAGATAATTTGGAGATAATCTGGCAAGACATTTTATCTTTTAGCGAGGGGCAGGTAGCTGATGTGTTGTCTAAGTATAAAAAAAGTAAATATAAAATAATTGCCAATATACCATATTATCTTACGGGCAAGTTTATCCAAAAATTTTTGACTATAAAATATAAACCAAGCAACATGACCCTGATGGTCCAAAAAGAAGTGGCCGAAAGGATCATAGTGGGGGATGGTAAACATAGTAAGCTATCTTTGTCAGTGGCTCTATATGCTGAGTCTAAGATAGTAAGAATCGTAGAAAAAAATAATTTTTATCCTGCTCCAAAAATTGATTCGGCTATAATCCAGATAGATAATATAAAAAATTGGGACTACGATGTTGAAGAAAAAAAAGTTTGGCAATTGATAAAATTGGGCTTTGCTAGTAAGCGTAAAAAACTGATCAATAATTTGGCAAATGAAAAAAGTTTTGATAAGGATAAATTGAAAAAAGTTTTCGAAAAATTGGACTTGGACGAGACCATTCGAGCAGAAAAAATTACTGTAGAAAATTGGCTAAAATTGGCTAAAAATTTGTAAAAATAAGGGATCTTCAAAAACAACTTTATTAGAAGTTGTTTTATTTTTTAAAAAAAAGTTGGAGTTACTAAAAAGTCCTTTGGAAATTTGAGAAATTTATGTTATAATAAACATAATTCAAAAGTTAATTAATGGCAAAGAAAAATTTTAAAATTCAGGACTATCATAACTCTGAAGATGATCCAAAAGAATCAGCTGATTTTTTGCAACGAGCAAATTTGGTAAAACAAAGTGATAGTCACAACCACAAGGTTATTTGGCCTTTTTTAATTTTAAGTATTTTTTTGGTTGCCTTTGGTTTTAGATTTATGTATGGCAATATCACTGATTCAGTTTCTTATGATGTGCCAGAGTGGGTAGAAGAAGAATTTGCACAAGAAACCGATGCGGAATTAATTGCTAAAATGCAAAAAGATGACACAGACGAAGATGGTCTGAGTGATTATCAGGAGCTATATCAATATCATACCAGTATGTTTTTGGCGGATACAGATAGTGATGGCTATACAGATTATGAAGAGGTCACTTCTGGCAATGACCCGGCATGTCCAAGTGGACAAAGTTGTAATTTGCTCAAATTGATTACTCCTAAGTCAAAAATTAGTGAAGTGATTGAGGGTGTGGTTGATAATGATGATTTATCTATTGAAGATGCTGCCTTGGCAGAGTTCAAGAAATTTTTGTTGGACAATGGCATGACCCAAGAAGAGCTAGATACCTTAACTGATCAAGAACTATTGGTAATCTTGGTAGAAGTGGGTAATCCAGAGGGTGTACCGATGGATATTTTGAGCAGTGAAACAACTCCTGAACAAGTCAGGAATTTTTTACTTAGTCAGCCAGATGCTGATGAAGAAGAGATAAATAGTCTCACAGACGAAGAATTAGCAGAGATCAAGGAAATTTTATTAACTCCATAATTTTTAAAATAAAACTAACATAAAAGCATGAAAAGCTACAAAAAAATTCTCTTATTAATTATAGCTATTTTACTAGCTGTTACCCTCATTTTCCCAAGATTGACCAGAAGTCAATTTGCTACCGTCGATCAACCTTCAACGTTGGGAAACATTTGGAACAAAGTAGAAACGGCTTATGACAAAATTCAGGGTATAGTTGGGGCTGAACTAGCAAACCGTACTTTTGAAATGTTTTTCAATAGTCTAGCTTATGATGTGGCCACCGAGCTAGCCGAAGGTGGAGCGGGCGGCAAACCTCAGTTTCGGACAAAGACCATAGGTGAGTATATGGGTAACGCTGGCGGAGCAGCTGTCGGTGAGTTTATTGGTACTCTAAGTGAACAAGCTTTTGAAGATTTGCGTGTAAATCTCTGTAGTCCAAATGCACTTTCAGTAAAACTTACCTTGTCACTTTCATTGATAGACGAAGAAGCTCCTCCGAAACCGGCTTGTGATTGGCGTAGGATTCAAAGAGATTGGGGTGATTTTGCTGATAACTTATCTGCTGATTTGATAAAATTCCAGCTTGACCCAAAGAGGGGGGCTACTAGTACTAGGGCATTTTTCCAGAGTTTTACTATGGAGCAAAGTGATTATGGTGCTTATGCTATATTATTTCAAAAAAAAGAAGAGAAAAAAGAAGAAGCTATAGACGCCAGTAAGCTTAGTGCCGAAGAGTGTCAGGGGTATCTTGATAAAGCAACTCCAATTACAGATGAGGTAATTACACATTGTTCAGTCACCCAGAGCATGAGTACTATGCAATGGTTTATGTCTTGGTCTGCTCAATCTCAAAAACAATGGGAGAAAAAAAATGCAGCTACTAGCAAGAAGTTGGGTACCATCCTAAAAGATGCTGCTGGTAAATTTTATAGTACTTTTACTTCAAAATTGATGAACAACTGGATCAAAAAAGGAATGTGGTCCTTGTATGATTTATTTGATGGCAATGGTGGTGGAAAATACAGAAAGGGTTTGATAGAAGCTTTGCGTGGTGATTCTAATATTCGTCAGCCTCGTAATGCTGATATTTTCAAGGAGTTCAAAAAAATAGAGATAGTAAAATTGGACGATTATAGTTTTATGGATGATTTCTCTATTTGTCCACCAGAAAAAGATCTAAGAAAACCAGACAACTGCGTGATTGGTACAGATTTTGTCCAAGCTATTAATTCCAAAAAAACACTGAACGAAGCAATTGCAGAGGGTCTAATAGATCCAAAAACACCCTTGATTAGTCCAGAGGATTTGAATAAAAACACTAGCGATAATTGTTATAAAGATAGTTTGTGCTATAAAGATTTGATTAAACTAAGGAAAACCAATGTCATACCAATTGGTTGGGAGATAGCAGCTCAAAGAAGTTCAGTAGCTTCTCCGGTAAGTTTGGCAGAGGCTATAGAGTGTTTTGAGGATGCTCCAAACTCAAATTGTATTCATGACACAACAGCGGTTTATGATATAAATGGAGTTCCGCATAATCCTTTTTATCATTTAGTGGATGGTGATTGGGTGCTCAAAGCTCCAAAATCAAGTTGTGAGGCTTTGGTTTATGCACCAGTCTTGGAATCATCACAAAGTACCAACCGTCAACAGTATTGTGCTGATATGACGGTCTGTCTACGTGAAGATGAAAATGGAAATTGTCTTGATGGACAATATGGATATTGTACTAAATCAGAGAATATTTGGCGTTTCCGTGGGGATATGTGTGATGATGGTGATATATACAATGGTTGCCTAACTTTTGAAAGTAATTATGTAGATGATCCGGGCTCATTTATAGAGAGTAGTTTGGAATATTGTAGTGCTGATCAAGCTGGGTGTAAGCGTTATTCCCAGGAAGTAACAAATAGCGGAGAATGGTCACTGGGAGTCATATATGTAGATCCAAATGATTTATATTTAAATAGAAGAGAGGAGTCTTGCAACGAAGAGTTTGCAGGTTGTTCTGAATATATAGTTTTGGCTCCAAATAGAGGGGTCAATCTTGTGGCAAATGCTGGTTTTAATAATATGGATGGTGATTCGGATGTACCCTTTCCAGATGGTAGGCCAGATGGTTGGATTGATTTGGCTACTGGCGAAGATAGTGATGGTGTAGAGTATGATGGTGATAGAATAGCCAATGGATATCCGTGGGGAGGCTCGCCTCATGCGGGTACAGAAAGTCTTTATCAAACAATACCTCTTGTAGAAAATACTACTTATAGGATTTCAGCTTCTGCTGGTAGATATAATAACGCGGTAGCTTCATCAGGAAGGATATCGATATTATTGTGTGATGTTACGGGTAACTGTGCCAATAATAGTTTGGCAAAGCCTTTGGCAGATGGCGGAGATTGTACTATACCAAATCCAGGAGACAACAACCCTAATCTAACTATTTTCCCACCTGCTAGCGGGGAAATGGAGAGGGCAAGTTGTTCTTTTACTACCAATAGTGCAGAAATCGGAGAAGCACAGTTGTATGTTGTGTCAAACGGTTCAAATGCTAGTTGGTTTGATAATATTAAAGTAGAAGTTGTTGGTGGTCCTGAGATGGCAGCTAGCTCTTATACAGAATACGGTGTTGGTGGGGTAGTATATATGAGCGGTAGCACTTTTATGTGTGAACGAGAAGAAGTGGGTTGTCAAGGCTATACTCCTGTTAACGGAGGCCCTATGGTACCTGGTACTATTTCTGAAGGAGATTTATGTCCTAATGAATGCGTGGGTTATTCTACTTTTGCTCAGCAACCAAATATATATGATATTATGGAAGATCCAGCTTCAAATCCACCAGTAGAGTATTATAATTTTATTCCAGATACTGCCAATAGTTGTCCAGATTCAGAAATTGGCTGTGAAGAATTTACAAATCTTGATGAAGTAGCTCAGGGCGGTGAAGGAAGAGAGTATTATAGTTTCTTGCGTCAATGTGTAGAGCAGGACTTGGCTGCTACATTTTTTACCTGGGAAGGCAACGATACAACTGGTTACCAGATTATTACTAGAGATTTATTGGGTAGTGAAGTAGTTACTTTTCTTCCAGATGGAGTAGCTCCATGTACAAATATTGCCCCAGGAGGCAATGTTTGCCAGGACACTATCGGTGTTCCTGCGATTTGTGGTGACGAAACTCCAGCTGATCCAACCGATGATCCAGATGTTGATCCAAATTGTCGTGAATATTTTGATACTACTGGACGTTCATATTTCCGTTTTCAAGACAGAGTTATTTATGCAGACAATGATTGTCATGACTATAAGAGGACTTCTACTGGGCAAATATACAAAGCTATCCCTAGTAGGAGCATTGCTTGTTCAGCCGAAAACGATGGCTGTCGCTCATACTATGGTAACGCAGCTAATAATTTGAGAGAAATTTTCTCAGATAATTTTGAGGTGGATATGTACTATTGGGAGGATGCCGCAGGACCAGCGCTTGCGTTGTCTCAGGAGTCACTGAATGACGGAGGGCAATCTTTGAGAACTCAAACAGGTGGAGTGATATTCAAAGATTTACTTGCTGCTGGTGCTCAGGTATACAATGAAAAAGAATATGAACTTTCTTTCTGGATGAGGGCAAACGCACCTTTGTCTGATATGCAGGCTAGCCTTCTTGCGAATGATGGAGCCAATCCTTTGGTTATTGTTCCTATGGTAGATCCAGCGGATGCCAACTTTAGAAATATTGGAGGAGGCACTTGGAATTATTATACTACCTCTGTATATGTAGATACCCTTAATATTGATTTAAACAATCTTGTAGATTTACAGTTGAGACTTTCCTTTAATGGGGGGATAGTGGATGATATTTTCTTGGACAATGTTACGATGAGAGAAGTGTATACTCATCTAGCGGTTGTAAAAGATTCTTGGGACACTCCAGTGTCTTGTGATACCCCATACGAAGGTTATCATCTAGGTTGTCAATCTTATATAGATACAAATGGAGCACCTTATAACTTAAAATCGTTTTCACACCTATGTAGAGAAGAGGCGATAGGTTGTGCTCCGGCGATTGATACTCAAAACTCAACTTATCCTTTTAGTGAGGAATTCAACACGGGTGATTTATCACGTATTACCGTACCAGCAGACAGCTTGACTTTCTTGGTGCCAAATTCTGAAAATTATTGTCCGGAAAATTATAAGGGTTGTAGTGCCCTGGGCTTGCCTGATGATTCTCTCAATCCATCTTCTTTTGAGACTGTCTACAAAATGAATGACCCAGACGCATACGGAGCTACTTTGTGTGAATTTGAGGGTCTGGACTGCGAAGAGTTTAATTCAGCCAAAGGTACGTATTATTTCAAGATTATTTCAGAGCAAGGCAGCTGTAGTTATTTACAAAATGTTTTGATAAATGACGGCTCAAATGATCAATTGATAAATGGTTGGTTCAATAATTTTTCTATTGCAAATGATACAAATATTGGTTGTTCTGATGATGGAGATGGCACAATAGAACAATCAGATTATGACTTTATCTGGGACCATTGTACTGGTCATCCAGATGTCCACACAGAACAAGAATGTACGGTTGGTGGATGGTTTTGGGAAAATAGCCAAACAGCCGCTTCTTGTCCACCAGACAGAGATATGTGTACAGCTTTTAGAGATCCACAAGATCCAGTTGGTTGTGATCCAAACATCCAAGATAGAAATATAGAAGGGTACTGTAGTGATTTTGCGCATACTGATGAAAGTGCTTGTCGTTCAAATGGTGAGACCTGGACTCCTGCTTGTGATGAATATTATTATTATAAAAACGATAAAATAGACGAGACTTCTTGCAACGGTCAAGTCGATAGAAATAGTGGCTGTATATTATTGGCAGATGCCAATAATTGGAATGGCGAGCATTCAGAAGTAGCTTTGTATTATGATAGTAATCAAAGTTATGATCTAAATGTATCTAGAAATCAGCCATACAGTCCGACTACTTGTAATCCTGATATTGATCCAACGTGTACTTTGGATGCAAATCTTTTGGTCAGAGCCTCAAAGGACAGGCAATGCGCCGAATGGCTAACTTGTAAATCGTCTACCGCAGTGTTCAATAAACAAACAAATGATTATGATTTGATTTGTGATGGCCTTGATTCTTGTGTTGAATTTGACGATGACGACACTAGCCTTACTAGTTGTAAAAAATGGGCAGATTATAATGAGACCAATACAGAGGCTTTGACGGCAGAGGTATACCAAACTCGAACTACTGGTAGGTACAACCATCTGGATTGGAGTGATTTTGAATATACTGGATATGCTGTACCGGATATGCTACCACCTAGTGAATTGGTTACTTACAATTTTGGTGACGAGGATAATCCAGAACCACGTTTGACTTATAGTGTTTGGGATAGCGTGGCTATCAATACAAGATTTTATGATGCTTGTGTGATCGCCTCTGATCCTGCTCAGCCACTAAATGACGCTGTTTGTACAGCTGAAATATCTGGGGAGAATTTTTATGGAGATTGTGAAGATGGTATTTGCTGGGTAAACCCAATGGCTCAAAACACTGATATAGATCAATTTCAAGTAGAAACTAGAGGTTACGCCACACCAAGCGCTCCTTTTCCAGCAGCTATTTCTCCTGGATTGGACAAATTACAGGCTTACAGTAACGCCAATGAGTGTGACGCAGATGAAAATGGTTGTGAGGCAGCTTATGTCAAAGTGACCTATGGTGACGCTTTGGGTAGCGCTACTGTTTTCCATTATCCGAAAGGATATTCGCCTATTCCTGGTAGTATTTGTACAATGGGGCGCACTAATGCTGGAATTATATGTACTGAGAATAGTCAGTGTGATTCTGCCTCTGGTAGATTTGATGGTCAATGTGCTCAAAAGACAAAAGAAGAAACATTTTTCAATTGGCAGGGAGTTTGTATGGAAAAAGATAAATCAGAAACTCTAGTCAAGGATAACGAAGACAGTAATAGCTGTAATATATGGTATCCAACTGATAGTATAGATGGTATAAGTAGCTTATTCAACAACTTTCGTGAAGCTGGTTATCATGCTGAAGACGGTAATGATGCTTTATTCTGTGCTGTAGCTGAGCCGTTTGAATTTACTGAAGATACTTATTTTTGTGGTCATACACAAAGTACTGGAGGTCTTACTGTGTGTACGGTTTTGATAAAAGTACCAGCTGGAGCTATGGTGAGTTTGTCAGGTATTCAAAATTATGGTGATGAGATAGTAAATGGTTACTTAAGAAACTATGCCGACCATGCCTTTGACGAGCCGATAGATTATAGTAGTGAATATTCAGGCGCAAGCTTTCCAAATGGCTTTGGTGTAGATTGGGTTGAGAAAAATGGTGTTGGTCCAGATGTATACTATAATCCAAATCAAACAACTTCGTGTACGCACTATAATAATTATGATAGTTTGCCAGTGAGCTTTGGTGATGGATATGACTCATTTTTCCGAGATATGGATTTTACTGATGATGATATACCACCGATGAATGATATTCCAGTGATTCCATTTGGCAATGTAGCTGAAGTATTCAATACCGGAGTAACTAGTAATGCCTCTGGTCCAATAGATATATATTATTATGATGAAGAAGTTTCTGATAATGGTAATTTTTCTTATACTGCCGGTATTTTGGTACCTGGTGCTGAGCGTTATCATTACGGAATAAGTACTATATATGATGGTAATGTAGTGGCCGATGTTGGCAAGAGCTGTGAAGACAAATGTAGAAATGATTGGGGTGTTTTCTATTGTCCTGACGGCTGGCACGAATCTCTACTAAGGAGAAAATACACAGGTTCAAAATGTAAAACATGGGGACCTCGTGAACATTGGAGTTTCCGTTATTGTAATCCAGGCGACCATAACTATTATGTAAAGGCAGAATATCCACCAACTATGGCACCACCAGCTCAGTGTTCTGAATATGATTGTGGCGCAGCCAATAAAGGACTTAGTTGTTTACATACACCTGGTAGTACATATAATGACATGTTAACCGCAGTTATTGGCTCTTCCTATAGTTGGATGCTTCCGGTTGATATTGATCCGAATCCAATGGTCACTACTTATAGAGATAGATTACCTATACCTAATATGGCATTGGCTGGATTACCTCAATATTGTTATAATAATCCAAACTGTCTATATATATATTGTGTAGAAAGAGCTAGTGTATCAAATGATTATTGTAGTGAATTTGGTGAAATAAGAGAAAATACAAATGCAGATGGTGTGGTCACTAGTATTAGTATTATCGAATGTCTGGACAATCTTTATGAAACAGACCCTGAAAATGGCGTTCAAGCATTCAAGGTAAAAGATGACACTGATAACGTAGATCCAAACCTTGGCTGGCCACTGGCTATTGACTTAGGTCTTTTGGATCAAGCCTATAATACAGATTTTGCTTGTTATAATGTATCAAATTCAACCAATCCAATATACGATGGTAGTATTAATAACGAGCTGACATGTAACAACACATTAAATAGATCTTGGCTAAACAGGGGCTCAGTACAGCCTGCCTTTATGGGTTGCCTGGAGTCTGATGTGGGCGTAGACTGCTCTACTAATTTTGCAATGGCCCCTGCCAATAGATGCTATTGGTGGAGAAGAGGAAATTGGATAGCTCCATACTATTGTAGTTCTGTCTATGCTACCACGAGAGATGGTGCAGATTGTACGGGTCTGGAATGTTTCCAACAATGTAGGATAGTGACTGAGCTTGATTCAGAGGGTGATAGGTCTTATGTGCGTACTGATATTTGGTGGAGAAACGAAGAAAGTACTACTCGTTTAGTGACAGACAACTGGACTTCCTATTATTATCACAACAATACTATTGGTTATGGAGTAGCCAATGGTAATGTAGATTGGGACAACATCAATGATAATGCAATTCCAGATGAGTTTGGTGATCCGGGTTCATTTGATACTTTTGGTGCTGCTAAGAATAGTATAGGAGATCAAAAATTATTTGCTCGAGCACCACTTGATAGTACAAATAATTTTTCAGAGTACTTGACTGCTCACTTCTTTAGTTTTGTATCTGGTACTCCAGAGCCAGTTGTTGATGCTTATGCTTTGGCCGAAGATCAGATGGAGTATCTATTTTTCAGAACCTTTAATTTTGAATGGAGATGGGACTTACTCACTAGTCAATATACATATATTGAGCCAGATACTGCGTACTCTGTAAATTTACGTACTGTAGAGATGCCAAACGGAAACAACAACAATCCATTTGCCGGGGCAGAGTTTGACCCGGTTGTGTACAAGAGTTGTGAAAACAAGCTATGTCCAATCACAGATTTGGCAGGAGAGATCCAAAGCTATGAGCACGGTATCACGGTCAATAACTCAAATGTCGGTAGAATAAATGGACACGAGTCATTGTTTGTGTCTACCAAGTTTTTCTATTATGCTCACCCGGATCATATGCCTATCGTAGATGTGGGAGTGGTTTGGGGTGATCAGGATGTCAATCTTGTTTCATCAAATCCTGGTAAATATAAAAATAGTTTGGAAACCTGTGATCCTAATTGGATGGCAAGTCCACCAACAGGCTTTGTCCTTGGATTTGGTGGTACCGTGGGTGCTTGTCAGGTAGGCTATAAAGTATTTTACAATGATTATGCATATGATGCAGATCCACATGATCCTACAGTAGGACATCCTTGTAATGGCGCTACTTATGATATAGCTGCTGGGCCAACTCCAGCTATCAGTGATGCTTCTTGTTTCCGCCCAGGTATTAGAGTAGAGGATAGATGGGGTCGTGAAACTACAGCTTATTATGATGATTGGATAGTTATCCATAGAAATTAATAGGGAGATAAAATTATAAATATATTAAAAATGACAACACTCGAAACTTATCCATTGGTTAAAAAACCATTCAAGAAAATTACAGCCAATAAATTTTGGATCGCCTCCATGGTTTTTGCTGTTGTATTATTGTTGCCCCAAGTTGTTTCGGCGGGTATGGGAGACAAAATAGCAGTGGGAATTGGACAAATAGTGTACTACATAGGAGTTGCTTTTCCAGCTTGGATTTTGATGATAGAGCTAAAGTTATTGCCAATGATTGGTCAATACAACGACTTTACCCGTGAAAATGGTGTAGTGGTAGGTTGGACTGCTTTACGAGATTTGGCCAATATGTTTTTTATACTTATTTTACTCATTATTTCCTTTGCTACTATTTTGCGTATTGATCGTTTTGGTTATCGTCAGTTGTTGTCAAAGTTGATTATTATGGCTGTACTGATCAATTTTAGTATGACCATAACTGGTCTACTGATTGATTTTTCGCAGGTAATAATGCTTACTTTTATTGATGCCGTAAAAGACGTGACAGCTGGAAATATTATGGTATCCCTAGGTTTGGGAAGTATTACGTCTTTTGGTGAACAAACAGGTAGTGTCCAAGGGATAGATTTTTTAAAGGCAGTACTTTTGGGATCAGTCATGATGGTGATTGCTGTGGTTGTAGTAGCCGCTTTTATGCTTGTATTGACTGCTAGGATTGTAAAATTATGGATTCTAATAGTAGTTTCTCCGATGGTATTTTTGGCTTATGCTTTTCCTCTTACAGAAAAATATTATAGTCAGTGGGTAGATGAGCTTACCAAGCAGTTGATTTCTGGTCCGACCTTGGCATTTTTCTTGTGGCTTTCTTTTACTATTGTAGGTAGTGGGAATGTATCTGACAATTTTACAAAATATGCTCCACCGGGTGACAATGGCTCAGAGATAAGTGCAGCAGCTAGTACGCCAAATATTGTAAATTATGTGATTAGTATATCTATGTTGGTAGGCGCCTTGGGATTTGCAGCCCAACAAAATAGCGCCGCCGCTGCTTTGTCAAACAAATTTAAATCTGGTTCAAAGAAGCTTGGTGGAATGGCAGCTAAGCGTGTTTGGCAAGGTGGAAGATCTGCAGGTGGTGCAGGTGGCGTCAAAGGCGCATTTGTTTCTGCAGGTGGTGTGGTTGCGGGTAAACTCAGGGGACTTGGTGTTGGTATGCAAGGTAAAGATAAAGATGGTAACGATAAAAAAGGTAAGGGCAATGCTGTTCTTAGGAAGGTTCTTGGTGGTGCGGGTCGTAAGGCCGAAAGGGCTGGCATAGAAGGCGAGGCACACTCGGCTGCCGCAGCTTCTACTCGAGACAAAGGAATGCAAGAGGCGATGAAGAATATGAATCCAGCTCAGCAAAAAAGATATCTTGAGTTAAAAGGTGGAGACAAGGAATCTGGTGCAGCAAAAGGAAGGTTTAGTGGAGGTGATTCTGCTAGACGTCTTATGATTCAGATGAACATGGATTCTGGACACTATGATACAGATGCTGGTGCTGAACAAGTGCAAGATGATTACAAATTTTTAGAAGAGAGAGGTGGTATGGAGTCTCACGAAACAATGAAAAAAATGAAATCAAAGTACGCTGTTTTGGATGATTCTAGTGAGGCTGACATAGCCAAGGACATTGCTACTGGTAAAGTAGAATCAGTTGACTTTAGTGGATGGCAGATGCCCGATGGAAGTATAAATACTAACGCCAGGAAGAAAATGGATGCTTTGGTAGATGGTATGGATTCAAAAGATTTACAGGCTTTGTTTGATAGGATGAACAAGCGCCAGCAAGATGCTTTCAAGGATGTGATGGCGAATATGGAGGCTCAGGATATAGGCTTGACCAAGGGAGTCAATGCTGATGGATCTACCAAAGAAGATGATAAAACACACAAAGCTAGAATGTTTATGATGAATAATGATGCCAAGGGTTCTACGGCTTTATTTGATAAAATTGCAGCCAAAATCGGAGCTACTGGCACAAGCTCAGCTGATAAACTTAAATTCGAAAAAACGCGTGATAGCTTGGCAACTGCTAGAAGTGGTACCAAGTTTGATACTTCAACTTTACTCAAAGCAGATGCCGGCTCTTCATACGTGACGTCGATGGCAGGTTTATTGACCGCTGGTCAATTGGGTACCGTAGCTAGTGAAGGTACCAGGGAGCAGAGACAGGCAGTTGTTGACGAACATATTACGGGTGGAGGACAACATTTATCTACTATTTTAGCCAACAAACCCTTGGGAGACCTTATCAATGAAACAACTATACAACAAAATTTTAAAAATCAAATAGATGCTGCGCCTGATCCAGCAGTAATGGCCACAAAGTTGGCCAAGGGTAATTTGAATTTTGCTCAACAGGTATATCCTGATCCAAAAGACTTGGCTAAATTTATCAATGATAATCTAAAAGTTGATGAGGCAGTAAAGATAGATACATCAGAACTAAAAAAAGCCTGGGTGCATCTAGATGTTGCTATGCAAACTGCCCTTGAAAAGAAGGGTGTTACTGGCCCTGGCGGCTCTAGTGGTTCTGGTGGTGGCGGAGCAAATACAGGTGGAGGTGGTATATAAACCCACGTGAATAATAAGTTTTATTTTTGATACATAAATGGAGGACGAACTACAAAAATTACCAGTCGAGGTAAAGGAGGTTATTTTTAGTCAGGATTTTGTAAAAGCAAATAATGATATTGTTGATAAGTTTTCTTTCAATAGGGCTCAACAGGAGCTTATTTTAAGTTTGGAAGAATCTTTATTTTTAAAAAAGATCTCTCCCTTGGACTTGTCTTCTGAATTGGAGGATTTGGAGAGGGCGGATTATTATGATTTACGAAAAGTAGGCTTAGAAATTGCTCTCAATATTTTGTGGCCATTACAAGAGTATCTCAAAACAGTGGATAGGCTTATTTTACGCTTGGGTGGTAAAGTGCCCAGATTGATTCGTCTCAAACGGACACCAGTCCAAAAAAAAGTATTTCCTGATCTCCACAAGGGCTATGTCAGGGAAATGATAAAAGAGTTTGATGATTTCAAAGATTTGAGGCTGACAGCAAAAAAAATTATAGATAAAAGTGGTAGGTTGGTAATTTCTAGTATTGATAACTGGATAAAAGATTATATTCATTTTTTGGGAGCTGGTTATCACAACTCTTTACAACGGTCTCAGTACTTGGCCAAATCACCAAATGTCAAAGCTCTCAATTTGGCAGAAAAAGAGCTTATGCGTCATTTTATAACTTCTTATGATGACAACGTTGAGATTACCCTAGAAAACAAAAGTGGAGTATTGGTTGTAATAGAGGAGGAAGAAACTTCAAAAGAACGGGGTGTAAAAAAACCTACGGAAATAAAAATAGACAAAGTTGTTGCTAATTTGCAAAAACAATTGACTGCCCTAGAAGCTGACATTATGCCCACTGATTTTATACTTTCAGAAGCAGAAAATGATATCAAAAAATTGGGAGATGTTTTGTGGAAGGCGGTTGGATTGCAAGATAAAAATAAAGTTCTAAGCTGTCTCAAGGTGATGGTTGAAAAAAAGTTTTTGGATAGTATGCTAGTTGAAAATAATAGGTTTAAAAATATTTTGAAAAGATTTGTAAATATCACCTATGGGATTGAGGCCGAGAGAGGACTGTCTCAAAACAGTGACAAGTTGATTGCTAGACGTTTATTTTTGCAAATGTTATTGGCTGATAAATTGCGCCTAAAAGAACGTGAGGCAACATTGCTATCTTTTTATCTGACAAATTTGTTGCCAGGTTCGGGGCAAGTTGTATATTTGGATCAAAATGACGGTGAGCTCAAGTGGAGGGAGATACACTCATCCGCTGGGCATCTGGCCTGGGTTGATCAAGTGACAGGATAAAAAAATTCAAGCTGCTGGCTTGAATTTTTTGTTATTTTATTTTCCAAATTGTTATTTCTCGGTGAACTTTTTGATTGGGTCGATGGTATATCAGAGGCTTACCTACTAGCTCGAAACCTAAGTTTTGGATTATTTGTTTGTCTAGGGTATGGAGTTGTTTATCATGGATATCAAATATCGGGAAAATAAATACTATTTTTCCAGATTTCTTTAATATTTTTTTGAATTGTTCAAAAGCATCATTGTACAATTCTTGTAGTTCGTTTCTTATTTTATCTAGATGAGCTACACTTTTTTGTCTTTGAATAAAGCGAGCATCACCCATGTATGGTTCACTGACAATCAAGTCAAAATATTCATTAGAAAAACTTCTACTAATACTTTTTATATTGATTTTATTTATTTTTGGTTTGATTTTGAGGTTGAAAGTTTTGATTAGCCAGTCAGTATTGGCTATAGCATCATTTACTGCCTTGTCAGAAACATCTGTACCGTATATTTTTTCAAAGCCCAAAAGCATCGCCTCCTGCAAAACAGTTCCAGATCCACAGAAAGGGTCGAGTATTGTCTTATTTCGCTCAGAACCAGCCAAATTTAGCATCATTTGAGCCAATTTTGGAGGTAGCATGCCCGATTTGTCGTCTCGATTGGGTCTTTTCATGTCTCGTAGACCATATTTGGCAAAATCTTGAACAGCCTCGGTAATCCCTAGGATCCACTGCTCATCTTTTTTTATCACAACGAGCTCTGAACCAATCAATTTATTTTTTGTGACAATCACAGATGATAGTTGTTCTTCTCGGCTACTGACCAAACGAATTTTATGTTTTGATTTTAATTCTCTTTTTATATCCAGGGCAATAGACTGGATGATGCTATATTCTTTGTGACTACCATCATAAAGGCTAAAGCCAAAATTTGTCTTTTGCTCGTTGGATAGGGGGATATTTTTTATCCAAAAACTTGCCAAATCTTCGAGACTTTTTAGTTTATCCAAGAGCCTGGCAACTTTTATAGTACCGCCCAAATTCTTCATGATTTCTTTGGCTTTGGACTCACTTTCTATAATCAAAAAATTACTTCCTGTCTCTAAGATTTTATTTGGTGAAGAACCTAGCCAGTTGGTTGCTTCTTGGCGAGCCAAATCAGTAGATTGACCCAATATTAGTATATATTTGTTCACTTGTTTAGAAATCAATAGTTATTTTGTTCCGCACCCAGTAAGAGTGGCGGGATTCATAGGTACATAATAGGTTAAATAGTGGATTTAGGCAACTTGCACAACCTTGACTTAAGGTTTTGGATATGTTAGAGTATTCAAAGTCTAATAGATCTTTATTTTAATTAACCAAGTCTGTTTTGCTTTATGCAAAGCAACCCTTGATTCATCAAGAAATCAAGGTAATTAGGTAGATTTATGAATTACGAACTATCTTTTATTATCAGTTCTGCAATTCCAGAAACAGAACATGATAAAGTACAACAAGAGATTTTGAGCTACATAGAAAAAGCTGGAGCCAAAATTTCTAAACAGCCACAAGTGATTGGCCGTCGAAAATTAGCTTATCCTATCAAAAAGCAAAAACATGGGTTTTATGTGTTTTTGGAATTTGAAACAGAGGATAAAACAGGTTTTGTAGAAATGGAAACCAAGATTAAACATAATCCTGGTATTTTACGACATTTGCTTATCAAAAAAGATGTAAAAGTGTCAGCTGTGGCACCAGAAGTCAAACAAGCAAAGCCTACCAAGCCAGCTTTTGAAGCCAAGCCAAAAACAGAGGAGAAGTCCGAGGAGAAGCCTCAAGAATCAGAAGCAAAGCCTGTTACTGAGGAAATCAAGCTTGACCTAGGAGATATCGACAAAAGATTGGATGAGATACTGGGTTCTGATCCAAAAGTAGACTAAGTAGATTATTAAAGAGATAATCATATGAATTTAAACAAAGCAATGGTCATAGGAAATGTAGTTCGCGATCCTGAAATGCGCTCTACAAACGGTGGCCAAAATGTTACTTCTTTTTCAATTGCCACCAATATGGTTTGGAAAGATCAAACTACTGGTGAGAAAAAAGAAAAAGCTGAATTTCACAATATTGTAGCCTGGAGACGTTTGGCTGAAATTAGTAGCCAATATCTAAAGAAGGGCAGTAAAGTTTATATTGAAGGTCGTTTACAAACCAGGTCTTGGGATGATCCAAATGGTGTCAAAAGATATCGTACAGAGATTATCACCGAAAACATGATCATGCTTGATAGAGCAGGAGCCAATGTTGACGGAGGAGACGGTGGCTATACAGCTCAGCCAGCTCCAAAACAAGATGCGCCTGTACAACAACAAGCACAAAAAACTGATAACAATGTAAGCGAAGAAGAAATCAGTATTGAAGACATACCATTTTAATAAATTTTTAAGTTTTAATTATGCATAAAAAATTAATTAACAAATATTGCTATTTTTGTGTTAACAATATTTCACATATTGATTATAAAAATTGGCAACAACTACAAAAGTTTACCTCTTCTTATAACAAGATTGTTCCAAAAAGAAGAAGTGGAGCTTGTTCAAAACACCAAAGAAAGTTGACTACCGGTATCAAGAGAGCTCGTTTTATGGCTCTATTACCATTTGCTGCAAAATAATATGTTATCATTGAGTGATTTAAAATTAGGTAAGGTGATTAGTGTAAACAATGATCCGTATCAAATAGTTTTTACCCAACATATAAAAGTAGCCCGAGGTGGAGCAGTTGTTAAAACCAAATTAAAAAATTTGGCTGGTGGTTCTACTTTGGAAAAGACGTTTAATGGTTCGGATAGTATAGAGGATGCTGACATCGATCATCGTAAAGCAAATTTTTTGTACACGACTGATGATGATTATTTTTTCATGGACAACGAAGATTTTGAACAATTTCAATTTGCCAGTGACGTTTTGGGTGATATGACAAAGTATTTGGTTGAAGGACAAGAAGTTGATGTTTTGATTTTCAATGACAAGCCAGTTTCTGTGGCATTGCCAACCAAGATTACTCTAAATGTAAAATCAGCCCCTGAAGGAGTCAAGGGAAATAGTGCCGGAGCAGTCACCAAGGTAATAGTTTTGGAAACGGATGTAGAAATAAGAACTCCACTTTTTATAAAGGCCGGAGACAAGGTGGTTGTCAATACTGAAACAGGAGAATACGTCGAAAGAACACAATAACTTTTTATAAAAATAACCTTCGAGGTTAAAAAAACCTCGAAGGTTATTTTTTTTGTTTATATTGGTAATTAGCACTTAAATATGTTATAATATAAAACGAATGAACAACAATATAAAATAAAAAATGCCAACATTAAATAATACTAAAAATCAAACTTCTTCAAAAGATAATTGGTCTGATAATTTATTAATCAAGGATAAAGGTGGTAAATTGCACCACTTGAATTCATCAAATAAAGATAAAAATGTTGGTTCTTTTAGTAAAAAAAGTACAGAAATTGATCATAATTTGAGCTTAGCACCAGCTGATGATAGTTTTTCTGCCAATCAACTTATCGATGGTACAGCCGAGACCAGGGCGGATCTTGTGTTTCACCCAGAAGATGATCAACAACTAAAAAAAATTGCCAAAAATATACCTCTCGATGGTAGTAAAAAATACAGCATTGATAAAATAGCGGAGAGGATAATCGAAAAGCAAGGATTAAAATTTGATACTGGAAATAAAAAGTTATTTATTGATATTCTTTTTGATTTTTTTCGTAATCGTAAAAAAGCATCAGGAGTACGAGAAATTTTATCTAGTAAAATAAAATCTGCAAAAAAGAGCCTAGCCTTGGAAGTTGTTGATAATATAGTATCCGTGATCAAAGGTATAAAGGCAAAAGTAGATTCTCAAAGTGGTCTAGTGGTTAGGATGTCAGAAATAGAAAAACCTCCTGTTAAAATTCAACCAGAAATTACACAAAAAATATTACCAGAAATTGGACCACCAAAAGTTGTTTATGATTTGGACGAAGAGGCAGATACTAGTGATATTCAAGAATTGGCTAAATTTGTTGGTGATATTCCAAAAGAAAAATTTGAAATTCCGGATAAAAAAGCACCTATTGTCAAAGATTTGGAGTCAGATTTGAAAGAAACATTGGAAATAGAAAAAGAGTTACCCAAAGATATTGAACAAGCTCCAAAGAAAGAAGAAGAGGAAAAGCCTCAGCCTATTCCTGTCAAAATTGTTGAGCCGCCAAAGCAGGAGCCAAAAGAAGACGTGGTCCTTGCCAAGGTTGCAGATGACAAGAAAGAACCAGGTGGAGGATTTGAAATTCCGGATAAAAAAGCACCTATTGTCAAAGGCTCTGGACAAATCAAAGATCAGCCAAAACCGATTAAAAGTTCAGCTACACACGCCAAGGGACTTGAACAAATCAAAAAAGAACCAGTGACCGCTTCTTTGCCAAAAGTTGTTCGTCCTATGCAGGATGCTAAAAATCAGATTAGTGATGTAAAAACTCAACCAAAACCAGCACCAATGGCACCAAGAGCTGTTCCTAAACATGCTTTGAGTGGACCGGTGCAAGAGTTACAGGTTTTGGATTTGCACAATTGGAGAAATTTGGGTGACGATGCAGATAGTAGGGCTGAGAGATTGATGGAAAAGATAAATATGTTAGAAGAAGAATCGTTTACCAAAAAAGCCCAAGGTATAGATGCTTGGAGAAAGAGTCCTGTTCATCAAGAATATTTGGAGTTAGGGGCAGAGAGTATGGGTCAGGGTAAAGAAGTATCAACCTTGATTACCGAATATGAGCAACAAGGTAAAGAAACCTTATCAATAGAAGAATTTGCCGCTGTATCTGATTTAAATAAAAAATTAAGGTTCTAGATTTATGCAAGATAAATTTATAGTGCCACAATTTATTGATTCAGAGGATAAGATTTGGGGACCGATTACTGTTCGTCAGTTTATTCTGGTTATTGTTGGAGGTTTATTTATTTTTTTAGCCTATAAATTTTCAGATTTTACTTTGTTTTTATTGCAAACTATTTCGATAGCTATATTTGTTGGTTTATTTGCTTTTTATAGAGTAAATGGAGCTCCTTTTCATCTTTTTGCCATAAATGTAATTCAAACTTATAAAAAACCAAAAATTAGAGTTTGGTTAAAAGAGTATATTCGAATAGAGCAAATAAAAAGCAAAGAAGAGGGAAAGGTAGAAAAAATTATTCCTCGTAGACCTTTTATTGCCCAAAGCAAACTTTCGGAGTTATCTTTGATTATAGATACGGGTGGCATTTATAAAGGAGAACAAAGGGCCAATGGTTTAAATAATGTAGAAGTAAAGAAATAATTGATAATATATGAAGAACAAAAAATTAGCAGGAGGCAAGCCAAATCAATCAACTCAAAAATATTTAGATATTGCAGAAATTCGAGATGATATCGTTATTTTAAATGACGGTACTGTTCGGGGAGTATTGTTGATATCATCTATCAATTTTGATTTAAAATCTGAAGATGAACAAAGAGCGATTATTGGTGGGTATGTTAGTTTTTTAAACACCCTGGATTATCCTTTGCAGATAGTTATCCAATCTAGGCCTTTGAATATTGATGATTATTTAGATAGGTTAAAAAAGGTAGAAAAAGAGCAGACCAATGAATCTCTTCGTATGCAGACAGTTGATTATCGACAATTTATCAATGAGCTGCTTACTTTGGAAAAGATTATGAGTAAAAAGTTTTTTGTAGTTGTACCTTATCGTCCAGTTAGTGACAAAAAGAAAGGCTTTATTGATAGATTTGGGTCTGTATTTTCTACAGCCAAAGTAGTCCAGTTGAGCCGTAAAAGATTTGATGAATTTAATAGCAAAGTAAATAAACGTTGTGATTTTGTGATGTCTGGTTTGGCTAGTCTTGGTCTCAGGAGTCAGAGACTAAATACTCAGGCCTTGATTGAACTTTATTACAATAGTTATAACCCAGATTTATTCCAAAGACAGCCTTTGGAAACAATGGATAAATTAAGAGTGGAAACATAAAATGTTTGGATTTAAAAAAATAAAAGAAGCAACCTCTAATCAGGCTAAGCAAGCAGGGCAAGTTGCCAACGCGTCTCAATCTGCTTTACCTCCCACCAAAGAAAACAAGGGGCAGGTAATGGAAAAAGACAAGGCTTTGTTGGAGGCAGAAAAAGTATTTAGAGAAGGCGTTGTAAGTGTGCGTGATGTGATAGCACCAGCTGCTTTCAAAGTAGATAGTAATTTTTTGAGACTCAATGATGTCTATGTGCGGACATTGTTTGTGATGACTTATCCTAGGTATGTGACCATTGGTTGGTTTGCTCCGATTATCAACGAGAGCCTGACCTTGGATATTGCTATGTTCTTTTATCCTCTGGATATTCAGTTGGTTTTGAAGCAATTGAGAAATAAAGTAGGTACAATGGAGGCTCAGATTATTTCTGATCATGAAAAAGGTGCTCCGCGTGATCCGATTGCCGAAACTGCCCTTCGAGACATTGAAGGTCTTAGAGATGGCTTGAGCCAGGGTACAGAAAAGTTTTTTCAATTTTCTTTGTATGTCACTATTTATTCAAAAGATAAAGATGAGTTAGAAACAGCTACTGATCGTATTGAAAATTTATTGGGCATGCAGTTGATTTACTCTAGAAAATCTTTGTTTCAATCAGAGCAGGGATTCAACTCTACTTTGCCCTTGGGTAATGATGAATTATCTATTTCTACAAATATGAATAGTTCGCCGATTGCATCTTCTTTTCCTTTTGTGTCTAGTGAGCTTACTTCAGATGAGGGTATTTTGTACGGTATAAATAGACATAACAATAGTTTGATATTATTTGATAGATTTAGCTTGCAAAACGCCAATATGGTAGTTTTTGCTACATCTGGTGCTGGTAAGAGTTATGCTATTAAGCTAGAAGTATTACGTTCAATGATGATAGGTTCGGATGTGATTATTATTGATCCAGAAAATGAATATAGACATCTTTCAGAAGCTGTAAATGGTGCTTATATCAATGTTTCTCTAAATTCAGAAAGTAAACTAAACCCTTTTGATTTACCAAGAGGAGTAGGAGGAGAAAGTAAGCCAGAGGATATATTGAGATCTGCGGTCATCACCTTGAAAGGTTTGATCCGTTTGATGATTGGTGATGTGACAAATGCAGAAGATTCTCTGCTTGATAGGGCATTGCTCGAAACTTATGCCAAAAAAGATATTACAGCAAGTAGTGACCTTTCAAATATAGAACCACCTTTGATGTCTGACCTTGAAGAGGTATTACTTAGTATGGAAGGCGGAGAAGATATGGCCTTGCGCATCAAAAAATATACCGAAGGTACTTTTTCTGGACTATTCAATAGCCCAACCAATGTTCAGGTTGATAATCAGCTGATTATTTTTAGTATTAGAGATCTAGAAGATGAGCTGAGGCCTATTGCGATGTATGTAATTGTAAATTATATTTGGAATATTATCCGTAGTGAGCTCAAACGAAGGATTTTGGTAGTTGATGAGGCCTGGATTATGATGAGGCACGAAGATAGTGCCAAATTTATGTTTGCCCTAGTAAAACGTTGTCGAAAATATTATCTAGGTGTGACGACTATTACCCAGGATGTAAATGATTTTCTTACCTCTCCATTTGGTAATGCTATTGTGACCAACTCTTCTATGCAAATGTTGCTCAAACAATCACCCGCATCTATTGGTCTTATTCAAAAGACATTTATGCTTACTGAGGGTGAAAAATATCTATTATTGGAATCTGGTGTTGGTGAAGGAATATTTTTTGCCGGATCAAAGCATGCGGCTATAAAGATACAAGCTTCGTATACAGAACATCAGCTAATTACTTCTGACCCTCGTCAATTGTTGGAAATTGAAGAAGCCAAAAAAGAGTTTGAAGAGGCAATGATGCTGGAAGCAGAAGGTGGTACTACCAATGTTTAGTTTTAATAAAAAATAACATAAATATATGGATGAACAACAAAAGAAAAAAGCTTTTTGGTTGGCAGTAATAATTTTGATTGTTATTGGAGTATTATTTTTCTTCCTAGTAATTAGGGACAAGAATAATACAGAGATTGAGGCAGAGGGGGATGAAGGAATACCGGAGTTTCAAGTACCTAGCGCAAACATCAAATTTGATCCAGAATTGCCACCCGTTGCTACCAATGCAGAGTTTTCAGCTATTAATTTGGCAAAAAATTATGTAGAGAGACTTGGTAGCTGGTCTACAGACAATCAACTGCACAATTTGGAAGAATTAATACCACTTAGTTCAGCCAAGATGAGAATCAACTTGGATAGTGTAGAGGCAGATTACAGTAATGATGATTTTAGTGGTATTACAACCAAGAGTTTGACTACTGAGGTGTTATCCATGGATGAAAAATCTGCTGAGATAATAGTTGGTACACAGAGGATAGCTACAAGGGAAGAAAAGTCAAAGAAAGGTGTAACCGAAAATGTATATACACAAGAAGCAAAGGTAAGTCTGATAAAATCAGGCAATACTTGGCTAGTTGATGAAGTTGAGTGGCAATAATTTATAATTATTAAGAATAAGAATATGGCAGAGGTACAGATCAGGGAATTGGAAAAAGAAATAAAAGACCAATTAGATAGAATTTATAAATTATTGGATGAAAAGAAAAGTGCGGAGTTTATTAAGATAGAGTATAAAAGGGTTGTTGAGTTAATCTCTCAAAAGTATTTATTGATGAAGGATGAGATGCAAAAGAGAAAAAATCAAACAGACCCAACCGAATTTGCTAAACAAATGGCAGGCTTGGATGCACATTATAAAGATGATGTAATTGCAATTGCTGTCGGCATTGATAATACATTAGAAGGTAAATAATTTTAGACAGAAGCTATGGTTGGTCCTGGGAACATTTCAATGCCAATGCAGTCCTATCTACAAGGTGCTTTGGGTACTATGGTAGGTGAGGTTTTGAGTGATGTCATGATAAGTGATTATGATATCCAGGCTTTTAAAGAGGGTGGCAAAAAAGATATAATGAAAACGGCTCTAGTGAGGGCCGTTGGTAAACTTACATCTTCTTTGACCTATGGCATGGTTCATGGTGGCGATATTCAAAATTATCGAGAAACTG
Source organism: Candidatus Parcubacteria bacterium (assembly GCA_018664825.1). Taxonomy (GTDB): domain Bacteria; phylum Patescibacteriota; class Patescibacteriia; order UBA1558; family GWA2-36-10; genus JABJNO01. Next base: position 42,300 of record JABJNO010000025.1, read on the forward strand.
GCTCTTTGAAAGAAACTTTGATGAAAAAGGACCTGGTCGGAATGGCTCTGACTGCGGCTACTATAGCAATGCCTCAATTGGCTATAGCCACAGCAGTAGCTAGGAGAGTTGGTCCAGAGATTACAGCTGAAGATATAGCCAAAAAAGCAGGCGAAGCAAAGGCTGGTATCCAGAGCAGGGTGATGGATTTAGAGATGGATCTTATGGAGGAGGATCCGGAGATTGCAGATGCTTATGATCCCAACTTGGATCCGGACTTTCAAAAATCTAGAGAGGCAGGTGGTTATGTGCCTCCTGGTAATGAGAGGACAGTAGGGCGTCAGCTGAGAGCGATGCAAAAAGGTTCTGGTGATGATGACAATCAACCAGATTCAGGTGAGGACTCAGGTGAGGGTAAGGAGGGTGCATCACCCGATGGAAATGAACAAAGTAAAATGAGAGCCTTAAAAGGAGAAAAGAGTAAGGCTCAAGCCAAAAAAAAGAAACAAGCTCAAGCCAAAGCCAAGAAACAACTTGAGGCAAAGATAAAAAAGAAGATAACCGACATGGCTCTTAAGGCAGGATTTAGGACGGCGGCAGCTGGCTCAGCAGCCACGTTGATAGGGCTTGTTGTTACTTATATATTGTGGGCTATTCAAATTATTGCTGGTAACTGGCTCAAATCACAAATAATTCCACCACTTGGTTTAGGAGAGAGGATTGCATTTGGTGTTGTTACATTTATTATGGTACTTGCAGTTATTATCGCTTTTATTTTTGTCATGTTGACCTTTGTGTTGATGAATGGATGGGTTATAGCACTTAGTTATTTTGGTTCAGAGATGGTATTATTTTTTAAAGATTTTTTAGGAATGTAATATAAATTAAAATTTTTATATGGATATTAAAAAATTGTTAGTAGTAATTGGATTTATAGTCCTAGTAGCATTAGTAGGCTTTGCTTTGTATTGGGTATTTTTTAAACAACCAAACGAAGAAAGAATATTACAAAATTACAACGGTGGAACAATACCTTCGGGCAATGAGGGGAATCTAAATGTTGTAAATGATGACAATGCTAATAATGATCAAACTTTACCTTGGCAGGAATATTTGGAGGACAAAGTGTCGCCAGTTGCTGCTGGAGGACTTACCCAAGTGACTAGAATCACTGATTCAGAAGTCAGTGGGGTCATTTCTGGTATAGATGGAATACAATATTATGATGAAGAGGCTCAACAATTTTATCGTATAAACGAAAAAGGGGAGGCAGAATTGATGTCCAACAACAAATTTTTTCAAGTTGAAAATGTAAATTGGGCCAAGTCAGGCAATAAGGCAATATTAGAATATCCGGATGGTTCAAATATTTTGTATAATTTTTCAAATGGAAAACAAGTGACTTTGCCACCGGAGTTGGAAGATTTTGGCTTTAATACTATTGGTAATCAAATAACAGCCAAGTGGATTGGTAATAATGATGATAACAATTGGTTGATAGCTGCCAATGATGATGGTTCTGGTATGTTTTTGTTGGAGCCTTTGGGTGATCAAGCACACAACACTCAGATGGGATTTTCTCCTGACAATCAGGTAGCTGCTTTACATAGAAAATATATTGATGCTCAGAGACAACAGGTATTTCCAATAGGTCTACATGGGGAAAACCTAAAAGCCTTTACAGTCAATGGATCGGGCTTTGTATCCGAATGGTCCCCAGAAGGAAATTCTATGATTTATAGTGTTTACCATGAAGATACAGATTATATGCCGAGTATGTATGTGACCAAAGGTAGTACATCTGAATTGGGAGATATAAAGATATCTTTGAATGTGGCTACATGGCCTGAAAAATGTACTTTTTCAGGAGAAAGTACACTGTATTGTGCGGTTCCTCAGGGCTTACCTAGGGGCGCTGGTATGTATCCAGAAATAGCCCAGGAATATCCTGATAATTTTTATCATATAGATTTGGAAAGTGGTACAAAAACATTAATTGCTAGTCCTATAGGAGACAGTGCTAGTTATTCGGCCAATGGTTTGTCTGTATCTGACGATGGATCATTTTTGTATTTTATTGATCAAAATACAGGCTTATTACAAAGTATTAGATTAAAATAATATATTATGAAAAAAACAATTTTTGGACTATTATTTATTTCTTTTTTTGCATTGTTTTTTGTCTTCACTGTTAGTGAGGTCAATGCAGAGATTGTTTTCGAACCAAATGTCAGAATACCAGGTACCTCATTTGGAGGATCGGTAATAATTTCTGCCGAAGATAACTCCATAGGCCTTTACATAAAGGCTCTGTACGAATATGGAGCGGTATTTGTAGGAGCGGTAGCTATGTTTATGCTTGTCTTTGCTGGCTGGCAGTGGCTGATGGCTGCTGGCTCATCAGACAAAATTGGACGAGCCAAAGAAACAATAAATGGTACCTTGATAGGGTTGATATTGTTGTTTGGTGGTTATTTATTGTTATCACAAATCAGTACAAATTTGGTTGAGTTCAAGGATATCAATATTGTACCATTGGATTTGGAGACTACTAGTGATGAGACTTGCGATACCATGAATCAAAGGATTAAGAATGGCACAGCTCCTGATTATATACCTACAACACTTATAGATCCTGCCTCAAAGTATGCTTGCGGTAAGCCTTATCCTGTATGGAAAACAAATGAAGATGGTACGACTGATTTTAATAATAAAGAGGCAGATTGTACGTATAACCTTTCTAGCATAGACTCATCAAGATGTAGAGCCAAAAAGAACGGAGAGGAATTATGGAGTAAAGATTGTGTTTCTGTGCCTGATCCAGCCTATCCTTGTAAACAGTTGTCTGGTAATTGTACTTGGATTTTTTCTGGTAACAATAGGCCAGGTAACAAATGTGAAAATTATTTGAATAAGGATTGGTGTATTTCTAACTATTGTCGTACTGAGCATCCAGAATATGAATGTGGCCTTGATCAAAACAATCCTAGAGCAAAATGTGAGCTCTTGGACAATGTCTGGTGTAATAGTAGTGAATATTGTGATTTTGACGGTTCAAATAAATGGTGTTGCGAGGATAGCGGTGGTACTGATTACTGTCGTATAGACAAAACAGTTGATAGTGATAGAGGTAATCCGGATAACAACAATGATAATATAACAGATAATTGTAGAACTATATAAAATAAAAAACTACCCAGAGATGGGTAGTTTTTTTAACCTTCGAGGTTGGATGTCCAACCTCGAAGGTTAAATTTGACGTAAATTAATTTATAGTCTACTCTAAAAAAGAAGAAAAGCGATTTTGTCCAACCTCGAAGGTTAGATAAGGTCGGTTATTTATATAATTTACCTTATTTTTTATGCCAAATAAATCAAGGAACATTTATGCAGGTAACTATTACCATATTTATAATAGAGCAGTAGAGAAGAGAACTATATTTTATAGTGAAAGTGATTATGAATATTTTATTTCTAAAGCTATCTTATATAAAGAAATGACGGAGGTAAAGATATTGGCTTATTGTATTTTACCAAACCATTTTCATTTTTTATTGAAAGAACCAAAATCAACCTCGAAGGTTGAAATCTCGGCAATTTCTAAATTTATTTCTCTTTTGTCTAATTCATATACAAAACATTTTAACTTAACCAAGGAACATTCTGGTAGGCTGTTTCAGGGGCCATTCAAGTCTAAGTTAGTAGATGATGATAGTTATTTGAAAGTTTTATTAAACTATATAAATTTGAATCATTTAAAACATAAAATAACTGACAAAGTTAATGACTGGCCTTATAGTTCACATCATAATTATGTAGGGAAGTGGAAATATAATTTGATTGGGAAAGATTGTATAGTTGATTTTGAAGAATATAAACAGGTTATAAATTATTATAAAAATAGTTTATCTAGTTTATACGAAGAATTTTAACCTCGAAGGTTGATTTATTCCAAGTGCATTTCATCTTGTAGTTTCTTGATAGTTTCTACGATTTCATGTTGATATTTTTTGTCTTTCAAGACCAATTTTGCCCATTTTTGGGCTTTTTTTATTAGCTCGATATCTGATAATTTAGCTATTTTTAGCTTCATTAGGCCAGTTTGTTGGGTACCAAATATTTCTCCCGAGCCACGTAGCTCGAGGTCAAGCTCAGCTAGCTCAAAGCCATTGTTTGTTTCTGATAGAGCCTTGAGCCTTTCTTTGCTAAGTTGAGAATCGTCGGTAGTAAATAGCATACAAAAACTTTCCAAATCATTGCGTCCTATCCTACCACGGAATTGGTGTAGCTGGGACAGGCCAAATCTCTCGGCACTTTCTATCATCATTAGTGTAGCATTTGGAATATCCACACCAACTTCTATCACGGAGGTAGCTACCAATATTGGGAATTTATTATCCTTGAAATCTTTCATGATATTTTCTTTTTCTTCTGTTTTGAGTTTGCCGTGTAAATATCTTATTTCTATGTCAGGAAATATTTCTTCGTTTAGTTTTTTGTATTCTTGTTGGACTGACTTTACACCCAAGACGTCACTCTCATCTATAAGCGGACAAATCACAAAAGCTTGTTGTCCTTTTTTTATTTTATCCAAAATAAATTTATAGGCATCTTTTCTTTTTTTTTCTGGTACCAAAAATGTTTTTATTTCTTTTCGGCCAGCGGGCTTTTCTTTTATCAAGGATATATCGAGATCACCATATAGAGTCAGGCTCAAGGTACGGGGGATAGGTGTAGCAGTCATAGATAGTAGGTGGGGTACGTGGTCGTCTATATTTTTATTTTTTATAGCCTGCCTTTGAGCTACTCCAAAACGATGTTGTTCGTCTATTACAACTAGTCCTAGGTTTTTAAAATTTGTTTTTTCTTGGATCAAGGCATGAGTACCAATTACCATCTTGATTTTACCAGAGGCGATATCTTTGTTCATTTTTGCCCTGGTCAGTTCGGTACCATCAGCCAAGACTTTTTTGACACGAGTAAGTAGGGCTATTTGTTTATGAAATTTTTTGGGAGCCAAGTCTTGGATTGACCCAAGGTGTTGATGAGCTAGTATTTCGGTGGGAGCCATAATAGCTGCTTGAAAACCATTGATAATTGTATTGAGAGCAGTCAACATAGCTACAATCGTCTTGCCTGAGCCCACATCACCCTCAAGTAGTCTATTCATGGGTTGTTTTTGGCTCAAATCAGCTAGGGCGTCATAGAGAGATTTTTGTTGGTCTACGGTAAGTTTGAAAGGTAAATCTTTTATTATTTTATTTAAAAATTTATCATCAAGCGGGATAACATAGCTGGGTTGGGATTGATAGTTTAGTTTGGCTAATTGATATTTTGCCTGTAGATAAAACAACTCTTGGAATTTTAATCTAGCAACTGCTTTATCCAGACTTTGTTGGTCGTTTGGAAAGTGTATTTCTTGTAAAGCTTCATGAAGCCAGGGAAATTTTTCTTGATTGAGTATATCTACTGGTAGCGGGTCATCTTCATAAATACCAGTCTTGAGAGCTCTGTCCATTAAAAAACGCAGTTGTTTTTGGGTAATTTTACCACTAAGATGATATATGGGAACCAGGCGGGCACTGTGCAGAGGATTGTCTTTCACTTTTTCATAAGTTGGGTTGGTCATTTGCCAGATTAGGTTTTTTTGTTGGACCTTGCCACTCAAAAAAACTTCATCGCCACGGCTTAGCACTTGGCTGACAAATTTTTGTCGAAACCAAATAGCCTTCATACTATCAGTTGTGTCAGAGGCCAAAATTTCAGTAATCATCATTTTTTGTTTACGTGAACGATAACTACGGATATTGTCTATTTTTACTCGGACGGTTGTTATCTGATTTTCTTCTAGATCATCTATGTCTTTTATTTGACTCAAATCATCATAGCGAAAAGGAAAATGCCAAAATAAATCAGTAATAGTGCTGATTTTCATTTTTTTGAAACTAGCGCCAAGAGTATTTGTCATGGCGTGTAATTGCTCTATATTTTGCTTTGACTCGGTATTTTTTGGCATATAGATTGAATAAGCTGAACATATTGTTCAGCTTAGGGAGTTTATTATTTGATGTAACTTATAACTTTAAAAGACGGGATATACCCTCGGAGTTGGGTATTTCTTCTTTGTTCAAGTCTTCGTCCAAATAATTTAATAATATTTTTCGGACAGCAACTGGATTTTGATCTTCTAGGGGGATAGTGAGTAGTTGTCCAAGAGAGCTTTTTGGTTGTAGGTAGAGACTTTTTATTTGCGGAGGATAGTAGAGTATATAAAATCTCTTGAATTTTTCAAATTCCAAAAATTTACCATGCAGGATAATGCCATCTTCAGCTATGATAACTTCGATATTTTCAGGGTGTTTCTTTTCTGTAAGAAAATACATGACTAAGAAAAACAAAATAATAACTGCAAAAAGAGGATTGTCTGAGAAATAAGAATATACAAGCATTGCTATAGTGACTATTACTAGGAGAACATACCACCATTTTCCTCGTTCATGTTTGTGAAATTCAGGGAATTCCCAAGCAGCCATGATTTTACCAAATTCTTTTTCTACTGCCTCACCAAAAGTTTCGGGGCCATCAAAAAATTCTAAATCTTCTTTATTTTGCTCACTTTTTTCTTTATTTTTTACCATACATTTTTATTTTATAATGTAGCTATATTATAACATAACTAGGCCAATTTATCTATAAAGAGGGCAAGGGGGCTTGCCAAAAGGTATAAAATATACTATTATGTAGCAGTCTTCGACATATTTGGAGAGTTGGCAGAGCGGTCGAATGCGGTGGTCTTGAAAACCATTGAGCCGAAAGGTTCCGGGGGTTCGAATCCCTCACTCTCCGCCATTCGATTCGCTTTTGCTTTGCAAAAGCTCACTCATGGTCTACGGTGCTAAAATAGCACCTCCAACCAGTTTATTTATAGAATCGAATGTCCTGAGCGAAGTCGAAGGACAGGAGACATTGAAATATTATTATTGCTAGTCCTCGTAGCTCAGTGGATAGAGCGTTTGGTTGCGGTCCAAAAGGTCGCAGGTTCGATTCCTGCCGGGGACACCAAGCTTCGACAAGCTCAGCTTGGATAAGCTTGTCCTGAGCGAAGCCGAAGGGCATTATATTATCAACCAAATGGAGAGGTGGCAGAGTGGTTGAATGCGGCACCCTGCTAAGGTGTTATTCCGTTTATTCGGGATCGAGGGTTCGAATCCCTCCCTCTCCGCCACTTCGTGCTAGCACGAAGATATTAAAAACAACTTCATTAGAAAGCTGTTTTTTTTTGATAAATCAAAAATATAATATTAAAAAACTATCCTGCGAGGGATAGCTTTTTTATGTATCTTGTTTGATAGCTATAATTTGCTATACATTTTCCACACCAAGATCTCGTGCTATGTTTTTTAATGCTTCTACGGTAGTCATGACTTCATTTGTGTCAGTTACAGTTTCCAAGTGTGCCACTAATTCGACAGCTTTTGCTTTTTTTCGTTCAACCTCTCCTTGTGCTACACTAGCTTCTCTTTCATCCACCAAGTTAGCATCTTCTCCTAATTACTCAACTGATGAATCTTCAATTTGTTTTAGTAAATCAAGTCCTGTTTCTTTCATTTTTCTCAAATCCTCTGCTGGATTTGGCATTGTGTCAAAACCTATAAAATATTTACGTTACTAATTATATAATTCTTAATAAAAGCTTAACAAAAATCTTATACTCTCGCAATACTACTATTCCATACCCAAGAAATCTTTTTCTGTCTTAGTGATATAAGATTTTAGATCCTGTAAAGAGCTAGCCAATTGTTCCGGGTTACTATAACTTGCTTGTATGCTGGTAGTTATGGTAGATAGATTTGTCCTATCTTCATCGTCGGTTTCGTCCAATATATCTTCGTTAAATTTGGCTATAGCTTCGACTACTTGCTGTTGATCTAATTCCGGATTAGCCAATACTCTTTCTAGAGCACTGATTTCATCTCGAATAGAAATATGTGTAATTTCTTCCATGACTACTTCAATTTCAGTACTAGCCTCACTGAAACTATCACCAAAATCAAAGTTTGCTTTATCACTAATAAAAGATAACTCTGCCATCAAAACTTTTTTTTCTTCGGCAGAATCGGTTTCTCTAATTTTTCTAACAACAATCCCTAGCTCTGCCATATGCTCTTTGGATATACCAAAATCCTCCATGGCCTTGGTAAAAGCTTTGATAGACATTTTATCGCCAAATAAATTGCCGAGCAAGGCTTGAGCTTGGGAAATTTCCATTTTAATCTTAGGGATTATTTTGCCAGCTACCTCCATCATTTCTACTCCTTTGACCACACCAGAAAATTGCCCCAAAGTCATATCTACGGTAACGGGACTAAATTGATTTTCAATAGCATCCAAATAACCTTTTCGCCTATCAGGATTTTGCTCTTTGCCTGCTATACCTCTTAATTCCTCTTTATATTTATCTAGCATGATAGTATCTATTTTTCCATTATGAATCTCAGCATAAAGTTTCACTTTTTGAAGTACACGCATCACATCCGTTGAACGGAAAAACGCAGGACATTTTATTTCGGCTGTCACTCCTAGGGCATCAACGGTAGAAGTGATAGATCTGACGGTGTCACGATTTATATCTTCAATTTGATCTGTAGATGGATATTCGGACATCACGTAGCTATGTTGTAAAATACCTTCGCGAATCATCTCATAACCCTCTTCACCAAATTTATCTATATAATAATCAGCGTTGTCTTCGACATATCTAGTACTAAACAATGGATGATCTTTGGAAGCATCAAAACTACCCTTAGCTTGAGCTACGCCAGCAGCATATCCTATATCATGATCTATGATAATTTGACGAATTATAATTTTGTCTTTGGCAGAAACACGATCTCCCAAGCCATCCATCATGCTGTCAGCTATATTCATATTACCTTCCAAAATATGTCGCGTACCATGATCTGATCCAGAAAACACTCTCTTATCAAGAGAGGTTTGATAAACAAGTTTTCGAGCATTATCTTGAACCAAAGATTGAATTGTTTCGATGGTAGCCTCAGGATAAGCCTCTTGATATTGTTTAATATAAATACTCGATTCTCTTTCTATTAATTTAGCTTCTGATTCTTCAATAGAAACTTCTGGGCTATCAATAAATTCTTGCAACTCCTCACTGATAGCTGCCAAAATTTGTTCAGTATCGACTGCTTCAGGAATTTCTTTTTCTTTTACATTCAAATATAACATCATGTCAGAATGAAAAGCTTCTGGATTGACTGCGCCAGAATCAATTTTTTGTTGTAATTCTTCATAGGCATTCAATTGCGCTTCTTCGTGTTCGGCGATAGTTTCAGCCCCCTTATGATGCCTACTGACCAGTCCCTTAGCATAATCTTCTTTAGTTTTGGCTCTTAGTTCCATCAATTCCTCCTCGCTACTTCTATCTATAAGACTAGATATTTCCTTAATTTGTTCAGAGTGACTAGTATTTATTTCGTCAATTTCTTGCTGCACAGTCAATAATTCAGCTTGTCCATTTTTCAAGTCTTCCTCTGTACCTCCGACTGATTCTACGATACTAGTTAAAATATTATTATTTTCTTGCTGCATAGTATCCACTTCTGCTGCTCTATCAGAAAGATCTTCAAGAGTTGCCTCTACATATTCCCTAAAATTTTCTTGACTTTCAGCTGCTTGATCTGCTAGTTGATCCAAATCAAGCTCAGTTTCTTGATCCTGACTTGGTTCTTCAATATTTTCTACTGCTGATAATTTGTCTTCTTTAAGCATATTTATATATTATTAATACCTTCTTTAATTTTTCTTATTTTTTTATCTTCTATATTCTTAACTGTTTTACTCATGATATTCTTTTGTTTTTTTTGAAGGGCTCGCAATTTAATCAAATAGTCCTCGTGAAGAGCCTTGATTTCATTGACCTTATTTTGCAAATCTGTTCTTGATATTTTAGTATCCATAATTATTTTTTTAAAAAAGAAAGTAATCTTTTGATAAAGTTTCTGCGCTTAGTTTTGTTTAATTCTTGGCGATTTTGTATGTCACTGACTGTTCTAGAAATTATATTATCTTGCTTAATACTTAAATTATCCAAGTTTTTTTTCCAAGCAGCATGAAGTTTAGCAATTTCTTGAGAACGACGCTTTAGTTCTTCTTGTGAAATATTTGTATCAATTTTCATAAAATAATTATACTAATATCGTTCTTCTGAGTCAAGTGAAGAATGTTCTTAAAAGAATCTCTTATTTTTTCAAATGACTTGATAATGCACGAGGATCTATTGATTTATAAATAAGAATAGTGTAGAATCTCCTTACCAGAATTAACGGTTGGCGGTTCCAGCACGAGGAAGCCCGCCATTCGACTCGTCATAACTTTGTTATGACTCGCTCATAGTCTTCGACCACTCTTTGCTTTTGTAAATACTTAGTGTCGAATGTTCTGAGTGAGCAGAGCGAACCAAGGGGCACGAGAATTTCGTGCTAGCACAATGAACTAAGCACCCAAATTGGGTGTTTTTGTCTTGCTATTGGACTTTTATCAAAAAAGGTATATAATAAATAATGATTTAAGATGATTGGAATAGCTACCAACTATTCTTCTGTAAATATTACAGAATCCTTGTAGTAAAGGGCTAAATCAAAAATTAATGATAAAGAGGCTTGGGTTATTATAATACTCAGGCAACTTGGGTGGAACCGCCCCTAATTGGGGTCCCGAGACTTAATAAGTCTGGGGTTTTTTTATCCAAAATTAGTAAAAAAATATGCAAAATAACGAAAAAATACACAAAATACGTCATTCATTGTCTCATATCTTGGCTATGGCCATATTACGTAAATTTCCTGATGCTCAATTGGCCATTGGGCCAGTTATTGACAATGGCTTTTATTATGACTTCCTTTTGCCAGATAGTTTGTCTGAGGCTGATTTACCAAAGGTAGAAAAAGAAATGAAGAAAATAATTTCTCAGAAAATAAAATTTGAGAAAAGTGTTATTAGTAGAGAAGAGGCCTTAAAGAAATATGAAGAACAAAATTTTAAAGTAGAGCTAATCGATGATTTGCCAAAAGACGAAAAAATAAGCTTTTATTCTTCTGGAGACTTTACTGATCTTTGCGCTGGGCCTCATGTAGAATTTAGTACCGAGATCAATCCCAAAGCTTTTAAATTGACTTCTACTGCTGGTGCTTATTGGCGTGGTGATGAAAACAGGCAAATGTTGACTCGTGTGTATGGTGTAGCTTTTGAAAATAAAGAAGAGTTAGATGAATACCTAGCTGTTCTAGAAGAGGCCAAAAAGCGTGATCACAGAAAACTTGGTAAAGAATTAGATTTATTTTCTTTTTCAGATTTAGTGGGTTCTGGTCTGCCACTTTGGAGTCCCAAAGGAACAGTTATTCGTAATGAATTACAAAAGGCTCTACTTGAAATTAGTACAAAATACGGTGTCACTCCGGTGACTATTCCTCATATTGCTAAACGAAAATTATATGAAATATCTGGACATGCTGAAAAATTTTCTAATGAATTAATAAAAGTTATTAGTCATTATGGTGAATTTGTTATGAAGCCAGTCAATTGCCCTCATCATACCCAAATATATGATTCTCGACCACGTAGCTATCGTGATCTACCGATTCGCTACATGGAATCAACCATGCAATATCGTGATGAAAAACCAGGAGAAATATCTGGTCTGACCAGAGTTCGTTCTATCACAGTAGATGATGGTCATACCTTTTGCCTACCCGATCAAATCAAACAAGAGGCCAAAAATTTAGCAAGTATTATCAAAGAATTCTACGGTAATTTAGGTTTATTTGGCCAGCACTGGGTTTCACTTTCAGTTCGTGATCCAGAAAAACCAGAAGCTTATATTGGCGACTTAAAGGATTGGGAAAAAAGCGAAAAAATGCTAGCTGAATTATCTGACGAATTAAAACTTAATGCTAAACGTGTAGAGGGCGAAGCTGCTATATATGGGCCTAAGTTAGACTATATGTTTAAAGATTCATTAGGTCGAGAATGGCAATTAGCTACTATTCAGCTTGATTTTGCTATGCCCAAAAGATTTGAATTGACCTATACAGATAAAGATGGCAAAAATAAAACACCCGTCATGATTCATCGGGCTATTCTTGGTTCCTATGAAAGATTTTTGGCTATATTAATTGAGCATTATGCGGGAGCTTTTCCAGTTTGGCTAGCCCCAGTACAGATAAAAATTATTTCTGTTGGAGAAGGTCATATTGAATATTGTCAAAAATTGGCTACTAAATTTATGGCCGAGAACATACGTGTTGAGCTAGATACTTCTGATGAAACAGTCGGCAACAAAATACGTAAATCATCTCAGGAAAAGATATCATACACCTTGGTAATTGGTGACAAGGAGATGGATTCTAAAGATTTGGCTGTTAGAGTACGTGGTAAAAAAGATTTATTAAATATTGACCAAGAAGAATTTATCACAAAAATAAAAACAAACATAAAAAATCGTAGTTTGGAGCTTTTATAATTAATTGTTTAGATCCAAGCAAATAATAAAAAATAAGGTGCTCTAATATTTTTTGATTTATAAATAAAAATCCCTTAGATAGGGTTAACTTATGGCGGCTTCAGCCCGATGTAGCCCGCCATTCGACTCGTCATAACTTTGTTATGACTCGCTCATGGTCTTCGACCACTCTTTGCTTTTGTAAATACTTAGTGTCGAATGTCCTGAGTGAGCAGAGCGAACCAAGGGGTAGGAATACCATTGTTTGTGGTATTTTTTGTTTACAAACAGATTAATATTAGCTATGATAATTATATTGAGTATTTAAAATAAAAATATGGGAAAAGAAAAAGGAGCTGAAGGCGCAATCTATGGATTGGGTTTTATCGGTGCAGTAGTGTATTATATTCAACATGCAGATTCTTTTGCAACTGGAGTTATAGGCTTTCTAAAAGCATTGGTTTGGCCAGCAATGGTCGTGTACAAAGTGCTTGAATATTTGAATATGTAAACTAAAAATACGGCGTAAGCCGTATTTTTAGTTTTTGGCAATTACTAAACAGATTATTTTTTGGTGACCAATATTTTTGAGGGCTAACGCCGCTTGATTGAGAGTGGAACCAGTTGTAGCTATATCATCTATCAAGACTATGCTAGGGGCGTCGTGAGTTAGGTCTGTGCTCAAAGCTTCAAAAACTCCTTTTACATTTTTTTGTCGAGCTGTTTTTGATAGCTGAGCCTGAGTCTTTGTTTGCTTGATGCGTTTCAAAAGAGGGGAGTATTTCAGATCTAGCTTTTTGGCTAGTTTTTTTGCCAAAATTTCTGTTTGATCAAAGCCGCGTTGTTTTTTCTTTTTATTATGTAGAGGTATGTTGCTTATGATTGTATTTTTATCAAGCCCAGCTCTACGGGCTTGCTTTTCTAAAATAGTTACCAAAAAATCAGCCATATTTTCTAAATAAGAATATTTGTATTTTTTTAGTATCTTTTGGACTATTTCATTTTGGTAATCACAGCAAACTAGACACTCTTCAAAATAAAAGTTATCTTCAGGCCATTTTATAGTAGCTTGTTCTTTGAGGATTATGTCATTTAGACAATAAGCACAACAAATAGAGCCCTCTCTATTGCATCCTAGGCAAAATTGAGGCCAAATAAAATCAAGTAAATTTTTTAGTAAATTTATCATCGCTTTTCTTCTTATGTTTTTCAAACCTATTTAATCGCTATTTTTCCTTTTTGAACTTGCACGGTTATTTTTTTGGTATTTTGATTGTTCAACAAATGGGTAGCTACTGGATTGGTGATGTGCTGGTCTACTAGTCTTTTTAGGCTACGAGCACCTTCTTTGACTGGGGTCTTGGTTTTTAGGATGTGATTTACCACTTTACCATCAAATTCGATGCAAAGGTTTTGTTCAAACAATTTTTCAGCTAGTGATCCAATTTCTTTTTTTACTATCCGTCGAGCAGATTTTTTGTCCAATGAATCAAAAGCAATGATATTGTCCAAACGATTGGTAAATTCAGGAGGGAAACGCTTGTGTAAAGACTTGGTTATTTTTTGTGTAGTATTTTTAAAATTCTTTTCTTTCTCTTCTTTACTTTCTATATCAAATCCCAAATTTGCTTCTTGGTTGAATTTTTCCAAACCAATATTTGAAGTCATTACTATGATACAATTACGGAAGTTTACTGTCCGTCCAGTAGCATCTGTCAGCTCTCCTTCTTCCAAAACAGGTAATAAAAGGTTAAATACTTCTTTGTGAGCCTTTTCTATCTCATCAAATAAAATCAGCGTGTAGGGCTTGTTTTTTACTATGTCAGTGAATTTGTTGCCTTCTTTGTAGCCAACATAGCCAGCTGGTGCGCCAATTAGTTTGGAAATATTGAATTTTTCAGAAAATTCGGACATATCTATGCGAAGCATGTTGTGTTGGCCACCAAATACATGATGAGCTATTTGTTTGGCTGCAAATGTCTTGCCAACTCCACTTGGTCCCAAAAACATAAAAGAGGCCATTGGTTTGTTTTTGTCTTGTAGTCCAGTTTTTGATTTGCGGATAGTTTGAGAAATAGTAGACAAGGCTTTTTCTTGTCCAAAAATTTCTTTAGCAATATTTTTTTCTAGATCAAGTAATTTTTTACCTTCATTGGTACTAATAGAGGATAGAGGTACGCCAGTCATGTCGGCAATAATTTCTTTTATGTGTTGGCTGCTGATATTACCCAAAGAATTCTGACTCATCTCTTCTTCTTTGTTTTTTAGGCGAGCCAATTCTTTTAGTAAAGTATCTTCTCTTTTTTTATGCTCTAGTGCCTCGATATATTCTTCATTGTAGATAGATTGTCTTTTTGTGTTTTGAATGACGTCTATTTCATCTACTAGTTTTTTGATTTTTTTACTCAGACTTTTTTTGGTATGTCTTACCTTGAAGCGAGAAGCCGCTTCATCAATCAGGTCGATAGCCTTGTCTGGTAATTTTTTGTCTGGTAAAAATCTTTTACTCAAAAGTACAGCATGCTTCAAAGCATCTTCGTCAATAGATACCTTATGAAATTTTTCATAATTTTTTTTGATGCCTTGTAATATTTCGTAGGTTTCATCTTCGGTTGATTCATCTATTATAATAGATTGGAAGCGTCTTTCTAAGGCACGGTCGCTTTCTATGTGTTTTTTGTATTCTTCAAAAGTAGTAGCTCCAATACAACGTAAATGACCTCTAGCTAAGGCGGGCTTCAAAATATTAGCCGCATCTAGCGAACCACTAGTAGCGCCAGCACCCATGATAGTGTGCAATTCATCAATAAACAAAATGGTATTTGGATTGCTTTTTATGTCGTTTATGACCTGTTTTAAGCGGTTTTCAAACTCTCCACGGTACATTGTGCCGGCTATTAAAGAAGAAATGTCTAGATTCAGAATTGTTTTGTTTAGCAAGACATCAGGAACCTTATTTTCGGTAATTCGTTTGGCTAGACCTTCTATAATAGCGGTTTTACCAACTCCGGGGTCACCCAGGAGGACGGGATTATTTTTAGTGCGACGTGATAATATCTCTATCAAGCGATCAATCTCTCTAGCCCTACCTATCACAGGATCGATATCTTTTTGGATTTCTTTGTTGGTGAGGTTTACAGTAAAGTTTTCCAAGGTGTTTGATTCTTGATTGTGGTCATCAAAAATATGATCAACTTCTTTGATTTCATCTTCAGCTGCCAAGTCACTAAACTTGGAAGTGCTTTTCATGATTAGATTTAGATGTTGCCTCAGGCTGTGTGTATTTATTTTTGCTTTTTGCAAAGTTTTGGTAATATTTTCATTTTCACTATGACTCAATCCCCACAAAAGATGCTCGGTACCAATATATTTGTGTTGATGTTTATAAGCTGTGATGACAGCTTTTTCAATAATTTTTTGAGATTCATCAGAGGGCTGAGGCATAATTTCAGCATCAACAGAAGCATTTTGGTGGCTACTCATAATGGTAATGGAATTTGCAAAAGCAGGGTCGATTTTTTGTTTTACCAAAATATCAGATCCTAGCGATCCTTTTGTTTTTACCAATGAAATCAATAGATCCTGTGGTTCAATAAACTCTCTTTTCTTGAAGTAGGCAAGATTTTGAGCATTGATCAGCACCTTTTTGAAGTGGTATGTGAATTTGTTTAGTATATTATGTGATTGCATATTTTTTTATTACATTTTTCTCAACGCACTTACTCTTTCTTGTATAGGAGGGTGGGTTGAAAAGAATTTATTTTGTTTTTTCTTTCCCTTGAACGGGCTTGAGATATAAAGATGGGCGGTTGCTTTGTTGGCATTTTTGAGAGGAGTATTTTGTTTGCTGATTTTTTCCAAAGCCGTAGCCAGACCTTCTGGGTAGCGAGTAAGTAAAGCTCCTGATGCATCTGCCAAAAATTCTCGTTTTCTAGATACTGCGAGTTGGATAAGTTTGGCGAAAAGAGGGGATAGTACAGCTAGTACCAGGCCAACAATCAATAAAATACCATTGCCTTTGTTGTCGTTACCTTTTCGGCCTCTCCAAAAGAAACTACGTAACATCCAATCAGCCAGGAGAGTGATTACTCCAACGCAGACAATCACAATCATCATCAAACGAATATCATAGTTTTTTACATGGGATAGTTCGTGAGCTATCACACCTTCGAGCTCTTGATTTTCTAGGCCATTGATAATGCCGGTGGTCAGGGCAATAGAAGAGTGCTCAGGATCACGTCCAGTAGCAAAAGCATTCATAGCTGGATCATTGATAATGTAGACTTTGGGCATTGGTATGCCAGCGGTGATTGATAGATTTTCTATCATCCGCCAGACATAGGGATTGTCGTTCTTTTTTATAGCCTTGGCACCCGCTTGAGCAAGGGCAATTTTGTCTCCACCAAAAAAACTTGTTAAGCTCATGATTATGGCTAAAGCTAGCGCAAAAAATATCATAATATAACCATCTTGGGAATAGATACTCCAGGCCCAACCAAGTCCAACGATGACCAAAATAAACAGGGTCATCAAGAGGATACTTTTTCTCTTATTACTATCAATTTGTTGATACATTTTTTATTTTTAATTCAGTTTAATATAACAATATTGCTGGTCTTTTGTCAATCATAAAACCGCCCTTCGGCTAGCCGAAAGACGGTTTAAAAATCTATCTAGAATTTTACCTTAACGTTTTCTTTCTCTTCTTTGTTTTCGATTTCAAAGAAATCCCATGCTTTGAATTTGAGCATACCAACAATCATGTTGTTTGGGAAAATCTGAACCTTGGTATTGAAATCACGAACTTGTCCATTATAAAATCTTCGTGAGGCCTGAATTTTATTTTCAGTGTCAGAAATTTCATCTTGTAGCTGTAAAAAGTTTTGTGAAGCTTTTAGGTCTGGATAACCCTCAGCCACAGCAAACAAACTTTTTAGAGTAGAGGACAACATGTTTTCCGCCTTACCCTTTTCTCCGATGCCTTTGGCCTGCATAGCAGAAGACCTAGCTTCGGTGACTTTGATTAGGACATCGTTTTCATGCTTCATGTATCCTTTGACTGTTTCCATCAAATTTGGAATCAAGTCATAACGTCTTTTTAGTTGGACATCGATATCTGACCAAGCTTCTTTGACGCGGTTGTTCAATTTGATCAAACCATTGTAGACGCCAATTAGCCATAGGACAATCAAGACCACTACAACCAATATGACGATAAGTGCTGTACCCATAATAATAAATTTAATTGTTAAAGCAATTAATATAATTTTACTAAATCTTAGAGCTTTTGGCAATCTTTGAAATATTTTTATTTCAGACTGAAATGTGGTATAATATATCAAGAAATCGGAACAAAAAAATAAAAGTTAAAAATAAAAGTATGTTCAAAAAAATCAATCATTGGCATTTGTCAATTTTAGTACTAATAGCTTCGATTTTTGGTTTAATATTGGTACAAAAAGTGGTATTTGCACAATGGGAAGATCCGATTGGTTTACCTGGAGAATCAGGAGATTGGCATTTTGTAATCAATCCATTGGCTGAGGATTTAGAAATGAATAATTTTAAAATTTATGATACAGACCTAAGTATTGATCCTGCAGCTACTGACAAAATTTTGGTAAATGACGGAAATATCAGGGTGACCAATGGACAGATTTGTCTCAATGGAGAGTGTCAGATTACCTGGCCATCTGGCGGGGGAAGTGGTGGATATTGGACAGAAAATCCAGCTGACAGTACAGAAATTTATTATAGTGCTGGTAATGTAGGCATCGGCACATCCGATCCACTTCACAATCTATCTATTGTAAATACTACAGGAAATCCAGAAATTACCTTTGATGATTTGGATGGAGATACTCATTGGGGCATTTACCATGATACAGGTAGCGAAGAATTGAGATTTTGGAATGATGGTACAAATATTTTATCTTTGAGAACTAATGGCTCAGCTGAGATGGGCTACAATACTGTCGCTACCGGAAACAATGCTATGGCTATTGGTATTGGTGCTCAAGCAACGGGAAATTATTCGGTTGCTATTGGTAATAGTGCTAGAGCTAGTGGGCAGACTTCTTTTGCTAGTGGATATCAAAGTAGGGCCACTCAAGACACTTCGACTGCTATAGGTTATTGGACAGTAGCTGACGGCCCTCAATCTGTAGCTATGGGCAGTCAGGCTAGCACGACTGCTTATTATGCAGTTGCTATAGGTAGATTGGTAGAGGCCAATGGCGCGGCTTCTGTGGCCATGGGTATAAGTTCAGTGGCTAATAGTAGTGGTTCAGTGGCTATAGGGCATCAAGTAACTGCCAATGGAGGTAGTTCTACGGCTATGGGCTACCAGACACGGGCAGTTGGAAATTATTCTTTTGCCGCAGGCTATGGCTCAGATGCAGTTGGAAATTATTCTTTTGTTGGTGGACAAGACAACTGGGCTAGTGGTGCTGGTTCTACGGCTCTTGGTAGAGGAAATACAGCTAGCGGTGAAAAATCTTTTGCTGTTGGATTCCAAAATACAGCTAGCGGTCACGAATCAGTGGCTATGGGCAATGGTACTAGAGCTGAAGGTAATAACGCATTTTCTATGGGCGAAGATGCAGTAGCCGCGGGGCTAAATTCTATAGCTATGGGACAAAATATACTCGCAAGTGGAATCAACTCTACAGTTATAGGCAGGGACGCAATTTCTCTTGGTATGGGTTCCGTTGCTCTTGGTCGTTATTCAGAGGCTAGCGGTGATTATGCATTTGTATTTGGAGGAGGAGATAATATATCAGATACTGTGGCTAGTGGTAACTATTCTATAGCCATGGGTTTCAAAACAGAGGCTACCAACAGTTATGCTGTAGCCATGGGTCAGGGCTCAATAGCTAGCGGAGAACATTCTGTAGCCATGGGAAGAAATACAAGGGCCTCAGGAGCCGCTTCTTTTGCCAATGGATATCAGGCAAACGCTGTAGGAGGAGTTTCTTTTGCTAGTGGTTGGATAGTAGATGCTGAAGGTCAATTTTCTACAGCAATGGGCTATCAAACAAATGCTATGGGAGATTATTCTACGGCATTGGGTGTTTATGCTGATGCTAATCATAACAATTCTTATGTCATAGGCTTGGATGCGGGTAGTACTACTAGGTGTGAAAGTAGTATTGAAAATCAGTTTAAAGTTTGTGGTGATACATCTTTGGAGGGTGAGCTTTGTTTGAATGGAGATTGCATCAGTGATTGGTCTACAGCAAGTAAATTAGAAGATTATAATATTGTTTGTACAGCTCCTAGTTTTGGTGGGGCGTGCTCTGTTAGTTGTGCGCCTGGCTTTGTACTTACATCTTGGGAATGTACAGATCATCTTGGTGGTTATTTACCGGGCGGAATTTGCATTCAAGGAGTCACAGAGGGTAGCATAATAGACACAGTAAGCCCTTTTGGTTGTCCAGATTCTCATGGTGATTGTGTTGGTAATGGAGTCTGCAGTAGACTTTAATAAGCATATAAAATTTTAAAATATAAAAAATTAAATAAAATAAGAGTATGTTGAAAAAAATTAATAGTTGGCATTTGTCAGTTTTGGTACTTGTAGCTTCTGTGCTGGGTTTGGTCCTAGTACAACAACAAGTATTGGCACAATGGCAAAATCCTACTGATACACCAGGACAAGCTGGTGACAGTAGTCTAGTTTTAAATCCTTTAGTTGAAGATGTTGACCTTAGTGGTTCAAAATTTACAGATAGCGCAAACGCTACTTTTGTACTTGAGCCAGGTGGTGTGACGGGTATGAATATTACGGGTACCGGCTATGGCATCAATGCCACAGGCGCTACTTATGCAGGTTATTTCAATGGTGATATGCATGTTACCGGAGACCTTACTGTCGATGGATCTAGTCCAGGCGGCGCAGGTGGAGGCTTTTGGTTAGAAAGTCCTACTGATCCTGGTGATATCTATTATGATGGTGGATATGTGGGTATTGGTACTTCAGATCCCGCTGCACCCCTACATATAATTAAGAGCGGTAGTCAGCTAAAAGTTACACCTGATTATATCTGGCACTTAAGTAATTCACGTTTCAAAATATCATCAGGCGGAGACGTGTCAATCAGGCCAGACAATAGTGAGTCTGCTTCATCTACTTTTTCAGAGCTTGGTAGGCTTGGTATTCGTGTTGAAGACCCTGGCTATCCACTACATGTAAGAGATGATGATTCAACCTCAATATTGAATATAGATAACCAAGATGGTCATCTTTGGACAGGCACTCGTTTGGAAAGGGATGATCAAGAAAAATGGTTTATTGGTATGGACAATACTACTGATACTTTAAACTTTAGAGCTAATAATGCTACCAATACCGTATCAATCAATATTGATTCTAATGAAGCAGAATTGACTTTAGAATCTTATGAAAGATCATTTATAAATCTTCTTGTTTCAGATCCATGGGTTACTACTATTGATAATGTAGGTATTGATTTTACACGTAATAATTGGGCAACAGATCAATATACTGATTATAGGATGCTTGTAAACAACGGAGACTTTATTCTCAATTCATACTATCAAGATGTTTATAATCCTGTTCCCGCTATTGTTGGTACACCTTTGTTTATCCGAGATATTGGTTTGGGTACTGGTGGAAATTCTGTGGCTGGGTATATGGGTATCAACAAGACTGATCCTTCAGCACAATTGCATGTTTATGATGATGAGGCTGCTTCAGTTAGTGCAGACGGAGGAATAGCTATCTTAGGAAACAATGACAATGCCAGTGGTGGTGTCGGTGTGATTGGCTTGCAGACAAATGGCTCTGGAATCCCCAACGCAATTGGTGCACTGGGTATGAGTGGGCCAAATGGTTTTTCTAGTGGTAACTTAGATATTGGTGTTTTTGGCGCTGTTACCAATGATACAGCTTTAGGTGTTTATGGTTATAATAATTCTACTCCTGGCGGTGGCGGAGACTACACAGACAAAAGTGTCGGTGTACTTGGCCAAGGTCATTGGGCGGTAGTTGGTGATAGTACTACTTCAAATGGACGTGGTGTTTATGCTGAGGGTTATTATGGTGTAAAAGCAAGGTCTACCGTGGCTGGTGGTTATGCTATCTACGGCGAAGAAGGTAGTGGTGACTATGCTGGTAAGTTTGTTGGTGATGTTTGGGTAGCCAGTGGTGGTGATCTAAAAATAGATGACTCCAATGCTAACACCCCTGCCTATCTTAGGCTTGATGTCACAAGTACTGTTCCAAATAGCGTTGATTGTGATTCTGATGTTGATGAACCTGGTAGGATGGTATTTGATAATACTGCTAATGTTATATACATATGTACAGGTAATACTACTGGTTGGCAGGCCCTTTTCCCCAATACTGTGAAATAGAATAGTTTTTAATAAATTTTTAAGACCCTAAAATATAAATGAAAAAAGTTTTTCACTTTCATTTTTATAGTCGTATTGCTATTATGGCTGTTTTGGCTTTAGTGGTCTTTTTTTTACAATACTCAGCAAATATCGAGGCTCAGCAAATACCAAATAGTGTTCGATTGGCCGGCTGGGCTTGGTCAGATCAAGTTGGTTGGGTGAGTCTTAATTGTCGAAATGATTTTGATGGAGATGGTTTGATAGAAAATACCTGTGCTAGTGGGGGAGGAGTAGATTATTGGCTTGAAGTAGTTGATGTAAGTGGTGAATACCATGTCCAGGGTTGTGCTTGGGCGGGTGTTTCAGTAGATGGAAATCCTGGAAATGTTTTGGGCTGGATATGTTTCAATGACTGGAATGGAGCAGATACTCAAGCTCCTACAAATGGTATTAGAATAAACGATGACATTGTAAATTCTCTTTGCTTTGATACTGCTGGTGGAGTTTGCAATACAAGTAATAGCTTTGCCTCAATAGCCAATCAAGAAGGTCAGTGTAATTCAGGGCCTTTTGAAGGAGACCCTTGCAACATAGATGCAGATTGTGGGGGAGCAGCAGGAAGTTGTGTGATACAACCCGATGCTTGGAAACTAGGATTTAATATTCAAGACCCAGTACCTGTCATAGACCCTGATTATCCTTCGGATAGCAATCCGTTAGAGGGTTGTTTTAATTGTCATATAGATAGGATAGCAGAGTGTACGGACAATAGTGCTATAGATTGTTCGCTTGATGATGCCCTGTGTGACGTAGACGAGCTACGATGTGCTGGTAATACCAATGTATCTTGTACTCTGGCCACAGAAAATGCCGATTGTTATAGTGCGGGTAATTATGACTGGAGACCTTGTCAGGAGACAACTATAAATTATGGTGCTTGTATCCAGACGGGGCAAGAAGAAAAATGTGAAAATTGTTTGGAATATTTTTATTATGAAGAGGGTGACTCAGATTTATATACAAATGGTTATGAGCATAGACGAATTTTAACAATAGACAACAATTATGTAGCAGGAGCTTCAAATTATAATAATTTCCCAGTTTTAGTTTCTTTGACTTTGGATGATTTGAGATACTTTACTTCAGCCGGAGATGTCACTAGTCCCAATGGCTATGATATCGTTTTTACTCAAAATGCAGATGGAACCGGTCAACTAGATCATGAAATAGAAGATTATAGCTCAACGACAGGGGCTATACGTATGTGGGTAAGGATTCCTACTCTAGTAGCAGCCTCAGATACTACTTTTTATATGTTTTATGGCAATAATGCTATCAACACCTCTCAAGAAATAGGTGATGTTTGGTCAGATGGATTTGAAGCTGTTTATCATCTGGGAGATAATCTAGATAGTACAGCAAATAGCAATGATGGTACCTGGAACGGAAGTTTACCAGATAATTCACTTGGTGCAATAGGTGATGGGCAACATTTTGATGGAGTAGATGATTATTTATTGGTGCCACATCATGGTTCAATATCAGGATTACCAGCAGTCAGTCTGTCGGCTTGGATCAATGTAGGTGCTTGGTCAAACAATTTAGGAGACATCAATTTTTTGGCTGCAAAAAGTAATTGGAGTAGTCAACGAGAATATAGAATAAGGCATCAGGGAAGTACGGGGCAGGTTTATTGGCAGGTGAGTGATAACGGGACAAATGTTGCGGAGACCACAGTAGATGATTCAAGTATTTCAGTTGGTGAATGGCATTATTTGACGGGTACATGGCAAACAGGTGCAGACAATCTTATTTTTTATTTGGACGGTGTAGCTGTGGATACAAGTACTCTAACTGTGGCTTCTTTATTTGGTGGATCAGCTGATTTTGCTATAGGTAGTTCTGCGGACGGTGGGTCACTTGATGATAGAGATGATTGGGATGGATATATAGACGAGGTAAGGGTTAGCTCAATTGTACGCAGTAGTGATTATATTGCTACCGAATTTAGCAACCAAAGATATCCGGGTAATTTTATGACCGTTGGACTTGATGATCCGCGAGCTATCGGGGGCCTAAAATACGTGATTGGAGGATATAGTTGTGAGTTGTGTACTATTGAAGACACAAACAACAATTGTGGTACCAATCCATACAATCTCAATATAAATAGATGTGAGGTTTGTAATGATGGTGTTTATTATACTCCTGGGTTGATGATAGATCACAAATACAACAATATAGATTCAATAGTCGATCAGGTTGCAGGAGGCTGTGATATCAATCAAACAGATCCAGATATGGATGATTATTGCGAGGTTGGTTATATGTGTGGCTGGGGTTGGAATGCCTGGCAAGATGCAGGCGTAACGCAGGGATTGGGTTGGTTTCAGTTTGGAGCTAGGATAAATACCAGTACTAGGCCGTATTTTACAGCTGATAAGGGTAGTATATATTCTAGAGGTAGTGTTTTTAGCCGTTATAACGCTCCTTTTGGGAGGTACAACGCTAGTTATCTTATAGAATCTGGCGGCACTATTACCAATATAGTGAGCTCAACTACTTTGGCTGATTTATATCAAGGTGAGCTAGCCAACAGGCCTTTGCTAGATTTTTTCAATATAAAATCCAATAATAAATATACCAATGCCCTAGGTACTATAGATTACCTGGGATTGACCAAGGTTTCTGAACAGATTTTGGGTACCGATTATAATAAATATAACTCAGAAATAATTACTAACCCAATATCACTAACGCTATCAGCCCCTATGGATGGAAAAGTGATATATTTTGATGACACTTATGGAAACGTAACTATAGATGCTTATGTAGAAGTACCTGTTGGTATTGACTCGGGAGCGTCTTTGCAGATGGGTTCTGGCGTTGTAGTGGTTGCTGGCAATTTACATTTCAATGCGGACGTTGAGTATGAAACAATTAGTAGCCCTACAAATTTCAATTTAAAGCACATTCCTTCTTTGGTGTGGATTGTAAAAGGGTCTGTGACAGTAAGTCCAGATGTATCAAATTTGGCGGGTACTTTTATCGCTTTGGGCAGTGCAGGAGTAGCTGGTGAGTGTACTCCACATCTTGTGAACGACGAGATTTCGCATTGTATTGATGAAGCATACAGTCTAGCAGACTTAGATCATATGTGCGGGCAATTTGTATCTTGTTTTGATGACGGTACAGCCACGGGGGACTGTAGCACAAATCAGCTTAGTGTCAGTGGAAGTGTAATAGCTAGACAATTTGATCTTTGCCGTTCTTATATTGACGTTGGTAGGCCTCCAGCAGAGTTATTTACCAATGATGGTAGGCTTCAGGCCAACCCACCTCCGGGTTTGGTAGATTTTAGTAAGGTTATCCCCAGATTTAGCGAAAATTTACGTTAAATACATGTTTGGCTCTGTCGAGTAAAATATGTTATAATAACAGTAAGATTTTAATATTTTAAATTTTAAATAAAAGTTTTAAAACAAACTTTAAATTTTAGACAATATGGCATTATTTTCTAGTAGTAATAGTTATTTAGGAATAGACATTGGAACTTCCAGTATCAAGATGGTTGAGCTGGAAAACTATAAAGGGCAGGCCAAGTTAAAAACTTATGGCTATGCTGATATTGCGACCAATATTTTGAAAGGAAATGTAGAAAAAAACAACGAATTAGTAGCTGACTACATTAATCAAATATTTAGAAAATCCCATTCTCAGACTAGGCAGGTGGTAGCAGCTTTACCTACTTTTTCAGTATTCAATTTTATTATCAATTTGCCACAAATGCCCAAAAAAGACCTTTCCTCGGCAATAAAATGGGAAGCTAAAAAATTTATTCCAGTGCCAATAGAAGAGATGATTTTGGATTGGAAGATTTTGAACAAGAAAAAAACAAAAGGTTTCAAAAAGGACAAAAAAGAAGAAGAGCAAATAAATTTTGATGAAGAAACAAACCCAGAAAAAATAACTGAACCTAAAAAAGACGAGGAACCTAAAAAAGAAAAACCGCTACAATCTAAAGGGGTAGATAAGAACTATCGTATTTTATTGACGGCAGCACCAAAAAATCTAGTAGCTAGATATATTGATATTTTCAAAAGAGCCAAATTTAATTTGTTAAGTTTAGAGACGGAGGCTTTTGCTTTATCAAGATCATTGATCGGTAATGATAGATCAACTGTGATGATAGTAGACATTGGAGCGACTACTGCTGACATCTGCGTTATTGAAGGGGGAGTGCCTATTTTGAACAGGGGTATTGATACTGGCGGTGAATTTATCACCAAAAATATCATGAACAGTCTCAATGTAAATCAGGAAAGAGCAGAACAATTTAAGCGTGATTTTGGTTTATCAGCTTCAGGTAATAAAAATATTCCTAGCGTAATCCAAAAATCCTTGAATTCAATAATAAATGAAATAAAATATGTTTTTGAGTTATATCAAAGACAAGGTAATACCAAGATTGAAAAAATAGTTTTGACTGGCGGAAGTGCATTTTTACCAAGCCTTCCTCAGTATTTATCAGAACTTCTTGATTTGACTGTTTTAATTGGCGATCCATGGGATAGGATTATTTATCCAATGGATCTAAAACCAGTTTTGCAAGAAATTGGTCCTAGGATGGCGGCCTCAGTAGGCTTAGCTATGCGTGATATATAATTTTGATTTTAGACACAAAATGTCAGAGGAAAAAAATATAAATTTAATGCCCGAAGAGCTTCGGTCAAAAGAAGAGCACGTACTGTCAAAGAAAAAGGCAGATTTTCAACCTGATTTTGTGATTCCCGGAAAAGAAAATAAACCAAAATGGACAGAGCCAAAAAAATCCGGTCCTACTTTTTGGTCTCGTTTATCTAATATTTTCAAATCAAAGCCAACAACTTCAAAAAAATCCAAAGAAGATAAAAAATCTGCAATCAAGCATATATCAAAACCAGGAGACAAGAAGGATGATAAGCCAGAAATAAAGATAGAGGCAGGGGCCGTAAAACAAGAATCAAAAGAAGAAAAAAGAGATTTTAATATTCCAGAGCTAAAGCCTATCAAGTTGGCTCATGAAAAAGAAAAGCATAAACATAAAAAAGAAAAAAAACATAAAAAAGAAAAATTACCAAAGGCTCCAAAGGTCAAAAAAACTGGTCCATCTTTTTGGTCTCGTTTTTCTAGATTATTCAAATCAAAAGTAAAACCAGCAAAGCCTCACAAAGAAAAAAAACATAAAAAAGAAAAAGCTCCTGAACCAGTAAAGATCAAAGAGCTTAAGTTGTTAGATAAAAAAGAAGAAAAGCATAAAGAAAAAGTTCCTAAACCAGTAAAGATAATCGAGCCAAAGGAAGAAAAAAAGATAGACATACCCGATAAGTTTGTGAGTTTACACAAACCAAAAGAAGAGGCTCCTGAACCAGTAAAGATAATCGAGCCAAAGGAAGAAAAAAAGATAGACATACCCGATAAGTTTGTGAGTTTACACAAACCAAAAGAAAAGGCTCCTGAACCAGTAAAGATAATCGAGCCAAAGGAAAAAGTAGATTTTATAATACCAAGAGAAGAACCAAAATCACCACCTCCTGTGCAAGCTCCTGAACCAGCGCCCGAAAAAATAGGTGGGTTTCATACTCCTCAGCCAAGAGCTAGGTTTTTGGACAATGAATCAGGTGTAGATTTGATACCAACGGCTGCCAAAACTAGAAGCTGGAAACAGGTTACCAATTTAGTAATAGTATCTGTCATTGGTTCGTTGGCGATATTGGTTTTGTTCTACGGGGGATTGATATGGAAAGACAAGGATATAGAAAAACAAAAACAACTCAAGAGCCAACAAATTTCTGATATAGAAGAGCAAATTTTATCTTTTAGAGGTACGAATGATGAAATCAAGATTATGGGGGATGAGATAAAATTGATACATGGCCTCTTGAATCAGCATATTTATTGGACAAATTTCTTTGAATTATTAGAAAAATATACAGTAGAAGGAGTTTATTATACTGGATTTTCTGCTGGTACCAGCGGTGGGTTGACCTTGGGTGCAGTTGGGCCAGATTTTAATTCTGTAGCCAGGCAACTAAAAGTATTACAAAAAGAAGAAGCGTCAGAATTTGTGACTTCAGTCAGCATTACATCTGCCAGTGGGTCAGAGAGCGGTGTGACTTTCAGTATAGTTTTGATTCTAAATGAGGATTTATTTTATTATCAAGAACCAGAGAGCGAGAATAACGAAGATCAATAATCATGAAACCAAAAAAAGAAGTACAATTTGAACAACCGTCAGATCTATTATTGATAGTCAATAAATATATAATGGCTATAGGTGGTTTGGTAGTGATAGTGATTTTGTCATTGGGCTATGTATTTTTGTTGAGACCAAAGCTTGCAGATATTCAGGTTGTTCAAGATGAGTCTTCTGAAACTCAAGAAAGAAAGTTGCAAAATGAAAATCTTTTGACCAAGATAAAAGAATTGAAAAATGAATATGAAGATATAAAAAACAATCGCACCGAAGATTTAGAAAGATTGCGAGATGTAGTGCCAAATGATCCACAAATAGCAGAAATATTTGTAATTTCTGAAAGATTGGCCCTAGAAAAAGGATTTCAGCTTTTATCAATAAATATTACCGAGTCAAAAGAACAGGTTAGCGATACAGTAAGAAGTGAAGAAGAGCCTCAATTTGATCAAAGTGAAGGTCTATTGGATGCAGAAATATTGGATGCAAATTTAGTAGCCGATGTAGATAGTCTGACCCTTGATTCTTATAAACCAAAATCAGAAGATGTTGCTTCAAAGATTGGTCTAAAATTTTTAACAATTCACCTTTCTCTAGTAAGGATAAAAGATATAGCAGCTGTAAATGAAGAGGTTATTGACGACTGGGGACTTGATGAAGAAGGGAAAGAACAACTTTTACAAGATTTAGAAAACAATATAGAACTAACGTCTTATAAGGCGTTTAAAGATTATTTGGCAGCCCTAGAATATTATTTGAGATTGTCAGATGTTGATGCGGTTAGTTTTGGTCCTTTTCAGGAGGCTGTATTGACAAAAGAAGGCGCTGAGGGTGATGGGGAAGAAGTAGAATCTTTTTATGGTGATTCATTTAATATAGATATAACTACTTATTTTAGAAAAGACAATGAATAGTGAAAAGAAAAGAACAAATTTATTGTTACTTATTTTGGGGGCAACCTTAATTGGTAGTGCTTTTTATTATTTTTTCTATTTAAGGTCTCCGGAAGTAGAAACAAGTATATTGGATTTTAATACCATTGAAGAGGCTGAATTAAAGAAAGTGTTTGAAGCCAAAGAAGTGGCAATTGAAAATATTTTTGATTTTCTGGAAGTAAGAAATTTTGAATATTCAATATTTGACAATCTACATGAAAGACAACAGTACAAAGAATTGGAGGGTGTAGAAATAACAATAGATATCGAAAATAATATTGGCAACCCAGCTCCCTTTGATGTTATTCCATACGGCCCAGACGAAGAGGATGAGAATTCAATATAGATACTATGACCAAGCAGGAATTAAAAAAATTATTAGATTTTCTAAAGAAGCAAAATTTTACTGGGGAAGATCAATATAAAGAATTATCTGGCAAAAACTATGCCTCTTTTCCCGAAGCAGAGAAGGAGATTAGGAGGTTGGTTTTAGTTTCTGATGAAGATTGGGCCCAAGCCAAGGCTCATTTTTATGATATGGAGTATGTCAACCTAATTGGCAAAAAAATAGAAGCAGATATTTTGAATATTTTACCACAAGATCTGTCTGAAAATTATAAGCTAGTAGTTTTTAATAAAGAATCAGGGAATATAGAAGCAGGCTTGGTGGATCCGGGCAATTTTAAGGCTATGGAAGCCCTAAACTTTTTGGCAAGAAAAAAAACCTACAAGGTAAAGTATTTTATAATTACAGATGATAGTTATCGAGCAGCGGCCAAACAATATGAAACCTTGGGTGAGGAAGTAGGAGAGGCCTTGGATACTGCCGAGGCTATATTTGCTCCAAAAGACGAAGAACTTTTTGAAGAGGGGGTTGATGTCAAAGACGTTGTCAAAAGCGCTCCGGTTTCAAAAATTGTTTCTGTTGTATTGAGGCATGCTATCGAAGGACGAGCCTCTGATATCCATATCGAACCCGTTGGAGCCCAGAGCAAGGTGCGTTATAGGATTGATGGTGTATTGCATACTACTATTGTTTTGCCTATCTATGTGCATTCTGCTCTTGTATCTAGAATAAAAGTCATGGCCAATCTAAAAATAGATGAGACTCGTATACCTCAGGATGGTCGTATTCGTATCAAAATTCATAACAAAGAAATTGACTTTCGTATTTCTACCATTCCTTTGATGGGGCAAGAAAAGGTAGTAATGCGTATTTTGGAAACTCCAGACAAAGCCCCTACTTTTGCTGATCTTGGGTTTATGGGTTTACAGCTTAAAGTTGTAGAAAAAAATATTCACAAACCAAATGGACTATTTTTGTTGACTGGTCCGACTGGTTCTGGTAAATCGACTACACTTTTTGCAGCCTTAAGTTATTTGAATGAAGAAGAAGTGAATATAGCTACCCTAGAAGATCCTGTTGAGTATTATATCCCAGGAGTAAATCAATCTCAGATAAGGCCAGAAGTAGACTTTACCTTTGCCTCTGGATTGAGGGCATTACTTAGACAAGATCCAGATATCATCATGGTTGGTGAGATTCGTGACAATGAAACAGCGGAGCTAGCTATCCATGCTGGACTTACTGGTCACTCAGTTTTGACTACCTTACATACAAATAGTGCCATGGGAGCCATCCCTAGATTGTTTGATATGAGAGTGGAGCCATTTTTACTTTCCAATACTCTCAATGCAGTAGTGGCCCAACGTTTGGTGAGAAAAATATGTTTGAAATGTAAAGAACAAGTTGAATTACCAGATGATTTGAAAAAACATATTAAAAAAAGATTAGAAAATATACCTAAAGAGGCTATTTATGGTGATTTGGATTTAAATAAAAATAAATTTTACAAGGGAAAAGGGTGCTCTACTTGTGGACAAACAGGATATAAAGGACGTTTGTCTATAGTAGAAACTATCCATGTTACTAGGGGAATACAGGCCATTGTAGCCAAGGGTTTTGATAGGGAGGCAGCTGAAGTAGAGCTAGAAAAACAACATTTTATAACTATGGAACAAGATGGTATATTAAAAGCTTTGTTAGGCATGACCACTATAGAAGAAATAATGAGGGTAAGTAAATTATAAATTAATTTTTTAAACATATGGAAAATTACAAAATACTTATAGTAGAGGATGATGATTTTTTGTTGCAAATGTATGTGACCAAGCTAGAGCTAGAAGGGTTCAAGGTATTTGGATCAATCAATGGCGAGCAAGGGCTCAAAAGTGCTCAACGAGAAAAGCCAGATTTGATACTATTGGATCTAAACTTGCCAGAAATGGATGGCTTTGAAGTATTGGCAGAACTCAAAAAAAACGATGAAACAAAAAATATCCCAGTTCTTATTTTGACAAATTATGCCCAAAAAGAGCATATAGATAAATGTTTGGATATGGGAGCTGATGATTATTTAATCAAGGCTCATTTTGTACCATCTGAAGTAATTGCCAAAATCAAAACAGTATTATCTATCAATCAATAAAAAATGTCAGACACCTTACTTATAAATAATATACTTAACTCTGCATCTGAGAGAAAGGCTACGGATGTGCATTTGGTGGCTGGTAGTCCACCAGTTGTTCGAGTTGATAGTAGATTGATTACTTTGACTGATCAGCAAGTACTGACACCAGATATAGTAGGCAGTATAGTTGAGTCTTTTTTGAGTAAAAAAGATGCAGAAACTTTAAACGAAGAAAGAGAGGTTTCTACTATATATTCTTGGGCGGGACGTTCTAGATATAGAGCCAAGGTTTTTTATCAAAAAGGATTTTTGGCTATTTCTTTACGTCTTGTACCAGCTTATATACGTTCTCCAAAAGAGCTGAGTTTGCCACCGGCTGTAATACAACTTTTAAATAAAGACAAAGGTCTACTTATTATCACCGGGCCATTCAATAGTGGCAGGACCACTACAGCCACTTCTTTACTTGAAACTCTAAATCAAAATAAAGGTTTACATATTCAAACTTTGGAAAATCCTATAGAATTTTTATTTTCCAATAATCAGTCAGTTATAGAGCAAAGAGAAGTTGGTAGAGATACTCCTAGCTACAAAAAAGGTATAGAAGATGCCGTTGATCAAGATGTGGATGTAGTATTTGTAGGCTCTCTTCATGAAGACGGTCAAGAAGAGCTGGTTTTGGAACTAGCAGAAAGTGGTAAATTGGTAATAGTAGTGATGGATGCCAATTCGGTTGTTTCAGCTATAGAAAGATTTATAAGTAATATTTCTGAAGACAGAAGAGAGTGGGGGCGGGATTTATTTTCTGAGATATTGATAGGAATTATAGCTCAAAGATTATTACCAAGATCAGGTGGAGGTATGAGCTTGGCAGCTGAAATTTTGACTATGACCCCTGCAGTTAGCTCTAGTATCAAAGACAATAAACTAAACCAATTGCCTAGTATCATGCAGACATCAAAAGACGAGGGTATGATGAATTTGGATAAATCATTGATGGAGTTGACTAGGGTGGGAGAGGTAAGTCCAGCAGATGCTATGCAGCAAGCTATCAATCCACAAATTTTTAAACAAAATATTAGTTAAGTATGCCAATATTTAAATACCGAGCAAGAACTTTGGATGGTCGTATTACAGTCGGAGCTGTAGAGGCCGTGACAGAAAGTGAGGCAGCGGAGCTTTTGGGAGACAAAGGCTTGGTAGTTTTATCTTTGGCAGAAACTAGGCAAAAAAGTGGCAAAGGTTGGAATATAAATCTTGGTAATGTAAAACAAAAAGATTTGGTTATTTTTTCTCGCCAATTGAGTGTGATGATTTCGGCTACCGTACCTATCGTGCAGTCATTGAGGATTTTATCCCAACAGACAACAAACCCTATTTTTATAGAAAAGATAGTAGAAATTGCAAATGATGTTGATGGTGGTATGAAGCTATCAGATTCTATGGGTAAACACAAAAAAGTATTTGGGCATTTTTATATTGCTATGGTGCGTTCTGGTGAGACTTCTGGTAAATTGGATGAAATCTTACAGTATTTGGCTGATCAAATGGAAAAAGATTATGACTTGGTGGCCCGCATAAAAGGGGCTATGATTTATCCTATTTTTATTATCAGCGGTATGATTGTGGTGGGATTTTTGATGATGGTATTTGTTTTGCCAAATATGACCCAAATGCTCAAAGAAACAGGCACAGAACTACCATTTCTCACTCGGATATTGATAAGTACGTCGGATTTTATGAGTGAATACTGGTATTTTATGATTTTTGGTCTAGCCATTTTTATTGTGCTGTTTAGACTTTGGGCCAAATCAAACAATGGTAAAGTGGTTTGGGATGCTACCAAAATAAAAATTCCTGTTTTTGGGGCATTGTTCAAAAAAATATATATTGTTCGTTTTACGCGTAGTTTATCTACACTTCTCCGAGGAGGAGTACCGATTTCTAGCGCGCTCAAAATTACTGCTGATGTTGTAGATAATCAGGCTTATCAAAAACTGATTATGGACACGGTTGATGAGGTAGAGGGTGGTAACTCGATTTCTGTTTTATTTGTCCGTTCGGATTTGATGCCAAAGATGCTTTCCCAAATGATGACCATAGGCGAGAGGACTGGTAGATTGGATCAAGTTTTGGATAGATTAGGTGAGTTTTATAGTCGTGAAATAGACAACTTGGTTGGTAGTTTGACTTCTTTGATAGAGCCTTTGATTTTGGTTATTATGGGTGTTGGAGTAGGTGGTATGGTAGCAGCTATTATGTTGCCGATGTTTAAGATTGCCCAGAGCATGTCTTAGTTTTTATTGATATTGGCGTTGTCGGTTTTTTAAAAAAGTGGTATAATTAGTTTGAGTTTAAAATTAATATCCCAGGCATTTAAGAGGAATTAAAACTTTAGGGATCCTGAGCTTTAATTTTCTATTATTGCTTGATAGAAAAGGAGGTGACAAAATGAAAAACAAAAATTTTGGTTTTACATTAGTTGAGTTATTAGTTGTTATCGCTATCATTGGTATTTTATCATCAGTAGCTATTATCAACTTACAATCTGCCAAGGACAAGGCTACGCAAGCCAACGTTCAGGCTGCATTTAGTCAATTGATTCCTGCTGTGATTGTCTGTCATGATGATGGACTTGATCTACAAGCGGATGATGGTGTTAGTGCTGGTACATCAAGTAGTATTGTTCCTTGTGGTGGTGCCACAACTGTCACGCCGTTGGCTGGACATGCTCTTTGTACAGGCTCATCTACTGATTGGCCAACCTTAGAAACTGGTTGGATTTATGAAGCAACTTGTACTTCTGTCTATGGTACTCCTACCTGGACATTTGATGCTTGTGAAGGTAGTGGTAGTTGTACTTCTGGAGAAAGAAATGTTTCCTGTGATTCCACGGGTTGTGATACTGGTTTCAACTAGTAATAAATTAACATTTATTATTCAAAAAACTCTCCATGCGGGGGAGTTTTTTATTATTCAAAAATCTTATTTTGTGGTATAATAATTTTAAGTAACAAAAATAAAATATTAAAAATGAAAAACAAAAATTTAGGTTTTACATTAGTTGAGTTATTAGTTGTTATCGCTATCATTGGTATTTTATCATCAGTAGCACTGATCAATATGCAGAGTGCTCGTGATAAAGCTAAGAAGACAACTGTATTGAGTGACTTGAGTCAAAATATTTCAGCTATCCAGACTTGTTTTGCAGATGAGCAAAATTTGATTCCACCACCAGTTGGTGCTACCCCCAATTTTAGTCTAGGCGGTGGGCAGGTTTGTACTGGGTCTTCGGCTACTTGGCCTGTTGTCAATAGAGATGGTTTAGATTATTATTATTATCTTCCATTCTTTGCTTCAAATTATGCCACGGGAGATACTGGTTCTTTTTCATTTGTGATAATAGAAGGGACGACGATTTCCTTTCCTGCCGATGTTAGGCTTGTATGTCAGCATCCGGTCTCTGGTAGTAATCCAATATGTCTTATATATTAATTGATTATGTTTAAAAATAAACACAAAAATTTAGGTTTTACATTAGTTGAGTTATTAGTTGTGATTGCTATCATTGGTATTTTATCATCAGTAGCACTGATCAATATGCAGAGTGCTCGTGATAAAGCTAAGAAAACTGTTATATTAAGTGATTTAGGTCAAACTATTTCAGCTATTAGAACTTGTTTTGCAGATGAAGAAAATTTGACCAGACCGCCAGCCGGGGCAAACCCCACCTTTAGCGTAGGAGGAGGTCCGGTTTGTGCAGGCTCTTCGGCTACTTGGCCTATTGTCAACAGAGATGGTTTGGATTATTATTATTATCTTCCCGCAACAGATGGTGATTATGACAATGGAATGGTGTCAGGACCTGACACAGGTATTTTCTCGATAATAATAATCGAGGGCAATCCAAATCCTGTTAGTGCTGCATATTTTAGATTGTACTGTTCTGAGCCAATGATGTATGCTGGATTTGGTCAAGACGACATATGTGAAATTTATAATCCTTAATTTATGTTCAAGTATACTTTAAAAACAAAAATAATATTTATTTTCATCTTTGCAATTTTGATTGCAGGGCTTGTTTTTTTAGTAAATTTTAACAAAAGCCGTTCACGTGATTTACAGCTTGTTTCTCAAATCAAAACACTAGCCACTGGCCTAGAACTTTATTATGACAAATTTGATGCTTATCCTATTTCTGAACAAAAAGTTTCTCTTGATCAAATAAGATATATTTCTAATAAAGGCATGAACCAAGAGGGGAGTGTTTATTATTTTAGGAGAAATTTTGATTGGGCTGGTGAGGCGACATATACAGCAATCAAGGATGACTATGCTATAGACTTTGATTTAGAACGATCTTGGCCAACTTGGGGCCTAACTAGTTATGGTGGTGGCAAATGTAGAATTGCCAAAAATGTCTACATGAAATGTGTCCCCGAATAGTTGATATTTTTTCTACCAAAATATTTTTAATTATGTTATAATAAAGCTACTATGATGGTAGTTTTTATTTTTATTTTAGGCCTATTTGTAGGAAGTTTTTTGAATGTAGTTGTTTTGCGATTGCATAGACAAGAATCTTTTGTAAAAGGCTATTCAAAGTGCTTATTTTGTGGTCACAGGCTATATGCCAGGGATTTAGTGCCACTTTTTAGCTATCTTCAGTTGAGAGGAAAATGTCGTTATTGTAAACATGGCTTTTCTGCTCAATACCCGATGGTAGAGCTAGCCACTGGCCTGACCTTTGCTTTGGTTTTTACCAATATATTCCCACATTTTACCCAAATGACTTTAGTTTGGCAGGATTGGGTGCAATTCTTTTTGTGGTTGACTATGACTGCTTTTTTGATAATAGTTTTTATTTATGACCTAAAATATTATCTGATTTTGGACGTAGTAGTTATTCCGGCGGCTATATTGGCTTTTATTTTCAATATGTTGTTGGGTGTTAATCCACTTAGTATGTTACTGGCCGCTGTGGTAGGTGGAGGATTTTTCTTGATTCAATATGTTGTTTCAAAAGGAAAATGGATAGGTGGAGGAGATATTCGCTTGGGATTCTTGATGGGGATTATTTTGGGATGGCCACAGATATTGACAGCTTTATTTATAGCTTATGTATTGGGTAGTTTGATTAGTGTAGGACTTTTGCTTTTTAGTAAAAAACACATGAGCGACAAGGTTCCTTTTGGCACTTTTTTAGCAATCGCTACTTTTTTGACAATGTTATATGGCCAACAATTGGTCCATTGGTATATGAATTTATTTAACTAAAAATATATGTTTAAGAAAATCTTAAAAGACAACAAGGGACTTACTTTTGTAGAGCTCATGGTAGCTATTGCTGTAATAGCTATTATTTCTTCTATGTTTGTTATCAATATTCAAGAAAGTAAAAAACAACAGATAGAGCGCTACAGCCAAAAGATGGCTGCTGACGTCAGGTATGTGAGAAGTTTAGCTATTTCTAGGACTGTATATCAATTTTCTGGTCAGACAGAAGAAGAGGCTATTTATCCACCAGGTGGTTATGGAGTATTTTTTACCCAAACTCCTACTCCCGATAGATATTATGTCTACGCAGACAATGGTGCTCAAGTAGGTTTTCAATGGGGTCAAGATGAATGGATATCTTATGTTGATCTACAAGATTTAGAGATTGTCGACAAAAGCAATGGAAATGCTGGCACCTTTTATTTTGCATTTTCAACAGAAAGTGAAATAAATACAAACATAACCCAAAGTTCTGACTCAAAATTTATTGTACAACTCAGAGAAGAGATTGAGTCTGGTACAGGGCTACAGGGGACGCTTACTTTGGGGGAATACTCAAATGATGGGTATATCTGGAGTAATCTCGGTGAAGCTTATGGTACTTTTTATGTTCATCAAGATCCAGACCCAGACCCAGACCCGATATTTATAAAACTTTTACAGTAAATTTAGCAGCTACTTTCTAAAATTTTTATGTCACAAAACCAAAAAGGCTTTACATTGATTGAAGTAATAATCACTCTGGCAGTGTTTACTATTGGTATTGTGGCTTCTTTTTCTCTGGCAATTGCCAATCTAAATAGTGCTAGAGATAATTTTGATAGAGTATCGGCTACAAATTTAGCTAGAGAAGGGATAGAACTTATCCGAAATACTCGGGATTCAAATTGGCTTCGAGCTGACAATAATATAATCTGTGGTACTCCGCCAGCGGATTATATTTGTAATTGGGATGAAAATTTAAAATCTGATTTTGTTTATATGGATTATACAGATATTACACCAATTACCTATGGTTCTTGTACATTAGGAAGTACCATGGCTACTTGTATGGGTAATTGCGAGGCTGATGGTAGTTGTGAGTTATTTATAAATGCTACGAATTATCATGTACATGATCCAACAGGTGCTAGCGCTACTGGTATGTATAGACTGATAGAGATAAATGGAATTTGTCAAAATGATTCTACTGGAGTGGAAAATATTATTGAAGGTTCAATGGCCTGTAATCCTTTGTTGGAAACAAGAGTGGGTATTCAAGTCACTTCACGTGTTGATTGGGATAGTGGATCAAATGAAAAACATGTGGATATAGTAGAAACTTTTTATAATTGGAGAAGATAATGAATATTATTTCAGATAAAAATAAAAAACTTGCCCAAGGCCAAGCTTTTTCAAAAAAAAGTGCAACTGGGTTTACCTTGGTTGAAATTTTATTATCAATTTCAATATTTTTGATAATGACCACATCAGTAATGGCTATTTATATTGCTTTTTCCAAGATGCAAGTCAGGACACTAGTTGCTCAACAGGTCATAAATGATAGTCAATTTGCCATGGAAGTAATGGCTCGAGAAATTAGAAATGGAGAAATTTTGCTTTATAGCCCAGATGCAGATGATTGCAATGATATCATGAGTCCTACTAAAAGACGTTATCAGGAGTGTGTTATTTTGAAGAGAAGTGATGGTAGCTTAATATCATTTGGTCGAGATCCATCGACTTATGGGTTGTATTATCAGGTGCCTGATTGCAACGATGACTATTCTGTATGCCAAGAAACAAAAAATGATCCACGGGCTAATTTAATGCTGTTGGGAGTGTGGTTAAATGATATAGATGTCGAAGAAATTGATTTTGTGATAGACCCAAGTTCTAGTCCTTTTGTAGACGATGCTGCTACCAATCTGCAACCAAAAGTAACTATACGTATGAAAGTTGCCTATGCTGGTGAGAAAAATGCACAAAGCGTTTCATATGTTTTTCAAACAACAATTTCAACAAGGGTTTATAGAAGATAAAATATGAAAAATCTCCAACAAGACAAACAAGGTGTGGTGCTAGTTATTGCCCTGATGATTCTATCAGCAATAATGTTTTCGGCTTTGGTTTTGAGTAAAGTTTTGATAGGGGAAGTAAAAATGTCTTTAAATGTTGCTAACGTAGCGGTTTCTTTTCATACCGCTGAAAGTGCTATAGAAAAGGCTTTATATTATGTAAAGTATTCTAGTAAAGTTTCAGACAATACCCTTTTTACTGACTTGCAGGATGCTAGTGCACCAGATAACTTGCAATATATAGATAGTGGCCTGACTATGGGCTTTGATATCATCGAATCTACTATAGATGCTCAGGATTTTATTGCCTATAATGTTTCTACCTCTTCTCCGGTTCATGTAGATATCATAGATCCTGCTGGTAAATTGGATGCGGCTTCTATAGATGACTGGTCTAGTGGAGGTGCGGTTTCTTACAATGTCGATTGGCAGATAGCTGATTGTTTTCCAAACCACACAACAGACAAATTAGAAGTTACAGTCAATTCTTTTGATGCTGATTTTGCAAATCCAGAAACAGAAAAAAGGATTTCTATTTGTGATTGTGGTTACGAATCTGAGCAATGCAAGATAAATCTTACAGAATATTCTATTGCCAACAACAAATATTATCGTTTTATTTTCCGGCCGCTAGATAGTGAGATAAAGCAACTGGAGTTCAATCTGTACGAAGATAGTAATCCAATTGGTATTTTGTCAGAGACCAATATCAAGGTTAGTGGAAAATTTCATACCTCTATTTACAATATTCAGGCCAGGATTCCTTCCATTACTCCATTGTCCAACGCTTTCGGCTACGTGATTTTTTCTGAGGAGGATCTGATAAAGGATTTGTAAAATGACCAAAATTGAAGCAAAAAAACGAATAACAAAGCTAATAGAAGAAATAAAGCATCACAATTATCTTTATCATATTTTGGATAAACAAGAAATTTCTGATGGTGCATTGGACTCTCTAAAAAATGAGCTAGCTGACCTGGAAAGGCAATTTCCCGAATTTTTACGTGGTGATTCACCAACGCAGAGGGTATCTGGAAAGGCCTTGGATAAGTTTGTCAAAGTAAAGCACTCTACTGGTATTTTATCTTTGGCCGATGCTTTTGATATAGAAGATATCAAAGACTGGCAAGAGAGAAATGAAAAAATATTAAAGCAAAAAATAAAAGGATATTTTACAGAATTGAAGCTGGATGGCCTGACAGTAGTTTTGACATACAAGGATGGTATTTTTTGGCGGGGGGCTACTCGTGGTGATGGAAAAATTGGTGAAGATGTTACAAACAATTTAAAAACTATAGAAAGCATACCACTTTCTTTACGACCAATAGCCAACAAAAAATTACCAAAAATTATTGAAGTGCGCGGTGAAGTGGTAATGCACAAAGATGTTTTTACCAAGATAAACAAGATCCAACAAAAAAAAGGCTTAGCAGCTTTTGCCAACCCACGAAATGTAGCCGCTGGTTCGATTCGTCAGCTGGATCCAAAGATAGTAGCAAGTAGAAAACTTGATTGCTTTGCTTTTGAGCTTATTACTGATTTAGGACAAAAAACTCATCAGCAAGTCCATCAATATTTGGCAGAATTAGGATTCAAGATAAATCCAAACAATCAGCCTTGTAAAAATATAGACGAAGTACACAAATACCTTGATAAATGGGTTGAAAAAAGGAAAAAGCTACCTTATGAGACCGATGGGGCGGTAATAGTGGTAGATGATATGACCCAAGAGAAAACATTGGGACATATAGGCAAAGCAGAGCGTTGGATGTTGGCCTTCAAGTTTCCAGCTGAGCAGGTCACTACTCAGGTCTTGGATATAGAGGTACAAGTTGGTAGGACAGGAGCCTTGACTCCAGTGGCCATCTTGAAGCCAGTGTCGGTAGCTGGTAGTACTGTATCTAGGGCCACTTTACACAATCAAGATGAAATAGATAGACTAGATGTTCGCATCAACGATACAGTAATTATTCAAAAAGCAGGAGATGTCATACCTGACATAGTAGAAGTTTTGAAAAAATTGAGAACTGGTAAGGAAAAGAAATATATTTTTCCAAAAAATTGTCCAGCCTGTGATTCGTCTGTGAGTAAAAAAGAAGGTGAAGTTGCCTATTATTGTACCAACAAAAAATGTTTTGCAAAAAACCTTGAGGGGATTATTCATTTTGTTTCTAAAAAAGGATTCAACATAGAGGGATTGGGAAATAGCATAGTGGCCCAATTGATGGATCAGGGCTTGATTATATTATCGGTGGATATTTTTAGACTTAAAATTGGAGATTTTGAAGGACTAGAAGGTTTTGCAGAAAAAAAACCAGTCAAATTATTGAAAGCAATTGAAGAATCCAAAAATATAGATTTAGCCAAGTTTATTTTTTCCCTGGGCATTCGTCATGTTGGTGAAGAAACGTCTATTTTGCTGGCAAACAATTTTGGTAGTTTGAAAAATTTGAGAAAAACAAACAAGGATACGCTAGAAGATTTGCAGGATATAGGTCCAGGAGCAGCCAAATCAATTGTCGAATGGCTAGATGAACACCAAAAATTACTTGATGATTTTTTAGAAGTTGGTATAAATATTAAGAATCCTACCAAATCAAGCAATAAGCTGGCTGGAAAATCATTTTTGTTTACAGGAACAATGGAAATGTCTCGTGATGTAGCCAAACAGATGGTCAGACAAGCTGGTGGTAAGGTAGTATCTTCAGTCAGCTCAAATTTGGATTTTTTGGTGCTAGGAGATTCTCCGGGGTCAAAATTTAAAAAAGCCCAAGGTATAAAGAGTATAAAAATTTTGCACGAAAAAGAATTTTTGAATCTTATAAAAAAATAATTTTTATTTGATTAAAATCAGTATTTTAGTTAAAATTAGAAGAATGAAATTAGATAAAAAACAGGTAAAGAATTTAGCAGATTTAGCTAAACTCGAGCTAACTGACAAGGAATTGGATACATATAGCCGACAGCTAAAGGATATTTTGGGTTATGTAGAAAATATCAATAAGTTGGACCTTGATAAAATCAAAGAAAGCCTTACAGGGGTAGAGGATAATGACGTTGGGCCACGTCCTGATGAAGTAGAACCTTCAAGTCCAGGGGCTATCAAACAAGCCTGTCAGACAGACAAGGATTATGTAGTAGCTCCAAATGTCTTTAAAAAATAAAAGATGAAAAATAATTTAGAAAAATTAAATATTGACCGCATTCAGGAGGCTTTCAAAAAGGGAGAGTTTAGCAGCCTAGAACTTACCAAAGCTTATCTTGATAAAATCCAAAAAGATGATACTAATTCTTTTATTTCTATAAATGACCAGGCCTTGGAGGAAGCAAAAAAAGCTGACAAAATATTAAAGAGCGGGCAAGGTGGTCCACTTACGGGTATTCCACTAGCCGTCAAAGATATTATATTAGTCGAAGGCCTCAAGGCTACAGGAGGCTCTAAAATTTTGGAAAATTATATAGCTACTTATACAGCTACGGCAGTAAGTAGGCTCAAAGAAGCGGGTATGGTTGTTTTGGGTAAAACAAACTGTGATGAATTTGCCATGGGAACTTCCAATGAAAACTCTGCTTTTGGTCCAGTACTTAACCCACATGACAAAAAAAGAGTCCCCGGTGGCTCATCAGGAGGCTCGGCAGCAGCGATTGCTGTAAACTTGGCTCCAGTTGCCCTGGGTACAGATACAGGAGGCTCTATTCGTCAACCAGCTGCTTTTTGTGGGATAGTAGGATTGAAACCATCTTATGGTAGAGTGTCTCGTTATGGCTCTATGGCTATGGCCTCATCACTTGATCAGATAGGCCCAATGACAAGTTCTGTCAAAGATACTGCCTATTTATTGGCTGCCATGGCTGGTTTTGACAAAAATGACGCTACTAGCTCTATTCAAGAGCCAATGGATTATGTCAAAGCTATTGATTCTGACCCCAAAAAATTGCGTATTGGTATTCCAAAAGAATATTTTAGTGAACATTTGGATGGCGAGATAAAAAAAGCCATTGAAGTACAAATAAAGGATTTAAAAGATCAGGGTTTTGATATAAAACCAGTTAGCCTACCTTATACAGATTATGCTTTATCTGCATATTATCTGATAATGCCTGCAGAGGTTAGTTCCAACCTAGCTCGTTATGATGGTATATTGTATGGAATGTGCGCTGATAAAAATTTGACCTTAGAAGAGTGGTACAAGGCGGTGCGTAGCCAAGGTTTTGGCGATGAATCAAAACGTCGTATTATCTTGGGGACATTTGTTTTATCATCTGGGTATTATGATGCTTATTATAAACAGGCTCAGAAAGTAAGAACTTTGGTAAAAAATGATTTTGATAAAGTTTTTAAAGATGTGGATG
Organism: Candidatus Parcubacteria bacterium; assembly: GCA_018664825.1. Lineage (GTDB taxonomy): Bacteria > Patescibacteriota > Patescibacteriia > UBA1558 > GWA2-36-10 > JABJNO01. The sequence goes on from JABJNO010000025.1 coordinate 85,481, forward strand.
TATTATTGACCCCCGCTACACCAACTACTGCCTTTGAGCTTGGAGAAAAGACTACAGATCCACTTGAGATGTATTTGGCTGATGTATTTACGGTTGGTGCAAATATTGCTGGA
>JABJNO010000024.1 GCA_018664825.1 Candidatus Parcubacteria bacterium
AGCAAAAACCGAATGTTGTCGATATTACTAGAAACAAAATTGTCTACGCAGATTACATTGTCTCCCTTGTTTACCAACTGTTCGCAAAGATGAGAGCCAATAAATCCAGCTCCTCCCAATACCAATACATTTTTGTTTTCAATATAAACTTTTGTACTCATATTTTTATTTTTTAATTGTATTTACCTAATAAATTATTTAATCTTATCTTAAAAAGCAAAGTTAATGTGTGCGGATAATGATGCCATCTTACCGCCGAGTCAGCATTGTTGTGCCAAACAACAGGCACTTCTTTTATGTCAAAATCAAATTTCTTTGCCAAAAACATCAACTCAAAATCAAAAGCAAATCCCTCGATGGTCAATTTATCAAATATAAATTGGGTATGCCTAGCAAAGACCTTGAAACCACATTGAGTATCTTTTATCTTGGGATTTATCAATATCCTAGAAAGCAAGTTTCCAGCTTTACCCAAAAAAACTTTGAGAAAACTTTGACTAACTTGCACATCGGATTCTTTTAGTGCTCGTGATCCTATGATTACAGCATACTTATCTTTGTACTCCAAAAAGTTTTTGATCTCTGAAATACGAGTCGAATTGTCTGCGTCCATAAAAATCATCCAATCACCTTTGGCTTTTTTTATGCCCTTGGCAACCGAATAGCCTTTACCGTGATTACGTAAATTTCGAACTAGCCTGATATCTTCACGTTGTTTTAAAATATTCAAAGTACTATCTGTGGACTTATCGTCTACTACCAATATTTCAAAGTCAGAAAAATTTTGTTGCAGAAAAATTTTGACCTCGTCAATAGTACCACTGATTACCTCCTCTTCATTATAAGCTGGGATTACAACACTAATGTCCATTTTATTTTGTTATAAATATTTCAAAATTATAACCATTTTTATCTCTAAAATCTCGTAGATAAAAAGTATCTTTTTCTTTTCCATCATAATCATAGACTTTCATCAAAGCGGCTGATCCTTTGCCTGGTAAAGCTATGATTTCTGGTAATCTATCTCCTGATATATCTCTTGCTAAAATATCTATACCGTTATACAAGTATTGGCTATATGCCTGGAACTCACCTTTTTGTCTACCTTTTGAGCTAAACAATCTGATTTGCGGAGATACTCCTCTGCCAGGGGTAGTGATGATCTCATTCCAATGATCACTATTTACATCGCCCACTGTCAGCTTGACGCCTTTGGTCATACCAGCATCATAAGCCAAAAAACTACCTTTTACTCGTCGCTTATGATCAAATACTCTTATCTCTGGCTTGTGGCCACTGGCTGGGGCAGTGATAATCTCTGCTTTGCCATTGTTGGTGACATCGCCAACAGCTAGGTTGACTCCACCACGAAAATCCTTGTCATAAGCAAAAAACTGAGAAATAGCATGTCCTAGGTGATTAAACACTCTGACATGAGGACCTCCAGCTGACATCGGAGCGGTGACAATCTCATCTTTACCATCTCCATTTACATCGCCAACAGCTAGGTTGACTCCACCGGTAAATCCAGCTCCATAAGCAAAAAATTCTTTGATTAAGGCTCCATGACTATTGAATATTTTTATATGTGGTCCACCACCAGCCATCGGAGCGGTGACAATCTCGTTGTAACCATCACCATCTATATCACCAACTGCCATATTGACCCCACCTTTAAAATGTTCAACATAAGCCATAAAAGAAGTTTCTAAATTACCTTCCGTATCCATGACTTTTATTTCTGGTGGCAAGCCTGCTTCAGGAGCCAGCAAAATTTTGGTAGAATCGCTCTGATATATAGTAGCCAGTTCTAGGGCTCCGCCGATATTTAACAAGCCACTTCCCAAATCAACATGATGTTCGGGATTGGCCTTGCTCAGATCATCAGCACTAGCAGTCAAAATACTATATATATCATATGGCCTGAGCTCTGGATATTGCATCTTGATAAGAGCTGCAGTTGCAGATACTAGCGGTGTAGCCACTGAAGTACCATTCCAACCACCTTGATAAAAACTCATTAGCTCATTGGCATCTGGATTGTAATATGTAGTTGAATAAAAACTTGTCCCTGGAGCAGAAATATCTATACAAGTTTCACCAAAATTTGAAAAACCAGCCAATTTTTTGTCAGCATCAACAGCTGCTACCCCAAGCACTCTATTGATAGCATCGATATCACAAACAGGATAACGAGGTTCTATGTCTAAACTAACACCAACATTTGTCTCATTTCCAGAAGCAGCTACGATCATCACACCGTTGTTATAAGCATTTTTGATGGCTTTTTGTAGAGTTTCATCATAAAAATCACCTACCAAACTCAGATTTATGACATCAGCACCGTTTTCAGAGGCATACTCAATAGCCTGTGACAAAACTAGAGTATTACCAACACCCTTGTGATCCAAAATCTTCAAAGGCATTATCTTGGCTTGCGGAGCTACTCCGACAATACCACGATTATTCATAGTAGCAGAGATAATCCCTGAAATTACTGTACCGTGATTCAAAGCTGTATAATCATACCCTTCTACCAAATCTGGCTCTGGATTACTATCACTGTTGATAAAATCCCAACCATGGACATCGTCTATAAAACTATTTTCGTCATTATCAATGCCGTCTCCTGGTATTTCACCTGAATTTGTCCAAATATTGTCTCGTAAATCAGGATGATCCAAATCAACCCCAGAATCAAGGACAGCAACGATCACTTCTTTGTTTACTTCTAAGTCATCGGACCAGCTAGGCTCTATATTTATCATGTCAAAATAAGTCTGATAAATCAGACCAGGATCCGTCGGTGTATAATCTTGCTCAAAAGCTTGAGCGGTAGTTCCTACCAATAAGAAAAAAACACCACAAAAATAGGCTAGTTTTTTGATCTTTTTCACTATGTTTTTATTTTAATTATTTAGGTTATTATAACAGAAAGAAGCTTATAAAACAAATAAAAAAATGGGGTTTTCTAAAACCCCATTTTTGTTTATTCTTTAAATATTTCTTTACCCAAATCCCAATATTCTGAGTCTCCTTCGAGGTGTTTGAGATACCACCACTCTACTCCCCAGAGATAAGTTTGTTTAAAGTCTACATTGATAGCAAATTGTAAATTGGCTCTGAACTGTTCTATGTCAAAAGATTTTTTGTATTCTGTAAACTCAAGGTCAGCCAATGTACCGTTTGGTACCCATGGCTCGGCTTGAAGCTCACTAACAATTGCTTGATCTAGATTTTTACCTTGACTGTAGAGTTTTACTTTATAAAACCAAGCAGGCAATGGATATCTAAAATATTTGAACCAAGGATTCCAAACTACTCGATACATAGTGGTCCCAAATACATCTCCCAATTTTACTTCTTTTTCCCAAAGACTGAGCTCTCCTGAAGCCGAGATGATAATCGGTCTATCATCTAGACTTTTTACAAAAGAGACTTCTTTTTTCAAAAATTCTTCATCACCCTGTGGGCATTCACCAAACCAATCAAGTAAAGGCTCGTTTTCTACTTGCCAAGCTACAATCTCTGGTCTATCTTTGTATCTTTCTACAACCGCCTTCATCATGACTATTGTTTTGTTTTGGATAGTTTTTATATCTTGATCACGTACCCAATCTGGTGCATGACACTCAGGCCAACGTGGCAAACGCCAACCAATATTGGCAATAAACTTTACATCTCTTTTTTTGCCTTCATCAAAAATATAATCATACACTGTAAAATCATATTCACCCTCCTGATCTTCTATAACATCCCAATATATAGGCATCCGAATATTTTTGGCTTGCAAGTCATCCAAAATAGCCAGATAAGTATCCTGCCAATTGAGTCCTATCTCATCAGCAAATTTTGGAGAATAAGTAATCCCCCAAAAGTTATCTTTGGCTTCTAAATCTATTTTATGAGGATGATGTTTGGCAAATTTTATCCACCAAAGCCCAAACATCATCACTATCAATAATATCCACACTTTCTTTTTCTTCATTATTTTATATTGCTAAAAAATATAATCCTATGCCAATAAGTATAATAGACAGAGCTTTTTGTATAACAATAGACTTTGACATGTCCTCTTTGATAATTTTTGGAAGTAATATACTGCCAATAGTAGTAAAAACCAAAAGTAACCCATACTGCAATCCCTGCAGTGAAGTCACTAGGGCTACACTACCAAGTGAGACAGCATAATTTTGTAAAATTGTACCCAAAGCTCCAAAGCCTTGAGCACCCATATAAATATATTTATTATTTTTTTGTTTATTAGAATTTTTTATTTCTGCAAAAATTTCATCTCTACTTTCTTTTTTGATAAGTAATACCAAAACAGTAAGGAAGGTACCAATCCTAATCCAAATAAAAGCACTGGCAAACTCTTGGTGATTGTAGGCATACTTGGTTGCCACCCAAAACAAAGCAAACATCAAAGCAGAAACAATAGCTAGCCCCGCGCTGTGCCACTTGTTGTCGTCTTCAAAATGCAAAAATCTCTTGATATAAAACAAAATGTCATGCTGTCCTACAATCCTAGAAATCACCATAGTACCTAGTATCAAAAATACTATAGCTGTCCATTGGTTACCTGTAAAAGCTTCTTTGAAAAACAACAAAGACAAAAGTACTGTAAATATAGGTACCGCTCCACCAACCATGGTAAATATCCGTGAAGCCTCCCCTTCTTTGAGAGCACTATAAAGATAAAACAAACCACCAGCAAAAAATGCTCCTGCCAAAAAATCAAACAACAACATAGACAATCCTGGCCAGTGCAAAAACCATGGCGCAGCCAAAACTACCACCAAGCCCGTCACCCCAACCAAAAAAGTATAAGTCTTTGGTCCTGGGACAACACTTTTTAATATAAACTTATCTACAACATTTACAAATGCTAGGATAAGATATGCAATTGTCGATATTAATAACCAGTCCATGTGATATTTGACAATTTTTTATCTAGATAATATAATTAAGTCTACGTTCCTTCACTAGCAGTAATACTGCCAAGTACAAGGAGAAAACACATGCCGAACAGCCATTCTATGCGACTCCTTCTCCCACCTTAGGGCAAACATCTTTGTACTCCGGGCCCGTTGAATTTATTCAACGGGCTTTTTATTTTGAACAAGAACTTTATAAATCTTCTACTATTTCCTTGAGATTAGTCATTATTTTTGAGTTATAATCTCTTTTTGTAATCAGATTAGCCGCTCTCAGGGCATTGAGTGATTTACTATCTTCTCTTTGATATTTACGTGGATAATTATTTTCCAAATCCCCAGTTGATAACACGTATACTCCATATTTTTTCAATTCTTGAATCAAAGCCTCGTTGTGCAATGGCGGTAGATTGATACCCATACTACGTATCAAATCTCGTAGATGAGAAGTCTTGAGTACGTCTTTGTCCAAAACCATGATAAAAGGAATTTGAAAGATGGCCAACAAATCTGAATACAATTTTACATTACCCTTGCCATGTACTTGGATTACCTTAAAATCTTGATCACCCTTGTAAAACTTGTCTATCAAGCCACGGATCAAAAGTCTATCCGACACCCCCTCAACCAAAATAACTTTGTCAGTAAAAAACATTTCTAGGTTGTCGGCATTGAGCTCCTGGATGAGCCTTTGATAATTGTAGTGAGTATCGTATAATGAAAAAGCTTTGGTAATGTTGTTTTCTTTGGTGATCCTGACCAATTGCTGCAAAGTAATCGGTGTAATAAACAAAGGTGAATGAGTAGTAAAGGCCATTTGTCCTGCCTCACTGTTTTGCATTGCCCAAAGAAGTTTTTTGATAATCGCAGGATGCAGATGGGTCTCTGGCTCATTTATCAAAACCACAGAATACTGTGGATGGTAGATATAAAGTAAAATAGTAAAAATCTGTCTAAAACCAGAACCAAGTCTATCGATAGTCACCCTTCTCTTACCTTCATAAAGACCATCGCTTTCATAGCGAATATCCATGGCATTTTTATCGGCAGATATTTTGGGAAAATGTTTTTTGAGAGCTGCCTTGAATCTATCTAGATTATTTGGGTGAGCAAATAAAGTTTGGAAATCTCTTTCTATGTTTTCGTACTGATGAAAAGCATTGAAATCAAGTCTCTTGAAACGATGCACCAAAAAACCAGCCAAAGTCTGATTGTATTTTATTGTTTTGTTTGGGAAAACCAATTCTCTGACACCATTTTTGAGAGTAAATTTGGCATGACTACCAGGTAAATGATATTTGAGTTGTTCATCATCATCAAGCTCTATATCTATTTCTATGTCTGCCTTGTCATAAAAAATAGGCGCCTCGGGCGCTACTTCATGAAAACAAAACTCTATCGCATCAAGGACATTACTCTTGCCGCTATTGTTTTGTCCAATAAAAACATTGACCATGGACATTTTTACTTCCATTGGTTCCTTGATACTTTTATAATAATTTATTTTTATTTTTTCTATTGTCATTTTACAAAAGTTCTATATCATCTATCTCACTAATTTTGTTATGCATAACGATATTTTCTATACGATAAGCTCCCATCCTTGGAGCATCCAAAAATCCCTCCATAGCAGCTTCGGCTAGCCATCCCGAATCAAGCCAATCAAATAGCCACTCATCTACGTAGTTTGGATCTAGACTATCTACGCCTGCCCCGATAGCAAGTAGCCAACCACGATTGTATTTCTCTTGATAGCCAATAGGAGGCGCCATGATGATAGGTAAGCCCAGGGCACTATAAAAAGTAAGCTCTGATGGCTTTGTCCACAAAATATCAGTCTTACGCAAAATCTTGTTAAATTCTTTGAAATAACTTGTTTTATCTTCAGCGTATACAATCCTAACTGATCCACAATTGTCCAAAGAATATTCTTTGAGTACTTTTTCAAAATAGAGATAAACATCATTTCTGACACCAGCCACCAAATTGAGAACAATATTATTTTTTTTGAGATGTTTATGTAGTCTCTTTAGAAGTATTACACCAATATCCCGCTGGGCACCTGCCCCGCCAACCGCAAAAGTGATAGTAAGTGGACGAGTTGGTTTTTTGATATTTTTGACAGGGCAAAGATAATTTTCTATCAACTTGGCATACTTTTTACGATAACTACCCTTTGGATCCAGGTTATAAAGTCTAGCTGCCATATCTTGACGAACAATTTTTTGACCTTCTCCAATATTTTCTTTTGGCAAAGGAAAGCCAGTCACCAAAATCTTGTTTGGCTGTACCCCGTAGCGTTGCAACCTAGCTTTGACTCGCCTGTTTGGAACCAAATAAGTAATCTTACTTTTCTTTGGATAATATGGTGCCCAAGCACGCGCTACATCAGCATCACAAACCACACAATAAATCTTGCCCTTATAACCATAATAATCTGCAAAATATGCAGGTACAAAAAAAGTGGACAAAAACGGCAAAGGATTTTTGTTTAGCTCATGTATCAAATCCTGCCCTAGGCCACCTTTTATTTTTTTATAAAAATAAGTCAATTGTTGTGAAGGTTTGGATAAATCCCTATTTGGATAAAAAGGGTCTATCTTTTGAAAATGATCCATAATAGCAAAAGCAGCTGTACCCAAAAGAGGTATTTTTTTGAAACGAGAAATTATTTCATACCATTTTCGGCCACTCTCCCAACTTTTTTCTTCACCCTTGCTAATTCCTTGATAACGATTGGCATTGATTATCCCTCCTTTTGCACTAGCCATAAAAGGATAAGCCGCCCTTTGATGACCGTAGCCCATGTCAACAGCCACTACGTACATTTTTTGTTTTTGTTTTATCATTTTTTTGATCTAATAGCGAACGTTGGCCACTTCTTTACCGGCTTTTTTGCGGTGTTTTTTCTTGGCCATTTTCTTTTTTTTATTCATCCCGTTTAGAATTTAATAATTAAAATTCTCTCCATCAGAAACAAAACGTTTCCAACGGGATATATATGTGTATTATAACACAAAAGTGTATTTTTTGAGAAATTTTTTTATTCAACTCTAATGCCACTGATCTGTCCTTTTCTTTTTAGGGCTGCAGCTTGCACCATAATAGGGCTATGATTTTGAGTTTTATCATTCATAATCAAAACACCACCAACACGCAAATCATCTGGCAAAGAATCAAGACTGGTCATAAAAATATCCAAATTACCATCTATATTCAATCCTTTGGGTAGCGACTCTTGTCCTTTGGCAATAAACTCAAAGTAACCGTAGACCGTAAGATTTTCTGGAATATCTATTTGCCCGCTAGTATTGATAGTCAAATCACGATTGATAGTTATGCGAGTACCTTTTCTTTTGTTGGGGAAAACTACGCACTCATTCTTCAAACAACTGTCTACAGTAGTGATATTTCCCGTCCCTGTTTCTTCAGGAAAGGCATTTATCTTTTCCAAAAATTTTCTTAAAACTATAAATTTTATTACCAATCCTTCCAATGAATTAATTCTTTCTTCTATTTTGTCTCTTTTATTTGCCCACATAGCAAAATTATCAGAACTAATATCTGGTACAGAAAAATCACTTACTGTAATTTTGATTTCTGATAAAATCCTTCTAAAATTTTTGCAATTTGGTATTTCTATGTCTCTCATATTTATCTAGCTAATTTTTCATCCATCTATAAATCAAATAAACTAAAATCAAAGCATACAAGTAGTATTCTAAATTTATCAAACGATGTACCATACCTGAATTGGACAATTCGAGTACAACCAAAATAATCCAAGTGCCTAGAGCTACATGGAAAAAATCTTGAATTATTAATACGTGCTTTTTCATAATTATTTTAAAATACTTTTTTGCCTTTTTTATCTATACAAAATTGTTCCTTACCCTTTTTTACTGCAGCTATACCATTTTCAAATCTACCAATAGAATCAAATCTTTCTGAAGTTATTCTTTTACCTTTTTTATCTACAAAAAACCATTCTTCACCTTTTTTAACCTCGGCTATACCATTTTGAAACCTACCAACAGAATCATATCTTTCAGGGCTTATCTCTTTACCTTTTTTATCTACAAAAAACCATTCTTCACCTTTTTTAACTCCAGCTATTCCTTCTAAAAAATACTCTACTCTATCATATCTTTCAGGGCTTATTTCTTTACCTTTTTTATCTACAAAAAACCATTTATCATCTTTTTTAACTCCAGCTATTCCTTCTGAAAAGCCACTGCATCCATCAAATCTATTAGGACTTACCTCCTCATTCTTTGTATTGATAAAAATATACTCGTCACCTTTCTTAATTGCAGCTATGCCTCCTGAAAAACCATAGCCACCATCATGTCCCTCAGCATCTAATATTTCACCTTTTGTATTTATAAAAAACCATCTATGAGCTGTCCTTTCTTTTGTAACTGAAGCAAAGCCATCGCGGAACCCATCAACGAAATCATACTCTCTACTAGGATACACCTCTTCACCTTTTGCATTTATGTGAAACATTTTCCCATCTTTTTTAACTGAGCCAAATCCACCTGAAAAATCATAAGTAGCATCATATCTTTTAGAAGTAATTTCTTTGCCTTTTTTGTCTACATAAAACCATCCCTCGCCTCTTTTGACCCTGGCCATTCCTTCATGAAACTCCCAAATGCCATCATACAATTGAGAATCTACCTTCTCGCCCTTGGCGTTGATAAAAAAATATTTATTATTTTTTACCACATAAGCTATTTCTTCTTCAAAATAACTAGTATAATCGTATTTTTCTGTTCCTATCTGCTCTCCTTTTGTGTTGATAAAAAATTCTTCATTATCTTTTTTAACTTTGGCTATACCTCTAAAAAATTTTTCTATGTGATCTAGACCCAACTTTTGAGCTAACTCTCTTTTTAATTCTACTGTATATGTCTCTAACAAATTTTCCAGCTCTTCTACACTACTTGTCAATATAAGCTGTTTGTCTATTAGCTTATCTAAACCTTCCGTAAAAGAAATAGTATTTATGCTTAAACTAAAATCTTCAAAGTTTGTCTGAACTTGAGATAATTCTTGTTTTAATTGTTCACAGGTAACGTCCATATAATTATCTATCAAATATAAATTGCCAATTATTGTGCAGACTGACAGTAGAGGTACTTTTGAGATCTGGTACAGACAAAATCATTTCTACTTTATTATTTTTTATATCTACATTCTCCAAATCATAGATCAGAGAAAAATCAGAGCCTTGAATCTCTTGCCAGTACCAATCTCCGTTTTCCTGACGCAAGCCTAGTCTCATGCTTTCATCTATATAATCAACACTACCTTCTACTACTAGCCGATCAAAACTCAGCGGTGTGTATAGTTTTATATAAAGAGGCTCACTAACTAGCTTAAATTTATCATTTTGAAAACTCCCCCTGACCTCAGGATACCAACCTACAATGTCTTTGGTGATAGATACATCAAAATCAGGTTGATAGGTCAGGATACGCTTGGTATAGACTCCATTTATAAACACATACAAAAGAATGGCTAGAGCGATTATTAGCCATATATAACGAAAAATGCTTCGAATAGCAATTTTTTTCAAATTCATGTACTCATTGTAGCAAATCTAAAGCATTTACAGAAGTGTAAAAATGTATTAAATTATGATACAATATACCGGTATTTATGATAAATTTTAGCCGTCAACAACATCTAATTTGGCAAGCATTTAGCATCGCTGTAATCTTAGCCAATTATATATGGCTTCAATGGCCAATTTTGGGCGTTATATTTGGATTTTTTTATTTATGGTTCAATAGTAAAAAAATATCTGACTTATTTTTCCCAAAAATTCGAAAAGGCCTAAAAAGCACCTGTGGATTTGTAGTGCTACTTGCTTATGTCAGTGTAGTGTATACAATTTTTTATCATGCCTGGCTTATCAATTTTTGGACATTTTTGTGGACACTTGTTTCTATTCCTATTTTGGTAGAATTTTTCTCATACAAACTATACATCAACCATTATTTTCTAAAAGATACAAACTTTGGTTTTTTTGGTGACAACAATATCCGAAACAAATTTTTGCCCATTATTGTTTTTTTAATTGATTTGCTTTTATTTTATGTTTTATTCAAAAAAGCATCCATGGGTATCATTCGTTCTCCTTGGGAACTTTTGCATTTCAAATTTTGGGCATTGTTTATGCTTAGTAATATATTGCTAGTGACAAATTTTGTTAGCAAAAAATCTTTCAAAAATATCTTTTTGATCGTTTGGCATTTTTTGTTGATAGCTTGTATCGGTATTATATTATATCCACTGGGCTTTGGTTATGATTCTTTTATCCATCAAGCAGCCCTAGAGACAATCAAAAACACCAGTACTATACAGCCTCGCCTGTTTTTGTACATTGGCCAATATGCTCTGACTTTTTTTGTGTCCGGCATCTCTCAGCTTTCCCTGGCAACCACAAACAAAATACTATTACCAGGACTCTTTGCCCTGATATGGCCAACTAGCCTGTACTACGGTTTACGATACGGCTTTAATTGGTCTCGAAAAATCAGCTACCTAGCAGTCCTATGGAGTATTTTTATTGGCATCAATTTTGCCATTATGACCACTCCCCAAAGCTTATCTTTTCTTTTGTTGTCTCTGATTTTCTTTTTGATGCCAGATATGAACAACCGTAAAATAAGTCATTTGTTTGCTTGGGTGGTTGCTATCATGACTATGACCATCCATCCTTTGGCTGGTATACCATTGTTTTGCTTGGCTGCTATGATGACAGTCTGGCAAATGCGTAAAAACAAAAAAATACGTAAAATTTTATTTTATATAGTATCTACAATATCAGCCATAATATTACCAATATTTTTGGCCTTGTACCAAAGAGTTCAAGGTATTGCTTGGTCAGAAATATTTAGTTTCAAGCTCTGGCCTTTATTGGACTTTCCTGATCTTGGTTGGTACCAAACTTTCAACTTTCCCCTTGATCTCGTCTATAATATTGGCTCAAATCAAGTATGGATTTATGTTTTGGCTATTTTAATTGGTCTCTGGACTATATTTAGAGAAAACAAATACATATTTTTCAAAAGGCTTACTTTTTTTACTATTATGTTGGCTATCAATTTTTTGATTACCAAAATATTTTTGAACTTCAATCTCCAGATTACCTACCAAAAAGACGACTATTCAAACCGAATTCTATTTATGATAGCCCTGGGAGCTTTACCACTGTTTTTGACTACTGTTTATTTTTGGTTTAGAGAGGTTTTCCGAAACAATGGTTTTTGGAATAAAGTCTGGTTGGTAGTATTGACTTCAATCATAATCGGTATCAGTACTTATTTTAGCTACCCCGTCTATGACCAACACGGCAATAGCAAAAGCTTTAATGTCACAGAGTTTGATATAGAAACAGTCGCCGCCATAAAAGAAAACGCCGAAGGTGACCCATATGTAGTACTAGCCAACCAAATGGTCGGTGCAGCCGCTATCAAAGACTACGGCTTTGCTCACTACTACAATGACAATTTTTATTATTCTATGCCCCTAGGTACTGCCAATATCTATGACCAATACCTAAATATGATAGAAAAAAATGCTTCCCGTGAGGAAGCGCTAGTAGCCATGGACAAAGCTGGTGTAGATAGACTGTATTTTGTAGTCAACAACTACTGGCATTCTGCCAAACAAGCCATAAATCAAGCAGAGACTACTGCCGATGAAAAAATATTGATTGGCAATGGCGTCAATACTATATTTATTTACGAAAGATAAAATTACCTACCAGCAGGATAATTAAACATTACTTCGGATACTTGACCTTTTTCACTCAAAGCTAGGGCCTGCTGTCCTAGTTTTTCATTACTTGCATTTAACATTAATTTTCCTTTTACTACTATATCGTCTGGTAGTTCTGTAATAAAATTATTTTCATCCAAAATTAAATCTCCATAAACTACCAATCCTTTTGGTAGTTCTTTGACTCCAGAAAAATTTATATTAAAACTTCCTACTACTTCTAGGTTGTCTGGCAATTGCCTGATTTTTCCTTCTCCGCGGATATCCAAATCTGTATCTACTATAAACCTGTATCTATCCGCATAAAGCCTAGCTCCATATTTTTTCTCTACTCTTTCTTGTTTTTGTTTTGTTATCTTTGCTATAAAATGAAAAAAACTAAGCCTATCCATGTTGGTGGTAAAATAACAAAAATGATAACCTATCTGACGTTTTAGATCCTGTGCTCTTCTAATAAGTAGCTGAGTATCCTTTGTATCAGAAATATTTTCAAGATCAGAAATAAAATCTACCAAAGCAGGTCTCAACTGTTGCTCTATTACCATTTTATAATCTGGACATTTTTCTTTTCTCATACATACATAATATAGCAAACAAAAAAGGCTGTCCATGTAGGACAGGCCTTTTTTAATATAATTTCTATTCTCTGCCTTAGAGTACTGAATCTTTAGCAGCTTTTGCAACACGGAATTTAACAACAGTCTTGGCAGCAATCTGGATAGATTCGCCTGTGGCTGGGTTACGTCCCATACGTGCAGCGCGGTCTTTCTTTACCAATTTTCCAATTCCAGGAATGATAAATTCGCCACTTTCTCTGACTTCGCTATAAGCCAATTCTGCAAAAGTGTCCATAAATTCGGTCACTTCTTTTTTGCTCATGCCTGTCTTTTCAGCCAAGACATTTAGCAACTGTGATTTTGTTAGTTTTGCCATAACTTTATTTATCTTAATTAATTAATATTTTCATTAGGAAATATATCACAAAAATCTAATTTTGTTAAGTAAAAATGGGGAAATTGTGCATAAGTGGATACATAAAATAATTTCTATGTCAAATAAAAAAACCCTAAATATAACATTTTACTATGATTTTGTGGCTAATATTAGGTAATTAAATACTTTTAATTATTTTACACCAATTGTCCAAAGAGCAAAAATAGGGCTTTTTTCAGGCTTTTCCTAATTAGAATCAAAAGCCAAGAAAAATCCTTGTTTAGCTCTCTTGATAAATTGAGGCCTATTGAGCTTTAGGGTTTCAATAATGCCTTTAGGTGACAAATCATAGCCCTCTATCTCTATATTTTTACCATCAACCTCAGCTGTAGCCATGACTGGCTGTGGCTCACCGATGGCATAAGCCAATTTTACCAATACTTCTTTGGCTTGATGCTTTTTGAGGTACTCAACAGCTAAATATCTAGCCATATAGGCCGCTGACCTATCTACCTTGGTACTGTCTTTGCCAGAAAAAGCTCCTCCGCCTACAGGAATCTGTGGTCCATAGTTGTCTGCTGTGATTTTACGTCCAGTCAGACCAGTATCAGCCTCAAATCCCCCCGATACAAATGGTCCGGCTGGGTTGATGTATAGTTTTTTATAATCTGATACTACCTGATCTACGATTTCTTTTTTCAAAAAATCTTTGAGCTCCTCAAAATCCACCTCCTCGCTATGCTGAGTAGAAAGTACAACTGACTCTACCTTGTCCCCATCTAGAGTCACCTGAGCCTTGCCGTCTGGCCCTAGGGCCTTGGCAAATTTTGATTTACCCTCTTGCCTGACTCTCTCTAGTCTTCTGACAAGCCTTGTTGCCAGGACGTGTTCTAATGGAAGTAGCTCCTCTGTCTCAGAAGTAGCATAACCGACCATGATTCCCTGATCTCCTGCTCCACCAGTATCTACTCCGTTGGCAATATCTGGACTCTGCCTGACAATATTGACCAAAATATCCAGCTCATCGTCATAGCCAATATCTTTGTAGATTTGGCGAGCAATTTTATCGGCCTCAAATTTTGCCCTTGATGTTATCTCTCCTATTATTACCAATTGTCCGTGTCCCCCTAGAGTCTCTACCGCTACCCTACTATTTGGATCTTGTCTTAGGCATTCGTCCAAAATAGCGTCTGAGATTTGATCACAAACTTTGTCAGGGTGTCCCATGGTGATGTTTTCTGCTGTCTTTAGCATTGTTCTTTTTTGTTTAATAATAAAAAATTTCTCCTCAAAAAGGAGAAATATAATGTAAACATCATCTTCCCCTTTTTAGGGGTTGGATTTAGCACCGTTCCTATAAGGATGGTTGCCGGCGGGTCGTCGAGCCAATTCTCTCACCGCACTCTTGATAACTAAAATATTCAATTGTAAAGTAATAACATTATATATCATTTTGTAAAATTTGCCAAATAGTGCCATAATATATGTATAAAAATTAAACAAAAAAATATGTTTCATGAAAAGCATTCCCGTACAATTGCCAAATCAGTTACTTGGCGCCTAATAGCCTTTGTGTCCAGTATACTGGTGCTCTATTTATTAATTGGAGATTGGGAAACTTCTTTTTATCATTCAGTGATTATCCATTCAGTAAAAACTGTTCTCTACTATTTCCACGAAAGAATCTGGAATTCATCAAACTTTGGACAAGAAATACGAAAACCTAAGGCCGTGTAATATATGACCTCAATAACTTGCAAACAACTTAAAAGAGACTATACAACATTAAAAGCTGATCTTATAGAGATTAATCAGCTCTTGGCTACTGGCAAAAATCATAGCGACATAGCAGAAATCAAAGACAAACAAAAACAACTTCTTGATGCCATAGAAACTTTGGCAGAAGATGTTTTTGTCTTCAAGGCTCACGAACAAGTCACGGCTATGTTGCTCGGAGATACTAGATTACAATCTGGTAGAGTAAAAACCCGTGAAAAAGCAACTACCTGGATTGAAAAAAATGTTGACCTAGACATGGCACAAAAATTGGTGAAAATAGAAAATCTTTATTACGAAAACGTCCAGATTACTAAACTACCTGACAATCTCTATATCAAAGGAAATCTAGAACTACGAGGATCTCAAGTTGCTGAACTTCCTGGATTTTTATATGTGGGAGGAAATATGGATATACAAGAAACTAGAATCACAACCTTGCCCAATGGTTTGTCTGTAGGAGGAAATTTGAACCTAATAAATTCAGGTGTCGCTACTTTTCCTGAAATTATCTATATCAAAGGAGGTTTGATAGTAGGAAAAAATCTAGAAGACGCAGCCAATAAACTAAAAGAGAACGGAAGAGTCCAAGGAGAAATCACAGTAATATAAAAATATGCCCGAACCAAGCTGCGAACAACTTAGACAAGAATTGACTGCGGTAAAATCTATACTGGCTGAATTTGCTTTAGCTATAAACGAACCCTTGAGTGATAAAAGTATCAAGATTTTACAAAGCCTAAAAACTAAAATTCAAAAAGCTATACCCAAACTAGACAACTTGTGGTTTGATTCTGAACCAATCTTGAATAAGATTATAGATATAGTAATAAAAACAGCTGACAGTAGTCCAAGCAACAAAGAAGAAGTAGAACAACTAATAAAAGATTGGACAAAAAATAATCTAAGAATAGACCAAAAGAATAGAAAAATAATAATTACAGGAGACTGGGATCTTTCAGGTTCTACTATTGGCGAGCTACCCGACAATATCCAGATAGAAGGAAATTTACACCTTGAGCATAGCTCAATTAGTAAACTACCAAACAACCTCTATGTAGAAGGATGGTTATACGTAGACAAAAGTTTGAAGAAAGAAGCAGAAAGACTAGCTAAACTAGGAAATTTAAAAGAAGGCGTAGCAACAAGAGAATAATAATATGAATCTTTCAAGGCTACAAAAATATATCTTGAAAAAAGCTTGGGAAAGTAAAAACCCCCGAGTTTCTCGAGATATTTTTGATAGCTTTTACAATTTTATCAAAGATCCGCCTTCTCAAAAAATCCGCGCCAACATCATCACCAAAAGTATGGAAAGACTGATAAGCCGCGGCCTGATAGCTGGCTTTGGTGAAAAAACTCAACACAAACTTTTTATCCAATATATACGCCTCACTCCCCTTGGTAGGAAAACAGCCCGCCAGCTCCTAGGCACTCAATCAGAATTTCCATTTATCAAAAAACTCCGTCAATAAGCGGGGTTTTATATTATTCTATGATTACTTTTGTGTCATACTCAGACCACCAGTAGAGATGTTCCATGTCTCTATAATGCACATTGACGCAACCATGGCTCATTGGCTGGCCAAAATTGTCATGCCAATAAGCTCCATGGATATAATACCGATATCGCTGAGTAGTAAAATGTAAATTCCATTTTGTATTTGGATAATCAAAGTCTGCTCCACCATAATGCTTGACTGGTACTTTATCCAAAATAGTAAATTGACCTTCTGGAGTAGGCATATTGCTCAGACCGCTAGATATCGGAAAAGAATCAAATAAATATTCTCCAAAATAATAACTCAAACTTTGTTCTGCCAAATTGACCTTGATCAATTTTTCTTTTTTTACAGGCTCGCTACTAAGTGGGTCATAGCCAGCTGCTACCTCAGTACCATCTAGATAAAGATCACCATCCGAATCAGGATTCATCAAACCAGTACCAAGTATCAACTCCCACTTGTCATTGAGATAATCTTTGTCACTATCTACCTCTATCAAACGAGAGCCATCTCCGTGTCGTGGTGAATATCCATAGGATACTTCCAAGGAATCTGAAAAACCATCACCATCAGTATCTGGATTGTTTGGATCTGTATAATAAATATTTTTCTCCTGATCATCAAATAAACCATCTTTATCTGCATCCATCACGTCTGCACTGGCAATCATTGGTATCAAGCATAAGAAAAATAAAATAAAATATATTTTTTTCATAAGTTTATTATAGCATATGATTTTATATTATAAAAAAGTACTATTGACAAAACCATAATTATTGTATATAATAATCATCTGTACATTAAATATCGCCCGTCACTATCAGGCCAATAACCAAAAAAGGAGGTGAAGAAATTTCTAAGGAGTTTTTCAGGAGCGTTGACCTCATTAAGCAAGGTCAACACAAGGATGTAACTTAAGAAGGTTGGGGGACAACCAATGTGTAACTGTTCTGCTCACTCAAATCAATTTTTCTCGGCTTTTAGCCTCAAAACAACACGCTCTGTCAATGTGGAACGCGCAACCCAAATGGCTCAAGAGGTCAAATCGACTCTCAGTGGCCCCAAAGGGGAAATTGCCGTATGCAAGCTGGAGCAAGGTCTTATGACAGCAATCAACGAGATTCTCTGTTTACAAGACCGTACTGATGGCAACGGTGAATTTGAGGCTGTAAAAGCCTTTGTCGTGGAGCTGGGAAAATATCCCCGCGTCAATATCCAAGACAAAAAGGTTCGAGAACGGTTTTCCGTTCTTATCACTAGTCTCAAATCGTCCGCAGGACTCTATGTACGTGGTCGCAAGACCGCAGCATCTGCGACAGTAGCCGACAAAGCTATTACACCGAAGAAAGCCCGGGCCCAGAAGAAGATTCGTAGAAAGAGAACAACTCAGAAAATTACAATCTGATAGTCTCGCCGCCAGGTACCAAAATGCATCTAGAATGACATAGGTACCTGGCTTTTTTTTGACTAAAAAAACTCCCAGTCTAACTGACTAGGAGTTTTTATATTATTTATAAATTATTTTACAGGTAAGCCTGTGACATAAGCACTTAAATGAGTTCTATTTATGGTTATGATATCATTCCATTTGTATCCTCTGCTTTCAAAAACATTTCCTGATACAATTTCTTTTTTATAACCATTTTTTATCAAATAGACAGTTGGACTATCTGCGGTTTTTACCAAACTGGCTGTTGGATATCTATCAACATCTGTTTTATCAAAAGTGATTATATCAGTCCAACTATTTTTAACATATGAGTTAAAAGCAGCTGGCCCAGGAATATGTATCTTCTTGTTATTGAATATCTGATAAACTTTATGACTATCATTTGTCTTTACAAGATGAATATTTGGTATAGATTTTATAGTCTGCTCACTGACACGTCTTACATCGTTCCAAGAAAATTTATAACGATTGAATGTATCGATGCTTGGAATACCATATTTTTGACCATTATACACAGCATAAGTGACCATTCCCACACTAGATCTAGCTTGGTACAACATTTCTGGTTCAGAATATTTACTGGCACTAGAGCCATTTGATTGTTCTACTTCTGAAGCTGCCTTGGTTCTGACACTATATACATTTGAATCCTTTTTTGCACCAAATACATCCACAGCTTTTATCATAAAATAATAAGTAGTATCTGGTTCTAGGTCTGACAAAAGAAATTCATGATCCATAGATCTAAAAACTTGCAACTGTTCTAAGCTTACTTTATTTTTTAATCTATTTGAATCAGTACCATAATATATATAACCTCCTGCCAATCTATTTGTTGACCAAGACAAAATAATACTGGTGTCACGAATTCCTGAATCATTGGCAGTGATAGGACCAAAATCAGAAATTTTCAATGCTGTACGTTCGGCACTATCTGTAATAGTGGTTTTATGACTTTGATTATAATAACTAAACATGTCACCATCTGCATCTACTGATTCTACTTTAAAATTATAACGAGTAGATACATTTAGTCCACCAACTGTGATGTCATGGTTATTTACTTTTTTTCTGTTTTCTACCCTCTTACCATAAGCAGTAGTACGACCATAGTGAACAACACTAGTAGATGGCACCTCTGTGTACCACTGAAAAGTAATACTGGTACCAGTAGTATAAACAACTCTCAAATTTTTAATTTCTAGATCTCCGCTGCCTTCTTCAAAATCACTAGTAGTAAATGTTCTATCAAATGTAGACAATATCTGTCCATCTGTACTTTGAGAAGTTATTTTAAAATGATAAACAGCATCAGAGTGTAGATTGTTTAGAGATAGTTCATGATTTAGATTTGTACTACCCTGAGAGACTACATAAGCTCCATAGCTATTGCTAAGACCAAAATCAACACGACTGTCAGCTGGAATATTGGTATTCCAACTAATAGTAGCCCTATCATTGTTTAGGGATACTTCAACATTATCTATCCTTAAGCTTTCAGCATTGGCAATGCCAACAAAATTGACAAAAACCAAGCTCAAAATAATGGCAATAAGTAATGTATTTACGCTAATTTTAGCTAATTTTGACCACATATTGGTTCATTAATTATTTATTATTAATACTATATTATACTACTAAAATAAGGTTTTGTCAATAGTATTGATATTTATATTATACAATGAAAATAAATAATAAAAAACCCCATTTTTTCAAATGGGGTTTATTTTCGGCGTGAATTGAGTATGATTTCCATCTTTTCATCTCTGGTCAAAAAATCTTCCCTTTCTGCTAATGCTCTTTTACGAGCTCTTTCCCTCTCCTCTGGCGGTAATTTACGTAAATATTTACGAAAACTATTGGGCAATCGTTTGCCCTTGCCATATGGAGAGCGTTTTCTGGGAACACCTCTATACTTAACCATCACTCACCTCCTTTGCTTGAGATAGAACTACTATACCTATATCTTACCTAATTATTGAAAAAAGTAAAACCCCGTTAGAAAATTTTCTAACGGGGTGTTTTGTTTTACAAATTGTACTCTTGCCAAAGAGGTAGCCACTCTTCTCGGAAGACTGCCGTCAATACTCCATCATAATACTGACCGTCTTTGAAAAAATGATCTTTTCGCCGACCCTCTTCTTTGTAGCCACACCTGGCGTTGAATGCCAAACTGCGACCATTGTAGGCAATGGCTTCTGAGCAAACCTTTCTGAGGTTTAAAGTATGAAAAGCATAGTCAAGCAAAATCATCTTGGCATCAGTACCATATCCTTTGCCACGATTCTGCTCATCACCAATCAAAGCACCCGTAGTAGCCACTCTAGCGACCCAATCAATACCATGCAAACCGATATTGCCAATCAACTCCCCTTCTAATGTTTCGATAGCAAAGGTAATGTTATTTTTCCTTTTACCCAAACCATCGATCCATTCCTCTTCTTCTTGTAGGCCAATAGGTGTAAACCCGGTCATAAACTTTCTCACACCTGGATCATTGATCCAGCGCTGAAAAGCTTCCATATCGGTCGCCTTATTGACTGGCCGAAGAACTACCTTTTTTCCTTGCAGAAAAACTACTTTGTCACTCATCATTTTCCTCCTATGTAAAAGAACGCAACAAAAAAACTGTCTCACGCATTGAGACAGCCTTTGTATACTACAAAATAATTTTTTCTATGTATTTATAAAATAAAAAGACTGCCTCAATGGAAAATTGGCCACCATTTTGGTGGAATCAATACATAGTCCATAGTTGTGCAATCTTTGATTGTTCATATATTTATTTTATTGTAATCCAATTACAACATCTTTATATATTTTTGTCAAATCATCGACCTTCACCTTATTGACAAACAATACCTATCATGTTAATTTAATTTGTTCTTTTAAATAAACTTTTTCAAAGGAGATAATCATGCAAAACGGATACCTTCTAGTAGCCAACAACAAGGCTTTTCTCAGAGAATTTGGCAAACGGGCCCCCAAGGGACTAAAAACAACCTGGGAAGATGTGCCCAAAGAACATCTACCCGTAACCTTGATTGATAATGGTGATTTTAGTTCTGCGGCAGTCAACCACAGTCAACGTGAATTTGAAGTTTTTACAGCCCTCAATCCTGGTGATACCCGACCCAAGACAATATATTTTGTCCCTATAGAAGTTCTATTGCTGGCCACCCCTGGTTTGGACGAACTCCTCAAGAAGTAAACTCTCGGCCGACGTGTACTACACGTCGGCTGTTTTATTTGCCCCGTTAGAAAATATTTTCTAACGGGGTTTGCTTATCTTTGCTAAATATAATAAAATAACTTTATGAAACTTTGCGAAAAAATAGCCGAACAAATGCAATCTATCTATGCTCTAAGGCAGGAGTTTGTCGATGCTATTGAAGATGGCAAAAAAACCAAAGATTTTAAACCCGCTCACAAAATCAAAGACGTATATGAAGGAAAATATGTAAAAACTGTCTATAAAAATATCCATCCTTATATAAACCTGATTTTTTTGGCTGTTACATACCTATCAAGAGAGGGAAAGGCTCATGGCAAAAAACAACTTTCAGAAGCCCTAAACAAAATAGAGGTCAAGGGAGAAGCTGTACATGTGCCATATTCTCTAACCGTAGGAAATAAAACAGCCGACGGACCAAGTGATATTATGATATTACCAGATGATTTGGTGGTTGATGGTGATTTGGACATTTGGAGCTACTCAATAGAAAAGTTACCCAGCAAACTAAAAGTAAAAGGAGACTTGAATATTTCTGGTACTACTATCACTGAAATTCCCAAGGGTATAGAAATCGGTGGAGATTGTAAAATGCAAAAAACAAATATACACCAACTCCCACTAAATTTTAAAATCAAAGGAGATCTTGATATCAGAAGTACCCAAATAGCCTGGCTACCAAAAGGATTGCATGTAGGTGGAAGTGTATATGCCCAGGCCACAGGCATCGATACTATTGTAGATATCCCTGATGATGTAGTCATCGAAGGAGATTTACATGTACGTAATAAATTTAACAATAACGAAGCCCTAGAACTAAAAAACCAGGGTATTGTAAAAGGTGAGGTATACAATCACTACAACTAAAAAAGACTTGTTGGATTGACAAAATAGCATATTTATGCTATTTTTAGTTGTTCGCGTTTTTTCAAAACAAACTCAAAAACAAGGAGAAGGCACATGGCTGCTGTAAATGTCAGAGGATTCAAAAACAAAGAAGCAATTATTGTACAGGATATTCCCTACGGTGAAGACGAGACACTGGAAGTTGATTCACCGGTCACTCTGACTGGTATGACAAAAGTTTGCGTTAGCAAAACCCGTAGAATACCTTTTATCATGGTTGAAGTAACATCCGTACTACTTCTCAATGGAACTGATTCCATCTTTGTTGATGGAAACTGTCTCGAACTGTTGGAAATCTGACAACACCCAAAAAAGGAGAGACTAATGCCGAACATTGAAATGCACGGGTTCCAAACCCACATAGTCATGCCTGAGGATGACGTTTCCTTTTTCCGGAACACCAAAAACAAGATTCACGAAGTTATTCGTAAACTCGAGCTGACTGGGGAAGCGGTCATCACTATTCACAATACAACTGTCGAACGTTGTGATGGTAGCGATAAGCCCGCTCCCTATCTCCGTGTCTGTGGGACAAATGATACAGATGACGCCGATATCGAAGGCATCGTCGAGGCTCTGATTGAGTGCGAGATCGCAGTTGACTGCGAAACCCTGACACTCGATGACTTCTACCCCGATGTTGAAATGGGAGCAGAAGCCAAAGAAGACGATTCGAAAAAAGAATCGTAAAAAATAACCCCGCCAAGCAAAGCTTGGCGGGGTCTTTATTTTGATTTATTTTACTAACTTTTCTAGCTCCATTACTACCTGAGGAGTAGCTTTGTCTGCTGTCTCAATGACTTTACCAAAATCTACTTTGGCAACTGCATTGTAGACAAACTCAGCCGCATCTTTACCATGTGGAGGCTCACGACTTGCATCTCGCTCTATGCAGATATCAAGTGGTGCATGTAAAGTAAAAACTTGCGTATCCACCGATACATTGTCTACCAAATCATCTATCGCTTCTTTAAAATAAAAATTTCCATCAACAATTACACTTGTTCCCCTATCAAAATTCTTTTCAAGTTCGGAAAGTATGATTTTATTAGCCTTGAGGAAATCTTCTACCACATAGCCATTCTCTGCTTCAAGGTCATTGTCTTTGAGAACTTGATCAACTGAAATATACTCGGCTTGGATATGATGAGCCAAATATTTTGATACTGTTGATTTACCGACTCCTAGAGGGCCCCGGATTATTATAAGTTTTGACATGTTTCGTTAAAAATTGTTACTAATCTATAGAAATTAGTTTGATACTAAAGATTAGGGTTGAATTTGGTGGTATTGGACCAACGGCAGTTGAGCCATAGCCCAATTCAGAAGGAATAGTCAATTTTCTTTCTTCACCTATCTTCATACCAATCAAACCTTGATCCCAACCAGTTATAACCTGTCCTTGCCCAACGGTAAAGACAAAAGGCTCTCTTCCTATACTAGAATCAAATTCTGTACCATCTTCTAAAGTACCTGTATAGTCTACACTGACTGAATCACCAGTTTTGACAACTTGATCACCACTACCTTCTACTAAAATTTCTGTTTTTAATTCCATTTGATTTTGATTATTGTTGTTATTGTTATTATTTTCTGAAATTTCAGGTTCTTCATCTACTATTACTCCTGTTATTTCTATTTTTTCTGGAAAGAAAAATTTACCATCTTTGGTCAAATAAGAAAACACTTCCCTGCCATCCGAAAGATTGATAGATATTTTATACAAGTCACCTTCTTCGGTTATTTCACCAACGACAATGGTTTCACCTATTTCAAGTAATTCTTCATTGATAAACTTTTCTGTTATAGCTTTGGCCTTATCTTTTCCTATGGCGCCAAAGTTGGGACTGGTAAATACCATATAACCAAGAGACCCTACTGATATTATTGCCAAAACAATAATGATTATTATCTTATTCATGAATTTTTAGTTTAATTATTTAGCTTATCAATTATACTATATTACTGATTAAGGTCAAATATGAACAACAAAAAAACAAGCCTAACTAAGACCTGTTTTAATTAAATTTATCTGCATTCACAGGCTGGATAATCTGTCTTAGTTGAAAAATCAGGACATGGCGGATCCATAGGACTACAACCAGCTGGTACATATATCAATTTGCATTCACAGGCTGGATAATCTGTCAGATAAGCACTACCAATACCTCTATAACCAATGCAAGATTCAATTGAATTGGAACACTGTGTGCCATCTGGCTCTGGAAGTAAATCATCATTATCTACAATAGCATCATCATCTTCACCTTTGGGGTTCAAATCATAATCTTCTCCCACCAAACCATCGACTTCTTCTCCTGTGAGTATATCATCGTTTTCTACACACTCTCCAACACTACAATCCTCTGGACACTCTTCTAAAAATCTAAGATCTCCCTGACAGGTTCCATTTGAACATACTTGGCCATAGACATCTCCATTGTGACATCTATCACAGTCCAAATCTACATTACACTGGTAGACCGGCACTGTCACCTCATCCCCAATAGTGACTATGGGTGTTAGCTCGTTTACTACACTATTTGCCTCTTCTATATCTTTGTCAAAAAATCCTGGACCAAGATCAAATGGTGCTGGGCTAGTATCATCACCACAACCCGTTATGAGCAAAGGAATAACTAACACAAAAAGTATAAAATATAATTTATTTATTTTTAGCATATTTTTACTTAAATAATAATATGGCCGCAGTCCACCTTACTTGACTTCGCCATTCACATTGAATCTAGCTTATCAAAAAAACAGGATTATAACAATCCAGTTCTTTTTGACAGGAACAACAAAACAATACATGAACCTTTTTTAATAACAACGATTAAAGGTCTTGATTATTTTATGCTGAAACAACTTCTTTCTTTACCTTGTGCTTGGCTTTACAATCAATACAATATAGTAGTTGATCTTTTTTTTGAATATTTAGAGTAACTTCAAATAAGTCACTGGACTCTACTCCACATTTTTGACAATATCTAGATTGCCCAGTTGCAAATTTTTTTATTTGATCTTTTTTCATATATTTTTATAATTTCAAAATCTTAATAAGCGAGTTAATCATACCAAAAAAACTCACAAATGTCAATAAAATAAGGCATTTTAAGCTAGTAGAGACAATAGGACGATATTTAGGCCCTTTTTAAAGAATGGTTGACAAAATTGCTATTTTATAGTAAAAATATAACCCTGTCATAACCATATGACATGTTCCTACAATAGAAAGTGATAATCATGCCACAAAAGAAACACCTTTTCTTCTCAGCTCGACAGAACGCACATTCTACTGGTGACGGACTCATTCTCTGGTACGTAAAAGAGGACGAAGAATGCCCAGGAGTACCAGAGCTTGTAGAGGTATCAGAAGTTATGGAAGTTCATGAAAATGAGCCAATCCCGACAAGTACTTGGGATGACGCCAAGTATCTAGGGATCGGAGCCTTCCATCAAAAAGGACCTGGATTTGCAACTACAGATTTTTCCCCCAACGACACGGATGATTTAGCCGCTGACCTTGCTAGCGATTATCCCTTCTATGATGTCTATGAATAAGTCTCTACGGAGACAGGTTCCCCCGAGCGCCCACCTATAAAGGGTGCTCATTTTTTTATTTAAAAAAACAAGCTTTACAGCTTGCTTCTTATTTTTGTATTTGTATAAAATTAATGGTTCCGTGGACCTAATAGCCAGTATGGCGTCAGCGCGCCAACACCGTTACCTTCTTCATAAACAGTGTCCTCTCGCCCTCCATCATTTGCCATCTTATACGCGCCAGCTTCAAGGTAGGTAGCTATAATATATGTTTGCCTATCTGCAGTAACATGATAAAGATAGCCCCGCCCCAAATCATCCCAGACAGTTTGTCCTTCCACTAGTGATGGATCTAGAGGGCATGATGTATGAAGTAAGCCCATACTAAATAGCCCACCAATTGGTAAACCATCACAGTTATCCTCTGGCGGGTTTACCCCAGTGCCATTTAAAAATCCTTCTACGTCAGCAGTTGGATTAGGACCACAACTTAAATTTGAATCCTTTGTCCCCCCATTAACATCCTCTGCATCACCACAAGGATATACGCCATAGTGTTCATAATATATTTTCAAAGCAAGTCGAAAATCATCTAACTCATGAAGACGTACAGCATCACGAGCCTTGGCTTTGACGGTATTTAAATTTATTATAGACACAGTAGAGAGTATTCCAATAATAGCAATTACAACTAACAATTCGACAAGCGTAAAACCTAATTTATTATGTGCCATTATTTTATACATAAATTTATTATACCAGAAAAATAAAAAGTTCAAAAGTTACTTTAGGGTAACAAAAAAACAGGATTAAAAATCCAGTTCTTTTGGCAGGGGCGGTGGGACGATGTTAGAACCTTTATTGACAAAAATAAAGATATATAGCATTATAATATGATTTGTTCAATTGGTTCATTACATGGTTGCTAAGCAACCTTTTCCGGAGGTAAAGAAATGAAGGTAACTGTTCTTGTTTTAGGTCTTGTGATTCTCTTGGGTGGTGTGCTTTTTAAAGAAGGTATTGCCGTTGTCTTGGGCACTCTACTGTTTATAGGTAGCATAACAAGCTTTTCAAAACCAAAACACCGTAACAACCCCCCTACTAATAAGCGTCATCTTAATGATTCAAAAAGAAGGGACGACTTAACCGAGGCTGAGCTACTAGCTCTTCAAGAAACTATAGAAAACTATCTTTTTGAAAGATTTAATACAATCAGATTATCTGGTGTATCTAGATATCCAAAGATAGGTGAAGTTTTTTTGATAAACCATATAAGCTGTAGGGAAGATGTATCTAAACGTCTAGTAGGCAAAGCCTTAAAAGCTATCGTGGTAGATTATGGTTCACCTAATTATTTTTCTGCTTGTTTTGTTGGAGATAATAAGGCTATTTGGGATCTACCATATCCACATAACAAAAAAAACATAGGACCTGGACCCAAATTCGAAGAAAAAATTAGACACCGAAAAAACCGACATAAGACCTGAGTAAGTCTCAAGAACTACTCCCCCTGTACATCGCGTGCGGGGTTTTTTATTTAAAAAGTTCGAAAGTTACTTTAGGGTAACAAAAAAACAGGATTAAAAATCCAGTTCTTTTGGCAGGGGTACTAGGATTCGAACCCAGTCTTGTGGTTTTGGAGACCACCGTGCTAGCCAATTGACACTATACCCCCTCGACACAATACTCCCAAAAAATTGAGATTATTTAGTCTCTTTGTGTTGTGTATGGTTTTTACACTTTTGACAATATTTTTTAAGCTCCAATCTTTCCTTTACCATCTTTTTGTTGCGATGGCTGTGATAGTTTATACTATGACATTCAGTACATTCAAGCTTTGCTAGATTATCTTGTGACATATCGTTTTTATTACTTAAATAAATCTGGAGCCATCCGTCGGACTCGAACCGACGACCGACGGTTTACAAAACCGTTGCTCTACCAACTGAGCTAGGATGGCAAATATATTAAATAATCACCCTTTATCAAGAGTATAATATAAGGATAACGGGATAAATTATAGACAAATACAGAAGAAAAGTCAAGATGTAGTGTGCGCCTTCACTTTTAAATAAAATCACCCTTGTAAAACAAGGGTGATATGTTTTAAGAAGATTTCTTTTCGGACAAAACTTTGATAATTTCATCAGTTTCACCGCCCCTGATTACACCTACCAAGCTTACCCGTCCAGTGTCGTGTTGCTCATACCAACGACGACAAATTTCGGTAGCTGAAGCAGATATACCCATCGGCTCCTTGTGAAATGTACCATCTTGCCTTCTGACAATTGCCAACCAATTCATGGTTATCTCCTTTGTTTGAGTGTGCGATTATGAATTAAAACCAAGATTTTTTATCTTTTATTAATTCTTTATTTAATTCTTCCAACAACTGTTTTTGTTTTTTACTCAGTTTGGTCGGAACATCTACATTGATTATCACTACTTGATCTCCTCTACCTCGGCTTTTTAGCCTATTTACTCCTTTGCCTTTGAGGATAAACTTTTTAGCACTTGGCGTACCAGCTGGAATCTTTAACTTTACTTTACCATCTATAGTTTTGACCTCTATCTGACTGCCCAGCGCTGCCATAGTAAAAGGTATATCATATTCTGAGATTAAATCAAATCCTTGTCGCTCAAATCCTTTTTCTGCAACAACTACTATATTTGCATAGAGATCACCAGCAGGAGCTCCATTTTTGCCTGCATTACCTTGTCCTGCTAGGCGGATAGCTTGTCCATTGTCTATGCCGGCTGGTATTTCTACATTGATATCTACATTTTCAGTAGTCACTCCAGTAGCGCTACAATTCCCACATTTATCCTTGATAGTTTTGCCTTGACCCTTACAGTCTGGGCAGACAGTCTGCATACGAAAAGTACCAAGTACAGTTGTACTTATTCGACCACTACCAGCACAAGACTTACATTGATCAAAAGAATCTCCTTTGTCTGCTCCTGTACCTTTACAAGGTTCGCAAGAATTTTCTTTTCGGATAGAAATATTTTTGGAAGTACCAAAGACTGCTTCTTTGAGAGATATATCTAATTCTACTTCTATATCAGTACCTCTGTTGGCACGACCGCCTCCGGCTGGTCCGCCACCACCAAACATACTACCAAAAATATCCCCCAAATCAAAATCTGCATTTTGACCGCCACCAAAACCCTGGGAAAAATCAAAACCCTGTCCAAAAGGATTACCGCCACCCATACCACCTTGGCCATCAAAGGTAGTGCCAAACTGATCGTATTGTTGGCGCTTTTCTTTGTTGCCTAGGACCTGATAGGCTTCATTTATCTCTTTGAACTTTTCAATATCTCCACTGGCTTTATCAGGATGATGCTCGTGAGCAAGTTTGCGAAAGGCGCGCTTGATATCAGCATCATTCGCACCTTTCTCAACTCCTAATATTTTGTAATAATCTTTTCCCATTATTTTTTATCGTCTTTCTTGTCTTCGTCCTTTACTTCTTCAAAATCACCTTCAACAGCGTCTTTGTCGGATTTTTTGTCATCATCTGACTTGGTCTCTGCTTCTGGTCCAGCAGCTCCTGCAGATTGGGCTTGTTGCTGATACATAGCTGCACCAATTTTTTGTACAGCTTCATCCATCTCGGTCATGGCTGATTTGATAGGTTCTAGCTCTTTGCCATCTTTTACTTTTTTCAAAGCTTCCATCTTTTCTTCCATTATTTTCTTGTCTTCGTCTTTGATTTTATCTTTGTTCTCTTTGATAAACTTTTCGGTTTGGAAAATAATATTTTCTGCATTATTTCTGACTTCAACTTCTTCTTTCTTTTTTTTGTCTTCTTCGGCATTTAACTCAGCGTCTTTTTGCATCTTGTCTACTTCTTCTTCACTGAGACCAGATGAAGACTTGATTGTAATTGATTGTTCTTTGTTGGTTGCTTTGTCTGCAGCTTTTACATTCAAAATACCATTGGCATCTATATCAAAACTTACTTCTACTTGTGGGACACCACGTGGTGCTGGAGGGATACCAGACAAAGTAAATTTACCCAAAGTCTTGTTATCAGCTGCCATCTCACGCTCACCTTGTAAGACATGGATTTCTACCGTGTCTTGATGATCAGCGGCAGTAGAAAAGATTTGAGTCTTGCTAGCTGGGATAGTAGTGTTTCTTTCTATCAATGGAGTACGTACACCACCCAAAGTCTCAATACCTAGAGTAAGTGGAGTAACATCCAGCAACAATACATCTTTGACATCACCCTGCAAAACACCAGCTTGGACAGCGGCCCCAAGAGCTACTACTTCGTCAGGATTGACTGAGATATTTGGTTTTTTACCAAAAAATTCTTCCACTTTTTGCAAAACCAATGGCATACGAGTCATACCACCGACCAATATCACTTCTTCTATGTCGCTAGTGCTCAAATTTGCGTCTTTTAGAGCTTTTTCACATGGTTTTAGGGTATCTGCCACCAAATCTCCAACTAGCTCTTCTAGCTTGGCTCTAGTCATTTTCATGACCAAATGTTTTGGTCCTGACTCATCGGTTGTGATAAATGGTTGATTGATTTCTGTTTCCATAGATGATGAAAGCTCGATCTTTGCTTTTTCGGCTGACTCTTTGAGTCTTTGCAAAGCAAGAGGATCTTTTGATAGGTCCATGCCTTCTTGTTTTTTGTATTCATCCAAAATCCAATTGATAATCACTTGATCAAAATCATCGCCACCAAGGTGAGTATCACCGTTGGTTGATTTTACTTCGACAGTATCAGCTGAGACATCCAAAATAGAAATATCAAATGTACCACCACCCAAATCATAAACAGCAATCTGTTGATCTTTCTTTTTATCAAAACCATAAGCTAAAGCAGCTGCAGTCGGCTCGTTGATAATACGTTTTACTTCAAGGCCTGCTATTTTACCAGCATCCTTGGTAGCTTGTCTTTGTCCATCATCAAAATAAGCAGGTACAGTAATCACAGCTTCTTTTACTTCTTCACCTAGACGTTCTTCGGCATCGGCTTTGATTTTTTGTAAAATCATAGCAGAGACTTCTTGGGGACTATGTTCTTTGTCTCCCATTTTTACTTTGACACCTTCGCCTGCTTGGACGATTTTATAAGACATAGTCTCTACATCTTTTTTGATTTCAGCATCAGAAAATTTTCTACCAATCAAACGTTTTACAGAAAAAACTGTATTTTCTGGATTGGTGACAGCCTGACGCTTGGCTGGTAGACCCACTAGTCTTTCGCCATTTTTTGAAATGGCTACCATAGAAGGAGTGGTCCTACTACCCTCTTTATTTTCCAGGATCTTTGGTTTTCCTCCCTCAATCACAGCAAAGGCTGAGTTGGTTGTTCCTAGGTCAATTCCAATAATTTTACTCATATTTTTATATTATATTAATTTTTTAAAATTGTTTACTAATTCTTTTTTTGACAACAGGTGTTGGATATCCAAAACATCATCGTCATTTATACCGTCTCCATCTGCAAACTCCAAAACTTCTTGAGGAGTCAGATCAGTCAAGATGGCATTGCCAATCACGCCTTGTGGCAATGAAGCAAATTTGGTAAGCAAATTGGCACCACAACTTTTGCAAGTAGCATAAGTCAGTACCCCATATTCACTTTCATCCAAAACTTGAATCATTGATTGTTGATAATCAACATTGCAAATCGGACATTTTTTTATCAACCGCAGATTGAGCGGTGAATTCATATTGGTCATCATTTATTTATCTATATTAATTTTAATATTTTTTGGTTTAGACTCTGTTTCTTTTGGCAACAATACTTTGAGCATGCCATTTTCAAACTTGGCCTTGGCTTTGTCTGCTTGGACAGAAGCTGGCAAGATTACACTACGATGAAAAGAACCACTTCGTACTTCTTTGCGATAATAATTTTTTTCATCAATTTCACTAGAAGTCTGACGTTTACCTTCTAAAGTAAGTACATCATCATGCACATTGATTTCTACTTCTTCTGGTTTGATGCCCGCCAATGTTGCTTCTACAATCACATTGTCTTTTTCTTCATAGACATCTATAGCTGGTACAAAATTTGTAAAACCCTTTTCTAGACTATCAAATGTGTCCAAAAATGGACTCCATGGTATCAACGACATATTTTTATTTTAAGTTATTAATTATTACTTTTGCTGGACGAACTACTCTGTCCTTTATTTTATAACCAGCCAATTTTTCTTCTACTATTATTTGATCTTTTTGATCTTTCTCATTTACCTCACCTATTGATTCGTGTAATGCAGTATCAAACATCTGATCAACTGTTTTTATCATCTCCACTCCATGATCATTCAAAAAGCTTTCCCACATTTTCAAAATATGTTCTAGGCCTATTGCCCATGATTCTTTTTTTTGGCCTTCTGGAATATGGGTAATAGCTATTTGGTAATTATCAAAGATTGGTAATAGCTCAAGGATAAAAGTAGCGGTTGTAAACTCACTCATACCCGAGAGACGATTTTCCATTTCTTTTTCAAGGTTTTGATAATCAGCCAAGGCTTTTTGCCAGCCAGCTAGATTTTCGCCAGCTTTTTGCTCTAGCTCTGCTAATTTATCTTTCTTCTTCACTTTCTTTTCTTTCTTTTCTTTCATAATTATTTTACTATTTTTACTGTTTCTTCTAAAAATCCCAAAATACGATTGTAGTCCATACGGACTGGACCCAGAACTGCCAAAATTTGCTTGCCAGGCAATGGAGTGATAGCTACTGCGCAATCACTTGAAAAAGGATTGTCATCACCTATCAAAAGTTCTGGTTTTTCTATACTACTATATATATCACCCATGGCTTTTTCTAAACTATCTACCACCTGACTCATGGACAATACCATCTTGTAGTCTTCAAACTCTGGCTGAGAAAATAAATTGAACAAACCAGTAAAATAAAAACTATTTGGTGCAAAGCCGACAATAGTAGCCATGTTTGTCTTTTCTACCAAAAGTTTGGCCAATTCACGAATATCATTTTTATAAGCAGATTTCAATTCTGTTCTTTCTTTGGCTGTGGCTTTTTGGATTGCCAACAAATTGTCCAAATAATATCTATATCCTTCGATGGTAGGAATACGACCAGCCGAAGTATGTGGCTGCATGATATATCCTAGTTGCTCGAGCTCAAACATATCATTTCGAATGGTGGCTGGGGAAACATCAAATTTCTTGTCTTCTGACAAGCTCTTGGAGCCAACTGGCCGGGCTGTTTTTATATATATATCGATGATTTCTTTGAGTAATTTTTGCTTCCTTTTTTCCATGAAGTTATTATATACAAATTGGCACTCTCCGTCAAGGAGTGCCAATGAGTAAATTGACTAATATACTCCTATCCCCTAATATAAAAATAGTTTACAATTGTTCTCTACAAAAAACGGAGGTAAAACCATGTACATAAACCTGGCTATTTGTTTCGTCGGACTCTACTTTGTCCTTCGCTGTATGGGTATCAAAGTATCTCTTGGCAAAAAATGCCCCTGTGATTCTTACCTTACCCTATCGATTAGACGTATTACCCTGACTTGTCATCATATATTTCGAAACAATGATGGTGACCTAGAAGAAGTCTGGCAAAGCAAAAAATCTATTCTTCTGTGTGCAAAATGCAGAAAAATAAACACTGGCAAGTACGCCAATCTGAGCAAAATCAAAATGGAAAGGACAGAATCATGTCAGAACAAAGACGCTCAATAAAGGAAGTAATCGTGGAACTTAAACAGGTATATATTTATGTTTCACTGTTTATCTTTGTAGCCACCTGCCTAATGCTTGTCCCTGGATTTGATTATCCAGAAAACCAAAAAGATCCAATGACTTGGCTCTGGGTTTGTGCCTTGACCTGGCTACTTGCCAGTATCCTGGTCAGTGCAGCTATTACTATTGGGGATTATTTTAGAAAACCAGAAGAAAATGGAGGTACCTAATGCTCACTCGAAAACAAGCCCTCAAAGAAGCTTTTTGGTCTCTGCGGTATCCTATATGTAAATGTTTTTTCTGGGGAATTGGATTTTTCTCTTTGGTGATATCCTCTCTCCCATACACCTCTACTCCTCAGTACAGTAGCATACCCTTCAATCTCTTTGATTGGCTTAGACTGTTGTTGGTACCTTGGCTAGGAACAACTATCTTTATGGCGCTTCTTGCCATGTCATTGACCTACTCCGAAAAAAGAACAAAAGTACCAAGCAATAGCACTCCGTAAAAACAAAGCCCTATCTAAAAAGATGGGGCTTTTTATTTATATTGACAAAAATACACTAACATGGTATTTTCCAATGTTTTCAATTGACCTTTCAAACCTTAAAAAATAGGAGGCAAAAAAATGTTTACATTTATAATCATGTCATTGATCGCCTTGATTTTTGGCACATTGGTTGCTTGGGCATTCTTTAATGAAAAAATCATTTTTTATTTACTGTCTGGCCTACTCCTTTTGGAAGGGTCATTCGCAGTCATCCTTACTATTGGCCCTAAGCCTATTCCACTACTTGCCATGCAAATTCCAAATATAATTGCCGCCCTTATAATCCTCGGCACCCAGATCATCCGCCAACGTAAACAAAAAAATGAGGCAATTACCTCATAAAAATCGAGCCCCGTCTAAAAAGATGGGGCTTTTTATTATTCTTTCCTCAAGGCTGTAATAGGATCCAAAGAAGCGGCTTTTCTAGCTGGATAAAGTCCAAAGATGAGACCTACTACAACTGAAAAACCTATGGCCAATAATATACCTAACCAAGATATAGACAATGGCCATTCCATACCATAATAATTTGCCCCAAAATATACTCCATAAATAACAATGATTCCTAATATAATTCCAAAGAACCCTCCTAAAAATGTAATAATAATAGATTCTATTAAAAATTGTTGTAAAATATCTTTGGGACTAGCTCCAACAGCTTTTCTGAGACCTATCTCAAAAGTACGCTCAGCTACAGTGGCGTACATAATATTCATAATACCTACTCCTCCCACCAAAAGAGACAAGCCGGCCAATACTACCAAGAGGATTGTCATACCTCCCAAAACAGTAGCCATCATTTCCATGGCTTCTGTACCTGACATGACCTCAAAGTCATCTTTTTCTGGATCATCTATGTCATGATTTTCACGAAGTATCATCCTCATTTGCTCAGCGGTTTCTTCTTCTGCGCCAGAATCTACCATTTGAGAAGTAATGGCTGACAAATAATTGATGCCCATCAACACTGTTTGAGTAGTTTTGACTGGTATATAAACCAAGTCATCCAAATCAAAAGTAAAGACTGCTCCGCGAGGCTTGGCTACACCAATAACCTTAAAACTAATTTTATTTATTTTGACATTTTGACTAATAGCATCACTAGATCCAAATAAATCCTCTTTTACCTTGGAGCCCAAAACTATCACCCGAGCTTTACTATTATCTTCATCCTCTGTATAAAATCTACCTTGATCAATCTCGGTAGTATCAATATCTATATAATCAGACCCAACACCATAAATCATTACCTTGTTTATCTCCCCTCGCCAAGAAATAATATCTTGTGTTATCACCGCTCCATAAGACTTATCAATATTTTCTAGATCCAAAAAATCTTGTCTATCTTTTTCTTTGAGCGTAGATATAACTATGCCTTGAATCTGAGAAGCTGCACCGCCACTTCCTTTTGGTACCCTGACCTCTGTTTGTATATAATTTGAACCAAAGCCTTCTATTTGTTTAAAAATCAAGGCTTCCACACTGTTGCCAGCTGAAATAATAATAGTAACTGAAGAAATGCCAACTAAAACACCCAACACAGTCAAAAATGTGCGTATTTTGCTTCTTGCCAAAGCTCTTATTGCTATGTTGAATATATTATTTAATTTCATAAATTATTCATAACGAAGTGCTTCTATTGGATTGAGTTTGGCGGCTTTTCTGGCTGGATACCACCCAAAACTAAGCCCTACTACAATAGTAAATACCACTGCAATTATTATAGAAGTGGCCGAAATCACAAAATCCCAATTATAACCCAAAGAGTTAACTATCAAGCTAATAATAAAAGCCACAAGTACTCCCAATATTATACCTATCAAACCTCCCATAGAAGTCAACATTATAGTTTGAATTAAAAAATGATTAGAAATATTTGAACTAGTAGCTCCAACTGCTTTCCTAAGTCCAATCTCCCTGGTACTTTCTGTGACCGAAACAAGCATGATATTCATAATACCAATTCCCCCCACCAAAAGTGATATAGCAGCTACCATAGCCAAAAAATAATTGAGAGCTCCTGTAATACTCTCCAACATTTCCAAAGATTCTTCTGAGGACTGAACTGTGAAATCGTCTTCGGATGGATCATCTATGTCGTGCTGCTCTCTCAGTGTACTTTTGATTTTTTCTTGTACAAATTCTACATCCGCTCCTTTGATTACCTTGGCTCTCATCATACTAATATAATTGATGCCCAACATCAATTTTTGAGCAGTGGTAATAGAAATAAAAATTTGATCATCTTGATCCTGAAAAGAAGCTGACCCTCTTTCTTTCATCAAGCCTATCACTCTAAAAGATTCTTTATTTATTTTTATTCGTTCATCTATGGGATCCATAGGGCCAAACAATTCTTCGGCTACAGAAGATCCTAAAACAGCCACCTTGGTAATAGAGTCTGCTTCTTCTTTGCCTATAAATCTACCAAGCTCTACATCAGCACCTGACTCTACATCCATATAATTTGCAGTAACGCCGGCAAAGCTTGTGTCTGCAACTTTATTTTGCCAAGTAACTGTAGCTGATCCACGAACATAAGCTGTGACACCTATTATCTCTTCAACATCTTTTTCTACGGCCTTGGCATCATCCAAAGTAAGGGTAGTAATATTGATACCCATTATGGCGGCTGGTGGTCCATCATCATCACTGGCCCCTGGTAATACTCCTATAAGATCACTGCCTACTCCTTGAATTTCGTTGGCAATCAAAGAGTGAGCGCCCGAACCAACGGACATAATGATAATCACAGCTGAAATACCAATGATTATTCCCAGAGATGTCAAAAAAGAGCGCATTTTATTACGCTTCAATGCTTTGATGACAGATATGTAATTACGAAAATCAAAACGCATAATTTATTTTAAATGGCCATTTAATGCTTTGCCATCTATCACATCTTTATTATCTTTATCGCTAACAATTTTGCCATCTCTTATTTCTACTATCCGCTTGGCGTAGCGAGCAGTAGTTGTCTCATGAGTCACCAAAATAATAGTTTTGCCCATTTTACTCAAACCCTGCAAAATCTCCATAATCTGAATACCGGATTTTGAATCAAGGTTTCCAGTGGGCTCATCAGCAAAAATCAAATCTGGCTTGTTGACTAGAGCGCGAGCTATGGCTACTCTTTGTTTTTCACCACCAGAAAGCTGATTGGATAGATGGTCTCTACGGTGCTCAAGACCAACACTTTTGATAGCGTCATCCACAGCATCAAGATTTTGTTTTCCTTTGACATACAGCAAAGGTAACCGAACATTGTCCCAGACCGAAGTCTTGGGAAGCAGATTGAAACTTTGAAATACAAAGCCCACTTTTTTGTTTCTATATTCAGCTAGCGTATCATCATCCAAACTACTCACGTCTTTGTTGTCAAAAAGATATTTACCTGCAGTCAAAGTATCCAAAAAACCCAAGATATGCATCAAGGTAGATTTTCCTGAGCCAGAAGGCCCCATAATAGCTATAGATTCTCCCTTGTCTATTTTCAAATCAACACCATGTAAAACCTTGGTGACAACTTCATCGTTGACAAATTCTTTGTGTAAATCTTTTATTTCTATCATGTTTATTTACTATCTTTTATAAAAGTAATCACATCCGCACCTTCTTCGATGCCAGAAACAACTTCCGTCACACCACCGTCACCTTTGAGTCCGGTGGTCACTTCTTTTTCTGTTAGTAGCCCATTTTCCAAAATTTGAATATATTTGCCATCTTCACGATAAACCACTGCTCGAGAAGGAACAGCTAAAACTCCTTCTCTACTTTCGGTAGAAATAGTAATATCAGCAGTCATACCAGATTTTATACGATTATCTTTTTCGTTGAATATTATTTTGACCTGATAATAAATAACTCCATCAATATTGGTCGCAGCTGGATCTACAAAAGTAACTGTACCAACAAATTTGTCTTCACTAGAAAATGCATCCAAGGTTATTTCTACTTCATCGTTGAGCTCTACTTTGGTAATGTCTGACTCTGGTACATCTACCTCTATCTGCATTGTGCTCAAACCAATCATTGAAACAACCGGGGTAGCCATAGAACTTTGCTCACCAACATCAAAATTTATTTCTGTCACAATACCGTCAACAGGAGCCTTGATAACTGTGTCGCTCCAATTACTCAAATATCTATTGAGTGTAGCTTGGGCTCTGCGTACGTTGGCTTCGGCTGCTGCAATCTCAAAATCTCTTGGCGGAGCTCCTTTTAGTCCCAATCTTGCTTCCGCTAGATTCAAACTAGCCAAGGCTGACTCTACATTGTTTTGAGCATCAATAATAGATGTTTCATAATATAATTTTCTAGTATTGATGTCAGAGGCTGAATTCTGGACACTTGTAATTGCGGTATTTACTACAGTACTTTGAGCATTTACACCTGACTTGTAAGCATCAATCACGGTGTCTGTATAAACAGAGTTTTCTATTGCTGTCCGCAATGCTGTAAGTGTGTAATTGAGTGAATCAGCCACCTCTTCTAAAATATTTTCTAGACTAGCCAAGGCAATTATTATATCGCTATCTAGATTGGTCTCATTTGCTTGAGTAATCAAATTCCCAAGTCCCTGATAAGCAAGTGTGGCATCAGAGTGAAGGGCTTTGGCCTGAGTAAGTGAAGTTGTATCTCCAACATACAAATACTGATCAGCGTCACCATCCATAATAGAATCATAAATTATGTCCAAAGAATATTGTATTACAAAATATTTATCTTTTATAATATTAAGAGCTACTTCTCGTAAACTTTCCAGTTCATTATCTCTGGTATTTTCCAAGTTTTCCAAAATATCAATCTTGGCTTGATGAGTAGTTCTGGCGCTAGCCACTTCTTCTTCGGTCACTTGTAGATCCAAGGTGCTGGCTCCAGCCATCAGTTGGTCCAAATTACTCCTAGCTACATCCAGGGCTGCTCGAGCATCCTCTACCTGAGAAGCAACACTTCCGGATGAAAGTCTGGCCAATATCTGCCCCACCTCTACCTCGTCACCGACACCCACCAAAACAGCTGCCAATCTACCCGAGGTACTAAAATTGAGATCAATATCATCTGCTGATTCTACTGAGCCAGTCACTTCTACTGTCTGTACCAAATCCTGTATTGTTGCTTTTTCTGTAACATAATTTACATCTTCTTTGGAAGACACAGAAGCAAAAACAATGATAATAACCACTAAAATAACAGCTATTATCCAAAACCATTTTTTCTTAAATAAGTTCATATTTTTATCTTAATTACACCTGTTATTATACCCTGAACCAAAAAATTTGTAAAAACAAAAACCCCACTAAAAATAAATTAGTGGAGTTTTAAATTTAGAAAATATTATCTAATGACCTTGATTGCTGCAGTTTGATATTTATCACAAGATCCTATGGTCACAACTCCGTTTGCATCTTTGAGAAAATAATAACCTGTGCTAGTACCTACGACTGAACTAGATTTTGGATCAAATGGAACAGAGCCTATATAGCCATTGGTTACTAACGGGTCTAGCCAAATTATAGCATTGGTAGTAGTGGCCCCACAAGCATAATCTGCGTCTGTACCAGCATAATTGGCAATCATACAAGTTGTATTGGCTGTAATACAATCTGCAGATGTAGTCACAAATGTACCGCTATTGTCAGAGGCATAAGTAGACCAGGCATCAGCAATACTAGTAATATCAGACCAACGTTGAGCATCATTTGCTTCTCCGAGACGTTTGGCTGGATTGATAGCTACAAAAGTAGCAGCTGCGAGTAACGCAATAATAGCTACTACTATTATCAGCTCTACCAAAGTAAAGCCCTTGTTTTTTATCTTCTTCATACTAATCTTTTTTTAAAATTTAATATATTATCTAGTAATTTCGATAGTATTGGTTTGGTATTTAGCACAAGAGCCTACAACAACAGCTCCGTTGGCATCTTTATGAAAAAAATACCCAGTAGTAGTACCTGTACCCCCGCTTGATTGTGGATCATAGGGAATATCACCAATATAACTACCCGCCACCAAAGGATCTAACCAAATTGTACCATTGGTAGTACTAGCACAAGCAGTATTAGCACTAGTAGTACTAGTTGCTCCATCAAGCGTAGAAATCATACAATTGATATTACCACTTATGCAGGGCGAACTAGTTGCATTTGAACCACCATTGTCAGCCACATAAGCAGCCCAAGCATCAGCAATAGCAGAAATATCAGACCAACGTTGAGCGTCATTTGCTTGTCCAATACGCTTGGCTGGATTAGTAGCTACAAAAGTAGCGGCTGCTAGTAATGCAATAATAGCTACTACTATAATCAGCTCCACCAAAGTAAAGCCCTTATTTTGTTTTTTCTTCATCCTAATTTATTTTAAATTAAATGTTTTATCGGACAACTTGAATATTAGCAGTTTGATATTTATCACAAGAGCCTACAGCGACAACCCCGTTGGCATCTTTATGAAAGTAATACCCGGTAGTAGTACCTGTACCACCACTTGATTTTGGATCAAAAGGAATACTACCAATATAACCTCCGTCAACCAAAGGATCTAACCAGATTGTACCATTTGTAGTACTAGCACAAGCAGCATCTGCATTAGCAGTACTACTAGCGGTTCCAGTATAAGTACCTATCATGCAATTTATATTTCCAGTAATACAACCCACAGACGTAGTTGCATCTGTGCCACTGTTTTCAGCCAAATAAGTAACCCAAGCATCAGCAATAGCAGTAACATCAGACCAACGTTGAGCGTCATTTGCTTCTCCAAGACGCTTGGCTGGATTGATAGCTACAAAAGTAGCGGCTGCAAGTAACGCAATAATAGCTACTACTATTATCAGCTCTACCAAAGTAAAACCCTTATTTTGTATTTTGTTCATAGTAATTTTAGTTTAAATTAAAATATATTATATATAATAGCAATTTTTCGAAATTTTGCCAATCAAAGCTTTTTATATTATAGCACAAAATCTAAAAAAATAATATTTAGAGGCGTTTTAAATCCATATTAACCATAATATTATAAGTTTTATTATCTACATCATATTTTATTACTTCATATCCTTTTGTTAGCTCCCAATCTGACAATGGGCCTATATTTTGAGCAGAAATAACCCCTGACAAGTACTCATCTACCTCCTGCTCATTTATTTTGAAAAAAGTAAACTCTGCATCTATAGTAAGAGGGTCGCCCAAGTTGTATTCATCTTCTGAGGGGGATATTTTTTTTATATCAGCCAAAACAGCTTTGGGTAAAATATAAAATCCCTCCTCTTGTGTAGACTCTAGATCAAGGCTACCAAGGGTCCTGGTATCCAACAGGTCATAAATATCTTTTGTGATTTCCTGATATCCATATTCTACACCCCTACTTGTTATCACATCACTCACCTTGTGCTCTTTTGCAGAAATAAAATTATCGACACCAGTCTCATTTGTCGTGGCTACAAAAATTTCTTTATCAAAAGAATAATTATCCAAAACAACAACAATATCTTCCTGATCATCGATAACTGCATCTTTTTGACCAAGACCGGGTATAAAGCTCGAAATCTTATCTCGGAACATAAAACCAGCCCCTGCCAATAATAATATAGCTAAAATAATAATATACAAAGGTTTTATTTTGAGCTTCTTTTTTTCTTCTTCAACTATCTCCTCGCCATCTTCATTGACTGTTTTGACTGGGACAATTGGCTCTTTAGAAACTTCTTCTTTTTTTTCTCTAGAAAATTTTTGATAAAAGTTGATGACTGATTTAGAGTACCCAAGTTTGGCCAATCCCAAAGCATTTACAAACTTGGTATTGGCTACTGGCTTTGGTAAAAAACTAGCATCAATAAAAGAATAGCCTACTATAGCCGGGATACTAAGATTGTCTCCAAAATATTTATCTATACCTTTCATCTGAGCCAAACCACCAATCAAGACTATTTGTTCTATTTTTTTATTGTAAGTAGTCTGAAAATAATTTATAAAATTTTTCAGCTCATCTGCCAGTGGCTGAAGCTGTCCTTGAATAATCAACATTATTTCCCCATCATTGGCACTAGCATCCAATCCTACACTTTGTTTTCTTTCATTGGCTACTGAACGAGGAATATCCATCTTTTGAGCCAAGGCATCATCAATGTCGTTCCCGGCAATATTTATATTTATAGAATCACGAATACCAGAATGATCAAAAACAGAAGCAATGGTTGTCCTTGATCCTATATCCAATAAAAGAGTCACTTTTTTCTCAAGAGAATCTGATAATCCCGCAAAAGAGCTAATCGCTTCACTGGTAATGCCCTCTATCTCAAAATTCATAGAATCAAATACATCCACAAAACTGGCAATCACATCTTTTTCAGCAGCTGTAAAAAATATTTCTTTATTCTCTCCTTTGTCTCCTAGTATTCTCATGTCAGTAACTAGATTATCAAAAGCCTCTGGAATCATTTCTTCTGCTCGCCTTTTGGCAACCTCTTTGATATCTTTGTCTTTTACGCTTTTTGGTATCGTCAAAATCTTGGAAAATACTTTTGACTCAGGAATTGACAAAAATACCTTATAGTCCTCTGCTTTACTAATAGGCTTTGGTTGGGCACTAGAAAAAAGTTGCTTCAAAGCAACCTTGAATTTTTCTTTATCCAAAATTCTACCATCCTCTACAATATCTGGCACCAAATTTACACGAGAATAGGCCTCTACTTTGTATCCTTTTCTTTCTTTATCCAAAACAACAGCTTCGATAGAAAAATCTGCAATATCTATTCCTATTATGTTTTTTGCCATAATTTATATTTTAAAATTTTTATTTAAAGACAATACTTGGTACAAGCTGAACAATCTGTATTACAATAAGTAGAACATTCTGCCGTTGGAGACGTACGAGCTATGCCTACTCCCCCACAAGAACCACCTGTATAATCACAACCTTCACCACCAACATAAGTAGCTGAACAGGTATTGTTGCAATAAGGGCCACCGGCTTGTCTAGTGCCATCTCCGCAAGATTCATTTACACCATTACCATCATCACAAGTCTCGTCTGCTACGATCGCCGTACAATCAGCATTGCAGGCATCTGTATCTGGAGTACCATCTCCACAATATTCAGTAACCTCATTGCCATCATCGCAAACTTCTGAGCCAGTAGTTGCTCCATCTCCACACACCTGACAAACCCCACAATCAGCACTACAGTCACCACAAGCCTCAATACCATTGCAGGTGCCGTCGCCACACCAAATATAAGATTTGTAAGACGTCTTGGACTCATTGAAAGAATCAATACTTATGGGTGAACTAGATACATTTATTTTGACGACTGCTGTTTTGGTCCAACTACCTAGATCTGATGTACTAGTTGCTGTCGAAGTGACCGTTTTGAATCCAGCAACAATATTGGTACTAATAGTAGAACTACAAGCAACATCACTAGTCAATAAATTAAAACTACCAGAAATAGCTGTACTAGATGCAATCCTCACCAACGCATCATCAATGCAAGTACTTATATCTATCGCTGCCTCCTGGCCTTCACTGATATGATAGTTTGCTAGCTTGTCATTGGTGTTGAGCATAGCAACAATAATACTAGACAATACTGTCAGAGTAGTGATCATAATCACCAAAATCAAAGCTATGGCTCCTTTATTTTTTTCTTTTTTAATTTTATTCTTCATATATTTCTAATAATCTCCTTGTGATTGTAAAGCTGAAATTTCCTCATCTGTTAAAGCTCTATTATAAAATCTCACTTCATCTATTATACCATCAAAGGTGCCCGAGGTGCCTGAATAGCTTAGATGAGGTT
Organism: Candidatus Parcubacteria bacterium; assembly: GCA_018664825.1. Lineage (GTDB taxonomy): Bacteria > Patescibacteriota > Patescibacteriia > UBA1558 > GWA2-36-10 > JABJNO01. The sequence continues at coordinate 44,124 of JABJNO010000024.1, forward strand.
CATAGGTATCATTAACTAATATTGGAACCGTCCCATCATAGATAACGGACGAAATGGGCCCTGTATCTTTTTCATAAACATATACCTGTAGTCTATTATTATTTAGGTCATAAACACAAGCTATATGATAAGTATTTCCTACTACAATAGATGAATCAGCCGAAGCGACCTCAACGTATGTTGTTCCATCGAAAACTTTGCAATTTGCAGCCTCAGTAGTGGAAAGTAACTCCATCACATAACCTCTCTGGTATGCCCACTGAGTTTTGCTCATAATTTTATGTTGAACCGAACCGTTAAATGCTTCCGGCTTTACCCAGGCTGTGATAGTAAATTGATCACTAAAATTCAAATCATCGGGGTCAGTAGTAGATTCAGTAGCAGGATCATAAGTAATACAAGTTGAAGGATCGTCATCATATTCAAAATCCAGTGCATAAGTACTACCGTCCACTATACCCGCAGCCCAAGTAGGTGTGCTGCCAGGTGGATAACAACCAGCTGGATTATCACCAATACTATCAACCGTAGTTGTACCCGTGCCCTCTTCAAGTCTCCACCAAGTCACTAAACCGCTTGGTTTTTCACTATACACTACTACCGTACTAGATGCTGTAGAGGTAGCTGACAACATAGCCTGCCGATTATTTTGACTACTGACTGACAAGGTGGTGGTAATGTTTATATTGGAATTGGCGGTAGAGGTCGCAGTCGAGGTTGCAAATGTCAGACTAGTATCCAAAACTTCAACATCATCTGAACTAAGATAATACTTGTTCCCAACGGCAAATGTATCAACACTACAATTGTTATAATGTCCGTTGCCATTCATATTTGGATAACAAGCCATGACAATCCTCCTGTCACTCAGGGTGACTCTCACTCCGCCACCATTTTTTACGCAAGTACCAGGTAGGTAATCATCATTTTCAAAATACAAAGCCAAAGCCTGAGGAGAAGCACCAAAGGTTGAACAATCTCCACTTGTATCTTTTAGCATGCCATCTGCATTTTTTACCAAATAATCAATAGCATTGAGTGCTATACGACGGTTACGCGAAGTTTCAACTCCGGCGCCTACTTTGACTGCAGTATTTCCTAAAGTGAGGTTGAAACTCACAACAGCAGTAAGTAAAATACCAACAATAGCCAAATATACTATGGCTTCTACTAAAGTAAATCCTTTTTTGTTTTTTGTTTTTTGTTTCATTATCTATAGTTAAATCTCGCTCCATACAAAGTGGGAGTATTTGCATTGCTACTACAAGCAGTCAATGCAGCCTTGTATCTCAAATATCTTTTGCCATTCATAGTGGCGTCTGTACTACTAGTATAATATCCTGCACTAGCATCACTATAAACTTCGCTAGTGACTCCTGTTGCAAAAGTAACATCATCACTTACCTCAGCTGTAATCTGCAAATCACAACCAGCTGGTACGTTTTGTTCGACGGTCAGACTTTTTATTTCTTTATCTGTTGAGCCCAAGTCCAAAATAGACGAGTACAAACTACCAGGAGTATTGTACCCCATTTGTGTTTCTGCTCCTATAGTATAAAAAGTAGTAGTTGAATTTATATTGTTGTATCCAGTGGTCATCCAATCTGTACTTTTGACATCAGAAGATATTCTTACTTCATCTATCTCTCCATGAAAAAAATAAGCTTTACTTGACCAATCTTTACCAATATTTACATCATAAACATTACCAATATCATAAGCCGTGGTGTCATCACACGGAGAAGCAGTACAGCCACTTTTGATAACTGTATTTATATAAGCTTGATAACCTACATCTCTATCTACGGTTGTAGCGATATAAGTCCAGACATCATCTGTAATAGCCGCCGTATCAACATACATACCTCCTAAATTTGTCACATTATTATGACCCATATGAAAATATAATTTCTTGGTAGATAAATAGGTCCTAAACAACCAGGCATCGGCATCATTCACATCTCCATTGCCAAACCATAACGTAGATGAGTACGTCTGATCTTGTGCTGAATCTGGTTTCATCCAAAACTCTACTGTAAAATCATCTGTGCCCTGAGCTTTGTCACTATTATTTTCTACAGTAAGATAATCATAATCACCATCAAAGTATTGAGCCCGTCCTACCCTGCCGCTTGACTCGCTAGGAGAATCAATATCATATTTGAACCAACCATTACTACTATTGACGCTAGAGCCGACTCCACCTATACCCGAATCTGTCATGTGGGTGACCATTTTATAATTACTACTCCATACTTCATCTATATGTTCCGTGGTACTAGTGACGTTTGAATTCCCATAAAACATATAAATATCTGTATCAGCTGCCAAAGAATCTACTTTTACCCAGGCTACATATTCACCGGTAGTACTAGCATAATATTCTATCTCATGATCTAGTACCAGGGTACCATCCGAATCTGAAGTAAATATTACGTCATAGCCATATTCATTGTATACGTTTCCTCCATTACCAGTAGTTTTAAAATAATCATTTGTTTCAGATATCACTACCGGAAAGTCAACATGCGCCCCACCTGAGACATTACCATTTTCTCCCAAGGTAATAGTCCTTTTATAATCAAAAGTACCGCCAGTTGGATTGGTCCTAGTTTTGCCTATAAAATAAAGTGTCGTAGTGTTGGTCGTACCATCATGACCACCAACAAAAAATCCACGTGAAGTAGTACTATAAATAGACTGATCAAAGGTAGTATAATTTGATTTTCTACCAAAACCAGGATTACTCAAAACACCGTCTGCTGGGCTAGCCCTGTTGGTGATATCAATAGCATAAATCCCCCCTGGATTATAATAATGTATAAAAGCCATATCTTCATCAACATCTGGTATGACCTCGGCATAACCTTGACTAGTACCTACATTATAAGAGCCTATCTCTGATAAAGAGGTACCCTGATCTTCTACAATAATAAACTCTTCAGTTGAGCCTTCATTGCCCAAAACAAATCTATTTTTTCCTGAAGATTGTTCCAAAAATTCCATGTCCGTGATATCAGAAACATAAGTAGCATGGACATAAGCATTGGTACTTGTTGAGCTAAACCAACGATTATCATTGATGCCCATTTTTTTGAACTCGCCCAAATAATCATCGCCCACTATATAAATATATGGCTCGGCTCCTGATTCATCCAAATAAACTTTGTTGATAGCATAACCACTACCTGAGCCAGCACTTATCAGCTGAGCGGCATTGGTAACTGTCAAAGTGGCTCCTCCCCCAGTAATTTCAAAAGCATAGCCATAGCCATAACTATCAAACATATACAAAGCATCGCCCGCTGCATTGACTACCATGTCCATAGCATAATATGTACCACCCGGATAGGTAATATCATAGCAAGTAGCCCCACTACCAGAAATAGCCGTCAAGACAGTCAGGTCAACTACGCAGACGTTGTCTGTACCATCAGCTGGTAGTCTTTTGTTAATATACGCATAGTCACCATCAGGATGAAAGGCTACATTTTGAGTATGCCACGGCACTGCTCTTTTCCACTCTGGCCTAAAAATGCCTGCTGCTGCTCTAGATATATCATATTTTATAAAATCAAAATTGGTAGTCCCAATAAGATAAAGACTCCTACCATCTGCCCCTAATTCATAATTATAAAAATCTTCCCAGGCTTTGTAGGCAGCCCTAGAATCTGGTATCAAATCAGCCCAGTCAGCCCAGCTTGTTTCTGAGCCTGCTAACTGAGAAAGAGCCAACTCACCAACCGTAGTGGTACTGATGTTGCTATATGATGAAGAAGCCATGGTCAGGTCTGACCAAAACTCTCTATCTCCTACCCCTGACCAATCTGATTGCTCCCAAGTTTTGTATGACCAATTGGTCACATAAGTAGTAAGTACATAATTATCTATCCCTGTACCAGATACTGTGACGACTACTTTTTTTGTGTTTGGATCTTCGGTGCCAGAATCAGTTATATCCCAACTGGCATCTCTTTGAGCATTGGTAATAGTCACGATTCTAGTCAAATCACCAGAGGTATCCGATGTACCACTAAACTCCCAATAGCCACTAACATTTTTGGCCAGTCCTTTGGCACCATCACCAGAAACTGTTTCTATAGTTTGCCAACTATTGTTACGGATAGCCCTGACAATCTCTATACCCTCATCTGCAAACTCTGTGACTGTCTGTCTATCACCGACACCATAAAAATTTTTATACGAATTTGTCGCTACATAAAAAACACCAGTTGCTAAGATAGCAAAAATAGCCAAAGCTATAATTAGCTCTATAACAGAAAATCCTTTGTTTTTTATATTTATTTTCATTTTAATAATCTTTTAAACATCTTACTGAAAAACCCCATCCCTGATCATTGGTTGTTACGCCCATAGTAGCTGTGGGAGTATCTGTATAATGAGCATATGACTCTGTAGCTGGATCATCGTGTATAGTAGAAGTCCAAACCACCATTAAATCTGCATCATCATAAGTATTGGTACCTGTATTCATCTCGTTTGATTCAATCAAATCAAAACCAGAAGAACCATTTTTTTTGAGCTCTGTACCATCGCTAGCTGGGGGGAAATTTGCTTCTAGGGTATTTACTTCCGTATTTGTTGGTATATGCCAACCAGCGGGACAAATACCCTGAACACTAGCTGTCTCCACATAGCCCATCAACTCGTCCCAATGATAAAGACCACCCTTGGCATCACAACCGCTAGTTACATCATTTTCGCACCATTTTTCTATTGCACCATTGTCAGTTGGATCAGTGGCAGCACTAGCCAACATGGTGCCAGTATTCAAATTTTGTGTCATCCAGCACTGATCTCCTATCTTGACCGTCCGATAGCTATTTCCGTCTATATCAAATACCTTGTCCTCACCACAATAAAAAAGTGAAGACACCCCTGTTGGGTTTATCACAACTGAACGTTGATCTCCTGTATTATTTTTGACCACTATCAACTGCTCTGTAGAAGTACTGATAGTACTAGTGCTGAGCCAACCACTACCTGCACTAAAATGAAATTCATTTATCTGAGTAGATTCTAAATATGTACCCGTCTTTCCTGTGCCTAGCGATACCTCCTGATCAAAAGAATTGTCCCTAGTAGAATAATAAACTCCTTTATACATTATCACGCAGTCTGCACTACTAGTACAATCCGCATGACTGTCCAATACTTTTATTCCCCAAACATCTCCCTTGAATCCAGATGCAGAATAATTTCTAGCTTTATCTATCAAACCCATAATCTCTTGAGTTTTGGCATCAAGATCAGCATCCGTAATACGCCTAGTCACTAGACTAGTAGCTGAAGAAATCAAAATTACAAATATAGCAATAACAACCAAAATTTCTATTAGGTTAAACCCATCTTGTTTTATTTTAAAATTTCTTATACCCATTTCAAAAATTATTATCTTCCAACACCACTGGTCAATCCATAAATAGGATTGATGATAGCCATTGCCACAAAACCTACGATCAATCCAATGAATATCAATAAAGCTGGCTCCAAGGCAGTTGATAAATTTTTGGTGGAGTGATCAACTTCTGATTCATAAAAATCTGACAGATAACTCAATGACTCACCAAGTTTTCCAGAATTTTCACCTACCTGAGTCATACTACGGACAATACTTGGAAAATAATATTCTTTGGATAGACAGTCTGACAAGGCTGTGCCTTTTAGAACTTTGTGATATATGATGTCAATCTCTCTCCTATAAACATCACTAGTAACGGTTTCGGATACAATATGAAGAGACTTATCAATAGTAATTCCACTATCAAGTAAAGATCCTAAAGTACGGCAAAAAAGAGCAAGATTCATATTGCGTACAATTTTTCCAGTTATGGGTAGCTTCAAAAATACTGTGTGCAGCACAAGTCTACTTTGCCTTATTGCCAACAGGGCTCTAAACAAAATTACCAAGCCAATAATACCCAATAATACCCAGCGCCAATTGTCTCCCATAAAACTAGCAACAACTATAAATACCTTTGTAGTCATCGGCAATTCTACGCTTAGGGTTGTGAAAAAATTTACAATCTTTGGCAAGACAACAGCCGAGATGACTATCATCAAACCAACAACAGCAACAATAACCAAGGTAGGATAGACTGAGGCAGATTTTATTTTTGATTTCAACTCATAACTTTTTCTTTGCTGGATTGATAACAACTGAAGATTTTTTGCCAAGTTACCCCCTTTTTCTCCGACGGCAACCATATTTACAAACAAACGATCAAAATCTTTTTTGTGTTTTGCCAAAGAATCAGATAAGGTATGCCCTTTACGAACATCTACCAAAATTTGATTTAGCTTCTTTGACATCAAGGGTGAACCACTGTCTGCCAAAACCTTGAGAGCCTTATCAATAGATAACCCTGCCTGGATCATCACCGATAGATGTTTGGCAAACATTACTTTTTCCAAAAGTTTTAACTTGCCAAAAACAAGTCCTCCTTTTTTCTTCTTTCCTTTTGATTTATATTTATCTTCACTACCAGCCACTGGTTCCAAAGATACGATAATGCCCTCTTTGGAGGCGAGCTTGTTTCTAGCACCATTAATAGAAGAGGCCTCTATGGTTCCTTTTAATGTTTTTCCACTGGTGTTTGAAATTTTATAAGAATACAACATATATAATTATTGTTTAGTTACTCTAAATATTTCTTCTAGGGTAGTCTTACCTGATATGGCTTTTTTAAAACCATCCTCAAACATAGTAGTCATACCTTGTTCCATGGCTTTTTTACGGATAGTATCCGCATCGGCCCGACTTAATATAAGATTTTTTATTTCTTCATCTATCTGTAACACTTCAAAGATACCTATACGTCCAGCATAACCACTGTTGTTGCAGTTTTCACATCCTTTACCTTTATAAAAACGGATATCTTTTATTTCTTGAGTGTCCAAAAATTTGCTAATATCTATCTCACTTTTTAGATCTTCGACTTCTTTTTCATCAAGAGTATAACTGACAATACATTTCATACAAATTCTCCTGATCAAACGCTGAGCAACCACAACATTGACCGTGGAGGCTACCAAAAATGGCTCAACATTCATATCAAATAAACGTGGTAAAGCAGTAGAAGCATCATTGGTATGCAGGGTGGTCAAAACAAGATGTCCGGTCATCGCAGAGTTGATAGAAATAGCCGCTGTTTCCTCATCTCGAATCTCACCTACCATGATGATGTCCGGATCTTGACGAAGAAGAGAGCGTAATCCAGAGGCAAAGGTAAGGTTGGTATTTGCATTTACTTGAATCTGATTGACGCCAGTCAAATCATACTCTACTGGATCTTCGATAGTACATATATTTACATTTCTGCTATTCAAAATTTTGATGACTGCATAAAGAGTAGTCGTCTTACCAGAACCCGTAGGACCGGTCACCAATATCATGCCATATGGTCTTTTGGCAGCTTTGCTAATTATCCCAAAATCACGACCATTCATACCTAGACCCTCAAGGTCAAACTGTTTACCTTTTGATGACAAAAGACGCATTACTATCTTTTCACCTTGTGTAATAGGAATTGATGAAACTCTAATGTCCAACTTCTCGCCTTCTACGGTAGTTACAATTTTACCATCCTGAGCAGAGCGAATTTCGTCGGTACGTAGCTGGGCCAAAATTTTTATCCTAGCAACTATAATATTCAAAATATTTTTTGGTAGTTTCAAAACATCATACAAAATACCATCTATCCTAAAGCGAACTATGATTTCTTTATCGGCTGGCTCAATATGAATATCAGAAGCATGATTGGTGTATGCATAGCTAAACAAATCATCCACTAGGCTGACCACCGAAATATCCTCAGCAGCTGACCCCTGAGCTTTGATAGCGTGTTTTTGGATACTGCTTGCATACTCCTGTTGGATTGTCTTACGATAAAGACTAAAGCTATTGTCAATACTAAACTGCGTAGCATAATAAGGGTTTACTTTATCTCCAACTTTTTTTTCAACCATCTTGATCATGGCATAGTCAAAAGGATTGGTCATGGCTATTTTTACCCCTTCTTCATCTCTACCAAAAACAATCATTTTCTGTTTTCTAGCAACTACTTCCGGAATCAAGCCTAAGATTTCTGATTTTATTTTTTGTTTTGCCAAATTTACAAAACGAATATGTAATTGGTTGGCTATCAGCTGACCAATTTCTTCTGCCTTTATCAGATTTTGCTTTATCAAAAAAGTAGCAAAATCTTTTTTTCTTTCTTTTGCGGTCTTCAAGGCAGTATCCAAAATACTAGTTTCGATCAAACCTATCTTGGAAATAATTTGATAAATTTTTTCATCAGAAATTATTTTGTTCATAGTATTTATTGTGGTTTATTTTGTTTTTCTTCGGCACCCCCATTGCCATTTGTTTTTGCCTCTTTACTTTGGCTCTTGGAATGTAAATATTGATTTACTTTGTCCATAATAGCGGTCAGAGTAATATCGTCCTTGATCAGATAATCCACTGCTCCCAAATCCAATCCTTTTTTGACATCATCTTCTTGTCCTAGGTTGGATAAAATGATTACAGGAATATTTTTGGTTTTTTCGTCTTCCTGTAATTCCATCAAAACTTCAAAACCATTTTTCTTGGGCATAATCATATCCAAGATAATTAAATCTGGATCATTGGTCCTGGCTTTTTCCAGGCCTTCCTCGCCATCAACAGCCAAAATAACATCATAACCTCTATCTCCCAATTCTGACTGATAAACTTTCCTTAAAAAATTATCATCATCTACAAATAAAATTTTTACATTGTCTGCCATAGCTTTAAATTATGTTGTTTATATCAATTACTAACACCGGCCCACCATCTTCCGATACAGCCACTCCTTTTATATAATCCTTATCTTTCAAAATTGTTGGCATTTTTTTATTTACCAATTCTTGCTCTGTGATTTTCCCAAACAAAGGCAAAGCCACCCTGCCTTCTTTTGTTTTTAATAACAAAACATACTTATACAAAGCGTCAAATCTTGGCATTGCCAAAGTTTCAAAAAGATAAATCAATTTATATTTTTTTCTATTGTCTACAAAAAACTTACTTTTCTTGAAATCTTTTACTTCTTCTAGCTTTACAATTTTTTCTACAATAGACAGGGGCACTGCTAAAGCATGCTCCTTGAAGCTAAACACTATGCTCCTAAAAATAGATAAGGGTAATGGAAGGGTAATGGTAAAAGAAGTCCCTTTTTTGGAAACACTATCTACTTCAACACTTCCTTTTAGCTCTGCTACCTTGTCTTTGACGAGACTCAATCCCACACCACGACCAGAACTAATACTAACACTCTTTCCACTAGAAATACCTGGACTAAAAATCAAACCCTTAACTTCTTTTACTGTAAGTTTTTTGGCTTTTGCCTTGCTTATGATTCTATGTTTCACGGCTTGATCCATTATCTTTTGCCAATCTATACCTTGGCCATTGTCCTGAACTATTACTTTCATCATCTCGCCATCAAGTCTAGCTTCTAGATTTATGCGGCCATTTTTTTGATCCTTGCTTATTCCATGGGCAACTGCATTTTTCAAAAGCTGAATCAATATTTCAATCAACTCATCAAGAATAGATTTATCAAGAGCCAAGTCATTGTCTTCTATAATCAATTCTGCTTCTTTACCTTCGTTTTTGGCTATTTCTCTAACCAAAAATGGTAACGAAGAAAATATCTGAGCCAGAGGAACAATCCTCAATTTTTCAAATTCACGACGAAGATTATTGACCACCTCATCCATACGCATACAATTGGAAAGCATTTTGCTATTGCCATGTTTTTTGATGACACTCTTATTTTCCATAGTACTAATCATCAGATCATCCAATAAATATTGGATTACATTGAGCTTGTGGATAGACACTGATATCTCAGCTACCGTTGGTAGGCTACCCAAAATATGTTTTTCTCTTTTGACTATTACTTTTTTACCGTCTTTATTTTTGGTATTTTTTTTCTTAACAATATTTTTAAAAATTGTTGTTTGTTGTTGTAAATTTATTTCTTTACTTGTTTTTTGAATAGTTTGAATATTTTGTTTAAATTTTTCCAAAGAACCAATCAAAATATCCATGACTTCTTCGTCTATTATCAAACTTTGGTTGTAAGCAGAATCAATAATATTTTCCATAGCATGAAAAGCATGCACTGTTTTTTTGTAACCCATAGTAGCAGCTGCGCCTTTCATAGAATGTATCAATCTAAAAATATTTTCTATCAAATTTTGGCTTTTGGTATTTTTTTCCAAAGCAAGCAACAAGTCGGCCATTTTTTTTAGCTGACTTTTGTAAGTAGATAAATATAGATCTTTGTATTTGTTGTTAATCATAAATCTTTAAGTCTTCCATGATTTTATCTGTCTCTAAAATATAAACTTTTTGTTTGTTTATTTTTATATACTTTTTAAATTGTTTTTTGTTGCGGTCAGTAAAAACCTGATTGACCTTTATGGTTTCTCCACCCTGATCAACAATCAAACCATAAAAATCTTTGCTAAAACTAAAGAGTAGACAGTTGTGTTCATCTGGAAGATTATATTTTATATCCAAAAATTTAGCTGTGTTCAAAACAGTGATAATATTGCCTCCGTGATATATCAAACCAGTTATTCGATTGTCGACATCTGGTAAAATTGCAACTTTATCACAACTAATAAATTGACTATCACCCAAAAGAGGCATGGCAAATTTCTCATCATTTATGTAAAACAAAATAAATTTTTGCTGTTTTTTTACCATTATTGTTTACCTACCAAATTATTTAAAGTGCTAGTCGCCCTGTTGAGCGAGGTTGATGACTTGTTCAATGACTTATTCACCACTAATTGCTTGAATATAATCTGAGCTATATCATCTGTTTGCTTGACTAGGGATTTTGATTCTTTATTTAGGTTGCCGATCATAGTTTTGATGTTATCAGATTCTTGGTGAGTTTTTTCAGTTGACTTGTTTATATCGTTGATACTTTGAGAAATAATACCAATACCGCCTGCTATTTTGCTCAAAAACTTTATTGTCTGACTAACAACTTTGATGCTCTTATTGGTCTCTTCCCATTCTGATTGAGATGATTCTTTGACTTGTTCTATCTGTCTCTGCATATCCCCAACCAACGATTGGATGCTAGCAGCTGCTTGCTCACTAGTAGCATTTAGTTCTCTTATTTGTGAAACAATGCCTGCGAAACTATCTCCTGAAGATGATTGATTGGCCCGAATAGATGCATTGAGACTCAAAAATTTGGCCGTGTCTGCCAATACAGCCACTCTTTCGGCAATATTTTTTACTTTTTTGGTATAAGCATCCAGAGCTTGTGATAATTTTTGATTTTCTGTAACAAGATTTTTGACTGACACCAGACTATCGAGAGCTAGCTTTGATTTACTTTCACTCTGACTAGCCAATTTATCAATATCACTAGCATGCTTGGCTGAACTTTGAGTCTTGCCAACAATCTGATTCAGTGATTTGACCATACCTGCCACTGCAACGCTTCCTGATTTGAGCCCTAGTTGCTGTTGTTTACTACTAGAAATCAAAAATTCGGAAATTTCACTATTGTTTTCACTAATGTCTGATAAGTTCTCAATAGATTTTGATAAATTTTCTACAACTTTTGATAAATCAAGAACTGCTTCTTGGATAGGTTCTGTTATAAGACGTGATAATCTACGCGTAGCGATCAAAGATAGGATAAAAACAAAGGCCAGGGACGCAAAAACGGCTATCAATACTGCCCTCACTACTTCCTGATCTTCCAATAAATTGACTTGCGGCGAAAATATATAGATCAAAATAAACAATATAGCTAAAGGTAGTAAAGATACCAAAATAAACCAAGAAATAAACTTGAGATAGATTTTTGTTTCTACGACTTTCACTTATGTGTATTTTTTATTTTTTTATTTTTGTTTTTCCAGAAATCTGGACTAAATTATTTGTAAATTATAACATATTTCGGGGTTTAGAACAAAGGAAATTTTGCACTTTTTTTTCTCTTTTAGCATTTTTTTTACAAAACTACCCAAAAAGATACTCAAAACATTTAGTAGTAAAAAATTAGTCTATTTTTTTAGCTAAGGTTAGATAAAAAAACTTTGACAAATTCCTGCTTTTTTACTATAATTAAAAAACTAATAAACTATATTTATTGATGAAAAAAGTAATTTTACTCATCGGAGACATCGTCTTGCTTTATGCAAGTTTGGCCATAACGGTTTGGTTGCGTTATGGTTATTTGGATGGCCAAATTTTTGTTCGTCACCTTATCCCCTTTTCAATTGTTTTTATTATTTGGTTGATGATATTTTTTATCAATGGTCTTTATGAAATGAAAAAGGTTCGTAATGATTTTAAATTTTACGGACAGCTTGTCCAAAACCTAGCTATCAACGCTCTCCTTGGATTTGCCCTCTTCTACTCTATCCTCGGACAATTCACTACTCTGCGTCCTCAAAAGGTTTTAATTGTCTTGTTGATAATCTTTGCTATTTTATTTTTGTTGTGGAGAAAGATATTTTACAAAATAGTTTCTAGTGCTACCTTGGGAACCAATCTAGCAATCATCGGAATCAACGAAGAGTCTCTTATCTTGGCGCAAGAAATAATGACCAAACCTCAACTAGGTTATAAACTAAAATTATTTATCAACCCAGACCAAGCTCGGCTACCGGACAAATTTTTGGTAGTACCAATGGCACGAGATATCTCAGAACTAAAAAATAATCTACTAAAACACAAAATAAGCACCGTTGTTGTATTGAACAACCCAAAATACGGACCAGAGGTTGCCAAGCATCTTTTTGAAAGTATTGACCTCAAGGTCCAGTATTTTAACTTGGTAAGTTTTTATGAAAAAGTTTTGGGTAAGATGCCACTAAATTCACTAGAAAGAAGCTGGTTTTTGGAAAATTTTAATAATAAAAACTTTAAATGGAACAAAATTGTTAAAAAAACCATAGATTTGCTATTTGCTGGTCTATTTAGTCTTGTTTCCCTTGTTTTGTTACCTTTTATAGCCCTATCTATAAAACTAGAGTCAAAAGGACCTCTTATATATAGCCAAGAAAGAGTTGGTCTAAATGGAAAAATATTTACTGTTTACAAGTTTCGTTCTATGGTAAAAAATGCCGAAACCAATGGCGCTCAATGGGCAAAAGAAAATGACGCTCGTGTCACTAGAGTTGGTAAATTTATCCGTAAAACAAGAATCGATGAAATTCCCCAATTTTGGAATATCCTAAAAGGCGATATGAGTTTTGTTGGTCCTCGCCCAGAAAGACCAGAGTTTGTATCTGAACTAAAAGAAAAAATTACTTTTTATGACGAACGACACTTGGTCAAACCAGGGCTGAGTGGTTGGGCTCAAATCAACTTCCCCTATGGTGCGAGTGTGGAAGATGCCAAAGAAAAATTAAGCTACGATTTGTTTTATATAAAAAATCAATCAGTGGCTCTTGATATATCTACAATTCTAAAAACTTTCAATACTGTCTTTAATAAAAGCCTAGGAAGATAAAGTCTATGGACAGATTGAAAAACAAAACAATTTTGGTTACCGGTAGCGCCGGTTTTATTGGTTTCAATGTATCCAAAAAATTATTAGCCGAAGGCATCAAGGTTGTTGGTATCGACAACTTCAATGATTATTATTCTGTTGAGCTAAAAGAAGCTCGCAATAAACTCCTAGAAAAATTTGATAACTACAAGTTGTATAGAGGCAACTTGGAAAATATAGATTTTATTGAAAAAGTATTTGAACAAGAAAAAATAGATCGGATATGCCACCTAGCAGCTCAAGCTGGTGTCAGATACAGCCTAGAACATCCTGACGTCTACATACAAACAAATATTGTTGCTACTCACAATTTACTGAAACTTGCCAAAGATCATAAGGTGAGCGACTTTGTATTTGCATCTAGCTCTTCTGTCTATGGTACAATTGATGTGTTCCCTTCTAAAGAAGATTTTAATCTACAAACTCCCCTGTCTCTATATGCGGCCACAAAACAATCCGGAGAGTTGATGGCCCATGCCTACAATCATCTTTATGGCCTAAGGATAAGATGTCTGAGATTTTTCAATGTTTATGGCCCCTGGGGAAGACCTGATTCGGCCTTATATATCTTTACTGATTTGATAAGCAAAAATAAAACAATAGATGTTTTTGGTGATAGCGCCAAAGATTATACTTATATAGATGATATAGTAGATGGCGTAGTCAATTCTATTGCCGTAGATTTAGATTATGAGATAATAAACCTAGGCAACGATAGACCAATAGAGCTATCACGCTACATCGAACTAATAGAAAAAGAGTTGGGTAAAAAAGCAACTAAAAATAAACTGCCTCCAGCTGTTGGTGATGTACAAAAATCGTGCGCCGATATAAGCAAGGCCAAAAAACTTTTGGGCTATAATCCAAAAACACCCGTAGAGCAAGGAATCAAAAAATTTGTTGCCTGGTATAAAGAATATTATAAAATAAAATAATGAAATCTAAAAAAACAAAAATCTGTATTGTAGGATTGGGCTATGTAGGTCTCCCTCTGGCGGTTGCTTTTGGTAAACAAGAAAAAATAAACGGCTTTGATATAAATAAAAAAAGAATTGAAGAGCTCAAAAAAAATATTGATTCTAGCAAAGAAACAAGCTCTAAGGACATCCAAAGAGCAAAAATAACTTTTTCTTTTGATCCAAAAATTATTAGTCAGTCAAATTTTATCATAATCGCCGTACCCACTCCTATAGACAAGTACAAAAACCCTGATTTACGTCCACTACTCAGTGCATCAAAGCTAGTCGGCCAAAATCTAAAAAAAGGTAGTGTAGTAGTCTATGAATCAACTGTTTATCCTGGTTGTACCGAAAATGACTGTGTCCCTGTACTAGAAAAATATTCTAAATTAAAGTTTGGTGAAGATTTTCAAATTGGTTATTCACCCGAGAGGATAAATCCAGGAGACAAAGTATATACCATAGATAAAATTGTAAAAGTAGTTTCTGGTAGTGACAAAAAAACTTTGGAGCTAGTCGCTAAAACATATTCAAAAATAATAAAAGCTGGTGTGCATAAAGCATCAAGTATACAAGTAGCCGAAGCTTCTAAAATCATCGAAAACACCCAAAGAGATGTAAATATTGCTTTGATGAATGAATTTAAAATGATTTTTGACAAAGCAAACGTCAATTGGGAAGACACCCTGAAGGCTGCTGGTACCAAATGGAACTTTCTAAAATTTACCCCCGGACTTGTCGGTGGTCATTGTATCAGCGTAGATCCCTACTATCTTACCCAAAAAGCAAAATCCCTACACCACAATCCCAAGATGATCTTGGCTGGTAGAGATATCAATGATAATATGGCAAAATATGAAGCCAAGCGCATGATAAGGTATATCCGTAAAAACAAAATCAAAGCCAAAAAAATATTGATTTTAGGAGCTACTTTCAAACCAGATGTTTCTGATACTAGAAATTCAAAAATCGAAGATTTTGCAAATGAAATCAAAAAAAAGAACTACCAAGTAGCTATCTTTGATCCTTTTATAAAATCTACTAGGATATTTGGCTGCCAAAACATAAAAAAATCCGAAATCAAAAAATATGATTTTGTAGTCAAGGCTGTAAATCATAAATTGTTTAAAGATTTGACACCTAATTACGAAATATTAAAATATATAGATGTTTAGAAGTTTGCAACAAAAAATATACAAGCTACTAAAACGTAGTGAAAAATATACAAAAACTGACATGGTCTATCTAGCCAAGGGTGGTTTTTGGCTTACTTTATATCAAGGATTTTCTATACTGACGGGTTTCTTGTTGGCTATTGCCTTTGCAAATCTTTTGCCAAAAGAAACTTATGGTACTTACAAATATATATTGTCTATTGCTAGCCTCCTATCTATACCTACACTATCTGGTATAAATACTGCCATCACTCAAGCGGTGGCCCGGGGTTTTGAACAGTCTTTTTATCCAGCTCTAAAGACAAAAATAAAATGGGGACTCCTTGGTGGAGTAGCTAGTTTATTTTTGGCTTTATACTACTACACCAATGACAATAATACTTTGACGATTAGCTTTTTGATTGTTGCCCTATTTACACCTTTCATGGATCCTTTGTCATTGTACACATCTTATCTCAGTGGCAAAAAAGAATTCCGTATTCTCAGCAAGTACAATATCATCACCAGAGTATTTGATGCTATTGTGTTGGGTGTAGTAATTTATTTTACAAGCAACCTCTTTCTTTTGGTGGCCGCCTATTTTATTGCAAACACCACAATTCGTTTTATATTCTTTAAACTAACTACCAAAAACTTCCCTATTCATCACAAATATGACCCTAGTACACTGAGCTACGGAAAACACCTTAGCCTAATGAATATAATCACTACAATAGCTGGGCAATTGGATAAAGTTTTGGTTTTTCATTATTTGGGCGCTGTAGATCTGGCTATATTTTCTTTTGCCATCATCATGCCCGAACATATCAAGGGTATATTCAAAAATATAAACGCCCTGGCTTTTCCAAAATTTTCAGAAAATCACACTACTGCTGAAATCAAAAAAACCATTTTCAAAAAAATGGGCAAACTACTTATCTTGGCTACTGCTATAACAATAGTATATGTAGTGGCGTCTCCTTATATTTTTAGATGGCTATTTCCAGAATATATAGAATCAATTTTTTATTCTCAAATATTTGCGATATCTATAATATTGTTACCTATCACAGGTCTAATGCTTACAGCCTTGCAGGCCCAAAAAGCTCAAAAGGAGCTATATCAATTCAATATATACTCCTCTATCACTCAAATAGTAATTCTATTTTTCTTTATTTATTTTTATGGTTTGATGGGTATGATAGTAGCTCGTATTGTCATCCGATTTATCAGTGGTGCTATATCTATAGCCCTACTAAATAAAGCAGCCGCTAAATCTACAAGTGCTTAAATATCCTTTCGGCAACCTTGTCGTCCCACAATGGAATATGTCCTGATTCAAAATCATCTCTTTGGAGATGTTTTATTACATCTTTATTTTCCAAATAATCATCAATAGAAAACAATTTGTTGGAACCCTTCTCCAAAGTAATGGGTCTTTCAGTATTATCTCTCAAGGTAGCACAAGATATACCAAGGTGCGTAGTCTCTTCTTGGATACCCCCAGAGTCTGTAATCACTCCCTGACTTTCTGACATTAGCTTCATAAAATCAAAATACCCCAACGGCTCTACAATATTTAAATTATCCAATAAAAAACCTAATTTTAAATCTTCTATTTTATGTTTGGTGCCTGGATGAATTGGTAAAACAACCGGAATGTCACCATTTACTTCATTTAGCAACATCAATATCTTTTTGAACAACATAGGATTGTCTGTATTTTCTTGACGATGAATTGTAGCTACAACATATTTTTTTGATTGTAAATTCAAAGTTTTTAAAATATCAGATTTATTGAATTGATCTCTAAATATCTCAATACTATTTATCATTATATTTCCAACATAATGTATTTTGTTTTTTGGAACACCCTCTCTTTCTAAATTCTCATTGGCTGATGGCTCGGTAGTAAAGAGGGATTCTGAAAGATGATCAACTATAGCTCTGTTTATTTCTTCGGGCATACGACGGTCATGACTTCGTAGGCCGGCTTCTATATGAATCAATTTTTGACCGCTCTTCATAGAAGCTACCGCTCCTGCTAGAGTTGAGTTTACATCTCCAAACACAATTACTCCTTCATAATCTCCCTTGGACAAAATTTCTGTCAAAGCTGTGAACATTTTACCGATTTTTTCAGTATGAAATTTGCCCTGAATATCAAGATTGAAATCTGGTTTTGGTATAGCCATCTCTTCAAAAAATATTTTTGACATATTTTGATCGAAATGTTGACCAGTATGTATAATCGTAAATTCAAATTCTGGATGTTTTTTGGCTTCCTTAAAAAATGGAGCCGCTTTTACAAAGTTTGGTCTAGCTCCCATAATAACTACAAATTTTCTTTTCTTGTTTTCCATAATTTTATGATTCCATAATTTTTTTAACACGCTCCTTGCCCCAGCCAGATTCTTCAAATTGATCCTGACTCAAAGTCAATAGTATTGTAGCTCTAGCCGGTGAAGTCAATCTATCACCCAATAAAAATTCTTCTACTTTATCCAAGGGAATGGTTTCAAATTGACCCTCCTCTGTTGTTGGCGCTTTATCCTCTACCTCTCCATACATCGCTACATTGTACAAAGAATAATGTGCATCAAAAATACGTTCCAAGCCCATACTAACTATATTTGCAGGTTGTAATCCCAGTTTTTTATCAAAACGATTTTTGATAGTAGCAAATGGATCAGCATCTTCAAAATCAGGATTCAATACTCCTCCAGGTGCATCTACCATACTAGCCTGCTCTTGAGAATCACTTGGCCTTACACTCATATAAAAACATTTTCTAGTTTTATCATAGACTATTCCGCAGGTAGACAAGGCCGCATAACGCTCTTCCATTTTTTCTGGTTGCTCTTGTCTCAATTCATGTGCAGCAAAATAAATATGATAATGCAATTTTTCCGCCGTCAAATCAAGACTATCTCCCTCTGTTGATTTGACACCCATATTGCCCAATAAAATACCATTGAATGCTCCTGGAGATTCTACCTTAAAATCTCTGGCCTTGGCAATAACACCTTTTAGCTCTGGATGTTCTTTGAAGGCATCTTTGATTGCCAAATCTCTTTCTGGAAAATCAATATCTACGGACTGAAATGTCTTTCCAAGTGGCGTTTCAAAACCAATTCCCTCTGGCTTGGTTATTTTTTCTTGTGGATCTTCAAAACCCATTTATTTGATTTTATAATATTCTTTCATCCAATCAATGGTAGTTTTTACACCATCTTCTAGTTTTACGGTCAATTTGTGACCTAGATCTTTGACTGCCTTGGAAGTATCTACTTTCTTTGATTTGGTAGTCAAAACTTCTGATTCTTTGAATTCAATCAATTTTTTATCAGCTCCTGTGTATTTCCAAATTGTCTCTGCCAAAGTTTCGATATCATGATACTCCAGACCACCGACATTATAAATCTCGCCTGCTTTGAAGTTGTCGATAATGTTTGATAAGGTTCGGCAAGTATCTTCTAGATATGTAGAAGTACGGAAATGTCCTTTGTAGACAACTATCGGCATACCATGCAAGGCGTGATAACAAAATTTACAGTTTACACTACGATATGGATGATACCATTCACCTGGTCCATAAGTATTGAAAAGCCTGACAATCACGGTCTCGGTACCGTATTGAATAGCTGAGTTTCTAATTTGAGTTTCGTTTACCCATTTTGATAGTGCATAGTCATTCATCTGCCTGATGACAACTTTGTCCATTGTATCTTCTTTCATTACATCATCATAGTCTCCATAAACTTCAGAAGATGAAAAATGAATCAATTTAAATTTGTACTTTTCTTGAAGACGAATTACATTTTTTGTTCCAATAGCATTTGAACGCCAAACATTTTCATAATAATCTTCACCATTCCATCTGCCAAATTCAGCTGCAGTATTGTAAACAACATCAAAAGGACCAGCTTCCTCAAAAATACGAGATAACTGACGGAAATTTGATATATCACAACGAGCATAAAAAAAGTCTCCTTTTGACATAGTATGTTGCCAACCACGCTCGCCTACGGCATGAAAAAGATCAATACCAAATACTTCATGTCCTTTGGCCTTTAACATTTTTTCTAGCCAAGAACCTACAACGCCTTTGCTTCCTGTAATCAAAATTTTCATAATATTATTTTATATTATTTTTTAATTGCCTTTATAATCAATTGCCTACCAAAAAATAAATTTATATTAGTAAGAAATTTTTCTAGGCCTATGATGGCCTTTTGGATTATTTTTATATGTAATAAAACTTTTAATAAAAACTCAAACCAACGTGGCCCATCAATAAAAGAAGCTGATTTTATAACTTTAACTTCATAGTCATTTTTCTCGAGCCATTGACTCAAAGACTTTTTACTAAATTCTCTAACATGAGCATCTCCGTGTTTGACCAACTCTTCTTTGGAAAAAACATCAATCGGCGTAAATTTGCGTACCTTGATTAGTCTCAA
The DNA here is from genome assembly GCA_018664825.1 of Candidatus Parcubacteria bacterium. Classification (GTDB taxonomy): domain Bacteria; phylum Patescibacteriota; class Patescibacteriia; order UBA1558; family GWA2-36-10; genus JABJNO01. Next base: position 64,277 of record JABJNO010000024.1, read on the forward strand.
AAATCTTCCCCACAGCGTTGCATCTGCATTCATGTTTGGTACTGTGATTAGTAGTGTACCACCTGTTTTTAGCACCCTACCCAGCTCACCCAGAGCTATATCTTTGTCAAAAACATGTTCCAATACTTCACCGCAGATTATTTTATCAAAGAAACTATCTTCAAATGGCATTTCTTCTATATCACTTTGAGAGAAAAATAAATTTTCAACATTATTTTCTTGTTTATGTTTGTCAGCCATATCTACAAAGCTTTGTGCAATATCAGTTCCATAACCAGCCTTGATTGATTTTGATAAAGCAAAGAGCTGTTTACCAGCTGCGCAACCACAGTCCAAGAGAACATCTTCTTTTTGGGGATCAATAAATTTTATTATCAATAATTCTCTCAAATAATTGGTCAGGCCTATTCGGTAAGTTGGCTCAAATTTGTATCCCAAATATGATTTCTTGCCCTTACCAAAATCCTGCCACATTTTTTCATAAGTCTGATTGGACATATATTATAATTCTGCTAAATGTTTATTTATTTTTTTACCTATTATTTCCCAGGTGAGGTTTTCTTTTACAAAATCAATTGCCCTGCCACCCACGGCCATTCTCTCTTCTCTACTCATCTTGTATATTTTTTGTAAATTGTCCTCTAAATCACCCACGATATTGTCTGTATCCAAAATAATACAAACATCCTTACCCACCAACAACTCCTCCACTGGCCCTACGTTGGTAGTGATATTTATGATACCCGTAGCTAAATATTCTGGCAATTTTGCTGGATAGGCGTATTCTGTCATCATAATGCCAGCGGGCCGTGCCAAAACCAAAACATCTGAATCATTGACTATGTCATTGACCAAATGATGTTCAACGTTGCAATGAAGTACTACGTCGTCTTTTAATCCATTTTTTTCAATCAATGTTTCAACTTCTTTTGGATCTCCGCTAGTTATCAAATTTAGTTTAAAAGGTAATAACTTTTTTTGTTTTATATTTTTGGTAGCTTCAAGCAATAGATCCAGTCCTTGATATGAACGAGCGTTGCCCATATAGCCTATTACCAAGTGATCTCTTTCTTTGTAGTCTGTTCTTTGAAATTCTGATAAATCCACTCCTCCATATATGACTTCAATATTTTTATTTTCTTTTTTATAATAACTTTTTAGTTTTCCAGAAACAACAAATAATAAATCATAAAATCTCAATAAAAATTTTATTATGACTTTTCTGGTCATCATTGTCCTTTTGTTTATGTAGCCATGATAATACGGCTCTTCAAAATCAAGTCCATGTAGATCAACTACAATCTTGACTCCAGATAAAAGTTTTAGGACAACCAAAAGTTTGATACTGGTGCCCGTAGCACTAATTACTATATCAATCTTGTTTTCTTTTATTATTTTGTGAAAAAATAAAAACTTTTTTATCAGATTTACTTTTGGAATCTCAAAATACTGATCACCAAAATCTTTGTGGTTAGTTTGGGATGATACCCAGACATTGTTTTCCTTTTTTATATTTAAAATAAATTTGTAAATCCTCAAGGGTGTTCCCCTCATCGGATTGTCCAACTTTATATTTGAAATAAACAAGACATTCTTAGGCTTCATAGTTTTAAGATAATTTTGATTTAACTTTTTTTACAACTTTACTGAATATACTAGGACTAATAAAATAAAATCTACCCTTGCTAAAAGTATATTTATAATGCCAACGATATATTCTAGCCAACCAAGGTGGTTGATTCACATTTACTCTACCTGCAAATTTTTCTAAATTTTGCCAATCAAATTCTTTGCCCTCTTGTTTTTTAAGCATCTCGTACATCTCAGTGCTAAAATAAGGAATAGGTAAATTTGGTTCACACATTGTCTCGAGATCATTATCAGACAAAAACTTTTCAGTTTCTTTGATTGAACTCCTGTCCTCTCCTGGTAAATTGAGAATAGCATAAAGACCAATGATTATTTCGTGTTTCCTCAATACCTCTACACAATTTTTCGTCTCTTCTAGAGTAATGCGTTTATTTAATATATCCAAAACTTTTTGTGAACCACTTTCAAATCCAATATTTACCCTGACACAACCTGCTTGTTTCATCTTTTGGGCAACCTCATCATCTATATCGGCTACTCGAGCATTGCAACCCCATTTGATATCTAGTCCTTCTTTTATAATCAAATCACAAATCTCAATTGTCCTAGCTTTGTTGATAACAAATTCCCAATCTTGAAAATATATTCCTTTTACTCCAAATTTATCAATCAGATATTTTATTTCCGCCAATACATTTTCTGGACTACGGACAATATAAAATCTTTCCATCATGACCTTTAGGCAATATATACAATTAAAAGGACATCCTCGAGATGTCATCATGATAGAAAATGGTTCTGGAATGTCAGCCTGAGTATAACGATATCTATCCATCGGCAACAAGTCATAAGCTGGAAAAGGCATACTATCCAAATCGCGATTACGCTGAGCACTTGGATTGTTTATAACTTTATCATCTTTGATATAAGAAATCCCCTCTACTTCACTAATGTCTCCTTTTTTAGACAAAGTTTTGATCAGTTCTACAGTGATCAATTCTGGCTCATTGCGAACTACAAAATTTACTTTGCTTTTTTCTAGTATCCATTCTGGCATCAATGAGCCATGAGCTCCAACTAAAATTGTTGTAGGTATCTTGGCCGCCTCTACTGTCTCTATGATATTGTTTGCCAAAAATTTGATATGAGCATGAGAAGGTACTTCCCACCTATCAACTGGTGTAGAAGTCAAAATCAAAACTTCTGGATTGAAGTCTTTTATTTTTTCTATAGTATCTTCCAATGACAAATTTAAGGCGTTGGCATCCAATAATTTTATTTCATGATCATCACGAAGTATGCTTGCAATATAAGCTAGAGACAAGGGCTGCCTCTTTCTAGAAAGCTTACTTAGCTTACCTGAAAATAAAAATGGATTTAAAATAAATATTTTCATATATATCAACCGATAAAGTTTATTATATTTTTAGATCTGGTATCCCAGCTATATTTAGCAACATCAACCAAAGCTTGTTGGGATATTTTAGCACTAAAACCCTCATCTAGCAATGCTGTTTTTATGCCTTTAGCCAAAGAATCCGGGCTATCTGGCTCAAACAAAATAGCATTTTTATCATTTAAAACTTCCTTGATAGACGGCAATGCAGAAGCTACAATGGGCCTTCCAGAAGCCATATATTCAAAAAGTTTCATTGGAGAGGTATAATATCTAGAAACCTTTTCTTTACCACTATTTGGCAAAATCAAAGCATCAGCTGCCCGCAGATAGATGGGTACTTTTTCATGTGGCTTGCGACCGGCTATCAAAATATTTTTGTAGTCTTTATTTTTTTCTTGGAAAGTCTCAATATCCTTATCTGTACCTCCAATAAACACTACTGTTGTATTTTGATCCAAAAATTTTGAGGCATCAGCCAAAGTCTGAGCTCCTTTCCAATCATAGAGATGCCCTGCATAAAGAGCTATTTTTTTGTTTTGGTCTAAATCTAGTTTTTCTCTAGCCTCTTTTTTTGAAAGTTGAATATCAAATTGTTTTAAATCAACACCATCATGAGAAGCCAAAACTCTTTCCTCTTTGATGCCAAAATTCAAAAGTTCTTTTTTCAAACCATTGCTAATGGCTACAAACTTTAAATAAGGAAATAGTTTTTTATGAAAATAATTTAAATTTTTTGGAAAGTTATGAATTTCATAAACCAGATCATAATTTTTATTGTCTTTGAGTAACCACAAAACAAATAAATCCCTACTATAAACTACTCCTTTGTACTTTTTGAAACTCAAGTATTTTTTGGCCTTTTTGGCAAAAGACCAGCTACTCAACCAAAAACCAAAACGAGGGATAGTCCCTACCAAGTCTATGGCTGATAAATATTTTATTTCAAAATTATTTTCTAATTTATAGTAATCAAAAATATCCTTCTGAATAAAATTGTTTCTTTTGGGAACTATCAATTTTAATTCAGAGAACCTTTCAAAGGCTTCACACATTTTGGCTATTTGAATGCCGTGAGCTTTTTCTGTTGGTATTCTATTGTTGGCTATATATAATACTTTCATCTCTTATTCCGATTTTATTTTATAAGCTTGATTATCAAATAATATTTCTACCTTACAATTTTTGTTATCCAAGAGTCTGCCATATTTTGTAGCCGGTATGATAGAAAACCTGAGTTTATTGTTGTCCCAAACAAAATTATCTACTTTCCCATATTTTAACTGGTAGACTGGCATAATAGAAACAAATATTCCCTTGCTCAATTTTATCAACCTGGCAAAAAACTCACCCAGATGAAAAGTGCGTAGAGCTACCTTACAATGATACAATGTTTCTCTGATAGAAAACAATACATTCTTATTTGGTTTTAATAAAGAAAATTTATAAAACTTTTTATTGCACTCTTTTGGTAAACCGTTGCCATATATACCTACTGTATAATTTCTTTCCTGCCAAAACTTGTTTAAAATAACTTGATAACTATTATGACTAATATTGACGACCTTATCTAGCTTTATTTCAAAATCAATAGGCTCTTGATCAATATTCAATGACCATAATTTTTCTATATCACCAACTCTAGTTACCCAAGCCAAATGAGCATTCCAAAATAAATTACACTGATAATTATGATTTGATCCTGCATGAGAATGTAAATAACCATTTTTGATGTGATTTTTGATTTGGTGCAAAGAACGTAATAGTATTTGTTTGGCCAAGGGGTTTGTGGATTTTGATAAAGCATAAACATCAAAAGTATGAGAAGCTATCTCGTAATCACTCAACCAATACCATTTTTTACACTCCAGATTCAAATCCTTGTAGCCCTCTTGTTTGTACATACTCAACAAGGCCAATATACTTTGTTCTAGTTTGTTTTGATATAGACCCAAATCCAATCCTGATTTTTCTATAGCATAATATATAAAAGCTGTGCACCTTGATTGATAATAAGTGGTCAATCCACCATAACCAGGAAAATTTTTGACCTGATCTGTATGTGGATGATAGATAAAAAACCCATCATCAGTCATCTCTTTCAAAGAAACTTCTATAGACTCTTTTATAATTGGCAATAAGTTTGAATCTTTTTTGTAATGATAATAAGAAGCCAAGCCTGTCAATCCCCATAGCCTTTGATTTGTAATTGGCTTTTTTACTGCCGCATCAACCAGATAAGTATTTACCACTCTATCCAAAACACCCTCTATCTTTTCTAGCTCTTCTTTGTCAAAAATATCTTTATGCCGATAAAGAAATCTGGACAATGAATCAATAATAGCTCCACAGTCAATGACGTTGTTGCTTTTGTTGTAATGATTGAATATACCTGGATAAAAAACTAAGTGCCCATCTTTTTCTTTTGCCTTGTCTATAATTTTGAAAACTAATTTTTTGGCTTTACCCATATCACCCAAGGCCATATAAAAATCAAGGGCGTATGCATTTTTTCCAGTATGCTCAATTTTGTGCTTCTTGCAATAATAATTTTTATCCAAGTACTGAGCTATTTGTTCTAAAAAATTTCTGAATTCCATAAAAATACTCTTAGGTTTTCTTGACTCTAAAAATATAGCCCAAAACAAATCTTTCTTTTAGGCTTGGTTTTATTTTTATCAACAACAAATCCAAAATATAATAAAAAGGGAAAAGAATGACTCTTATAAAAATTGGGAACAAAACCATTATGTTGTTGTAATTTGCTATAAACGGCCCCATGCCAACGCTACTAATAGAGATATCATCAAAAGAAGTAGCTTTGAATAATTTATATAAAGCTTCTTTTGTATACCTAAAATAGTCATGTGGATCAGGATGATAGGCTATCAAAAAAGGTACAAATCCCAGCAGAACGCCTTGATTTTTAAGAACTCTATTTGCTTCACTCAATACAAATTTGTGTTCGTATATATGCTCCAACAAATTAAACATCAAAACTTGATCTACTGAGCCATCTTCCATTGGTAGTTTATCTTTTTCTAGGTCGATCTTATTTGAATCATCTTTGGCATCTAAATCAACATTTATAATTTTTACGCCTTCTGATTTTTTCAAAAATCTCTGATAACTCGGTATATCTGCCCCAGCGCCGACATCAACAACTTTTCCTTTCAAAGTATACTGTGCTACCGAAAAATTGGTCATTGCCTTCATGACCGTCTTACCTTTTGAAATTTCTTTTATTATTTTAAACATTGTATTTTTATTAAAATAAACTAACGATTGTTTTTGATAGTTTATCCAGGCTATGATGACTATCTACATAAGTATGTAAATCTTTCAAAAAACTAGCATCTCCAATATCAGCAACCACCAAGGCTTTATCACCAAGCTTATCAAGATTGTTTATATACATCGATTTATTTATTGGTTCCAAAATATCCCTGAAGGCTTCATTTGAAACCAGTACAGGCGTACCAGAACTCATAGCCTCCAAAACAGTCTTGTCTACACTACCTGTTTTTGAAAAGTTCAAAAATATATCAGCCCACTGATACAAGGGTGGCGTTTCGGTATTTGAAACTGAACCCAAAAATTTTACTTCTTCTTTTAGATTCAATTTAAAAATCCTATTATTTTGTTCATTTAAAAAAACCTTATCTTTTTCTAACGTAGCTTCGCCAACTATTTTTAGAACAACTTTTTTGTTTGTTTTTGATTTTATACTAGCCACCAAGTCAATCATTTTATCAATCTGTTTGGTAGCCGAAATACGACTAACACTCAACAATCTCAACTCATCATGAATTTCTTTTTCTTTGAAATAAAAAATTTCTGTATCAATACCATGATGCAAAAATATAACCTTTTTGCTTGGCAAACGAAAACTCTCTTTGTTTATAGAAAGCATTTTGTCAGACAAAAAATTTAGCAGCCTCAATTTTGTTCCAACTGAACCATGAACATACCAGGCTATCAATTTTTTCCTAAACAATTTTGTCCAAGGAGCAATAGATATACCATACTCTGGATTTTGATGAGCAAATACTCCATCTACTTGAGGGACTATCTGTCTAGCTAGTTTATGAAAACGCCAAAATTCTTTCCAGCGATTTTTACCATTCTCTTTTCCCAAAGAATAAACAGATACATTATCGGGTAATCCACTATCATTTCCTTTTTCTAGACAGATTACATAAAGCTTATCAACATTTTTTGATAATTTTTTTACCCAATTATAAGTAAAGCCGGCCAAGCCGTCATCTTTATCTATTTTTCTTGTTATCATTAATAATTTCATACCAAAAATCAATAATTTTTTTTGTACTATTTGCAAACTTTTCTTCCATCAACCTTCTACCATTTGATCCCATTTGTTTTATTTTTTCTGGATGATCCAACAAATACAAAATTTTATCAGCCATAGCTTGAGAATCTTTGATTGGTACCAAAAATCCATTATGCCCATCTTGGACAATTTCTTGGGCACCAGTAGTAGCCGTAGAAACAACTGGCTTAGCACAAGCATTGGCCTCTACTAATACTTTTCCAAAACTTTCGTTGGTAGAAGACAAAACAAACAGGTCGCATTTTTGAAACTCCAACGGCAAATCATCGTGATCCACGTAACCAGCCAAATCAATATAGTCTAGCTTGGCTATCAATTTTTTTAGCTTGTTGTGTTCTGGACCACCACCAACTATCCTCAAAACAAAATCCTGTCTAATCTTTCGTACTTTTTTGACAGCCTCAATCAAAGTAGGAAAATCTTTGGCCAATACCAAACGACCAATAGATAAGACAACTTTTTTATCTTTAGTAGTTGTCTGATCTTTATTTATAAAAAATTTACTCAAATCTACAGGAGTAGGAATAACTCTGATAATAGACTCAGCCAAACCAAATTTGATCAATTTTATTTTTATGCCCTGACTCATTACCCTGATAGCATCAGCCTTTCTAACTACGCGCTTACCAAGCCACAACATAGGATAGTTAAACCAACTTTCTTGCAACCATTGCTTGTTGGCAAAAAAATCACCGTGAAAATGAATCAACAATTTGATACCAAATTTTTTCTTTATTTTACTTCCCACCAAACCAGTCAAAAATGGATCCTGAGTCAAGACCATGTCTATTTTATGTTTCTCTATTATCTTGGAAGCTATTTTGTAAGCATCAGATACAAAAATGAGTTGGTTTTTGGAATTTGTTGGATAAACAAAAACATTATCAGACAACTGTTTATCTTTTAGCTTTAAACTTTGCTTAGAATAAGTAATCGAATGAATATTTTGAACATGCTGACCATACTCGATATTTCTTTTTTGTGCATCACCAAAATCTGGCTTATCCATAGCCAGAGTGGGATCCCAAGAAATAGTCAATATGTTATAAGGTAATTTTGACATTAGCTTCTTCTAGTTAAGTTATAAACCTTTCTCAAAAACTTACCCATTGGATTTTTTTGTTCAATAGCTAAGCCTGCAAAATATTCGGTAAGATAAATGTCCAAAGGTAATCCAAAAAATCTATGTCGAATCCTCCATTCAAACCATTTGATAAGCGGTCCAAGTCTCCAATTTAAAAATTTGAAATATTCTCTAATACGCCAAACCTCTTTGACGTTGACCCAGGGTGAATTAAAATCTTTACGGAAACGATCAATCTTTCCCCAGTCTTCTGTCTTACTTGGTGGTTTAAAACCATTTTCTATAGCAAAGTCATACATCTTTGAACCAGGATAAGGCAAATACGCCCCTAGAGTAAAGACAGCTTGTGGATGAACCCCATATATCTTATAAAGTAAATCAATGGTCGACTCAAACTCTTCTTTTGTTTCGGTTGGCAGTCCAACTATCACCGAATAAGCAGCCGGCAAATCATACTTGCCCAATATTCTAACTGACTCCATCACCTTGTCTACTGTAAATCTTTTGTCTATCAACTGAAGCAATCTGTCGCTACCCGACTCTACTCCAATCAACATATCAAAAACTTTATATTTCTTTAATTTTTCTGCTATCTCATCGTTTATTGAATCAATCCTAATCTCTAGATGAGATGGTAAATCAATTTTTTCCAAAATCTCTAACGCTCGATTTTTATTTACAAAAAAATTATCATCATAAAACTTGATTGCATCAATATTATAATTGTCTTTCAAAAATTTTATATCTTCTACTACTGCATCGACAGACCAAATTCGCCATTTATTTTTGTTGAAAATATTGTTATAACAAAAAGCGCAGTTAAATGGACAACCTCGTGAACTTTTATAAGCTATAACTCTTTTGTACTTGCCTAGAGGAAAAATAAATTTTTCTAAATCAAGCAAAGAAAAGTCCAGGCGGTATTGATCGAGGTCAGTTATAAAAGGACGTGAAGGGGTGATCTCTGGTTTCCCATCTTTTTTATAACCAATACCAAGTACTTCACTTGGTGTTTCATTTTTGATTATTTTTTCTGTCAGCTCGACAATACTTATCTCTCCTTCTGAAATCACAATATAATCAATGTAGTCTTCTCCGAGACATTGCTCTGGCAACAAAGAAGGATGGATGCCTCCCCAAATAATTGGAATATTTTTTTTCTCTTTTATCTTTTTGGATAATGTAGCGCTGTGTTGTGTCTGGATTCCAGTCATCACAGATATTCCTACATACAGAGGATCTTGCTCTACAATATAGTCAGTAGTTTTGTTGATCTCTTTTTCATTAATATTGATGAGTTCTACCTCAAAACCAGCTTTTTTCAATGTACTACCCACGCACAAAATACCCATCGGCAAAATTCTCTCCGAATGATCTGGGGTATAGTTTATTTGTACCAAAATTATTTTTTTCATTACTTCGTCACAAATTTTTTAGCTAATTTAAATTCTATAGGAAAGGCAAAAAACTTTAGTTTCCACCTTAGTTTGCATATCAGCACAAAAACAAGTTTTACCAGCCTCTGTGCTTTGACACTAGAGCCCATGGCACTCTTGATGCTGTGTGCTCCAAACCTGACATAAGCTTCCATTGATTCTACAAGATCCTTGTGCTTGACCCAAGGAAAATTTTGTACTGTCAAATAGTTTAGTTCATTTTCAACCAATACTGCCCATTCCTCCAAAGACTCTGGAGCCTTCCAGCCTGATGCCAAACACTCTTCATACAGCTCCGAACCAGGATATGGCCGAAATGCCTGTGGTCCAAGTATTTCTACGCTCTCATCAAGCTTGACTAGTCTATCGATAATTTTCAATGTTTCCATCATTTCGCTCTTGTGCTCATCTGGCAACCCTATCATAAATGAATATTGTGGTGTGATACCGTGACGGACACACATCTTGGCTGAATTTATGATATCTTCTGGATCAATATTTTTTTTGATTTTTTTGAGTATCCTAGGACAACCTGACTCTGCTCCAAAAGAAAGTAAATAACAACCACTTTTTTTGAGCTTGGTCATAAATTCATCATCCACCATACCGTCTCTCAGATAATTTGCCCTAACCGTTGTCTCCCAAGGCATTGTCAATCCTCTTTCGATCATACCGTCAATAATTTCTTTGGCTCGATTTATATCTACAAAAAAGTTCTCATCCCAAAATCTCAATTTCTTTCCTTTGAAATATTCTTTTTTCTTGATTATTTCCAAATCATTTAGTACTTGTTCAGATGTTCTTTTTCTCCATTTTAATTTCAAAATTGCATTTATACAAAATGTACACAGATGAGGACAACCCCTTGAAGTCAAAGATGGGATATAAGCCAAATTTTCCAAAACCTCATTGTCTATCAATCCCCAATTAAAAAGTGGCATCTTGGCGGGATCGTGCAGTGGCCTCGGTGGATTGGTCTTTATATCTTTTTTATCTTTATAAATTATTCCCTGGATTTCATCTAGTTTCTTACCAGTCACAATTTCATAAAAAGTTTCTTCGCCTTCACCGACACAAACAATATCAATGCACTCTGCCTTGATACTTTGATCTTTAAAAAAAGTAGGATGAGGACCTCCCCATACTATTTTGCAATCGGGATTTACATTTTTTATTATTTTTGAAATTTTCAAAGCATCGGAAATTTGAGTAGTCATCACAGAAATCCCAGCATAGCTAGCATCTTTTGCGTGTTCTTTTATTTTTTCTAGATAATCCTTCTCTCGTACACCATCTATTATCTTCACCTCTTCACCTTTACTATTTACAAAAGAAGCAATACTCAATAATCCAACAGAAACTGAACTGTCGTAGTTTTCTTTGGCTATATTAAATGGTGGATTGATTAATAAGGATTTACTCATTTTGTTTTTTTAATTTAACATAAAAACTTTTGTAGTATCTACCGCCGCTTGAGCATAACTATAATTATAATAAATATCAGCAACAGTCTGTGAATACTCTTTATAAGTTTTTGGATCTGACAATTGATTGATATGGGCTACTATTTGCTCTGGCTTGCCTGGTTCAAAAAATCTTACCTTGCCAGCCAGCCAATCAAAGCCTATTTCTGTAGAACTGATAAAAGGCACATTTAGAGCAATGCATTCCAACATACTATTTGGACTGATGTCTGTGTAGCTCGGAAATACAACTAGATAAGCCTGAGCCACCCTTTTGTTTAGCTCTTCCCGAGACATCTTTGGTTCGATGTGTATATTTTTGATACTCCAGACCTTGATCATCTGCTCTATACTTTTCTTTTGTGGGCCCTCACCAATCAACACCAAGGACAAGGACTGGTCTTTTATTTCACGAAAAGCTAGCATCAAATTTTTGATGTTGTTTTTATTTATAAAACGCCCAGAAAAAATAATCTCTTTTTTTATCTGCCTATCATCAGGTATGTCCGCTGGTACATAAATCGGATTTGGTACAATAAAACATTTTTCTGGTGAAATCTCATAGTATTTTTGAAAAAGTTCTCGTTGAAAATTTGTGGTAAAAACAAAAGTCTTAGTAGTTCTAAAAACCCAAGAAATCAAATTGAACCTTTTTTTTGCTTTTTTTAGATGTAAACCTTTTTCATAAAACTTTCGTAAACTAATAGATTTGCCAGTTTTTTCTAAATATCTTTCCCAAATAAAATCACCACCTATTCGAATAACCAACGGAATACCAGTTTTTCTAGAAAACTTGGCAGCTGGAATACCAGCACTAAAATGGTCAAAGGCATATACCACATCAGCATCTTTGGCTACTTTTTTGAGCATTCTATAATAACGCCAATAGTTCAAAAACTTGTAGCTGTGTTTGATGCGAAAAACTGGATAAGAAAGATTTTTATCTTCTTTGTATTTTGCTTTTTTGGAATAAGTCACCACTTTGACACTATATCCCAAATCCAAAAACTCCTTGGCGATGTTTGGCACATAAGTAGCCGGTCCGCCAATCTCTGGTAAAAATATTCCTGTTGCTATCACTATTTTCATAACATTTTTTCAAAAACTAAATTCATTTGATCTACCACTCTATCCCATGAATATTTTTCTGTGACAAATTGTTTACAATTTTGTCCTATAGATTTATATAACTCTTTATCTTTAAAATATTTTTCTACTGCTTCGGCCAAAGAACTTGGCTTGTTTACTTGGCAGAATAAACCAGTCTGTCCATCTTTTAAAAAATCTATTGTCCCACCTATCTCTGTTCCGACTATTGGGGTACCTACAGCCATGGCTTGTAAAAATGATTTTCCAGAGGTAGGAATCGTATCCGGTCTCACAAATACATCCGCGGCTTCCAAATATTTGGATATTTCCTGATCAGATACGCTTTGTAAAAAAATAACTCTATCATCAACACTAACGGCCTCCGCTTTATGTTTTAGATTCTCTTCATCTGTTTCTACTCCCAAAACTACCAGCTTTGCCTGTATGCCAATTTTAAACACTAGCCAGTTGATAGATTTTACCAATTCTTCCAAAGTCTCTCGTGTGCCAAATCTGGTGATCAAAAACATTTCATTATCTTTTATGCCAACATCTTTTCGGGTCTGTTGCCTATCAGGGTCTGATAGTTTATTTTTGAAAATTTGTAAATCAACACCATCTGGAATCAAGACAATCTCTTTTTTATTACCAAAATTACGAGAACGCTTGGCAAGATACCTGGTGATGCCCTGGGTTATTTTTGCTTCCCTAAAAATCCTTTTATAAAAATAACTCCAAAGCCAAATTTTGTTGTGGACATCACGATCCACATCTTCAAACTCCGGTGTAAGTAAATAAGGAACCTTTGTTTTATATTTAAAGAATAAAGCTACAAGGCCTGAATAAAAAGCCCGCCTGCTCCAAACAAAATCGAAATTTGTGTGTTTATGGAGACGAGCTGCATAGCCAAGTGCTCTAAAAGGAAAAAGAAATTTATCTTTTTTCTTTCCGTGTCCTATTCTGCGTATATTGATATTGCCGATCTTTTCTTTTTCGGGCCAAGAGGCCTCAGACCTATTGGTTATCAAATAATACTCATGTTCAGAAAGTCTGTCCGTAATCTCTTTTATAGCATATTGGCCAACTACTGGATAATATGTGTTTGAGAAGATAAGAATTTTGGCCATATTTGACTGGTAAAATCTTTAAAATTACTATAAAATTATAACAAGATTTAAAAAATAAATCAATGTACGATTTTGCTAATATTAGCGAAATATTTATAAAAACCCTATATGCAACCTACAAAAACACTGAAAAACAAGAGAATTCTCTATTTGGTCACTCAAACCAAGTGGGGTGGAGCCCAAAAATACGTCCTAGAATTGGCCGAACACTTTGCCAAAAAGAACGAAGTCCATATAGCTTATGGTGAAACAAAAAATATCGACCAAAGATTTTTGGATATAGCTGAAAAACTAAATATAAAGACTATTCCCGTTGATAGCCTAGTAAGAGACATTAGTCCCACCAAAGAAATAGTAGCTCTACCAGATTTGGTCAAAGTTTTGAGTAAAGGAAACTACAACCTAGTTCATCTCAATAGCTCAAAAGCTGGACTGATAGGATCTCTAGCTGCAAAAATGTATTCTATGAATCCTATGAATCTACGTCTACGAGTGGTCTATACTGCCCATGGCTTTGTTTTTAATGAACCCCTGGCACCTCGTACCAAGAAAATGTATAAAATGTCTGAAAAGTTTTCTACTGCCCTACAACATTTGATAATCACTGTTTCTGACTATGACAAAAAAAGTGCCCTAGAAAATAAAATTGGCTCAAAAAGAAAACTACATACCGTCCACAACGGCCTGGATTTTGGACGATATCACTTTTTGGATAGCCAAGAAGCCAGACAACAACTAAATTTATCTGAAAACAAAAAATATTTTGGAACTATTGCCAGCTTTTACAAAACCAAAGGTTATGAATTTTTACTTGAAGCCATAAAACTGCTCAAAGAAGAAAACTCTCCCCTCCTTGATACTTATAATTGGGCATTTATGGGTGACGGACCTGAACTAGACAATATAAAAAAACTAGCCAAAGAATACAATGTCTCAGATTATGTAAAATTTTTGGGAGAAAAAGAAAATGCCTGGAAATACCTCAATGCCTTTGATTATTTTATCCTTCCTTCTACAAAAGAAGGATTACCCTATACAATCCTAGAAGCTGGTCTAGCTAAACTACCAACCATCTCTACCCAAGTCGGAGGTATACCAGAAATCTTGACCAACGACAAAACTGGTTTGGTAGTACCTCCTGCCAATCCTCTATCACTGGCCGAGGCTATGAAAAAATTGGACAAAGATCAAGCCTTATCAAATACTCTGGCTGAAAATAACTTTAAAAATATCCGAGAAAACTTTGGCCTACAAAAGACCCTGACAAAAACCGAAGAACTTTATCTAAAATTATTCTAAAATAAAAACAACCTTCGAGGTTAACCTCGAAGGTTGTTTTTTATTATTTTATTTTTGAAAATTTCCTGCCTCAATATCTCTGATAAATTCCTCTGACTGTATGATATATTGACCTCCAAATTCTTTGATGCCCGTTGCAATCTCTATAGCTCTATCAAAATCTTCCAAATAAGCATGAGACAAGGCTGCATTGATATGATAGTCTGGATTTTGTGGAGCCACCGCTATCAATAATTCACTAAAATAAGCAGCCCATTCGTAGCTTTCTGCATGTAGGGCAGAATTTGTCATACGATCCAATGGAGCTTCTTTTTTGTAGTTTATCTCCATAGCTTCCATAATATCTACATAAGACTGCACCTTTTCTGATTGATCACTAGTCAACAATACCATGACCATATTTACATATGATTCCATCACGTCATTGTTAAGGTCTATTGCCTTTTGAAAATTATCCACTGTTGATTTTTGATATTTTACAGCTTCTTCTTGACGATTCTCTTCTATCATCCTTTGATAAAGATACAAATCAGCATAACCAAGCTCATAGTATATCTGTGGCCTAGTAGGGCTATGTTCCAAGGCCTTTTCACCCAAAGGTCCTACTTTGTACAATCTATCAGGATCAATCACATAAGTATAATTGTAGTGCCTCATAAATAATAAATAGTTTTGAACATCTGCAGGAAAAGCCTCTGCTCTTGCTTCTAGCTCTCTGTCTACTATTTCTACAAACTTTGTAGCTTCATAGGGAGTGACATTTCTATTGACTATCAAGCCATCTACATATTCTGCCATTCGACGTAAATACTCGTTTGTGCCAGAAGTACGATAATCCAATACCTCATTATAAATTTCAATTGCCCCGTTGTAGTCTACTGACTGCAGTCTCAAGGCGCTAATCACGTCTAGATTTGCCTTGGCTTCTTTGATATTTACTACATACATAATAGGTACAAACAAAGCAGCGTATATCACAAAAGCAATAAGCATCTTTTTAAAATTGTCCCATACAAATTTTGGCTCAATATATTTTGTAGCAACATAAGCAATAATCAAAAGCAGAGGTATATAAGTAACCAGTGCTTCAAATACTAGCATGCCCTGCAATATAAAAGAAAAAATCGCCAAGAATAACACTTGTTCGGCAAAGCTCTCCCAAATATCTTCATCTTCTTCACTGTCTGGATTTTTGACAAAAAGATGTTTGAGTGTTTTCCAAAATCCATTTTCTTTAAATATTTTTTTCTTGAGAATTATCCAGGCTGGAGCAATAATAAAAATACTATACAAAACAAATCCAACCAAACCGCCGGTTGTCAGATGATCCAAGAAAATATTATGAGCTCTATCAAACCAAATCCTAGAACCAGCGTGAGAATAAATTTCTGGATTAAAATATTTGTTGAAAACTACCAAATAATGTTCCTGGCCATGACCCAAGATAGGTCTATCCTTGAAACCTCGCCAAGCAGAATCCCAGGCCATCAAACGAGTTTGAGCTGTGCGCTCTTCGAGTGAAATACTGGTTATCCTACGTAATGGCAAATTGTTTTGCACAAAACTACTATCTTTGTTGATAAATATAAATCCAATAAATAAAGCAAACACTAAGCCCAGGGCTATGACATAGTACTTTATTTTATTGTTGGCCAATTTAAAAACATTGTACACAAAAAATAACAAAACACTAATAATAAAAGCCAAAAATGCTCCTCTGGTACCAGTTTGTATAACGATAAATATGTCTATCAAGGCAGCGATTATATAATATGGGTTTAGCCAAATATTTTTTCGCTTGAACATCAGATAGGCGCCAATGAAAAAAGCAAAAAGTAAATAACCAGCCAAATAAGCCGCATTACCAATGGTAGAAGAAATCCTTTCATCTACTCCACCAGAACGATTGATAAAATCAACACCTAGATATTGTAAAAAGCCAATAATAGCAACGATCTGAGCGGTTGCAAAAAATACATCAAACACTCCTAGCCATTGTTTTTTGCTCGTTATAAAATTGCGTATGATGAAAAAGTAGAAAAATAAATGCGTCCAAAGTAGCAAGCCCTCTCCTCTTTCTACTGTACTCCAAAAACTAACATAAAAATTTTCTCCAAAGATAGAAGAAATATACATAAAGACCAACATTGTAAAAAATACAACAGTCAGCCAATCAATTTTGATTTTCTTTTTCTTTATATAGACATAGGCCAGCCACAACAACAATAATACCTCTACAATAATCCGAAAAGCCAAAGTCTTGCTAAAAATATAAGGAAAGAAAAAATCACTGTCGATATAAGCAGGTACGACCAAGGCCGCTGCTATCAAGAACCAAATTGCTTTATTTAAAACTCTTTTTGCTAATTCCATAAATTAAAATTCATAATTAGGATCTATTTCTAAAATTTCATTTTTATAAAAATCTATTTTATTTTGATTTTCTTTTTCTCCAAAATAATTGTAAAGGAAGCTATAAAAATCAAGTTTTTGCATTCCTTGTGCTTTTTCTACACCATCAAGCATAATGATTTCTGCCTTATTTGAATCTTCTGGTAAATAATTTATATAAAGCTCAGCATAGGCCTGATAATCAAAAAAGTATCCGATATTGTCCCTACTGATTGTCTGGTCATAATAATATATTGCTTGCTCATAATCTCGAGCAAATGACTTGTAATAATTGGCCAAATTGGCATAGGCCAAAGGACTAGCATCATTTATGACAATAGCATATTCCCATGCCTCTACTGCCCCCTCTAGGTCCATCAGGGTAAATTTTATATTGGCAATATCTATCCAAAGATCATAATGCTGACTTTCACTCTCGTATGTACTTTCAATCAAAGTTTTTTGATCTGTATTTAATCGATCGATATATGTTTGTGCGTTTTCTGCATCTCTCTCACTGTCTGGAAAATCAGCCACTGTATAGACTGTTTGTATATTTGGTATTGTGACTTTAGCCTGCTTTTGCCCAACTTCTATTGCCCAAACAACTATAAAAGAAATAGCCAATAAAATCAAAGCTCCAATAATCAAATTTTGATGTATTTTTTTCATATTTTATAACTTAAAATTACTAGCTAATTCTATTATATTTACTTTCTTTTGACAACACCCCTCCCAAAAAGGGAGGGGTGTATGTCGTTATGCTATTGAGTTTGTCAACTCACTAAATCCAAAGTGGAATTAGCTTGACCAACCAATAGTATAAGAAGTTGTAGTACCATTTGTACCTAGACCAGATACTAAATAACCATTGTACCATTGTCCCCAGGCGGTAGCGTTAGCTT
The DNA here is from genome assembly GCA_018664825.1 of Candidatus Parcubacteria bacterium. Lineage (GTDB taxonomy): Bacteria > Patescibacteriota > Patescibacteriia > UBA1558 > GWA2-36-10 > JABJNO01. Next base: position 82,408 of record JABJNO010000024.1, read on the forward strand.
CGTCTGTGGCTAGGCCACGGTTTTTGTAGTTGTCTGACCAGACAAAGTTACCCTTGTCTAAAGCAGCCCAAGAATCAGCGTTAGTCTGACCTGTGGCAGCTGGAGTACCATGGCTAGCAGCTGGAGTAGAAGAAGCAACGTCACCTACCAAAGCGATAGATAGATTGTCTCCTGAAGCAGCGTTAGCTAGAGTACAATTCAACTTATAAGTCTCGCTAGAACCAGCAGAAACCATCAAGGCTTCTTTGGTGTCACCAGCTGAGACATCAGGATTGTTGAATACGTATGATACGTAATCAGGCGCACCGTCAACCACAGTTGGAGTAGCAGCAGCCCCTACAGTATTACCATCGCTATCTTTTAGATAACAGTTGGTAAGAGTAACTGTAGCACCACCACCAGTAGCGATTTCAAATGAAGCTCTGTATAGTAATACTTCGCTTCCTGCTGAATCAGCAGTTACTTTGAAGGCATACAAGTCTGAAGCACCATTGCTCAAGCTAGTAGCAGCTCCTAGAGTGTTTCCACTTTCTGAAACGCTAACAGTTGGTAAGGCTTTGTGCAATACCATAGCTGAAGTTGTAGACCCATTGTAGGTCTCAGTAGCTACAGTATTTGAACCATTACCAGTAAGCTTGAAGCCGTCAGTACCACCAAAACCGAAAGCAATATCGGCAGCTGGAGTACCAGGCACAGCATTTACTGTACTGATTGTGCTCATATCAGCTTTGATTGTCAAAGTCTTTGAACCATCCGCAGGGACAGTCAAAGTACCATTGTCAAAGTTGAATGTATAAATTCCAGTTGATGGAATAGAGTTTGAAGCTAACAAAGTAGTACCATCATAGATGTATACTTTATCAACATCAGCGTAGTCACCAGCAGCTGTACCAGTCAAGCCACCATCAGCAACATAAATCTTCAATTGGTCCAAGTCTAGATCTTCATACAAAGCGTCTAGCTTGACACTACCAAATGTAACACCAGTAGCACCTGCTCTAGCGAAACTATTTGAAGGGTTGTTATATGTGCTCACAGTAACGGCACCAGCAGCAGCATAAGTAAGTACAGCACCATCATCGGCAGTAAGGGCTAATGTAGCTCTGTTTCCAGTTGATACGCCATAGGCAACAACTGAAGGGTTGTTGGCAGCAGTTACATCAGTCAAGCCAAATTGGGCGATTTGATTAGCAGCAGCGCCACTATTGATATCACCTACCAATTGGATTGTCTTACTTGTCTTAGATGTAATGACGATTGGATCGTCAAAAGCAAAAGTTGAAGAAGCAGACTCGCCTCCGTCAACATCAGATGGAGCATCATTGATTGGACTCATAGCAACTCCACCGTCACCGTACTCACCGTTATAAACAGTAAGATTAGTAGCGTTTGTTGAAGAAGCAGCGAATACCAAAGAAGTAATTCTGATATCTTCACCTGAATTTGTAGTATCAAAAGTCCAAGAACCTAACAATACATCTTGAGCACCAGCGATAATGGTACTTGTAGTTGGTAGGGTGTCTTTTGAAACAGTCAAAGAAGCAGCTTTAACTGTTTGAGTATTGGTATTTACAGCTGCAGCTGGAGTTGGGGTAATACTATTACCAGTTGTAACTCCTGTAGCTGTAATAGCTGAAGATGGAGTATTGATTCTGGCATAGATAGTATCATCTGTAGCCCAACCACCACTTGTACCTAGATTACCCATTACTTTATATTCAGCTTCACCTATTGGCAAAGTAAATGTGTCAGTAAAGGCAACTGTCAATACATTGGCAGTAAGATCAGTTGGACCAGCAACAGTAGCACCGTTACCATCAACTAATTTTACACCTGTCAAAGCATCTACAAGTTGTCCACTACCACCACCTGACACAATAGTCAAAGTCAAAGCAGTAACATCAACAGCTTCACCCTTTGTGGTGAATTTGAAAGATCCTAATACTTGATCATTGCCTACTGAAACATTGTCAGAACCAACTGTAGAACCTCTTTCTACAACAACAGTACCATTTGAAACTGTAAATAAGTTGGCACTCAATACTGGTTTGTTTGCTGATGAACCAGTGCTTGAATAAGTTGGAGTAATGTTATAACCATAGGTTTGTCCAGTTACCAATAGATCAGTGGTACGATAAATACCTAAATCTATTGTTCTAGCTGAACCACCATCAACATCAGCTTTTACTTGATATTGATAAGTTTGGCCTTTTGGAATGTTGGCTCCAATGCCAGAAAAACTGACATATTTACCATTGACTACACCATCAGCAACTTTTGTACCATCTTTCAATAGTTCAAGGCCACTAACGTCATCGCCCAATACTGCTGTACCTTCTTGGTAAACAGAAACTTGGTCAAATGTTACATCTTCTGCAGAACCAGCAGCAACCTGGAATGAGAAGAAAGTATAATCAGTTTTACCTACTTCAATTGTAGTTGAAGTAGCATTTCCATAAGCACCTCTTTGGATAGTAGCAGTACCAATTGTGATAGTAGCGTTCAATGTTTGGGTATTACCAAAAGCTGGTAATGAACCATTTACTGAACCAGTACCCTTCAAGGTAATTGCGGATACACCCAAAGCTGGAGCTTCACCAGCATAGTCGGTCAAAGTAGCCATATTAGCAGCTACATACATATACTTTGTAGTATTGGCTGCAATTTCAATATCCTTGGTAAAAGTAGCCAAGTGATTTGAGTTAAAGGTTTTTGAATTGGCATCAAATGGAAGCATTGTACTACCATCTAAAACATCGACGCTTGTGAAAGCACCAGATTGACCAACTCCACCTCTTTGGATAACCATACTATCGATAGTGACACCTTCACTACCAGTAGTCAAAGCTAATTTGGTGAAAGGTACTCTAGCAGCACCACTAACAACCATTCCAGAAGCTGGAGTGTCGCTAGCTACAGATACTGATAAGTCACCACCAGAAACGTTTCCGTTTCCGTTTCCACCACCACCTTCACCTGGCATGTAGCCAGCAAGGTCAGCTTCTTCACCTGTGATTGATTCACCATCACCATAAGATGATAGATCATCTACGTCTAATACGCTGTCATATGAGAAATTGTTTGCTTCAAAAGCATCTCCTGAAGCGAAAGGTCTCTTGGCACCGTCTTCAACGTAATAAATAGTTTCACCCATTTGTAGCAATGCTCCATCTGGATACATATCTGAAAGATCTGTTCCAGTTGAATAGCTTGATGAGAAATAACCTGGGATTACATCCATAACCATGGCTCCCCAGTTAGCTCCATACAAGTCTTCAGCAACTTCTCCGGTTGGAATCCAGTGAAGTTCGCCACCTGGTCCTACAGCATAAATTTTTGCTGTATTCTCATGAGTTACTAATTTTGTACCAGCGCGATAAGTAACAGTACCATTGTCTGTATACATATCTAGCTCAGCTACGTCAACTCTAACAACGTCGTCAAAATTGTCATACCAGGTAGCATATGTTTTTCCGTCAGGGAAAACATATTTCATACCATCTGAACCAATGTAGTATACAGCAGCACTATCCACGCCTTCTAAAGCAAGTAGAGAACCTGCTCCGTAATTACCAGCTGCCAATGAAAATGAACCTAAGCCCATAGTCATAACGGTAGTAGCAATCACTAATGCGAATACGAAAAGTCTTTTTGCTAAACTCATTTTTTTTCTTTAAATAATTCCTAAACACTATTTCAATCTGTTGGTCTATAAGCGACTCCACTATAGGAGACTACAACTATAAAACCCAATACCCACGGCCTCGGCCGGCCGACCTTTCTGATTACTAAGCCCATAGGCCTATAAAACAATCAGAAAAAAATAAATTGCATAGGAACTCTGATTAAATACCTGCCTGCTCTGGCATATCTACCAAAGACCAGCAAGTTGAACGAACCCTAATTCGCGCGCGATTTAGCGATAAGTTAGGGATAATAGCTTTCGTCGCAAGACAAAAGCTAAATACCCTCAACCCATCTTAGCTCGACAAGCTAGGCTATCACACCGACTCAAGGTTCTGATATTATTAACTTATTAAAAAACTAATTTTGTACTTCTAAAACACTCTCTTCCCCTCGAGTCCCCTCGGGACCTTCGGCTGTTGTGACAGATGATGTTTCGATTTCTGTCGGAAGATCTGTTTCTTTGGCTTCTGCAGTTGGATCTAGTACTTCTTCTACAGAAACATCTTCTTCGTTTATTTGTTCAAGTATATTTGAATCAATAAATTTATTTTCTTTTATTGCCTTTTCTATTTCACTCAAAACATCTTCAGCGTGCTCATAATCTTCTTTGACTTGAGAAATTCTATTGTAAGCATTTCTCAAAAACCCCTCATCCATAAGTGCCTTGGCATCATCTAGGGCAATATTTATATCTTCCTCTGTCAATTCACCAATGCTTTCCAACTCTTCTTCTACATCTACTGTTTCGAGTTCGATTTTTTCATTTTTCAAAACTTGTAACTCAGCATCACCCACAAGATCTGTTTTTTCTTTGGCATCATCTATATCAGATGAGGCGTCATCAATCTCAGAAGCAATAATTTCTTTGACCAAGTTTGTGATTGTTTCCAATTCTTCGTCTATTACTACCTCTACTTGCTCCTCTTCTATTATCTCTATAGTACTAGTATCAAATTCCATGTTTAAGTCTTCGATTTCAAAACCAGTTTCTTCTATCAATAAATCAGTAGTTGTGTTGGCAGCATTTTCGTCGTCTATTTTTTGTTTGGCCATTTCAACAGCCTCTTCATGAACTTCTAGAGCTACATTTACGGCAGATTTTTTGACTCCTTCATTTACTTGTTTGGCGCTATCCAAGACCTTTTCAATATCTTCATTTTGATTCCCACTAGAATCTTCTGATAATGACTCTGAAACTTCTTTGGTAGCATCTGTCACTTTTTTGACTAGCTCTACTACTTCCAAAGGATTCTTTTCTTCTTGTACTATTTTTAATGCACTATCAGCGGCAGTAATGTCCTTTTCCAAATGTAGAGCAGCTTGAGTGACATCTTTTTGTTTTTTATCTTTCTTTTCCTGTGTAGACTCATCGTCGTCCAAAATCTTTTTTATTTCTTCAGATCTTTCTTTGGCGTGCTTGATGTGTACTTCTGTTTCTTTTATTGGACTCAAAGCCAATGATGTTTCTACCTTTTCTATAACAGAACGCTTGATAGACCAAAGAGCCTGTCCAGGTACAGAGGCTTGGGCAGCTATACTGACACCGGATCCCATCATAATAATAATTACACCAGCTATCACCTTGCCAAATGATGGAGATACTTTGTTCAAAAAGTTCATAACAAAAAAGTCGGCCTTCTCGGTTGAAGTCAACTTTTGTGCTTGCGTCATTCTATTCTGAGAAGCAATCTCAGATAGCAAGTCGTGCTTAGTTGTAGTTTCCCATGTCTTGTCAGGCATCAAGTCGTCTGACTTTTTCAATTGGGAAATTTTTCTGGTTAAACTCATTATATGTAGTTTAATTTTTGGCTATATTTTTCTTTAATCTACTTAGAGCTCTGTGCGTTAGAACTCTGATATTATTTTTTTCTTTTTGCATTATTTGAGAAACATCATCTATTGATAAATCCTCAACATAACGTAGAAGTAATACTTCTTGATATTCTGATTTTAAATTTCGTATTTCCTTGAGCAAAACGTCCATGTCTATTGATTTGTCCAAATCTGTAATAATAGTACCTGAATCCTTATCTTCTTCTGGAGCATACTCTAATGGTAACTCTTGGCGGTCACTACGACGATAGTGATCAATAACGGTATTACGAGCTATTCTAAAGATAAATGCGGGAAAACTCTTAATATTCCTTTTATCTACCAAATGTTGCCAAGTTTTCAAAAATACTTCCTGAGTAATGTCTTCGGCTACTCTTTTGTCTGATACCTTTATTAATACGAATCTATATATATTTTTTACGTATTTATCATAAAAAAAAGCAAAAGCATCGCTGTCACCTGATTTCAGCTTTATGAATACTATTTTATCTTGTAAACTACCTTTTATATCTTTCATATATATAGACGGGCAAATACCAAAAATATTACACCAGGAAAGGCCTGGTATTTTAGTTTTATTATTTATTAATTTCTTGGCTAAAATTAGCTAAAAATCTAAGGTCTAGCAAAAGACTTTTCGTATTACTATTTAGAGTTTATTCTAATATACAAGCCAAATCCAAAAAATTATAGCATTTTTATCGATGGTTGTAAAGGGATTTACTGACTTTTTTTGGCTATAAAACGACCAATTTGGACAATTCAAGATCTATCCTCAAATCACCAAATTTCTCTAAAAATGAGTTATCCACAATATCAAGATTTTACTACGCTCAATCTACTTTGCGGGCATAGTTATCCACAATATTTATAAAAGGTATAGAGTAGTCTATACTTAAATATATAATAGTATAAAAAAGAGGCTCCAAATGAATGAAGCCTCAGAAGTGTGTTTCCCCTGTCTATTTTTTGACAACCTCCAGCTCAATGCTGGCTAAGGCGTCCATATCGTTCCACCAGACCAAAAAGTCCCTTTTATCTTCGGGAAGGCCTTTGATGGTAATCTCAGGATGACGTTTACGTGCCCATACTCCGAACTTGGTTTCAACTGAAATATATAAAGCATCCAAGGTATCGTTTGCGGCTTCCTGCTCCTGTTTTAGCTTTGTTCTTTCACCTTTGGGGATCAGTCCCCTCCGAAAACCGTCTGCAATCCGCATAACCTCCTTTTCGGCAGCGCAAATTGCTTGCCAGTACTCGAGCTCCGTCTCAGGCTTTTTGTCGAATACCATACTGTAGTCCTCCTTGTTTGAGTAAGTGTGGGGATGGAATGTACTTTATAGAAACAAATTACAAGATATAATATATGTGCTAAAATGTCAATATAAACAATAGACATATGGATAATATTATTAGAGTATCTGTATCTGAGGCGGCTAGGCTTTTTGGTGTATCAAGTAAAACTATACGCCAAGCTATCCGTAATGAAGAAATAAAATATATAGTAGTCAATGCACGCTATAAATTAAATTTTATTTCCTTAGTTGAGTGGTCCCAAAAATCAACTCGTAGAGCCAATCAACTAAACAACCAGGGTATTGGGCAATACATCCAAAAATGGAAAATCAAGAATAAAAAATTTAGCCCACACCCAATGCTAGCCCTCAAACCAAAAGATCCTGAAAAATAAAAAACCCCGTCCTAGCTAATCGAATGGACGAGGTAATTTTAAATTATAATTGGATCTCTAAATCCTGCTCAGCTTCATCGCGAAGTATTTTTAGGATTATCTTATCCCCCTGACGATAATCTTGGATTATAGAAGTGAGCGTCTCAGCATCTGAGATGATGTCATTGTTTATGGCTACTACCTGATCACCAGACTGCAATCCAGCTTTGTAAGCGCTAGAATTGTAATCTACAGCTCTAAGCTGAGGATGGTAAACCAGATTACCTTTTTTATTGAACCCTGTATTGTTTTCTAAATCAACATACCTAATACCCAACAAAACCCTTTCTGTGCCGTCTAGGAGGTGTTTTACGGATTGTTTTAGGTACTCTGCTGGTAATAAGAATATATCCTGATCTTCCTGATAAGTAAGGCCCAATAGGTAGCTATCTGTATTGAAAAAAGGAGCAGATAAAATACCGCTTTTCGGTAATGAAACATCTGCCATAGATAGATAATAATCAAACTCATCAGTACTCAAATACCTATCTCTAAAATAATGAGAATTGGCCAAAAAAGTAGCATAAAAAGAATGATCCATGCTATTTGGTAGATCGATATTGGTGACCAATCTCTCCCCTTCTTTTATCTCATTGGTAAGTTGAAAATTTACTGGTTGTAAAGAATCAGCTTCTATTTTTAAAAAGACAACGCGCACAAAAGTATCTTTTTTTATTTCTTGTATTTCATAAAGTTCATCACCTAGAGCCACCAAACCACTGGTGTTGTTCAGCACCTGATCGGTAGTCATCAACCAACCGTCAGAAGTGACAACCACAGCTGATCCCAAAAAGTCCCCCGGAGTAAGCAATGGTTGACCAACTGTCGCAATTGCTTTTACTGGCCGGTATATACCAGCTATACTACTTTGATTATGTGTAGCTATATTTATCAAGGGTTGCTCCAAATTTATCTTTATATCTTCCTGACCATTTATCAAATTGAAATAACCAATGTCAGATATAGGAGCTATTGATTTGGCTAGCATATACCCTCCAAATCCAGCCACCACAGCTATCACTACTGTCAAAACTACCAAATTAAACATAGATGGTGGACGATTCATACTAGGCCTTTCAAAATGGGGCTTATTTTCTTCTGTCATAATTATATTATTGAAGTAATTAACAAAACCAAGAAACTCGTTAGAAATATAGCCAAATAGAGCCTGAAGCTCTTTGGATCATTGACTGTATTATCTATTATAAGGAAAAACCACAAAGTTGCAATAGTGCCGTTTACATAAAAACTAACAGGCAAAAAATAAATCAAAAATAAAACTTGGGTCAATAAAAATGTAACAAACCAAACATAATATTTACTCGTGTCTTCTGATAGGTTAATAATCTCTTTTGACCACAAAAAGGCTGCTATCAATATAATCATCAGAGCGTGAATCGGTAATAAGCTCACAAAAATAATCAAAGAAAAAAGGCTAGACGACAACATCCAAAAAGCTATATAGTATAAAAATTTGTTAAGAGATAAATAGTCCTTGCTGATGGGACTGCCTATGTTTTTGAAATACTTTATCAAAAAATAGAAAGTAAGCCCCCATAAAACAGAAAAAACAAAGGATAAGAAAAACCTAGTCGCCCCCGAGGTAAGCAACAATAGAAATAACATCTCAGAAATATAAACAGTCAATAAATTTGTCCACAATAATTTTGAACGCCAAAAGTTTTTTTTGACTATCAAATGTCCACTAATCAATATAGTCAGACCAGATATCGCAGACCAAACAAAAATGCCCTCTTGGCTATAAAAAAATGACCAAAAGCTAATCAGCAAAATTAAAGGGCTTATGATTGGTATAAAATATCTAGACATCCAAAAGTTTTTTTAAATTTTCTAAATCCTCTTTTAAATCTGGCATGGCCTCGCTAGCCAAGGATAGTCTTTGCTCAACTTGATCTTTATAAGTTTGATCACTGGTCAACAAAAAATTTTCCCAGGCATCAAAACCCAAAAATATATTCATATGAGTGTCAACCAAGGAATACTCCAATCCTTGGAGATCTATCAAATTTTGTCTGACTATTTTTATATTTTCCAAAGATCCGTCTACAGCAACCAATTGCAACCATGGCCTGACTTGGTCTGTATACTCAGCCGCATCTACTAGATCTACCTTAATTTCTTTTTGACCTGTTTGATATTTTCCAGCTTCATGAGTAGACCATGTTATAAATATACCTATTCCTATAAACAGAATGAAATACAAAAATACTCTTTTTCCTTTACTAAATTTCATAAATTTTATTTTAAAATAAAGACTCGCCTTCCATTTTTTGCCAGTTGTCTATAGTGTCTAGCCAATTGTAGACTTCCATATGAGAAACAACCTCGTCCTCAGAATAAACATAATCTACCTTTACTCCTGCAGCAGCTCTGCCTGAATAAGTTGTTTTTTTGTCCAAAAACTTTGGCCGGGTGACAAACTTTACCTTCATCTTACCACTTGGCCCAACAAACTCCAAGACATCTGCCTCACCAGGATCCAACTCCTCTGTATACTCATCTTCTACCTCAAGAGTAGATTTTATCTGGAGCTTTATTTCTTTCCAACGTTCTTCGTTCATATATTTAAATTAATAATATCTCCAACTTTTATATTCAATTCATCTATCTTACCTTCCTTGATCTCCAATACTTTGTCAATTGCCTGGCCCGAACTATACTGTGGCAAATCATAATCACTCGTTTCTGGAATTGGAGCTTGCATGTTTTCTGCAAAACCAACCACCTTATCTCCATCTATCCACAACAAGTCAATATTAAATTTCATATCTTTCATCCAAAAAGAAACTGGAATTTTTTTCTTGTAGATAAAAAGCATACCTTGATTTTCTGCCAAAGCCTCTCGACCAGAAAGTCCTTGTTTCATCTCTTCAATATCATCTGCAATATCTATATTGAAAACATAGCCATTTATCTCGGCAGTTGGTAAATTTTCAGAAGGAGAAACTACTTTGTTTATCTTCAAAATAAAAACAATCGCAATCACTATTATCCAAAAAACTATAATTATTTTTTTATTCATATGTTTTTTTTAATTTGTAGTTTAGCCAATAGCTCACCAAAAACATAAACACCAGCAAAAATATCAAAGCTATTATTTTTATCTTGGTTGTAAAAAATATAGAAATCACCCCAAAAGATAGACTGATCGCACTCAGGAAGAAAACTATCTGTTTTTGGGAAAATCCAGCCTTTAGCAGTCTAAAATGCAGGTGTTGGTTATCTCCCCTCCAAAAGGCCTTTTTTTGCCTTAAACGGGCTATTATGACCCATATTATGTCCAAAACTGGCAGTCCCATCACCAATAACGCAGTCGCTATCTTGCTACCCGAAATAATGGCCAACACTCCCAAGGCAAAGCCTATAAAAGTACTGCCACCTTCTCCCAAAAATATCTTGGCTGGATGCCAATTCCAAATCAAAAATCCAAAAATAGCTCCTCCCAAAACCAAAGCAAGTAGCGAGGTGGTAGAGCCGACTACATCCCAAGAAAGACTAAC
>JABJNO010000005.1 GCA_018664825.1 Candidatus Parcubacteria bacterium
AATAGATATATTCAAAATATTTGGTATAGTTGGCTTGGTACTTATTTCAATAGGAGTATTGACCCAAAAGAAAAACGAAGATTTATTTTATATTTTTGGGGGAATATTTTTGCTGATGTATAGTTTTTATATCAAAGATAAGATATTTATAATCTTACAGATTATATTTATAGTTTCGGCAACATATCATTTTGTAAAATTGAAAGTTAAAAAATAATTAATAATAAAAAATATGGAAATAAACAAAGAAGAGTTAATCAAGCTACTCAACAAAGATTTGGAAAAAGAATATTCAGCTGCTATCCAATACATCAATCACGCATCTTTGATGACAGGCGCTCAATATGGGGATATTATCAAAGAGCTCAAGATACATGCCAATGAAGAAATAGCACATGCGCTTATCTTGGCCGATCAGATAGCTTATCTTGGCGGTGATCCAGCGATAGATGTAGAAAAAGTTTCTACCTCCAAAGACAACGACGAAATGTTAAAGCAGGACTTGGCTGGCGAAGAGGATGCCATTGCTCGCTACAAAGAAAGAGTAAGGCAGGCTGAAGAGCTCCAAGAATATGCCCTTAGTCAACAATTGAGAAATATACTTGCTCAAGAACAAGAACATGCAATGGACTTAGAACAGGCTTTGGGTAAATAAATTATCACAAAATTTAACGATCTCGGGATTTTCCCGAGGTCGTTTTTAAATTGACATAAATACTCGCTTTTGCTAATCTCTTTTTGTAAACAGAACTTTCAAAACAAAGGAGAATAAAATGGAACACAGAGATCTAGATGAACTTCTTAGGGACTTTAGGTCCAATAGGACAAGAAGACGACGGGGCAGGAACGAAAAATTACCTAGAGAAATAGCAGAAGCGATAGCAACGATGGGAAAAAAGGAAAATCCAAGAGTCTTTGGTAGGCCTTTGGTTGCTCGTCCTCGACCCAAAAAAAAGAGTAGAAATTTTTGGATAGAATTTGTCATGCCAATGATTTTCTTATCTATAATATTTTTTGTGATGTATCCAGATTTGGAGAGCTCACAAAAAAGAGATTTGGCAAATTTTAGCCTAGGACTACACGACCCAATAGGGATGTCAATTGTGGCTATCGCTGCTTTTCTTCATATTTTTATTCTTCCTTATCACCTTTGGAAAGGCTGGCAACGTTTTAGGGCTAGCTGGGGTGAACATTACTAGTCTCCAAAGTGCAGTTTTTATAAACTGCACTTTTTATTTTATTTATGTTAAAATAGAGATAGAATAATTAATAATAAAATTATGTCAAAAAACAACTCGCCAAAGTTTGCTTTTTTCTACCTATTATCACTGGTGGCCTTGGTATTTATGTCTATTTCTGTGGGGATTGTGATTTTTCAGATCATAAACAAAGAAATCATAGACATCATCAATCCTTACAGTGGTCGTTATTCTGATGAGGCCATCAAGTTTGCAATTTCTTCTATAATAGTCGCCACACCAATATTTTATATTACCACTAAGCAGATTTATAAAAATCTTTTCAAAGGCGACCTAAACGAAGAGGCAGGAGTACGTAAGTGGCTTACTTATTTTATTCTTTTGGTTTCTATCATTGTGATGATTGCTTGGTTGATTATTACTATCAATGGCTTCCTTGATGGTGAGCTTACTACCAAGTCTATTTTGAAAACACTTACTGCCCTGATAATTTCAGGAGCAATATTTTCTTTTTATCTTTATGATATAAAAAGAGAAAATGTTGTTGGCAAAAAAGACAAGGTTATAGCCACTTATACTTGGAGCTCTTTGGTCTTGGTTGTCATCGTTTTTATTGTGGCCTTTATGGTCGTGGAGTCACCTCAAGAAACACGTAAACGTCATGTGGATGAAGAGGTAATAGGGCACTTTAATCAAATAGATAACTCTTTAAACAATTATTATCGAGAAAATGGAGAGATACCTGCTGACTTGTATATATTACAAGCAGAGTACCAACACATTGATGATGATATTTTGAAAAATCCTAGCACCAAAGAAGAGTATGAGTATAAAGTGATTTCTGAAAAAGAATATGAGCTTTGTACAACATTTCAACTATCCAACAAAGAAGAACAGCAAGATAAATATCGTTATATAAACAAAGACTGGATTCATGACGCTGGTTATCAGTGTTTGAGTCAAAAGATTTTGGAAACTCCAAAAAATGAAGAACAGATACTTATTAGGTAGTTTTCATGTTTAGAGAATATTACAAATCTCCGTTAGGATACCTAGGAATTGTAGCAGACGATGATAGTATCCTAGGTGTTGAGTTTGTGACTAAATCAAAAAATAACAAAAGCAACGCACTTACTAAAAAGTGCGTTGTTCAGCTAAAGCAATATTTTGCCGGTAAAAGAAAAGTCTTTGATTTGCCCTTGGGGATAGATGGTACAGGCTGGCAAAAAAAAGTTTGGCAAAATTTGTTAAAAGTTTCTTTTGGAAATACCATATCTTATGGCGAGCTAGCCAAACTAGCGGCCAACCCAAGAGGAGCCCGGGCAGTCGGAGGAGCTGTCAATAAAAATAAAATCCCTATAATAATCCCTTGTCATAGGGTAGTAGGCAGTACTGGTAAAATGGTTGGCTATGAAGGTGGCTTGTGGCGTAAAGAAAAATTACTCAAACTAGAGGGTTTGACTATTTAAACAAAATTTGTTAATTTATTTTTGTAAAAGTTCTTATATAGTTTGGGGAAGAAGGTCAAAAAAGGCAGGGTGCCCAATAAGAGGACTCAAGTTGAAGTTTTCTGGTTTTTGACTAGAAATCGGTTTCAGGGAGGTGGCAGAGCGTCACTATATCCCGACATGTTTATTGGCTCTGTGTACCGAGCAATAAAACGATCCGTACCTAGGATATGTTTAGGTATTGAAATAAGCCCTTACTTCCCCATCAATCTTCGGGTATAGCCGAGACAGAGCAGTGCCTGCAGACTGGTGGTACACCACTGACCAAGAAGCTTTCCATTGCTTTGATAAGCTTGTTGTAGCCGGCAGGAAGCGTGAGCCCTGTCAGACCTCGAGGCCGAGGTAAAAAGGCTTGCTACAAACCTCGCGTTGTCTTTGACAACATAAGATTACTTGGAAAGAGCCAAGTTGGTTTATCTTACCGTAGTTGTACCCGTGGCCCCTGAGAGAAATCTCAGGGGCCTTTTTATATATTTGACATTTTGTGAGTATTTTGGTATTTTAGTTTTGATAAAGTTCTTAACGAGTGTGGGGAGCGAGGCCAAATCACCGACGGGCCCCAAGGGGCCATAAAGTTTTTAGGCCGAGGTCTAGAAACAGTTTTGAGAAGAGAATGAATAGACGCGTCTCGTCTATAGCAGTTCTCAATTTGTCGTTGTCTTTATGCACCAAGCATCGACTATCCTTGTTCGGGAGAAATACGAACTACTCAAAACAGGCCTTGCTCCTCATAGGTTTCAAGCCCTCCGAGATTACTTGGAGGGTTTTTATTTTTATTTGACAACAAAATGTATATATTGTATCTTCTGGAATAATATTGTACTTATACAGATTGGGAATCGGGATTGCAGGGGACAAAGCATGTATCAACAGACGGACGGTGCATCGTTGGTCAATAAGTTGCTAAGTGCTTTGACGGCTTTGTCATAACTCTGTTGCGGGCGACGACTTCGCCTTCATCGTATACTACTCTGTGAGTATATGTTATGACCTCGTATCACCATCCTAGGTACGGTGATTATAAAGTGATCCAAAAAGAGAGGATCAAGTTTGTCTAACCCTGCGTTCCGATTCTCGTACGCCCCTCCAAGATTACTTGGAGGGGTTTTTATTTTATTGACATTATCAATAATATGTCATAAAGTATTTTTAGTTCTTTCTGATGGGAGCGTCAGGACAAAGAAGGTTGCGTCAACAGATAGACAGCGTGCCCTTGGTCAAGAAGTTGACGTCTGAAGCTTCGATGTATGTCATTTAATCCGCTGATTATTGGTGGAAGGCCTAACGTCTTGGTCGGTGACTCCTAGCACCTTTATCTTGGTACGTTAGTATCGGTGCAAAATAGTCTATATAGTGGTGGACAAAAAATCAGGTTTCTCTACCTACCTAGACGCTCCCACTTTTTAACCCTCTAAGAAATTAGAGGGTTTTATTTTATTGACATTATCAATAATATGTCATAAAGTATTTTTAGTTCTTTCTGATGGGAGCGTCTGGAAAAAAGACGGCGTGTTGACAGACGGGTAGTGTGCTCATTGGTCAAGAAGTTGACGCGCGAAACCTCGGTGAAAGCCAAAAGTCTACCAGGAAGTCGGTGGATGGTCACCTGAATTGACCATTTTTGGCACCTAACACTTTTATTTTGGCACACTGGTATCGGTGTAAAATAGTCTATATAGTGGTGGACAAAAAATCAGGTTTCTTTTCTAGCCCAGCGCTCCCACCTTTTTAACCCCCTAAGAGATCAGGGGGTTTTATCTTGTCTTGACAAAAAAGATAATACATGCTATACTATATGTGTTAGTTTGTACATGTTAAGAACCTTACTTGCAGAAGGCGATGTGCTCATTGAGCCCTGAAGCCAGTAAGGGATTATTCTCACAAGCCAAAAAAGCTTACAGCACACCAAGCTTTTGGCGAATCCCTTTGGTCAGGGATTAAAAAATTAGACTCCCCCTTATGAAAGTAAGGGGGATTTTTTTTATTCAAAAAGCTTGTTTTTTAAGCTTTTATATATTGACAAAATTATTAAACTATGATATAATAAAATGTTCCTAATAGAGGAACAATTGGTTCTTTATTAAAGTGGGTGAGATTCTACTGGCAGAAGGCGATGTGCTCATTGAGCCCTGAAGCTAGTAGGTAGTAGCCCAAAAACAGCCAAAAAAGCTTATAGCATGTCAAGCTTTTGGCTATCCTGATCAGGGAGAAAATCTGGTCACAACTATACCCCCTAATTAATATTAGGGGGTTTTTTATTCAAAAACCTATAAATAGTGGTTTTCGTTATATGTATTGACAAAATATCAATAGTATGCTATGATACTATATTATTAAATAGTAAGTAAAACTGTTTAAAAAGTCCCTTTATACAACTCCCTATTTAATTCGTCCATAACTTTTTCTCCAAAAAGGAGCCTAAGCATGCATCCACCGTAAGGCCAAAGCCTCTAAAGCTAAAAATTGTTTTTTAAAGGAGTGGGCGAGAAATCCATAGTCTGCCAGCAGAAGGCGATGTGCTCATTGAGCCCCGAAGCCGGCAGGGAGTAGCCCAAAAACAGTCAAAAAAGCCTTTGCGCATTGAGCTTTTATGGCTATCCCTTGGTCAGGGAGAGAAACCAGACCACTTAGTCAAACTTAAAAGCCCTATTATTTAATAATAGGGCTTTCTTTTTGTTTATTTTCCTTATATTTTAGAGTTTTTTATTACCTATTGACAAAATAGTCAAAATATGCTAATATATAGTATTCGAAAATAATCCTAAAACTGTTGTTCGCGCGTCCTTTTCACTGTTCGTAAACCTTGCAAACTGGAGGAAAACCATGGATATCACTCAGATGGACACCATGACTATCTTGAGCCTGTCTTTTGTGGCCTTTCTGCTGTTGGCCTCGGCTTTTCTCATCTGGCATTCTCGCCGTCGCCCCATCCTGCAGAAGGGTTCGGCTGTTCCGGCTATGTACCGAGATGACGATCCGGATGTTCCGGGACATACTCAGGGTACTCGTACCTTGCGTAGGCCGTTGGTCTCACAGCCGCATGTCGCAATCATGCCCGAGCTTGAGCGCA
>JABJNO010000023.1 GCA_018664825.1 Candidatus Parcubacteria bacterium
CTGAGAGGGTCGATACTCCCAATGCTTAGTACCCATCGTTTACGGCGTGGACTACTGGGGTATCTAATCCCATTCGCTACCCACGCTTTCGTCCCTGAACGTCAGAACCGTTCCAGCAAGCTGCCTTCGCTTTTGGTGTTCCTGCTAATATCAACGCATTTTACTACTACACTAGCAATTCCACTTGCCTCTACCGGCCTCTAGTCTGAAAGTATTTTTGGCGGTCTTGAAGTTGAGCCTCAAGATTTAACCAAAAACTATTCAAACCGTCTGCGGACGCTTTACGCCCAATAAATCCGGGTAACGCTCGCCACCTACGTATTACCGCTGCTGCTGGCACGTAGTTAGCAGTGACTTATTCATCAGGTACCGTCACAAATTCGTCCCTGATAAAAGATCTTTACACTCCGAAAAGCTTCATCGATCACGCGGCATCGCTCCTTCAGGCTTTCGCCCATTGAGGAAGATTCTTGACTGCAGCCTCCCGTAGGAGTCTGGACAGTGTCTCAGTTCCAGTGAGACGGGTCATGCTCTCACACCCGCTACACGTCGTAGCCTTGGTAGGCTTTTACCCCACCAACAAGCTGATGTGCCGTAGGCCCCTCTTCGTCCGATAAATCTTTACATGGGAATGACTTATGTCCCCCCATGCCCATCAGGTATTATTCCTCTTTTCAAAGGGTTATCCCTGAGACGAAGGTAGGTTACCAACGTGTTACTCTCCCGTTTGCCATGCGAGCAAGCTCGCATTCGACTTGCATGCCTTAGACATGCCGCCAGCGTTCACCCTGAGCCAGGATCAAACTCTCAGTAAAAATCTAGTAAACTAGATTATATTAGAATTTGAGTCTTATGACTCTATAAACTTAAAAAAAATTGAAATTGATTGAGAACCAATCACTTCTAAATTGTCAAAATGCTTTTTCTTGCCATTTTTGAATTCAAGAAAAAACAGCAAAGTCTGAAAATTTCAGACACTACTGCCTTTTCTCGTCATAGGCAACTCTTTTATGTTGTATATCAATCAGCTACGAAAGATTTGTACACTTAAAATTAATGCTTCACAATGATAGGGCAAAATCAAACATTTGTCAAGCCTTTTGAGACAAAAATAAAAGGGGCATCTCAATTAGAGATGCCCCTGTTTTACTAGCTTTTGCTAGTTTAAAAGAGCAATTGGTCGCTGGCTACTGCCATTGACCAACAAAATACCTTCCGAAGAAGCGGATTTGTTGGATTCGATGTCCCCATAAAGATAGAGCATCCGATCCCAACCATCGCACTTATCAGGGTAAATACCTCCCAAATAGTGGAGTTTGATCTCCATTCCTGCTTCGACCAGTGCTTCGCCAGCATGGACGATCAGCTCACTGGGTCGTTCCGGATTGAGGTCCGGAATGGTCCAGTACCAGCTACTGCCGTCAGCGTATTTGAATTCGACAACGACATCAGCTCGGTCAGCATTGGCTACATCAAACTTCATCAAGAAGCTAATATAATAACGCTGAGTTTGATACGGAACATGCGACAGGCCATTTGAGTCTACGGCCTGACTAGGACCAACCTTGAGAGCCTTCTGTTCTCCGAAAGATTCGGCATAATAGGTCAAGGCCCTCTCCCAGACTGTATCCGTTGCCACCAAACCATTGGCATCAATGACCTCAACTTCGAAAAGCTGATCGTCAGGAGAACCCTTGATACCGTGATAGAGATCTCCCCAATAATCAGTAAGAGCTTGACGCTCACCGTCAACGATCTCATACCAATTGATATCAACAATAGGCGCGTCGCCAGATGTTGTATCAGCTTCAAGTGTGAAGTGGAACGGTGCATAGTCCCGATGATTATCTGAGATCAAATTGACCCTAGGGCCCACTGGACCATCCGGAGGAGTTACAGTCACAGGACCATAGCCATTGACTCGCATCAAGCCATTTACAATGACCCGACACTCAAGCTCATCTTGTCCCAAGGTGGTAGGCGTGTAAGTGATGTGATCACTGTAGCCCTTGAAATCTCCAGTAGAAACTTCATACCACTCAAGGGTGTACTCACCGATGAGATTGTGCACATCGACATGTGCAGTTGTGCTTTTTCCAAGTTGGAACTCTTTGGGAGTTACCGAAACATCGGCTCTTGGATCATCAAAGGCATCCGCCGGATTGACGGTCAGTGTCTTTGTCTGACCAGCGACAAAATTGTCCTGGTAAAAAACATGGACACTAATAGACGGAAAACCAGGATTGTCAAAAATCAATTCGACATCACGACCCTGGGCAATGGGATTATCAAAATCTCCAGTGAGATACCAAAGGATAGTATCCGATTCACTCCCATCTACATCAGCTTGAAAATAGAAGGGGTCGCCGGCCTTACCAACGTGTCGACCTGATATATCTACTGTTGCCGGATGAACATAGCCATCCGGAGCCTCTCCAGTCAAAATGACTGTAGCCTGAGCAGACCGACTTTCCTTGTCGCTGACAGAATCAATGACAAAGACAGTTACAGTGTCAGGGCCAACGCTCTCAAAAACATAATAGATGGATTCAGTGGTACCAATGATGGTGCCATCGTTTTTCCTCCAACTGTAATCGAGAGTACCTTCGGCACCCTCAACATCGGCATCGCCTCCGGTGTTTCTGCCGATAGTATCAGAAAGCGTGCCCATCCTAATGGTCACTGTCAGCTCTGCCGGATCATCCTCGATGACCGGGGCTACAAGATTCATAGGCGCCTCACTTTCGCAGGCACCCAAGAAAAACAAGATTGCCATCATGGGCAAAGCCCAATATTTGATCTTCATCATGGGACCTCCTAAAAAGTGAGGATGTTCAAACGAACACCCAGGTTGATGGTCGGCTCGACTCTACGATCTTGATTTAAGCGATCAAAGTATTGAATACCTACTGTCAAATGAATGCGATAGCTTTTCTCACACCACATCAGACCAGCTGTTGGGCCAAAGCCCTGTTGGATATAGCTACCAAAAGTTTCGATAGATTCACTGGCGTAGATAACCCTAGCCATATAACCAAGCTTACCACCATTGGGAAAATAAATTCCCGATCCAGCAAAAAACTTTTGATCAGTACCTCCAGTTGGTAGATAACCACCCGTCAGACTGAGCATATGATTCTTCCCTGGAAACTCCAGAGAGAAAATCGGTACAGTCACAGGCTTGCCATCAGATACCACAGTACTTTCGCCACCTACCAAAAGATTTTTGGTCGAACCCACTACGTAAAGAGTATCAACGCGACTGACATGGGTAGTGTCACGCCGACCCTTTGCAGATTCAGGATAGCCTTCAAAATAAATTTCGACAAAGGCATTGTCCTTGTCACGCAAAGGGACATAGCGATAAGCATTTCGCTCTAGGCCCTTGTCCGTCATCAGACGAGCTACGTTTTGCATTCGAGCAACATTGAGTGAGGCGTCAAAAAGCATGTCCAAAAAGTGAAAATTAAGAATACTCACTTTTTCCTGCTTTTCTAGCCAGTTGACGATATCTTGTTCTGTGGGGCCATTGTAGACATCCACACAAAAGACACCTGTGCTATCGTTGACCGCTTGGATCTTTTGATCGACCCAGTCAGGCCAATCGACATTGTCGATCTTCAAACTTTCGCCGGTATCATCCGACCCTAGTTTGATCACCATCCTTTGACTGTCCTCTTCGACTGCCAAAGCTGCTCCACTGATCAAAAAGATGATCAGAAGCATCAAAACTCCACACCTGTTGGCCATTCTTATCTCCTTAATGCGGTTAAAAAAACACCACGACCAAACGACTACGCTTTCTCCTTTTGATTTGAAAGGTATTAATTGTGAAAGAGCGTCCTCAAAACTTATTTTTTGAGGCTTCTTCCTGCTAATTCAGGACCGTGAAATATACCATTTTTATAGTATTTTGTCAATCATAAAACCCTTTACTTGATAAAGGGCTAAAAGTTATGTTTTTATAGTGTATTACTTTACTTTTTTGTACCTAAAACACTCAATAGTATGATCATTTACCATGCCCGCTGCCTGCATAAAAGCATAGCAAATAGTACTTCCTACAAATTTAAAACCCTTTTCCTTTAAATCTAGGCTCATTTTATCAGAAATGGCTGTTTTTGCAGGAATCTGTGACATTTTTTTAAACTTATTTTGAATTGGCTTATAGTCTACAAATTGCCAAATATACTTATCAAAACTGCCAAATTCCTTTTTTAGTTCCAAATATCTGACTGCATTATTGATAGTAGCCAATATTTTGAGTCTATTCCTGATTATTCCAGCATCAGCCAAAAGTCTATTTATATCCCTTTGGGTAAATTCTGATATTTTTACAGGATCAAAATTGGCAAAGGCTTTTTTGAAATTTTGTCTTTTATGCAAAACAGTTCGCCAACTCAAACCCGCCTGAAAAGCGTCCAATACAAAAAACTCAAAAAGCTTACGGTCATTGTGAAGTGGTACCCCCCACTCCTCGTCATGATATTTTATCATCAGCTGATCATCACTTGGCCACTGACAACGTTTTTGATCTGGCATTATTTTCTAAACTTAGTTTGTTTGTCTCGCCATTTTTTTATTTCTCCATGATGCCCAGAAAGTAAAACATCAGGAACTTTATATCCCTTGAATTCTTCGGGACGAGTATATTGAGGAAATTCAATGTTGAACTCGGTGGTTTTTTTGTCATACTCAGAAAAAGATTCCTCTTCTACTGATTCTTGTTTGCCTACTACTCCTGGGATCAACCTAGCTACACTATCGACTACACAAGCGGCGGCCAACTCTCCACCAGTCAATACAAAATTACCTAGCGAAATTTTCTCATCAATAAAATTGTCTATGCGCGCATCTATTGCTTCATAGTGTCCGGCAATCAAAATAATTCTTTTATACTTTGATAATCTTTTTACTTCATTTTGATTTAAAGTCTGACCACGAGGTGACATCAAAATCACGCGAGTGTTTTTATTTTTCTTTTTATAAACTTTTTTCAAAGTTTTATAAACTGGCTCAATCTGAAGTACCATGCCAGGACCACCACCATAAGGAGTATCGTCTACCGTCCTTCTCTTGTCGGTAGTCTGTTCACGGATATCATGAGTATTTATACTTATCAGTTTATTTTTTTGAGCTCTATCCAAAATCGAACAGTTGAAATAACTATTTAGTGACTCTGGAAAAATTGTTAGAATTTCGAATTTCATATTATTTTATATTACTCAAATCTTTAGCCAGGACAATTGGTTGCATTGCTACAATCTCATCGGTATAGCTAATTTCTGGAATATTATTTAACAAAAATATTTTTTTATTTAAAATAAATGCAAAACCTATTTCCAAAAAGGAACTTCCTCCGATGTATCCGGAAATATTATTTTTATCTTCATTTACTACCAAAATAGCGTCCGAAGATTCAATTTTTTTATGATGATTTATAATGGCATTATTTTTTATAACTCTATCAGCAGCGGCTTGAGTACCTTTTTCAGAATCAATTTCTTTTTGATCAAAAATACCCTTCAAGATTTTTTCTGTACTTGCCGGCAATAAAACTTCATGCCCTAAATTTTCTAACTCCTTGGCAATTTTACCCATTTCTTGAGAAAAGGCCAAACTACCACAAATTGTTATCTTCATAGTTTTAGATTACTATATATTTGGCAAAAACAAAAGACCGCTGAATTGCGGCCTTTCATTTTAATATAAAATGTTCAAATTATAATTTTAGATCATCTACATCAGCGTCTGTTACAGATTCAGTCACAGGTTCAATTACAGGTTCAGAACTTGCAGCTGGTGCTGGGGCATCTCCACCCTCTTTTTCTGGTTCGTAAACTTTCAAATTGACATAAGAATTGTTCTTGTTGCCAATGATACGCAAAAGTGTTCTTAGAGAACGTGCGGTTTGACCTTGCTTACCAATGATCTTACCCATTTCTTCTGGATTGACTTTCAAAGTCAATAAAACTCCTCTTTCGTCGATATTCCTTTCAACAACTACGTCTTCTGGTTTGTCGACCAACGCTTTAACGATTGTTTCCAAAAATTCTTTATCATCCATTTCTTTGTTGGTTAATGATTTTCTTATTCAATTATTCCTATTTAAAGAATAACTCATTTATTATATAATCGGTTGTAAATAACGTCAAGAAAATTTTATTTCTTTTCTTCTGCTTCGGCTGGTTTAGGCTCTTCTTTTTTAGGCTCTTCTTTTGGCTCTTCTTTCTTTTCTTCTACTTTTTCTTCGGCTGGTTTTGCTTTTTCTTCGGCTGGTTTTTCAGCTGATGCAGATTTTTCTTTTGCCTCGGCTTTGGCACCCTCTAGTTTAGCCCTTCTTTTTTTGCTAATACTAACGGATTTCTTTTTATCTCCAGTGACAATACCTGCTTTCAAAAATAAATTATGAACAGTCTCTGAGGCTTGAGCCCCATTGTCTAGCCAATGTTTTATTCGTTCTTCTTTTAGGTCTGTATCTTTTGTATGAGGATTATAGGTACCCAAAATCTCCAAATGATTCCCGTACATGTCTTTGGATTTCTCAGAAACAACAACTCTATACATTGCTAGTTTCTTTCTACCTACTCTTTGCAATCTAATAGCTAACATTTTCAATTTTAGCTTAATAATTAATTGGTATATAACGGGGTCAATATTACTATATTTGCCTTTCTTTGTCAATATCCGTGGGAAATCCACAAAATAAGCTAGACTTTAGCTGGTATAAGGTTGTATAATACAAATCAGATAAAATAACTTAAATTGAACAAAAATGAACAAAGATTTACTTATTGGATTTATTGGTCAAGGCTTTATTGGCAAAAATTATGCCGATGACTTTGAAAACCGAAACTACAAAATTGTCCGCTATGATATAGATAGCTATGCTGATAATAAGGATAAAATCAAAGAGGCTGATATTGTCTTGATAGCCGTACCTACTCCTACAACTCCCCAGGGATTTGACTATAGCATCGTCCAAGAAGTCTTGAAATTGATAGGCAAAGGGAAAATAGCTGTCATAAAATCTACATTACAGCTTGGCACAACTCGTAAGCTACAAGAGCTCTATCCTGATATTACTGTCATGCATTCACCTGAATTTTTGAGAGAAGTTTCGGCTGCCGAAGATGCAAAAAAACCAAATAGAAACATTGTCGGTATTGTTGATAAAGAAAATAAAGATTTATATAAAAAAGCAGACCTTGTGATGAAAACTTTGGCCAAGGCGCCCTATGAATTGATCACTAATTCCGAAGATGCTGAAATGATAAAATATGGCGGCAATTGTTTTCTTTATACAAAAGTAATCTTTATGAACATTTTTTACGACTTGATAAATAAAAATAATCTTGATTTTGAAACTATAAAAACTGCTCTAGCGGCTGACCCTCGCATAGGCGATAGTCATCTGGGCGTAGTCCATGATGGCGGTCGAGGTGCTGGTGGACATTGTTTTATCAAAGACTTTGAGGCTTTTATAGAAATGCTAGACAAAAACGAACTATCCGATCAAAGCAAAACTGCTCAGGAAATTCGTAATCTAAACTTAAAATATTTACGGGACTCTGGAAAAAATCTTGACCTCATAAAAGATATCTACGGAAAATAAAAATAAAGCCCCTCTCAATTTTGAGAGGGGCTGTTTTTTTTCAGGAAGAAGTTTCCACGGAATTGATTTCGGCGAGAGGAATCTCCTTCGCTTTTCCGCCATTAGGAATCACGCGAAATTTTTTGCCCTGCTGACAATAACTGGTAACTTTATAAACATCGATGACGTGTCCTTCCCAGGTAATGATCCTAGGATTCTTGATAGGATTAAGGCCAGCCAAATCTTCGATGATTTGCTGTTCACGGCTAAGTTTGGCAGATGTGGGGTTAGTATTGCTCAATTCTTATCCTCCTTGAATGGTTTGGATTGTGAAGACCACCGGCTTGAGACTCCTTTCTTGAAAAAATAAATATTAAAGGGCTGGATTTTTCCAGTATAATTATTATCCCTTTATTTGTCAACAGATTCGATAAACTCACTGCAAGTAAATAAAAAACCACCTAAATTGGGTGGTTTTATTTAAAATATTATTTTAGGCTGCTATTTCATCTGCTTGATCAAAGTTTACAGACAACAATTTGGACACTCTATCATCTCCCATTGTCACTCCATAAATAATCTTGGCTTTATGCATAGTTGCTCTATTATGAGTAATGGCTATAAACTGAGTTTTGTCTGACAACTCATCCAAAATTTCTACAAAACGTACTGAATTAGCCTCATCTAGGGCTGCATCTACTTCATCAAGTACTACAAATGGAGATGGATTGTTGGCAATAATGGCGCAGATTAGAGCGATAGAGGTCAAGGCTTTTTCACCACCCGAAAGCATATTGATACTAGACAATCTTTTTCCTGGAGGAGTAGCTTTGATATCAATGCCGTATTCTTTTTTAATTACTTTCTTTTTTATTGGTTTCTCTTGTTCCTCATCATCCCCTTCTTCTTCGTCACCTTCATCACTTTCTTCCTCTTCTTCAAAAACTTCTTTGATATTCAAAATCAATTCTGCTTTACCACCACTAAATAATTTTTTGAAATACTTGTCAAAAAGTTTATTGATACTTTGAAAAGATTTGTTAAACTGATCAGAAATTGATTCATCCAAATCTTTGATTATTTTTTCTAAATGCTTGATAGCTTCATTCAAATCAGTTGTTTGCTCATTCAAAAAATTGTACCTTTCTGAAACTTCTTTATATTCTTCCAAAACCAACTCATCTATACCACCTATAATGCTAAGTTGATTTTTTAAATTCAAAATTTTATCCTTGGTGGCTGACAAATCTATATTGGAAACTTTTTTGACTTGCAAATCAGAAATTTCTTCGTTGATTTCTTTTATCAATTCTTCCCATCTAGTTTCCAGTCTAGCCAATCCTACCTTTACTTCGTTTAGTTGATTGTTTTTTTGATTGAAGTCTTCCTGAACCTGCCTGAATTCTTTTTGAGATTTTACTAGAGATTGTTTTTTAGCTTCTTCTTGTCTATTAAAATCTTTTATTTTGTTTTCTATCTCTTCGATGTCTTTATTATGTTTTT
Source organism: Candidatus Parcubacteria bacterium (assembly GCA_018664825.1). GTDB lineage: Bacteria > Patescibacteriota > Patescibacteriia > UBA1558 > GWA2-36-10 > JABJNO01. The sequence continues at coordinate 9,098 of JABJNO010000023.1, forward strand.
CTACCTTAGCTTGCAATTGACTGAGTTGATCTTTTATTCCTGAATCCTCTCCTTGTTTACCCAACAAGCTTTGTTGATCTGCCTCTAGCTTGTTTAGCTCATGAGTATCTTCTTCGATGTCTTTTTTTAGTTTATCGACTTCGCTACGAACAATGGCTGTGCTAGTACGAGCATCTCCAATTTCTGATACCAGTGTATCCTTGGTCATCAAAAGCTTGTTAAACTCACCCTGCCAATGCCCTCTATTATCTTCTTTTGATACTTTTACTTTGTTCCAAAGTTTTGAAAGAACCTCGGTCAAACTCTTTGCTTTTTGACGTAAACTATCTATTTTTTCTAGGCTTTCCAGTCTTTCAAGACTTTCTTGTAGTTCCCTTTGTTGTTTTAGTATGTTATTCAAAGCCGTTGAGATGTCTTCACTAGACAAATCTTGCGGTGGATTCAAAAGTTTTTCTTCTAGTTTTTTGAACTCTGCCAAAATCTTTTCTCTTTTTTCTTCCAAAGATGCAAACTCTTCTTTTGCTTGAGATAGTTGCTGTTGTTTTTCTGATAAAATTATTTTGTTTCTACTAAGGGTATTCTTGAGACTAGTCATCCTGTCTTTGAGCCAAACAATATCTGCTTGACCAGTTTTCATCAATTGCAAATCTGCCTTTCCTTCCAAAATTGTTTTTTCTTTTACGATGCTATTGAGCTCACTTTGAGCTTGTTGAAGTTTTTGTTGAAGCAAATCAAAGCTATCTTGCCGAGAAGATCCTCTTTCTTCTTTTTCTAGATTGGTTTGTAGCTCTACCAACTTTTGATTTAGACTTGAAACTTGTTTTTGTAATCCATCAAAGCTATGACGACTGGTTTGTAAGTCTTTGTCTAGATTATTTTTTTGAAAACTATAATATTCTGTTTGTAAGTCTTTTAATTCTGTTTCTATTTTTTCACGACGCTCAAGTTTTTTTACTTGCCTAGTCAAACTACGTAACCTTGGCTCAAGCTCAGTCAAAATCTGGCCAGTTGCTTCCAAATTCTTTTTTGTACCCTCTAGTTTGTTGAGCGACTGATTTTTTTTGATTTGAAATTGCCTCACACCAGTAGCTTCATCAAAAAAATCTTTTCTCTCGGGCCCTGAAGCGGTCAGTATAGAATCGATCATACCCTGCCCAATCACACTATAAGTCCTTTGACCAAAATTTGCTTTAGCCAAAAGTAGCTGAACGTCCAATAATCTTACTTTGTTGTTATTTATAAAATATTCTCCCTCACCATTTCTATCTACTTTACGAGAAATTATTACTTGCTCATAATCAATGTCTGCGGTTTTGTCACTATTGTTCAAATAAAGGTCCACTTGAGCAAAACCCAAACGAGCCTTTTTGTCTGATCCAGAAAAAATAACATCCTCGGCTTTTTTACCACGAAGAGTTTTGGTACTTTGTTCTCCTGTCACCCAACGGATAGCGTCGGCTGCATTTGATTTACCAGAACCATTTGGACCAACTATAGCTGTCATCTCACGATTAAAAACCAACTCCAATGGGTTGGCAAATGATTTGAATCCTTGAATTTCTAGTTTTTCTAAATACATTGAAATAAAAATATGTCCTTAAAAGACGGTATTATTTTACCATATTTTACAATTAAAATAAACTATAATCATTGACAAAATAGCAAAAAGATGTTAAATTATATTGTTTTTATTGAACCTTACAAACCCTTTCCAAAATAGGAGGTGCCACTGTGAACTTTATAGAATTTCAAAATTGGGGCTTAAACGCCTTAACAGTCGGTGCAATCGGCACCATAATTTTTACCTTTGTAGAGACCTGGGGACTCTGGCAACAAAACAAAACCATCTGGAAGTTTGAATCTGGTCAATCCATTTCTATTGTTTACTTTGCTTATGCTACTGGCGTATTTATGTCTGTTCTCATCTATGGCATTGCCGAGCATAGCTTAGCTATGATTATCAATGGATTTTTCCTGACCTTGTTTCACTTGCCTATCCTGATAGGACTTTGGAAATTTGAAAGTTTCTCTACTTGGGACAAGCGGATATGCGTTGGCATTATTGCCTACATGATCCTTATGTCTCTGGTACCCTTCAAGGATATCTTGTTTATGATATTCTCTTTCACCAATGTCCTCTTTACCTGCACCCAACCTTGGAAAATTTGGCGCGAGAAAGACGCTGGTGCTGTTGAGATCAAATTGATCTTTACTTATCTGGCCAATACGTTCTTCTGGATTGCCTATGCCTACACCATTCATGATTGGGTATTGCAGATTATCTGCCCTTGTTACTTTGTACTTTCTGCTCTTATCATCGTATTGTGGTTCAAATACCGCAATCCAGCTTTCCGAAGCTAAATAAAAAGGACCTAGATTTCTCTAGGTCCTTTTCTTTTTCAAGAAGTTGCCGATTTCAATGACCGAGCACGAATATACAGTATGTACATCATGGTCGACTCAATAATGAAAAAGACAATAGGTTGGCCAGCGTGAGCTGTATCCCAAATAGTGGTTCCTAGAAGTCCGAAGACACAGGAGAGCCAGAACAAAGTCCAGGCAAACTTGTCTTCCCGACTAGGATCTTTCCAGGCATGGGAAAAAGTAGGAAAAGCTCCCACAAAGAGTAATATCAAACTGATATAAATACTCAAAAGTGGATTGATAGCTAAAATAATAAAGCCAATTGCGGCTCCAGCTATGCAAAACTTTTCCAAGGTTGTCCAACCAGGTGCTCCGTACTTAAACGAAAAGAAAACGGTGGTTGTAGCACAGATTACAGCTGCGCCAATCATGTAGTTGAGTGAACCTTTCATTAGCATCCCTGCAAAAGCGACGATGTCCAGAGATGCCCAGACAATCCAACTAGCCTTGGAAGGCTTGGTTTCGCCTTTTACGATAGCAATAAAGTAGGGAATAAAGGCGAGAATTAGTATAACTCCAGCCAATAATGCACAAACTTTTTGCCACCCAATAAAAGGAGCACTTACAACGGCGGTAGCCATTATAAACATTAACGCGCGTTTCAACCATTTCATGACTTTCCTCCTATTTTTGAAGCTTTTTCAAGCGTTTCAATGACAATGTACTTATTTAAGAATATATAATTATAGCATAAAAATACTAAAATGTCAATGATAATAAGAAAAAAGCCCCCTCTTCCAATAGTGGGCTTCTGACAGAACGACCTTTTGGGTAACGGCAATCACATGGATTAACCAGGACGAGCATGGCGGAAGCAAATTTTGGAAGAGGGGGCAATGTTTAATGTACGATTGAGAAACTCATACTACTATAACAAAAGTCAATTGTCAATAAAAAAACCACCCTCTAAGCAGTTTTTTATTGAAAAAGCTGGCAAAGAGGGTGGGGCGAGAAAGTAGGTCGTTGTAAGATGTTGAGTTTCCACTCTGCGGTGTTTTGGAGGTGTCCAAATAAAAAATGTGGGGGAAAGCTTTGGCGCGACTCAAAGACAAACAACAGAGCTTACAACGACCATTTCAAAGATCTATATATATATTAGCAAAATTTTGTATAAAATAAAACCCCCTATATTTCTATAGGGGGTGTTGGGGAGCAGGCGCACGGCACGGGCATGGGAAATTGACACAAAAGGAGTCAGCAGGAGAGGGTGCGATTGAACCGCCAAGTTTAGAAAGTATGAAAGTACTCTGATATGTCTATATTTTATCAAATAAAAAAAGTGGTGTCAAATTTTACCACTTCTTTATTTCTAATCCTTTGGTTGCTGCTGCTGTTTGAGCTTCTTGCTTACTATAGCCATCTCCTTCAGCTACCAAGTCTTTATCCAAATATACTCCTACTATAAATTTTTTGTTATGATCTGGGCCCGACTCCGACGATACCTTATAGCGCGGGGTAATCCCACTCATCTCTTGGGCTCTTTCTTGAAACATGCTCTTGGCATCTATATATGACTTGTCTTTGATTATCTTTTCTAGATGAACCACTAGGTTGTTTTCTATAAATTGTCTAGTTATTTCATAACCTCTATCCAAATAGATGGCCCCAACTACAGCCTCAAAGGCATTGGCCAAAATATACTGACGAGCTTTTTTGTTGTTGTCTTTTGATTCACCTTTACTCAAATACATAAAATCGTAAATACCCAAATCCTCTGAAATAGAAGCTAGTCTCTCGCCATTTACTAGACTTGATCTCCAGTTGGTCAATATTCCTTCTGGTTTATCATAGTTTTTATAAAGATAATCAGTCACCACCAACTCCAATACAGCATCACCAAGAAACTCCATTCGTTCATTTTGATCCAAGCTAAAATCTTTGTGCTCATTCAAATAAGAACGATGCACAAGGGCTGTCTTCAAAAAATTTGTATCTTTAAATTTTACGTCTATTCTTTTTTCTAGTTCGCTGAGAGTTTTTTTCATCTTATTTTATACCCAATTTATCCAGGCCAGTGTTAAATATTTCTTTGGCATTTTCATAGCCCAAAATATCCAATGCCTCTTGTTTTGTAAACCATTTTACATCTTTTAGTTCTTTTACTTTTGGTACTATAATTTTTGTATCCTCAGTTTCAATCAAAAAATATTTTATCAACTTTCTGTATGGCTTTTCATTTGGTTTATGAACTTTGACCGTAGTCTCTCCTAGATATTCTCTAGGATCCAAATTTTCTAGACCAGTTTCTTCTTGTAATTCACGAACAGCTGTTTCTTCTAATTTTTCCCCTTCTTCAACTCCCCCTTTTGGAAAAGTCCATTTGTCATAAGCATCCAAAACAAGTACAAAATGAAAGCCGTCATCTTCTTGGCGATAAATCATACCACCAGCAGAGACCTCTTTTATTCCTTGGCTGGACATAGATTGTTTTTCTCCATTTTTGACCATCTCTTTGTAGATGCTACCCAATACTCCGTTGACAAATTTTCCACTAGAATCTCCTCCATAAGCCTTGGCTAATTCAATAGCTTCGTTGATGGCTACCTTTGGTGGAATCTCTGGATCAAATTTTAATTCATAAATTCCCATACGCAAAACATTGCGGTCAGTCATAGTAATCTGATCAAGTGGCCACTCAGGAGCAAATTGAGTAATAATTTTATCAATTTCTTCTTGTTTTTTGATTACTGCCTCTGCCAAATGCAAAGAAAAATCCTGATCATCAAAATCAGGAGCAAATTCTTTTTTGTTGTGCTCTACAACTTTTTTAATTTTACGCTTACCATTGTTAAAATCCCACTCAAAAAGAGACTGCAAGACAATATTACGCGCTAAATGTCGATTTGCCATTTATATTTTTATTTTAATTTTTTCTCGCCTTTATAGTAACCACATTTTGCACAAGCACGATGTGGCAATAAAGTAACTCCACAATTAGAACATTTTACAGTACTTTTACCTTTTATTGCGAAATGAGAACCATGTCTTCTGCTGGCTGCTTTAGTCTTTCTTTTCTTTGGTACGGACATAAAAAACTTTCAATTAATCTATTATTAGTGTTTAAGGATAATACCTTAAAACGCTTTTACGGTCAAGCCTATATTACTAAGAAAATACCGTAAAACTGTTATTATTATACCAAAAACAGCAGACCTTGACAATGTTTGTTTTTTATGATAGTATAATAAGTCCAGTACCTACTATGTTTTCAGCTAACTGTGTCCACGACAAGCATGGGGATCCTTTCTCCGATAAAATTAGGCTCAGGCTTAATTTTTTCAAGAAATGATTTTCTTGGGCACAGTTAATTGGAAGCATAAAAAAACCCAGACCTCTGTCTGGGATTTTTGTTTTATTCAATTTCATCTGGCGTTGTCGTGGCATTTCCTTCTTGCTCTGCCGCAAGCTCCTCTTCGGTCACTCCTACCAGACATACTTCTTGCCAAGGAATATAATGACTATAAAAAGTTATCTCTCTTGGTTCCTCTTCATCAGGATATTGAACCATATAATCAAATTTGGCATCTGCTCCATTGTGAGCTCTCTCTGTACACCTTATCTTACCGGGCTCAAGGTCGGTTGTTTTTATTTCTTTTCTAGCTGGCGGAGAAACTATGTTGTATATAATTGGTGAGGTGGTAGATACTGTTCTACCGTCCGATGTACCCCAATAATCAAAATAAATTTTTGTATCCTCTATTCTGGTTTGTAACAATATGTAATTTTCCGTATCATTCAGAAATTTGAAATCAGGCCAAGGACTATAAATAGTAGCATCTGTACCAGCTGGCTCATAATAAGAAACACGATAAGAATGATTTCGTCTTTCGGTAATCTCTAAGCCACTAGCCAACGCTCCTCTAAATACAGTTGTACCTATCTGACACAATCCTCCTCCATATTCAGGAATTGTCTTATTTCCCTTGATCACTAGTTCTTGGAGATAACCAGCTTCACCGTCTATATCCCCCAAAGAGCCAACTAGAGAAAACTCTTCTCCAGGAGCTATCAAAAGTCCATTTAGTGTATCGGCTCCAAGAGTTATATTGTGGACGCGATTTGATGGGCTACCAGAAAAATCAGATTCACCCGTACCTATTATCTCCGTTATTCCCAAATCATTTACATCTTGAGTAGCTACCCTTGGTTGTTCTATTATCACTGCCAATTCTACTTCCAGCTCACCTGATTCAGCCAAGGCTATTCTTATTTTGTTCAAAGAAACTTCTACATCTATCTTGCGCCCTGCCTGACTATTACTAAACTCTGTTACTCTGTTATTTTCTAGAGAAAATTTTGCATCTTGAACTTCTACTTCTATATCTCCTTTGATATTTGCCGTTTCCAAATATTCTACAAATTTTTGTTTTTCAAGACTTATAAAAAAATTACCTTTATTGTCCTGTACCCTTAGCCACTGCCTCCATGTTTCGTTTGCTACAAACCAATCACTAGTCTCAAAAGTAAGATACAAACCTCCTAGGTTTTTCATACCCAAAATATCAGTCTCCATAGATTTGATAGTAGCGGCGGTTATTATTGGCTTATCTTCGATAACTCCCAATTTTATATCTCCGGTAATTAATTTTTCTATTTGATCTTTAGTTTCAGCCAAAGCTTTATCATAATCAAAGGTTTGGCCAACCTTTTCTGGAATTATTTTTAGATTTTCACCAGCAAACTCAAAACTAGCTTCTGTTTTTTCTGTAAGCAAATCACTAAAGCTAGATTGTAAAATATCTAGATGTTGTTTCCTGTCCCAAGAATAAATAATAGGAAAATCAGAACCAAAAAGTAAAACCCTTACCTTACTCAGTAGGCCTCCTATACTTTTATTTTCTTGCAACTTCTGAGCCTGATAAAGACTCCTATCTACATCCCAATCAACCAAAACATAAGGACTGTCGGTAGACTCCATAGCTGAAAGATTTGGATAGATGATTATTGGCTTTTCTTTTGTGGTGTATACAAAGCCCCGTCTATTTATATAATCTATTTTTTTATCAACTGCTGATTTGGCATTTTCAAAATCCATACCACCAATCTCTACCCCCTGGATAGTGATGCCGGGCAAAAATGTTTCTTTGTATCTAAACTCCACATAAAAATGAACTCCAATCAACAAAATAAAACCAATAACAAAAACAGCCATTGTAATCAATGACCATTTAGTAGCAAGTACCGTCTTTATGTTAGAAATAATTTTCTTACTCATTTTTTTGGCTTGAATCTAAAAGTTCATTTAAAACTTCCTTTTGACTACTATCCGAAGACATGATGATTTTTTCATCCAAAGATAAATAAAGTTTTTTACCCTTGTCTTTGTATTCATCTAGTAAAAACTCTGCCAGAGCTACTTCAGCGCCTGACCCTGTCTTTAGGATGACCTTGTCGCCCTCTTGTCGATCAAAAGATAATTCTAGGTTTTTAATTAACATATCAATTTTCGTCTTCTACTTCTATATTTATATCTTGTTTTTTGATTTTTGGCAAAGAAATGGTCAAAACCCCATTTTTGATAGTAGCCTTTATTCTTTCTGGATCAACATCGACTGGTAGTATAATAGATCTAGAAAAACCACCCCAATAACATTCTTGATAAAAATAATCACCCTCTTCTATACTAAGGTCCTTTTTTCTCTTACCACGGATAGTAATCATGTCATTATCAAAAGTAATATCAATATCTTCTGGTTCTACACCGGCTATTGTTGATTTTATAATAACGTTTTTTTTGTCTTGAAATACATCTACCGCCAATTGGCCGTCTTCTTCCAGGTCTTCTTCTTCCTCATATAAATCAGCCGGATCATAGTTTACTTCCACTTCTTCTTCTTTTACTTTTTTGTTTTTCTTTTTGAGCATACTATCCTAGTAAAAATAATAATTAATACTACCTATATTATAGGATTTTAAAGATCATTTGTAAAGAAAACTTTAGTTCTTGACAATATTCTTATATATGGTAAAGTGATTTTTGATATTGTACATAGATAAATCGCTGTTGGAAAAGAGTGCTCTAGAGGGCCGAAGTGGAAAAGGATTTGGTTGGCAGCAGTCAACTTTACTCCCTGTCTAGTAGGACACACAAATCTACACCCAAGTAGGGTGTGCCATTCAGTTGTTTGGGCTAGGAGTCCCCGTGAGACTCCGAAAGCGGAGTAAACCCAAACAGAGAAGTGGCTAGTCTGCCGTCTCGGACGAATGTGTGTTGTCAGACGTACATGACTACCTTTGGTTTGCACCACCTTATTCAACAGCGTACCACCCCCCGTCAGGCTGAGCTTGACGGGGGGATTTTTTTGACCAATTTTACACTTTGGTATATTATGCTATATTAAAAATATATAGTTCTTTTGGAAATCAGCACAATGCCGTGCTTATCAAAAAGAAAGGTGGGAACGCTGAAGGGGTGAGTCGTTACAGGGACAACACTCTGAAGCTCTGTATAGATGTATTATTTACTATACAGAGCTTCTTTTTTTACAAAATAAAAACCCCGTTCAATTGAACGGGGTTTGTTTTTTTAGTCACTACCCAAAAGGACGTGTACTTTGATGTCTTTGAAAATCTGGAATTCATCCAGCTCCTCAGCAATTGCCCCGGCTAAATCTTGTCGATTACATTCTGTTTTGTTATTAGCATAATAAGTCCTCTGCCAATAACCGTCGTCTGAAACAAAAAATGTTTCTCCATATTGATTGTATTCTACATCCTCAGTGTCTATCTCCCAGCCTTTTCGATAAACACTACCGACGTCTGTATCATACAATGAAACTGTCATATAGATGACGATGTTTCCTTTTTGATCAAACCAAGTCAACCAATCAAATCCCCAGGCACCCTCTAACGAATTATCTTCGTCAGACTTCCAAAAATAGATTCCTTCTCCACAGGCAATTAGGTGAGGAAATCCTCCCTCGGGGTTTTCACTGCTATAATAGCTGTGCCCAATCTCAATTATCTTAGCGAGAATCTCGGGACTGATTTCCATAGGGTGAATATTTTTGAAGATATCTGTAATACCAGACTCTTCATTACCAAGAGTGTCTTGGTTGGCAATAGATGCCGATTTTAGAGAGTCATAGAGCTCTCCTGCTCTTTCGGCTCTATCTGGTTTACCAGGCTCGCTTGGCTGAGCAAAAGCCAGGCTAGCAACACAGAGAATCAACATGCTGACGAGGAACAAATTTCGGAACTTCATTTAAGCCACTTCCTTCATTTGAGCTTATATTATGGAATGAACTACCCAGAAATTACTATACAAACAAATATATGTCAACCAAAAAAATAGCCCTTGGGCTATCTGGTGGGTGTACCTGGATTTGAACCGGGGACCTCTACAATGTCAATGTAGCGCTCTAACCAACTGAGCTATACACCCAATAAAATTATTTTATCTCATAAAGATATATAGCCGGACCCTTTTCTCTCTTTTCTACTTTGGTAGGCTCCCAACCTTCTATTGGCCAAACATAGGCTATCACCTTGGCTCCTGGTTTTAAATCTTTTTCTAATTTGGTTTTTAATTTTGGATAAATTCGAGGAATCAAGAAAAAATATACCAAGTCTGCATCTGACAAATCCGTCATCCAAAAATCTTTGAAACTTATTTTAGCTTTATTACGAGAAATTATTTTCCTAGCATTGGCTATCAAATATGGTAATACAGATATTTCTAGTCCTTCGGCCTTGGCTCCTCTATCAGCAGCTGCAAAAACCACCTTTCCATCTCCACAACCAAGATCATATACTTTGTCGTCCTTTTTTACATCTGCTAGGTCCAATATTGTTTTTATATCTTTGCCCCACATAGGCACCCAGGAAATAGCCCTGACAACAGAGTAAAAAAAACTAAGCAATATTGCGAAAAGTAAAACTAATAAAAAGATTCCCATAAAGTTTTTATAATATTGTGTGGTACCGGAGAGAGGACTTGAACCTCCACGCCCGAAGGCACTTGGTCCTAAACCAAGCGTGTCTACCAATTTCACCACTCCGGCTTAAATTTAAATAACGCCTATATTTATACCTAAATTTTGATAAAAGTCAATAAAGAACCCCTCCTAGTTAACTATACTTGCAAACTATAAAAAAACATTGTAAGCTCAGGAAAGTTATTTTGTTCATTTAATAAAGGAGAAAAAATGGAATACCCCTTTGATTACAGAAGCGCCAAAACACACAACCTGGTTACTACTGCCGACAGATCAGGCGCTATACCCATCCCCATTGCTCTTGGCCTTGATAAACAAGCCAAGGACGAGCACGTGAGATCTCAAATCAACAGATCCAGGCGTATGGATGACTACTAGTCAAAACCAACAATCCTCTAGATATTTTATCTAGAGGATTTTTTTGTTACTCTTTTAACAACCATCATTACTACTATTACTATACTTCCAACCAACAAAAACAACAATGTCTGTTTTACTTGATTTTTATTATCATTGTTATCAACAAAATTGGTCGAAGTATTTATCTCCAATTCTTCCAAACTTTGGCTAGAATGTATTTTTTCTGCTAAGACTTGCTGAGAAACCCATAAATCAGCCAAGTTTTGTGGTAAAATTTTAAAACCACTATCGGTTTCTGTTAAAATTCCCTTGATTATCACCTCTAGCCCTTTTTTTATCTCCAATTCTTTGGTAGAAAAATTGCTATACGCCCGTAAAATATAATCTTCTTCAATATCGCTACCCAAATATATATTTTTACCGCTTTTTTTAACGACTACTCCCCTGATTCTCAAATATCCACCCAAAAAATCTTCATCTATATTTTCTACTTCCGTTATTTCTGGTTCTACCAAATCTACCAACACATCATTTATACTAATATCTTCCCTAGATGATATTTTGACTCGAGGTAGATATCCTGTTTTAGAAATTTCCCCAACTACCATCACCACCTGTCCTATTTTTAATTCTGGAAAATTTTTGTGATAAGAATAAATTTCCAAAATATTTTCAAAGTCTGTTTCACCAGCTTGCCAACCAGCTATATAAAAACTTTTTGTTTTGTCGTCCGCTGGAGTGATCACTACTCCTTGTGTAAGTACTTTATCTTTTTTGGCAAAATCTTTGACTTCAGCTGTAGATAAAATAATTTCTTCCATCTTTTCTAAAACCAAAATATTTTTTTGTTCGGGCATTGGGTCAGACACAAGCCATTCGCTATTACTCAAATCCCAGGCATAGGATTTTCCTTCTGGGATTTTCTCATATACCACCTCTTGCCAAAGTTCTTCTGCTGGGGTAATCAGCCTGACTGAATCTGTCGAGTTGTTCAGAGTTATTTTACTAACACTTCTTTGTACTACCAAAAAATCATCTGCTGATACTATTGTACTGCTAGAAAATAAATATGGTTTACTACCACCATCTTGATCATCAAGCCTCCAGGCTCTCAGGTCTATATCTTTGGCAGAAGCATTATAAATTTCTATCCACTCATTATCATCACTACCAACGGGATTTGGTATAAACTCTGAAATTATCAAATCATCTTCACCAAAATCAATCGGCACAATTTCGATAATTTGCTCTGTACTATTTATTTGTTCAATTTCCTCTATTTTCCGGGTTATATTTATACTTAATTCTGATCTATTTTCCAGCCCTTCGGAGTCTTCAATTCGAAGGATTATTGTATAGGCTCCAACATTATCAAATTTATGTTTTATAGTCTCCTTGCTACTAGTATCACCATCCCCAAAATCCCACTTGAAATCAAGCTCATCTCCTTCGGGATCAGAAGAATTTTTGGCTGAAAAACTTATCGTTTCACCAACAATAAAATCCCCATTTTCTACGACTATTTGCGCCGTAGGCGCTTGATTGACCACTATATCATTGTCACTTCCTGGGGTAGGATTTTTTGTCCAAAAAAACACATTGTCCTGTCTGGCATAGCTACGCCCCTCCAAGGCATTCGTATAGCTTATGGTTTCCAAAATATTATCGTCCGGATCATACAATTTTACAGAATCTCCACTAGAGTTATTTAGAGAAATTCCGGTAATATTTTTGTACAGAATTTTGTAGCCATTTGAGGGTAGTAATAAGTCTATATTGGTATCCAAATCTAGTGTAAATTTTCTAACAGAATTATCTTGTAGAGAAAATCCTTCCAAATTTATATCCTCCACTCCTCTATTGTAGAGCTCTATCCATTCTTCATCATCACTGCCAACTGGATTTGGAATAAATTCAGAAACTATGATTTGCGACCAATCAAAAATTTCTTCTTCAGGATGAGCCTCTTCTTCCACAAAAATATTTTCCTCGCCTGGACTACCACCCAATATCTGACTAGCCTGCCAAACATTGGTCGAGGTATTTAGTTGCAAAGAATATCCCGACTCCCCTCCCAAAACAGAATCATAAAAAAATTCTAAGGGATAATTTTGACCACTGTCAAAACTAAGACCCAAAGTAGAGCTAGAGTTTGGTAGGCTCATCACACTATCAAATAAGTTTCCAGAAAAATCTGGATAATCTAGTAAAAAGTTTTCTGCATTATCAGCCACCACAAAATAATCATTGACCAAAATTGTACTGCTACCATGATACAAATTTAAACTATGATTTGATCCATCAAAAAATCTCCAAGTACTACTAGCTACCAAGTCTTGGTCTCCTCCATTAAAAATTTCTACCCATTCGTGCCCGCTGTCTGCGCCTACAGCATCATACATTATCTCTGAAAAAACCAGATCATCCGTTGATGCCTGAGCTTTTGAGCAAAACAAAAATACTATTGTTAGAACAATCGCTTTCTTCTTCATAATAATTCTTAATTATCTTATCAAAGGCCTAAAGATACAGGCAAACTTTAGGCCTCCAATAAACCAACTAACTAGTTTTATTCTTCGATTTGAATTTCTTCAATATCTATCTCCTCTTTAGCTGTTTCGTCCCCTTTTATCTCTTTTTTGTTACGACCACCTAGCATAATAAGGTCAGAAGCTACAATTTCTGTAATATACTTCTTGTTTTTGTCCTTATCTTCGTAACTTCTATTTTGTAGACGGCCTTCCAAAAAGATTTTTGAGCCTTTTTTTAGATAAGTTGAGATAATCTCCGCCAATTTCCCCCAAGCCACTACTTTGTGAAAATCAGCTCGACTCTTTTTTTCCTTGGTCTTAACGTCTTTCCAATTATAATTGGTTGCAATGCTGAACAGGGCAATGCTTTGTCCAGAAGGTAAACTTTTTGCTTCTGGGTCACCGGCTAAATTGCCGATTAAACTCACTTTGTTTAAATCCATATCGCTTTTCTCCTTTCTTTTCCTATCCACCAGCCGGCAGAAGGAACACTTATTAATTATTGACAAAATGGCCATTTTGTACTACTCTATCGATGAGACTAACCTAGTTAGCTCTCAAAATCGCTTTTCTTCACAAAAACCCCCGTTTCGGCGGGGGTCTTTGTATTTTTTAGCCGTCTCAAATGAGGTGGCTATTTAATTTGTATTTGTATCTTATAAATAAAAAAAAATACTGTCAAGCTTTACAATTTTTTTACCTGTTGCTAATCTGAATATACTTAGTTCGTTTCAAACTTTAAATACAAGGAGGTAGTGATGTTACAACAAGATGAAATCACACGTGAAAATATCAATGGTTTCAACAAGGTCACTTACTACATTTCAAAGGTTGTCTTTTATTCTGCCCTGCCAATCTCCGCCATACTGGCTGTAATGGATTATTATTACCATTACTTTACTATCGGTTGGTGGTGGATTCTTATTATTCTTTCATTGGTACTTTCCAGAGAAATAAAAACCATGGTCGAAAGGAGTTCCGATGACAACAAGTCAAAAAAATAAAATGACCCCCACAGAAGAAGTTGCTCATCTAACAGCAGATGTTGTCGGTCTACTGATAATCATCGGTGGTGCCATCATGCTTCTTTTGAGAAAACTCAATGTGGTTGAGTTTGGTGATTTTTGGGTGATTGCTGCTGTGGTCGTTTTGTTTATGTGTATAGTCACTCAAGACAATGCTATAGAAAATGACGACGGAGCCGATTGCCTTCCTCCTTAAAAAACAAACCCCTGATAAAATTATCAGGGGTTTTACTTTTATATATGATTTGTTAAAAAAGATTTTCGATGTATGGAGCTTGTACCAAATTTTTTGATAAGCTCAAGATGTTTTTTTGTACCGTAGCCTTTGTGTGCCCAGAGATCATAGTGAGGAAAATATTTATCCAAACTAGACATCAGGCTGTCTCTATATACCTTTGCTATTATCGAGGCCGCGGCAATCTCCGCAAACTTGGTTTCTCCTTGTTTATAAAAATTTATGTTAGCGACCTCAAAACCCCCGACATAATCAGCCACTACTGTATATTCATCATTTACCAATTTAGCTACTTCATCCAAGACTTCTATAAAAACCATTTTGTTGGCAGCTTGGATTCCATACTTATCAATAAATTTATTATCCAAGAGTTGGATAGACCAAATAAAATTTTCTATAATCTCAGAAAACAAAGACTCTCTCTTGTAGGGAGATAAAATTTTTGAATCCCTAACTTCTGACAAAATCTGTTTTTGTTTTTTGGTATTACCAGAAGCAACCGCAGCTGCTACTATCGGACCAGCTACCGGTCCTCTACCCACCTCATCTATTCCAATGATTATTTTCCTTGGCATTAATGTTGTACCTTTATAGCCTCTGCCAGTCTTTTGAGTGCAGTCACAAAAGCAGCGGTTCTTAAATCTATTTTATATTCTTTGGAATTTTTCAAAACTGACTGCCAGGCTGGAATCATTCTTTCTTTTAATTCATCATCCACCTCTTTGTCACTCCAATAATTATTTTCATTGTTTTGTATCCATTCAAAATATGAAACTGTCACACCACCCGCATTGGCTAATACATCAGGTATGACCATTACATTGTTTTCAAATAAAATCTCATCTGCTTCAGGAGTAGTTGGTCCATTGGCCAATTCCAAAATAATTTTGGCCTTGATATCAGATGCGTTACTTTTGGTGATTTGATTTTCTAAAGCGGCTGGCACCAATACATCTACATCCAAAGCAAAGAACTCCTTAATGTCTATTTCTTTGGATCCTTTAAATCCGGCTAATGTTTTTATTTTTTCTTTATGTTCAATCACCTTGTCAACGTCAAAGCCTTTTTTATCAAAAATAATTACTCGTGAATCAGCCAGGGCTACTACTTTATAGCCAGCATCATACAAAAGCTTGGCAGCAACACTTCCGGCATTACCAAAACCTTGGATGGCTACCTTCAACTTGCTTGCCTTGAGATCGAGTTCATTTATAGCTTCTTGTAATACATAAAATCCACCCATAGCAGTGGCTGTGTCGCGTCCTTTTGATCCACCAAAATCAAGCGGCTTGCCAGTGACAACTCCCCATTGCTTTTTACCTACAAGATTTGAGTATTCATCAGCCATCCAACACATTATCTGTGGCGTGGTATAAACATCAGGAGCAGGAATGTCTTTTTCGGGTCCAATCACATCTTTAAAGGCCTTGATCCAGGCTCGAGACAATCTCTGTATTTCTGCTTCACTCATGGCTTTTGGATCAACCAAAATACCACCCTTACCTCCACCCATTGGGATATTGGCAACAGCAGTTTTGATAGCCATCCAAAAACTCAAGGCCTTTACTTCATCGAGATCTACTTGTGGATGAAAACGAATACCGCCTTTGTATGGTCCTCTAGCGCTATTGTATTGGACACGATAAGCTTCAAAAATTTTCAAACTACCATCATCCATTTTTATAGGTAGCGAAGCCATCACGGTCCTCTCAGGTGTGCTCAACCTAGCCACCACATCTTTATCAAGGTCAATGAGCTTGGCCGCTTTTTCAAGTTGCCTCAAAGCATTGTCGTATGCATTCATATATTTATCTAACTTTATATTTAGCTACTGCCTTGGCTATTGCCAAAACAACTTTTTTATCCAAAACATTTGGTACAATTTTATTTTTTGTCGGCTTCTTGATAGATTTTGCCAAAGCCTCAGCAGCTACAATCTTCATACCATCTACTACTTGTTTATGTTTGCCTAATAAAATTCCCTTAAAAAATCCTGGGAAAACCAAAGCGTTGTTTATCTGATTTGGAAAATCAGACCTTCCTGTTCCTATTATTTTTGCACCTGCTTTTTTGGCAAGCTCTGGCATGATCTCGGGTGTTGGGTTTGACATCGCAAAAACAATTGAGTCTTTATTCATTTTGGTGACCATTTGTTTTTTTAATACTCCCCCTTTTGATACTCCAACAAAAACATCTGCCCCCACAATAGCCTCGGCCAATCCTCCGGTAATATTTTTTTTGTTGGCAATCAAAATTTCTTTTTTATAAATATTCAAATCTTTTCTATCTTTTGAAACTATACCCTTTGAATCAATTACCAATATTTCTTTTATACCATATTTATAAAATAACTTTGTTATAGCAATACCAGCGGCGCCCGCCCCTGAAACCACTACTTTTAAATTTTTTATTTTTTTGTTCAACAATTTTGCAGAGTTTATAAGAGCCGCCAAAGCCACAATAGCTGTGCCATGCTGATCATCATGAAAAACTGGAATATCCAGTTCTTTTTGTAGGCGCTGTTCTATCTCAAAACAACGAGGTGCTGAAATGTCTTCCAAGTTTATTGCCGCAAAATTTGGTTGTAAATATTTTATAGTATCTATTATTTTATCCGTATCTTTGGTATCAAGACTTATAGGGAAAGCATCTATACCTGCTAGTTCTTTAAACAAAATAGATTTACCTTCCATCACTGGCGTGGCTGCCTCGGGACCAATATCTCCCAAACCCAAAACTGCCGTACCGTCTGTGATTATACCAACCATATTAGCACGACTAGTAAAATCATAAGACTTCTTCTTGTCTTTGTGTATTTCCAAACATACTTGAGCAACCCCTGGCGTATAAACAATAGCCAAGTCCCGGCTATTGTTTATTTTTACTTTACTATTGATAGATATCTTACCACGCTTGCTCTTGTGTTTGTCTAGTATTTCTCTGCGTGTAATCATATTTTACTTTTTCTTTGGAGTCCAATCTGGAATCAATGGCTGATCACCTTGTATATAACGATAAGCTTGCAAGGCAGCCTTACAGCCCTCGCCAGCTGATATCACAGCTTGCTTATAAGTAATCTCCGTCACATCTCCTGCGGCAAAAATACCAGGTTGATTTGTTTCATTATCGATTGATATTTTTATCTCACCTCTCTCTGTCCTATCAACCACATCTTTGAGCCAGTCTGTCTTGGCTATATGGCCTATTTCTATAAATACACCATCTACATCAATTTCTGTTTCTTTACCATCGTCAGTAGCATAAACCAAAGACTCAACCTTGTCGGTACCTTTGATTTCTTTGGCATTGACCTGAAAAACTACTTCTATATTTTCAGCATCGTGTACTTTTTTAGCCAAAATCTGCTCACCTCTAAACTTGTCTTTTCTGACTAGCATGTATACTTTTTTGGCTAGCTTACTCATGTACTCGGCTGCATCAAGGGCTGAATTTCCACCCCCAACAACAACCACCACTTTACCTCTGTATAGAGGCCCATCACAAGTAGCACAATAAGTAACTCCCTTGCCGGTAAGCTCAATTTCTCCTGGTACACCCAAATTTCGTGGAGTCAATCCAAATCCCAAAATAACTGCCTTGGCATTTATTTCTTTTCCACTAGCTGTTTTGACGCTAAATTTTGTATCACCATTTTCCTTTTTTTCCAAAGACACAACTTCTTCAAATAAAAACTCAGTTCCTGTCTTGGCCGCTTGTTGTTGGAATTTTACAGAAAGATCCATTCCTCCAATAGACTCAAAGCCAGGATAGTTTTCTACATCATCGGTCAAGGAAAGTTGTCCCCCAATGTCCTTGGATATCACCAAGGTCTTTAGAGAGCGACGAGTAGTATAAATTGCCGCTGTCAGACCAGATGGTCCTCCTCCAATTATTACTATGTCATAATTGTCTGTGCT
Organism: Candidatus Parcubacteria bacterium; assembly: GCA_018664825.1. GTDB lineage: Bacteria > Patescibacteriota > Patescibacteriia > UBA1558 > GWA2-36-10 > JABJNO01. Next base: position 27,527 of record JABJNO010000023.1, read on the forward strand.
CATATTTTTTTAGCTTAAATGACTATTTATCTTTTCTACTAAACTTTCTTTACTTTGCAATCCTACAAAGTTTTCTACTGGTTTTCCATCTTTAAATATTTTCAAAGTTGGAATACTCATCACTTCCCACTCCTGAGCTTTGCCTTGATTTTCATCTACATTTAGTTTGGCTATTTTTATTTTGTCGTTTCCTTTGAGCTCTTCTACCAATTGATCTATGATTGGTCCTTGCATTTTACAAGGTCCACACCAAGGAGCCCAAAAATCTACCAAAGCTACACCCTTAAACTCTTTAATTTCTTGATCAAAATTTTGATCTGTTACTTCCAATGCCATATTTTTATTCTTAATTATTATGTATTTTTAAATAAAACTTCTACCAATTTTAATAACTCTTGTTTTTTGACAACCCTGTTTCCATCATAACAACCACTTACCTTGTCGTTGACCAGTAACCTAGTGACCGAATCAAGTGATGAACGAGCTGCCTGTACTACTCTAACAATTTCTTCTATATCTCGCTTGTCATTGTACATTTTTTCAATAGCCCGAACCTGCCCCTCAATACGGTGCAGTTGTAAAATTATCTTTTTTGGATCACAGTTGTTTTTCATACCTATACCCTCTATGGGTATTATACTACCGCTTTGTTTATTTGTCAATACAAAATAAAAACCCCGCTCAACTAATGTTGAGCGGGGCACACAAAGATGCACCTAGGTCGGGTAGACTCCCGACACCCTCCTCAAAGGATGCAGCTGGGCATAGGTCCATACTTTGCTATTTGGAGTCAGCTCCTATCATCTGCCAGACAGATTGTTCCCTCCCCTTTCGGCAAGGACAATCTGGTTTATGCCAGACATCTTTACACTGGATCATATAGACAGCAGATATCACCCGATCGATGATCAACGGACGCATGGTTTCCATGGCAACCAAAACTTTTTTCCCATCATCATCTGCTGGGGCCATATTGGTCACACCACATATCAAGGCATAAGGCACAGAAGCCTCACCTGCCAAGACTATCTCTGGAAAAGCAGTGGTCATACCCACAACAGTGATGTTGTCTCGACGGCGAGTCGCAATTTCTGATGGGGTCTCAAAACGAGGTCCCTTGAGACTACAGGCCAGGGTGCCGGCTCTCTTGATCTTTTGATCACCAGCCAACATAGATTGTAGGCTAGGACAAAACGGCACATCAAGTGGACGATGAAACGCTCCTTGATGAGTAAAGCTTGGCAACATAAAAGTGTAGGGATCCAAAACATGGTCGTGAGTTTGATCAGGAATGATCAAATCTCCTGGCTTTAGGCCATTGGTGTGCAGAGATTCTACAATTGCTCCAACTGCCGAAGATGCCAGGATAGCATCAACCTTGAGCACGTGGACCAAAACATACATATAAGCTTGATGAACAAGCTCATGAGGTGCCTTGAAGCCACCAGTAGAATAATGTCTACTAATAAAAGTAAACTCAACCACTTCTCCTGGTTGGATTTCTTTACGGACAGTGGTCCAATGGACTGGTCCACCATAAGGTGTGTCTTCTGCCCTTCCTTCTTTTAGTTCAAATCCATCAGCCTGAAAAGCTTCAAGCATACCCGTACCACCGATAAAGGCAACTTTTTTGGTAATCATCTTAACTCCTTTTAGATTTAATGAACATTTACACGGAAAAACATATCAATATAACAGGATAACTCGTTGCTTGTCAATAATGCTTGACAAATACTTGAATATATGCTATGATTATATATTATCGTAGAACGTTCCTTTAACCCAAAACCTCAAAAGGAGGTGAAAAAATGGATTTTATCAGCCGCTTTTCAATGGCCATCTTGGTCAAAATTGTCCAGTTTATCCTGATTTTAGGGCTTCTCTTTGTAACTGCCCTTTGCCAGGCTGGACTGATGTCCAATGCTTGGTTCCACGATCTCAAGGACTATCTCAACGTCGACACTATCCAACTACTCATGACATTTGCTGTCGCTTTTGGAATCTGGACCTTTATTTATCTGGTCATTTCTGGCCTACTAAATAAGATGAATGGAGTACTACACCTAATACTAGTAATCATTCATTATGGTGTGCCATTAGGACTGATGATCATTTTTTCAAAACTATATTAAAACCCCTGTTAGAAATAACGGGGGTTTTCGCTAATATTAGACAAATTTTTGTTTTCTAGCCAAAATCTAGCTAATCATTTTCATCCTCAATATCACCTACAATTTCTTCCAATAAGTCCTCCATTGTCACCAAACCAACTAATTCATCATTTCTGATCACTATGGCCATATGGGTACGTTTTCTCCTCATTTTATTGAAAACATTGTTGATTTTATCATCCTCTTTTATCTTCAAAATAGGGTGGACATGCTTTTCCAAAGAATCCTCTCTGTTGTCACTATTCAAAACTTCCATAATATCCAACACATGCACATAGCCAACAATGTTGTCTTTTTGATTATGATAAACAGGGTATCTACTAAAACCCTCTTGTGCCATAAAATATGAAACCTGATCAACTTCGGCATCATCATTTAATACCACCATCTTATAGCGAGGTATCATAATTTCTTTTATTTCTTTATCATCAAATTCCAATATATTCATTATCATTTCATGTTCTTCAAACTCCAAGACACCCTCTTCAACCGCCAAACGACTCAAAGCCTTAAACTCAGTCTCTGACACTCCTTGGCTATTTTTACCTCTAGTTAGCCAAATTAATAACTTTTCCAAGATATAAACTATTGGGAAAAGTATAATTTGTAAAAAATACACCATTGGAGAAAATAATCTAGCCAATCTTTCGGCATTGATTTCAAAATAGGCTTTGGGATACATCTCACCAAAAACCAATATCAACAATGTCATTGCTCCGGTAGCAATACCCGCACCCGCTGAACCAAATTTTTGAGTTGCCATCACAGTAGCCAAACTAGCTGCTCCAATATTTACCAAATTATTACCCAATAATATTACAACCAATAAGCGTTGTTTTTTTATTAACAATTTTTGTAACAATTCAGCGTTTGATTTTTTGGCCATAGCCATAGATTTTACCTGGGCAGAAGACATAGAAAACATGGCAATTTCCATACCAGAAAACCACGCAGACAAAGCTATTAAAATAAGTAACACTAAATACATCATATTTTTATAAAACAAAAATCTGCCTATCAAAAAGGCAGTCTAAAAAACGAATTAGATTGTGTGGCGATATCGGACTGGGCTCGTCAATAATCATCATATTTATATAATACCAGAATTTGAAAATAGGGGACAGCGTGCCACATCTTGCTGTGGCAAATTTGCATGGTGACCCCACCAGGACTTGAACCTGGATCTACAGCTTAGGAGGCTATTGTTTTATCCGGTTAAACTATGGAGTCTGGGCACTATTTTATTTAAAACTAAATAAAATGTAGTGTCGTAATATATTATCTATGCTATCAAATTAATCAGAAGATCATTGTTTAGATCAAGATATTTCAATAATCCAAAAATAGCCAAGATGATTATTAAAAATAAAAGTGATTTCTTTATTTCTGACTTTAAGTCTTTTAATTGTTCCATGTTTATATTTTACTGTTTTTAGCACTGACAATTGTAATATAATTTTGATAAAAAGTCTACCTTTTAAACACTTTTTCCACTTATTTATCTTTACTTTTTTGGCTGTCTAGATTAAGATATAGTGGCAATATTTAAATATTAAAACTAATTTAAACTATATGTTTTCTAAAAATCAGCCGACACAAAATCATAAGTCCATTGAAACCATTATTGGCCCCTCTGTAAAAGTACAAGGAGACTTCCAGGGAGAGGGTGATTTGGTGATTGAGGGTATTTTGATGGGTAGTCTAGAAACCAAAAATAATCTCAAGGTAGGACAAAATGCCATAGTTGAAGCTGGTATCAAAGCCAACAACGCTTTTATATCAGGTAAGGTAAAAGGTAATATTTCTGTCAAAGGAAAACTAGAAATTACAGGTACCGCTATTGTCCTTGGAGACATCAAGGCTCAAATCCTTTCTATTGAAAGTGGGGCGCTACTCAAAGGTAATATCAATATGCCTGTTAGTAAATTTTCTGCTCAAGATGAACTACCAGTTAACCCGACAGAAGAAGTTGAGGTTTCTGTAGAAGAAGTTGAAGAAAAATAAAAATTAATTCCCAAGTAATGTATCTCTACATCTACGACTCTTTTTTAAATGACAAAAAGTATACAGACCTTTTGATCAAAATAGAAAAGAGGATTACCGATTTAGGCATCAAGGGTAAGGTCGCTCGTCTATCTGTCCTCAAAAACATGAAAGAGCTTATCATGGATGGGGTCAAAGAGGGTGTACAAACCGTTGTGGCCATCGGCAACAATCAAACTTTTGCAAAAGTCATAAATGTTGTGGCTGATCTTGATGTTACTTTGGGACTAATTCCTGTCGACAATGACAACTCTATTGCCAAGACGCTAGGTATTCCTCCAAAGGTTTTGGCTTGTGATATTTTGGCTTCTCGTATTATCAAAAAAATAGATTTAGGCAAAATAAACAACTATTATTTCATAAATACAGCCGAAATTGTAAACGGAGATGTGGTGATAGAATACAATAATTTTAAAGTCCAACCCATTACCCGACAAAACAAAATCACTCTTTATAATTTTGCTACAAATGAAAACGCTCGAGTCGTCTCCAATCCAGTAGATGGTATACTAGAAGCTGTGATTACCCCTATAAAATCTACTATTTTTGGCAAAAAAAATATCGCTGGTACAGTTTTACCTTTTACAAAAATCAAGATTGGTAGTAATGCTGACGAGCAAATCTCTATCCTTACAGACGAGCAAATCATCATGAAAACACCCGCTGAGATAAGCGTGGTTCCTCAAAAGCTCAAAATAATAGTCGGATCTGAGAGATCTTTTGAATAAATAATGTGTTCAATATAAAAGTCGGAGTAGGTGTTGGTTTCTATGCCTAAGCATGGTGCTTTATTAAGCATAGAAACGTCTCGTGCTTCACCTGCTCCGACCCAAAACAAAAACCCCTGAATAATTTCAGGGGTTTCTTTTTATATAAATTTATTTTTGGTCTACTACCTCTGGCTCTGAATCTTTCTTTTTCTTTTTACCGAGTACTAGATACTGTTGAGCAACTGAGAATAATGTAGTCAGCAACCAATAAAATGTCAGACCAGCTGGAAACTGTGAACCAATCACTATGGTAATCACTGGCATGATATAAACCATCTGTGTTCCCATGGCACCAGCCATGCCTCCGCCTCCTCCTGGTTTCTTTTTGGCGACCATCATCTTTGATTGCCAAAACTGAGCTGCACCAGCAAGCACTGCGAGCACAATACTTTTTTCAGCTAAGTTGAAAAATCCAAAAGCCATTGTGTCCATCATGCCTGGGTTGTAAATAAAACCATACAAGGCACTCATGCTATCTTCCTTTGTCAGTCCATTGAAAAAGACCCTGTAGATGGCAAACAAAAATGGAAGCTGAATCAACATTGGCAAACAAGAAGAAAAAGGATTTATTTTTTTCTCTTTATAGAGACCCATAATCTCTGGCCCCATCTTCTCTTTATCGTCTTTATATTTTTCTTTGATTTCTTCTATCGCTGGTTGAAGCTCTGATAAAGATTTTTGAGATTGAATAGCTTTTTTGGAAAGAGGATAGAGGAGTAAACGAATGATTAGAGTCAACAAAATAATAGCTACACCCAAGTCATGTCCTGGAATTATATTATAAAGCCAAACCAGTAAGTTGAAGATTGGTTGGTAAAATATAACGAAAAAAATGTTCATTTCTGTTTTTTTAATTATTTAACTGGATCGTGCCCGCCCTGAGACCAAGGATTACAACGAAAAACCCTATATGTTGCCAAGATAATACCCTTGAAAACACCAAATTTTTTGATAGATTGATAACCGTATTCAGAACAATGTGGATGATAACGACAAAATCCATGAGGATAAAACACTTTAAACCAACCACTATCCGGAGAAAGTGTTTTTTGATAACCACGGATAACCTTTAATAGTATCTTTTTAAGCATTATTTGCTCTTATTATAGATTTTTATTTTTGAAAAAGCAAAGATAAATTGTTTTTTTATACTCTCAAAATCAAGTTCAAGTGCTTGTTTTTTGGCTATTATTAGCACAGAGTAGCCTTTCCCAATATCTGGTAACAAACTTTTTACCACTTCTCTCATTTGTCTAGTAAGTTTGTTGCGAATTACAGCTCTTTTATCTACTTTAGCAGAAACTATAAAGCCTACCTTGGTTTTTTCTTCTTTATTTGCAGTATATTTTATTACAAATTGCGGCAAAAAAAAGGTTTTGCCCGCACGGACCAACCCTTTGATTTCACTATCTTTATGTAATCGGTGCTCTTTAGGCAACATAAAACTTGCCTATAAATATTTAAGTGCTTAATTTTGCGCGTCCTCTTGTTCTTCTGCGCTTCAAAATATTTTTACCGCCCGGACTAGACATTCTAGCTCTAAAACCGTGTGTTTTAGCTCTTTTTCTAGTATTGGGTTGATAAGTTCTTTTAGTTGACATAAACTGTTATTACTTCAATCTTGTATAAATTTTAACTCGGTTAAGATAACATAATTTAAATGTTTTGACAAGGGTTTAAAAGTTGTCCCCCTTATAAACATTTTATGCACATTTTATTAACTTTTAGAGGATTTTTTAAAAAATTGATTTGTGGTACTATTATATAAGTATTAACTTTGGACCTAAAAAACATGGATAATTACGAGAAAAATTGGGAAAATGCTTTGGGTGAACTAGAGCTTTTGATTAGTAAAGCAAATTTTACTACTTGGTTTAAGAACACCTTTATAGCCGAAGAAAATGATGGCAATATTGTGGTTGGTGTACCAAATGCTTTTACTAAAGTTTGGTTAGAAAAAAAGTATGATGACAAGATAACCAGTGCCTTGGAAAGTGTTTTATCAAAAAGTAATCTACAGGTTATCTACAGGGTCGAAAGTAAGGGTAAAAGTACTAACGTTAGTACAAAACCAGTTGACCAGGGAATCAAAAAAATCACCCCTGTGTACAACTCAAATGGAAATTCAGAGAAAGTTATCAATAAATTTGGGCTAAATCCTTCCTATAAATTCAATAGTTTTGTGGTTGGTCCTGGCAACGAGCTAGCTCAGGCAGCCGCTCATGCTTCTGCTCAAAAACCAGGAGCCTTATACAACCCTTTATTTATATATGGTGGTGTTGGTTTGGGGAAAACCCACCTAATACAATCCGTTGGTAATTATATTTTGGCAAAGAATCCAGAAAAAAAGATTCTTTACATAAATAGTGAGAAATTTACCAACGATTTTATTTTTGCCATCAAAAGAGGTCAGACTGACCAATTTAAAGAAAAATATCGTAGTGTTGATGTTTTGTTAATTGATGATATCCAGTTTATCGCCGGAAAAGAACAAACTCAAGAAGAATTTTTCCATACCTTTAATGCTTTACACCAAAACAACAAACAAATTATTATTTCTTCTGATAGACCACCAAAGGCTATCCAAGAAATTGAAAATAGATTGATATCTAGATTTGAGTGGGGGATGATCGCTGATATATCTTTTCCAGACCTAGAAACTCGTGTAGCCATCTTACAAATGAAGGCTGCTAGTAAAAATTATAATCTTGATCAAGATATAATCCATTTTGTAGCTGCAAATATCCAAGAAAATATCCGTGAACTAGAAGGTGCTCTAAATAGAATTATAGCCTTTCATGAACTCAACAATACAAGACCAACCCTAGATAGTGTAAAATCAATTTTAGGAGGCTTGTCTACTAATCCAAAAAAGGCTGGACTGACTAGTAAAAAACTTTTGGGTGTAGTGGCGATATTTTTTGATATTCATATGGACGATCTACTTGGTGCTAGTCGTAAAAAAGAATTAGTAGTGCCGCGTCAAATTTCTATGTACCTAATGAGAGAGGAGCTCAAGGCCTCTTATCCAAACATAGGGCGAGACGTTGGTAAGAGAGACCACACCACAGCTATGCACGCTTGTATCAAAATAAATAAGATGTTGGAGATAAATGACAAAATAAAAAACGATGTAGCGGTACTTCGTCAAAAGATATATGAATAAGCTGTTTATAAATTATCAACAACCCTGTTTATAAAACAAGTTAAACTGCTTATAAGTCACCCCTCGCTTGTTTATAAAAATTTACTTATCCACCTCGACTCAAAAAAAATTTTTTACTTATCCACCAACATGGGACTTATTCACAAAATTATAAACCGTTTATCCCCCTGTCAAAATTTTGAAAAACAGATAAAAACACTAACAAATAATCCAATTATTTAACACTTATAAACATATTAACACCCCCTTACTACTACTACCTTTAATATAAATAAAAAATAAATATAATACTATGAGGATAATTTGCACACAAGAAAATTTTAACAAAGGATTAGGATTGGTCTCTCATATTGCAAATAAAAATTCCAATCTTCCAATCTTGAACAATGTTTTATTAAAAGCAGAAAAGGAAGGATTAACATTGATAACAACAGACTTGGAAATTGGTATAAAGGTTTTTGTTCGTAGTAAGATAGAAACCCCAGGAGAGTTTACAGTAGACGCCAAACTCCTAAATAGCTTTGTGAGTCTTTTACCAAGAGAAAACATAGAGGTAAATTTAGAAGAAGGAAATCTAGAAGTAAAAACCAAAAACCAAGAGACTACCATCAATGGTATGGAAGCAGAAGACTTTCCTCTTATCCCTGATATAGACAAAGAAAATGAAGTAAATATTTCTGGTACTGCTTTGAGAAAAAGTTTGAGCCAAGCTATATTTGCTGCTTCTCTAGATACTTCTCGGGTTGAGATCAATGCTGTAAATTTTGTTTTCAAAAAAGATGAGCTTGTACTAGCTGCAACCGATAGTTATCGATTGGCAGAAAAAAAGCTAAAGATAGAAAACGACAAGGAAGCCAATTTGATAGTACCGCTCAAAACACTTCAGGAGCTTTTACGTATTTTGGGAGAATATGAAAATCAACAAGTAAAAATATATTTCAACGAAAACCAAATAATGTTTGCCTTTGATGGTGTGGAGTTGGTCTCTAGGGTGATAGATGGAAAATATCCAGATTACAAACAAATAATCCCGGATGATTTTTCTACTATTTCCAAAATAAAAGTAAGTGAATTTGTACCCGCTATCAAATCAGTGGCCCTGTTTTGTAAACAAGGTATCAATGATATAAGATTTAGCCTTGATTCAACCAAAAATGAGCTTGTGATAGCCACAGCATCATCTAGTATGGGTACTAGTACTGCCAAGGTACCAATCGAAATCAAAGGAGAGGATAATGATATTGTGTTTAATTATCGTTATTTACTTGATGGACTCAGTAATATGAGTAGTGATGAAGTAGAGCTCAAAATAAACAATAATGCGTCCCCTGGCCTAATTCAACCAACCAACGATAAAAACTATAAATATTTAGTAATGCCTATTAGGCAGTAAAAAATACACAAAAATAAAAACCCCACTACTTCTAGTGGGGTTTTGGTTTCAACAAAATTTATTCAGGACTTGTCATGTGTTTGGTAAACTTACGACAAATACTCTTGAAATAAGAGGTTGCCTCATCATCAGGTAATAAGGTGTAGAGTTTACGCCACTTGTCTTTGGGGCTACCAGCTGAACTGAGGTGGAGTAAAATCTGACCCAACATACCTAGGGCGGTTTGGTAAATTTCCTCAGGAAGAGTAAGGAGCATCCTTTCGAGGTTGCCACTAACCATCCGATTCATCAAATAAGTGAAGCTGAGTTTGTCAGCCACCATGTATCCGATGTAGGTTTGGAATTTTACTTTGACGCGTAAGCCGTTTGAAAAACGAATTACATAACCCTCTGTATTTTGTACAGCTCGATCACCCATCATCTCAACTAGAGAGGTGATGTTTTTTCGTAGGTCCACCAGAGGATCACTTTCGGACTTACCGGTCCAAATAGGTGTGACCTCGAGGCCGAGCTTGCTAGCGTAGCCCATGAGGCGTCTGTAGCCATAATCAGCCATAGTAGCCGTGCTGTTGGCACTGATGATGGTGAATCTTTTTTGACCTTGATAATCCACAAATACTTTTGTGTCAGGGTGGATGATTTCTACGAGTAGGGTTAGGTTGGTGGGAAAATTTTTCTTCCAATTGTTTTCTCGCACATAGCGGGTCAACATGGTATTTCCCAAAACCGAACTTCTACTCTCAAACGAACCACGTGTAGTCAAAACAAACTCATGTTGGTAGCGGAAAATAATTCCCAGGTGACCATCTTGTTTGAGGGTAGCCTCAAATGGTAGTTTGGGGAGGTTTTGTGTTTCAGGGTGTTCTCCGTGATTGAAAAATTTTGGGAAAGATAGGGCTACTAGTTGACCGGTACGATCAAAAATAATACCTCGACAAAGCCGAAGTTGATCTGTCCATCCTTGGGGGAACATATAAAGCACATTGTGAGCTACGGGTGTATAGTTGAGCCCAATCAAGGGTAGGGTGGGGTGAAAAAATGGTTTGACCAAAGAGGTGATAGCGGGTAGTTCTTCTTCTTGGGGGTAGTCAAATAGTTGGCCAATTTCTACCTTGTGCTCTGCAGCAAAAGATTTCCAAGAGCCGTGATCTACTACACCACACGAAACCATAAACTGGATGAACTGAGCGAGTTTTTTGAGGGCTGGTTTTCTTTTCACGATTTACCTTCTTTTTGTTGAGTGTTTTTAAGGATCGAAAATAACCACATAAAATATCATAAAGGTGTTTTTTTGTCAATACATAAACCCAGTAAACATGGGTTTTTTTTATCTTATTTTTAATAGTTGTACACAAGGCCTTTGCAAAGGTTTAAAAAGTTTGTTATAATATAAGCACCTAAAAAGGCTTTTTGAACGAGAGCCCAGATAGGTACTATTTAATATTGTTCCCGATGGAGCATCCAAATGACATCCTAGCGCGATTGGGGTGTTTTTTGGTTGTCAAAAAAAGAGCTATGTAGGCTCTTTTAATAGTATGGTAGTCTGTAAATTATCACCTCTGATTTCGAGCGAAATCACATCGTCTATTATTTTATTTCTAACTATTGTTTTTAAAACATAAGCAACCAATGAAGCATCTTTGGATAGTATAGAATCAAATTCATTATTATCTATAAAAGAATATAGTTGCTGTTTATCCAGTGCTCCTTTGTTTCTCAATAATTCAACTGGTATTTGTAGGTGAAGTTGGGTGTTGTTGTTTTTTGGTATTGGTATTATTGTAATACCAACATCACCAGAACTAAGGGAGTTGTAATTTTCAAAATAATCATAAACAATTTTTTGAATATCATTTTGACAGGCGTGTATTCCTAAAACTACTTTTTCTTTTTGTGATTTGGTTTCCTCTAAATTATTTTCATCAACCACAAAATCAACTAATTCTTTTTTAGTAATAACTAGATTGTCTATTAATCTTTGGCAGTCTGATTTTTTCATATTAATTTTCTAATGTTATGTGTATTGTGCCGTTGGGAATTTTTAAAACCTCATCAACCTTAAAGTGTTTATTTTTTGTTAGTATTTTTAAAACATTGCTTATCAATTTACTATCTGGAAATATTGTATCAAAGTCCTCAACAAGGGCAGCTTCTTTTATTTTTTGTAAATCTCGTTTTTGGCCCATGGGAAAGATTTGAATTTTAATAGTATCAGAAAGATCAGAGACAAAATTTATAACAATTCCATCTGCAGAAAACTCACCAGTTTTGAGTAAATCAAAAACAACACTTTCTAAATCGTTTTCACAAACAAACAACCCATGCTCTACTTGTTGTTTTTGAACCCCAGCTGTTACCAAATCATCTCCATTGGTTTCCAGAACAGCTAGGTGTATTTTTAAATCTTTAAAACTGTCTATTAATTTTTGGCAGCGTGATTTTTTCATATATTTTATGTGTTAGAAATTTCTATAGAAATAGAAAGGGCGTTATCGGGGCCATGAAAAATATTTTTTATTTTATATTTTCTATACATTGCTATTTGGCGTAAAATCCCAATCAAAACATCGCGGCCAGGGAATACTTCTTTAAAATTACCATCCTCAATAAGCTCTGTGAGTTTAGCTGAATCTTTCATTTGTATACTTGGAGGAATATGGATATCAAGAATATCATTATCATGTTTGGAATAAACAAGTTTAACGTCATTTATAATAATTGTTTTATTTGACTCACCTTTATCCAAGAGTATAGAGTAGACAATGTGTACTAGGGTTTCTCTACAGTTATTAATTTTCGCGACTCCTCCTCTTTTTTTTCGTCTCAAATTTTGAAGGTTCAATTTATTTTGATCACTCAAAAAACTTTCTAGATGTCCATCATAAGCAGGCACAAACTCTTTTAAAGCTCGAATATCTCTTACAAGTCCTACGCAATTGTTTCTTGTATACATATTATCTTTTTCTTGGGAAATTAAATTCTATACATTGTTTTCGAACAACATCACCGCGGTTTTTTATTTTTATCGTTGGGTTAAGAGGGGATAAGCCCTTTTCTACCAACTCTTTTTTTGTATGAAGCTTAGAATTTTTTTTGATAGTCAGGAGTATTTGGAATACCAGTAACAACTCTCTGTCTTCTGGATAATCTTCTTTTAATTCTTTTATAAATTCAAAAAGAGATCCTTGTTCGTGCTCTCTTATAAAAGATTCCATTTCAAAAGCGTCTTGGCTAGCTGGCGTCATAAAATTATAACCAAAACTAAACCTCACCCCCTTGTAGCCAGGAGGGGTATCATCTGTTAATAAAAATCTTTTCGAGTCCATGTAATCAGCAATAATCAAAAACCTGGACATGGTAAGAGTTTTATAAGCCTCCATATCTACTTTGGCTTGCGACATCTCACCAAAGTCTTTGGTCTTTATGGCTTTGGCTAAATCAGAATCAAAATCAACCAAGGTCTCGTGTCCACCTTTTATGTAGTGTCTCAAATATTCACAGTTTTGTTTTTTACTCATATTGTTTTATTTTTGGATCAAAACTTATTGAAAGAGCACCCACCGCATCTTGGGGGTCGGTGATTTCTGAAACATCCTCATGCTCAATTTTTACAGTATTGTTTACAGATAACATTTTTAAAAGTGAATAAATCACCTTTTGTGATATTGTGTATTTAGAAACTTGTTCTATGTCCAATTCTCCTGTTGCTTTTAATTTTTCGATAACTTTTTTAAGAGCTGATACAGAGGCATGTGAGGACATAAGATTTGTTGATAAATCAATTGTAGGTACTGTAGCTACTTTGAAGCCACGTAAAGAAAAATCTCCACCATAAACGTGTGCGTCCATGTGCATCAATATAAAATGTTGAATACCGGCGATAGAATTGAGAATACCATTTTTTCTACTATTGGTATGTTGTAGGGCTTCTGGGCTACCAAAAAAATAATCAGCCTGAGAATCAAGCTCGTCTATAAGCCCTCTGGCATGACCGATGTATATGCGCATTTCTTCACACAATTCTTTTCTATCCATATTATTTATTAGGTATAAATTCTATTGAAAAACCAGTTGTTTTGTTTTCTGGTCGCCAGGGAGATAATTCTTTTACTATTTTTATAGTAGTCTGTAGGGTTAAGATTTTCAAGAGGGGGGCGGGAAAACTATAACTTATATTTTGGTCATATTTAGAAAGTGTGTCTATATCCAAAACCCCAGTTGTTTTAAGTTGGTCAAATACCCCTTGCAAATCCATTTGCGAGTTACTACCGGAGTGATCATGAACATAGAATTGTAAACCCCTACTTAATATATTGTCATTTTCAAGGTTTATAGTATCCAAAACAATATCAGATACATGTCTATTGGAACTCAGGTGCCTTAGAATATCAAGTTGTATATCAGCCACACTCTTTAGAAATATTTTTTTTAATTCCTTTGATTGATTAAGCTCTTGGTTACCATCTAAAAAATCAGAAAAATGATAATCAAACAAGTCTTCGGATTTTTTTACAATAAGGAGGTGTTTTTGAATTGATTTACACAACTCTTTTTTATCCATATTATTTTATTTCTTCTATTTTTAGAACCTCTATTGGACAAGCTTCTATAGCCTGTTGGACACAATCAAAAGTTTCCTCTGTGATTTCATCTGTGGTTACAGAAACCTTGCCGTCATCGCTGGGGGTAAATATTTTTTCACAAACAGCACTACAGGTCATACAGCCAATACAATCTTCTTTATTTAGGGTTATTTTATATTTTTTCATTATTTTTGTTTAATCGTAGATTTCTCTTGTCTTTATTATATACAATTTATCGTTTTTACGCACAGGTTTATCCACTGGTATAGTGACAAGTTGTTTTGGTTTGGCAGACTTTGCTTTACTTTCATCCTCTAGTTGGAGAGATTTTATTTTGCCAAAAAGTACACCAGTCTTTGGTCCGGTGATAGAAAAGTTATCTCCGATTTTTATATTATGAGCCTGTAGGTCTATTTCGGCTATCTTTGATTTTGGAAAATAATGAGTAATGATACCTGCAAAAAATCTTTCTTCGGTAGCCTGTGAGTTTCCACTAGCTGACCATTCGTGGGTAGGTTTACCAAGATAGTATCCATCGCTTATTCCTCTATTGAAAACAGTTTTCAATTCTTTTTCCCATTTTTTGATTTTACCCAAAGTATAGGTTCCCTCATCAATACTATTTATAGCCTCACGGTAAGACTTGATAACCTTGGCGACGTACTCTGGACTTCTGCCTCGGCCCTCTATCTTGAGACTGTATATCCCAGCTTCCAAAAAATCTTTTAGAAAACCAATTGTACAAATATCTTTTGGGCTCATCACAAACTCATTGTCTATTACCATCTCTTGGCCGGTATCGACATCACTTACCTTGTATTTACGTCTACACATTTGCCTACAAGCCCCACGGTTGGCAGATGTATTTTCACTGTATAGGCTCATATAACAACGACCAGATATTCCGATACACAAAGCACCGTGGGCAAAAGCTTCTATGGGGATTAGTTTGCCTTGTTTGTTTTTTATCTTTTCTTTTTTTATAGTTTCCGTAATATTTTTTATCATTGGTAGAGTGAGTTCGCGGGCTAGTACAATCTGATCTGCATACTGAGCATAAAACTTTACACTTTCAACGTTGGACACAGAAAGTTGAGTAGAAATATGTAAAGGCATATCTATGCTATCGGCATACTGTACCGCTGCCATATCAGAAACAATCACAGCTGTTACTTTATTTTCTTTAGCTGTCTTGATTATTTTTTTCATCATTTCTAAATCACTATCATAAAGTACGGTGTTTACAGTGAGGTAGGATTTTATTTTGGCTTTCTGACAAATTTTGGATATTTTTTTGAGATCATCCAAATCAAAGTTGGCAGCAGCCACTGAGCGCATATTGATATGACCAACACCAAAGTACACAGCGTCGGCACCGTTGTCTATAGCGGCTTGCAGGGCTTCGTATGAGCCAGCAGGAGCTAGTAGTTCTACGTTGTATTTTTTCTTTTTCATAATATACTATTAAACTATATAATATCTTACTTGTCTAGGCAAAATAAAAAGCCCCGATTTTGTAATCGGGGCTTGTAATGTTCAAACCTAATCTCGACTTGAGATCATGTGACGAAGTCCATGGAAACTAGACCAGATGATCCAGCCAACCAAACAGGCTATGGCGACAAACATTATTGTGCCATCCACATAAACACCTATTTTCAGAAGGTGAGCAAAGATAACGCTGATATTAGCAAAATACAGTAGCCAAGCTAGGATTCCACAGAAAACTAGTGAAGCTAGTATTTTGAGTTGACCAGCGCCACTGAGGCTATCATTGGAAATTGGCGGAGAGGTGCGAATCACCCAGATGGCACAGAGGCTAATCAACAGGGTCCATAGGACAGGATCGACAAACGAGTGTTTGATATCAAAGGCGTGTTCGCCTCCATTCATGGTTAATTCGACATCAATCCAGCTTGAATCTGTCATAGGGGTGGGAATCAAAAAGATACAGCGACTAATAGCTAGTGTGATTACAGTCACAAAAAGCAGGATTTTTAGTTGTTTTCTGGACATTTTTATCCTCCGTGGTTTGAAAATTCAAGGAACGCTTATTGACTATTTAATTAATAGTTCAAACTACTATAATGATTGTTTTTTGTCAAAGCTCTCATCATTGAATTTGTTTAAAAACTCTGATAAAATAAGTCCATGATAGCATATATAAAAGGAAAGATTATAAATAAAACAAACAGGTCTATAGTTGTTTTGACGGGTGGAATTGGTTATGAAGTATTTTTACCTCTAAAACAGCTGGAAACCATCAAGATTAATGATGAAAAAGAGCTTTTTATCTATTCACACATAAAAGAAGACATGTTTGATTTGTATGGTTTTTCAAAAGAAGAAGAAATGGATTTTTTTAAAAAAGTAATTTCAGTTTCTGGTGTTGGTCCAAAATCAGCTCTCAACATCCTGGGTCTGACTAGTGTAGAGGATCTCAAAAGAGCTATTGCTAGTGAGGATCCTAGTCTACTCCAAAAGGTTTCGGGTATTGGCAAAAAAACAGCCGAGAGACTCGTGGTGGAACTCAAAGAAAAGTTTATAGTTGATTTGTCTGAAAAGATTGTGGTCAGCAACAAAGATAAACAAGTTGTAGATGGTCTTGTGTCCTTGGGCTACAAAGAAAGTGAAGCCAAGGAGGCGGTCAATAGTTTATCAAAAGAAGAGATGGATTTGGCCACCCGCATCAAACAAGCTTTGCAGGTATTGAATAAATAAATGGAATTAGTAAACAAAAAAAACAATTACGATGAGTTTTTAAAAACCAGGTTCATTTCTGGTAATTTTTTACAATCTAGTATTTGGCAAGATTTTTTGGATAAACAAAAAAAAGTTTTTTGGCAGGTCGCTGTAATAGAAAACAATCAAACAATAGCCAGTTGTTTGCTTTATGAAAATAAATTGATGATGGGACGCAGCTATCTCTATGCGCCAAAGGGGCCGATAATCTCCAATGAGCTTTCTGATCAAAAAATAAAACAAGCTCTGGGATTGATATTGTCTCGGGCTAGGGATATTGCTATTTCGACAACCAAAAAAGAAGAAATATTTTTTAAAGTAGAATTGGAAAAAGAAAACTTACCAGAACTGACAAAATGTCCCGATGTTCAACCACGTGACACCTGGGTACTTGATATCGACAAAGATCCAAAAGAACTTTTGGGCGACATGCATCAAAAGACTCGTTACAATATAGCATTGGCTAGGCGGCATGGAGTGACTACACGATTTAGTAAAGACGAAAAAGACATAAAAGATTTTCTGCGCCTGATAAAAAAAACATATTCTCGTAATCAAATCACTGCTCACTCAGATGATTATTACAAAACTCTTTTTAAGGTTTTATTGAGGCATGGTGCGGGACAACTTTGTTTGGCAGAAGTAAATAAAAAAGTAATTGCTGCCAATATGATTATCAGATTTGGTCCAGCTGTCACTTATCTGCACGGGGCATCTGATTATAAGTTCCGTAAGCATATGGCTCCGCAACTTTTACAATGGGAAACAATAAAACAATCAATAGAGCTTGGCTATAAGGTTTATGATTTTTGGGGCATTGCTCCCGAGGATGACAGTAAGCCAAATTGGGCGGGCATCACTAGATTCAAAAAAAGTTTTGGTGGCAGAGCTGTCACAAGCCCAGGGTCACACAACTTGATATATGATAAAAACTGGTATAAGGTTTATCAACTGATTGGACGCTTAAGAAAGGTTATTAAAAGATGATAAAAAAGGTACTGATTTCAGCAGCTGGTCGTGGTACCAGGATGTTAGATTTATCCAAAGACAAGCCAAAACACCTTATAGAAGTAAACAAAAAACCCTTTCTTTATTATCTTTTGGATAATTTGAAAAAAGCTGGCTTTGAAGAAATAATAATGGTAGTTGGCTACAAAAAAGAATTTATGGAAAGTTTTTTGGCTGAATACAAAGATGATTTTCATATTACTCTGGTCAACCAATTTGATGTTTTGGGAGAAGATAGATATGGTACAGCTTGTCCGCTTGAGTGCACAAAAGACTTATTGCAAGGACAAAGTTTTTTAGCAGTTTATGGTGACAACTTATATTCAGTTGAAGACTTAAAAAGATTAAATATAGACGATGGTTATTCTTATATAGCCGGCTTGGCTCATGAGACTCCAGAAAAATATGGAGTACTACAAGTAGAGGGTGGACTCTTGAAAAAGATTGTTGAAAAACCAGCTAAGCCAATTGGCAATTTGATAAACACCGGACTTTATAAATTTAGCCCAGAGGTTTTTGATCATTTGGATAAAATAGATTTGTCTCCTCGTGGTGAATATGAGCTGACAGATGTGATAAACATTTTGGCAAAAAAAGACAAGGTCAAAGCGATAGACCTCAGGGGTGTTTGGCTAGACTTTGGCAAGCCGGGAGATATAAAAAAAGTAGAACAATATTTAGATGCTGAAAAAAATAATTAAAAAAGTAGTTCCCAAAAAGTTATTATTGACTTACCATTTTCTTTTGGCAAAATTGGCGTCTTTGTTTTATGGAAATCCTAGCAACAAGTTGATCATAATAGGAGTGACGGGTACAAACGGAAAAACCACGACTGTAAATTTTATTTCTCAATATTTAGAATGTCTTGGTCAAAAAACAGGATTAGCTTCTACTGTAAATTTTAAAGTCGATAAAAAAGAATGGCTCAATGATAAAAAGATGACCATGCTTGGTCGTTTTCAAACACAAAGACTTTTGAAAGACATGGTGGAGGCGGGTTGCAAGTATGCGGTGATAGAAACATCATCCCAAGGGGTGGAGCAATTTCGTCACGCAGGTATAAATTATGACTTGGTTGTTTTTTGCAACCTGACGCCTGAGCATATTGAGGCGCATGGTGGTTTTATAAATTATCGTAAACAAAAAGAAAAACTCTTTGAACATTTATCAAAAAGTAAAGTTAAAGATTTTTTTGGTAAAAAAATTATTGTAACCAACAACGATGATGAAGAGAGTGATCGCTTGAAAAAATTCAAAGTAGATAAGTTTAAAACTTATGGTTTTGAAAAAACATCTGACTACCAAGGTAGTAATATTGTATTAGATGATGGCTTGGTTTCTTTTGAAATAAAAAATCAAAAAATCAAAACAAATTTGATTGGTAGATTTAATGCCTACAATGTATTAGCCTCTTTGTCAGCGGTAGCTGAGTTGGGCTTTGAATTTTCCAAAATGATTGATTGTAAAATAAATGGTGTACCTGGTAGGCAAGAATTGATAGAACAGGGGCAGGATTTTAAAATAATGATAGATTATGCACCTGAGCCAGAAAGTCTCAAGCAACTTTATCAAGCCCTAAAAAGTATACCAAAAAATAGATTGATACATGTTTTGGGTTCTTGTGGTGGTGGACGCGACAAGGCTCGCCAACCTGTTTTGGGTAAAATGGCTGGAAAACGAGCTGATATTGTAGTTATTACCAATGAAGATCCTTATGACGATGATCCTGTGGAGATAATAGATAATGTGGCTAGTGGTGCAATTGAAGCTGGAAAAGAAGTAGATAAAGACCTATTTAAAGAAGAAGATAGGGTAAAAGGTATTGAAAAGGCACTAAAATTGGCCAAAAAGGGTGATTTGGTATTAATAACAGGTAAAGGAGCAGAACAATATATATGTAGCAAAAATAATACTAAAATACCCCACGATGATCGTACAATAGTAAAAAATTTGCTAAAATAAGCCAAAAAATAATGATTCTAATAAAAATAGGCCTTGACAAAAGGCCTGTTTTTTGATATATATACATAATTCGCATTTCGCGTATTGTTCACTAAAATCAAATAAAAAAGGAGGTCTAAGGATGCAAACCTGGATTGTTTTGTCCGCGGTTTTCGGAGCTTTATTGGCGAGTTTTGCCAATGTATTGATCTATCGTCTACCCAACAACATAAACCTAGTGATTCCTGCCACCTCTTTTTGTCCTAGCTGTAAAACCAAAATCAACTGGTACGATAAGGTACCTATTTTTAGCTGGTTGTTTCTCAAGGGAAATTGTCGTCATTGCGGACAAGAAATCAGCATGCGCTACATAATTGTAGAAATGTTGGGAGCTTTGTTTGCTGTGTTGGCCTGTTTCCATTTTGGCTTTAACATGACAGCTCTAACTGCTTTATTGCTCTTTATCAATCTAATGGCAATCGCTATTATTGATTGGCAACATCAGATTATTCCACATACCCTGACTATTTCAGGTATGGTTATTGGACTGGCTTTGGCGCCGTACAACAACAGAGGAATTGAAGATGCTATTATTGGAGCAATTATGGGTGCTTGTATTATCTTGTTGCTTTCTTATGGCTACAAGGCTTTTACTAGCCGACATGGCATGGGAGGAGGAGATATATTGCTCCTAGCAATGATTGGGACCTATTTTGGTCCAGTAGGAGCGGCTATAATTTTGTTTGTAGCAGCTATATTAGTAATCCTCTTTGTCACCCTGGTGCGTCGTTGGCGCATAGAGCGCACTGACAAGCTTTCGCTTGGTAGTTTTCTTTCGGTGGCAACAATTTTGATGTTATTGTCATAAGGGTAATAACTACGCTTTTCTTTTGGAGAAAGGAACGTATCATGGCAGAAGAAAAACCCCAAAGAAGATTTGGTTGGATAGATGTTTTGCTGATATTGGTGATCATTGCAATCCTCTTGTCTGTTTCGATTGTTAAATTTGAAAGAAACCCAAGTGGGGTTGATTCTACCGCTGTTTCCACAGAAGCAGTCAAGCAGTAGATTTCTTTAATTAGAAATCTAGAAAGGAGAAGATCTGCTCAGCCTCAATGTAACAAGATGTGGCACATTTAAAAGAAACCGTTCTTGAAGGAGAAAAGTAATGTTAAACAGAAAAGGGTTTACCCTTATCGAGTTGATGATTGTGGTTGTGATCATTGGGATCTTGGCCGCAATTGCCATTCCTAATTTTATGTCAATGCAAGAGCGTGCTAAGGATGCAAGAATCCTTGGTATTGCCGAGACTATCAAGGTTGTGGCCGAGAAGGACTTCAAGGCATCTGAAGATGGGAATTATCCCGATTCTATTTTGATGCCCGATGGCAATATACCTGAAAATCTTTATGACCACGGAGATGTGTGTGTTGTTTTTAGTGAACCACCAAGTTTACATGAAATGAACAACCCTCTCCGCAAGGGCCGTGTCTACTATTACAAGCCCGATGGCAAAAATTATCGAATTTTAGCCTACGGGAAATTAGGCCAAGAGCTCAAGGAACTTGTACCCGAAAAAAGCTAGGACCACCTTCAGGGGCGATCGAGCGCATACAAATGCGCTCTCGCCCTTATTTTTTTTATGTAAAATTAGAAAAAACATAGTAAAAAGCCTATTTTTGTGGATAACTTGTTGGTAAACCCCCTAAAATGTGTATAGTTTTGCCTTATTTAAAGGCTAAAGTCATGAAATTTGACAAAAAATCTATAATATATATAGGTGTTTTGTATCTAATGTTAGCAAAAAAACCTTTAAAAAAACCAAAAATTTTCAAAATTTGAGCCAAATCCTTGACAAGGAGGGCGAAAACTGATAATATTGTGCTATGAATTTTCAGCTCCATCGCCCACTTTAAATTGAAAATCAACTGTAAAACTGACCCAAGAGTTGGGTGAGTTCTTTTTTTGCGCCGTTAAAATTTAGATTATATATTTGACCTCTTCAATGAGGATGATTGTTAATAATTAGCATAAAGCCACTATGCCCCAAGCCAAGACTACTACGCGTAAATATTTTACTACTTTACGCGAAGCCATTCCTTTGACTGACCTGATAGAGGTCCAAAAAAAATCATATGATTGGTTTTTCAAAGACGGTCTAAAGGAATTGTTTGACGAAATTTCTCCAATCAAAGACTTTATTGGTCGTGATCTAGAACTCTACTTCACTGATTACTATTTGGATGAACCAAAATTTGATGAAGTAACAGCAAAAGATAAAAATGTTACCTTTGAAGCTCCATTACGTGTAAACGTAAGGTTGACCAACAAACGAACCAACGAGGTCAAAGAACAGGAAATTTATTTAGGCGACTTTCCATTGATGACCGAGCGCGGTACTTTTATTATCAATGGTGTAGAAAGAGTTGTGGTTTCCCAGCTTATTAGAAGCGCTGGTGTTTTCTTTACCTCTGCAATTACTAAAGGTAGAAAATATTATGGAGCAAAGATTATACCAAATCGTGGAGCTTGGCTTGAAATAGAAACAGACGGCAACAATATAATATATGTAAAAATAGATCGAAAAAGAAAAGTTCCTATAACTGCTCTTTTCCGAGCTTTTGGATATAGTAGCGATGAAGAAATTATCAACTTATTTAAAGAAGTAGATAATCATCCAGAGGTAAGTTTTATTCAATCAACCTTGGATAAAGATACTTCAAAAAACGACGCTGAAGGATTAAAAGAAGTTTATAAACGTATTCGTCCAGGAGATTTAGCGACGACCGAAAATGCCCGTAGTCTGATACACTCAATGTTTTTTGACTTTGACCGTTATGACTTTGGTAGAGTAGGACGTTATAAAATAAATTCAAGATTTGATTTGAATTTACCAAACAACAAAGAAACAAGAGTTCTTCGTCGTGAAGATTTGATTTTGGTTATTAGTGAAATTATAAGATTAAATTTGACCCAAGAAGATGCTGATGATATTGATCACTTGGGTAACCGTAGAGTAAGGGCAATTGGGGAACTTGTTCAAAACAGATTCCGTATTGGTTTAGCTCGTATGGAAAGAATCATCAAAGATAGGATGAGTACTTTGGATATTGCGGCTTTGAATCCAAACCAACTTATAAACGCTCGTCCGGTGATTGGTGTGATCAAAGAATTTTTTATGAGCTCACAGCTTTCTCAATTCATGGACCAAGTAAATCCACTAGCTGAGCTAGAACACAAAAGACGTTTATCAGCCATGGGACCAGGTGGTCTATCTAGAGAAAGAGCTGGTTTTGAGGTAAGAGATGTACATCGTACTCATTACGGTCGTATTTGTCCTATTGCTACTCCAGAGGGACCAAATATTGGTCTAGTAGGTCATCTTGCTGCTTACGCCAAGGTAAATGATTTTGGTTTTATTGAGACTCCTTTTAGAAGGGTTTATCATGATGTGGATAATAATCCAAAAATGACCACTGATCGTCAAGCTAGGCAGGACATCAAGGATGCCAAGGGCAAAACAATCTTGAAAGCTGGTGATAAAATAACAGCCGCCAAAGCCAAAGAATTGGCAGGGCACAAAGATATTGAAATAGTAGCAATCAAACCTGTGGTTACAGACGAGATTGTTTATATGGATGCTTTTGAAGAAGAAAGATACAATACAGCAGCAGCCACTACCCCGATTGATGACGAGGGATACTTTGTAAATGATTATGCTGAAATTAGAATCAAAGGTAATCCTACCTATGAAAAGGTACACCATATTGATTTATTGGATGTTGCTCCAAATCAAATTATTTCTATTGCCACTTCAATGATTCCTTTCTTGGAGCATGATGATGCGGTACGTGCTTTGATGGGAACAAATATGCAACGTCAAGCAGTTTCTGTAATTAGACCACAAGCTCCAATAGTTGGAACTGGTATCGAAGCAAAGGCTGCTATGGATTCAGGACAAGTAGTATTAGCCAAAGAAGCCGGTGAAGTTACTAGAGTAGATAGTCGTAGAATTGACCTTACCGATAAAAACGGAGTGGTCGCTACTTATAACTTAAATAAATTTGCTCGTTCTAATACCTCTACTAGCATGAACCAGCACCCAATAGTTGATAAGGGACAAAAAGTTAAAAAAGGGGAAGTTTTAGCCGATGGTGCTGCTACTGATCAAGGAGAGTTAGCGCTTGGCCAAAACATGTTGGTAGCCTATATGACTTGGGATGGTGGTAATTATGAGGACGCTATTTTGATTTCCGAACGAGTGGTAAAGAATGATAACTACACTTCCGTTAGCATTGAAG
>JABJNO010000014.1 GCA_018664825.1 Candidatus Parcubacteria bacterium
CAAGGCAAAGAAATCACCTCTGACAAGTTTGACGATGCCGGAGATTTCTTGGGAGGAATTGCTTGGGTTGAAAAAGACAATAAATTGTTTTACATAGACACCCAAGGCAAAGAAATTACTTCTGAAAGATTTGTGTATGCTCGAGACTTCTCAGAAGGAATTGCTAGGGTCAAAAAAGACAATAAATACTTTTACATAGACACCCAAGGCAAAGAAATCACCTCTGACAAGTTTGACGATGCCGGAGATTTCTTGGGAGGAATTGCTTGGGTTGAAAAAGACAATAAATTGTTTTACATAGATAAAAAAGGAAAAAGAATATTTTAGAATTATATTTAAATTAAATTTAGATAGATGAAGAAATTTGATGTAGTAATGTTTAATATGTCCAATTATTCCGAATGGGATGAGGGCGTTTCAAATCGTAATTATCATGTCTTGAGAGAGCTGATGAATAGGCCAGAAGTAAACAAGATTTTGGCAGTTGATTATTTGCCGCTCACTTTCAAGAGAGCTGTTCGAATTTTCAAAGAAGACTTGGTTTTGAATCTCAAAGATAGCAAAGTGATAAAAAGAGGATTGACTCACAAGGTCAGTAAAATATCAGACAAGCTTTATGTTTATTCTGATACTAGTTTTTTTCGTAATCCAAAAGCTACTCTAAAAAATATAAAAAAAACAGCCCTAAGTCTAAATTTTGGAGATATGGTTGTTTGGTCATTTTTTCCTTTTGTCACTCCATATTTGGATGAACTAGGGCAAAAGCTTACTATTTTTGATGCAGTAGATAATTGGCTTTTGCATTCTTCTTATGAAAAGCAAAAAGATAAATTACAAGAATCATATAATCTTGTAAAGGATCAATCAGATTTGATATTTGTAGTTTCAAATAGTTTGATCAATTTTTTTGATGATCAACCAAATGTATATTGGATACCAAATGGAGTAGATCTCAAGCACTATAACAAAAAATTTGCATTGATCAATAGAGATATTTCAGATATAAAAAAACCAATCATTGGCTATATTGGTGTTATTCAAAACAAAGTAGATTTTGATTTGATAAAATATGTTGCTGAAAAAAATCCAGACAAATCTTTTGTCTTGGTTGGTCCAGTTTGGGATGAGCAGGATCAAAATAAAATTGATCTTGATAAATTCAAGAATGTTCACTTTTTGGGTTACAAAAAATATTCGGAAGCAGCTATGTATATTCAGCAATTTGATGTTGGTATCATACCTCACAAAAAAGAAGCCTTTGCTGCTAGTACCAATCCTATGAAAATGTATGAATATTTGGCTTGCAAAAAACCAGTGGTAGCCAGCAACAACATTGGTACTGAAAATGTTGAAGAGATGATTTATGTCGCCAACGACAGAGAAGAGTTTGATAGAAAAATAAATTTGGCTCTAGAAGAAAATAGCCCTGCCAAAGAAGAGGGACGCAAAGAATTTGTCAAAAATTTTTCTTGGTTCAATACAGTCAATAAAATGCTAGAATTAATAAATAATAAATTAAACTAAAATGAGCAAACCTGATATTTCAGTCATAGTAGTAAATTGGAGAGTAAGAGACTTGTTGGAAAAGTGTTTGTTTTCTATAGAAAAACATGCCAAAAATGCAAATATAGAAGTACTGGTTGTCGACAATGATTCTCGTGACGGAACTAGTGAGATGATTATGGTTGAGCATTCTTATGTGAGGATGATTGCTTTACCAAAAAATGAAGGTTTTGCAACTGCCAATAACCTGGCCTTTAAACAAGCTAGGGGTAGGTATATGTTTTTATTGAATCCAGACACAGAAATTACCGAAAACTTTTTTGAAGATATGTTGGCTTATATGGATGATCATCCGGCGGTAGGTATATTGGGCCCAAAGATTTTCAATCCTGATGGCAGTACGCAGATGTCAGTTCGTAAATTTCCTGATTTGTTGTCGCAGATATTTATTATGTTGAAACTCAGAAATATTCTGGTAGACAGCAAATTGCTAAACAATTATCTTTTGTCAGATTTTGACTATGAAAAAGAACAATCAGTTCACCAGGTGATGGGGGCGGCCATGATGATTCGTTGTGAAGTCTTGGAAAAGATTGGTCATCTGGATGAAGGATTTTTTATCTGGTTTGAAGAAGTGGATTTTTGCAAAAGAGCTAGACAAGCTGGTTTTGAGATAAAGTATTTCCCAAAAGCAAAAGTCATTCATATTGGAGGCTCTAGCTTTAACAAGGCTCTAGCTTTACGTAAACAATTGATATTTGATCAAAGTCTTTTATATTATTTTTGGAAGCACAAGCCACTTTATCAATGGTTGATTATTTTGATTATTATCCCAATAAATTTATTTCTTACAGTTTTGTATGTCATCTTTATCAAAAATAAAAACAAATACAAGCAGTATCTGGCTTAGTTGGCTGGCTATATTTGTTATACTAGAAACATTGTCTTGGTTTTCTTTTCATTGGCCGATTTTGAATCTGGCTGTTTTAATTTTGGTAGCTCTGCTGACACTAATATTTATATGGAGAGAGCCTATTTTTGCAATTTATATTCCCATTGCTGAGCTTTTTTGGGGATCACTGGGACATAGTTTTGATTATGATTTTGTTAGTATTAGGTTTGCTATTTTTGCGGTGATTATTTTATTTTTTGGATTAAAATATATTACTAGATTAAAACACCTGAGATTGTTGAAGGATAGGGGAATGTACTTTATCTGGTTGTTGATTATATTGTTGGTTTTATTATCTTCTATTTGGCCATATTT
This sequence comes from Candidatus Parcubacteria bacterium, assembly GCA_018664825.1. GTDB lineage: Bacteria > Patescibacteriota > Patescibacteriia > UBA1558 > GWA2-36-10 > JABJNO01. The sequence goes on from JABJNO010000014.1 coordinate 2,771, forward strand.
CAAAGGAGTAGAAATCTACAAAATTTTTTATGACGCCAATGCTTATTTGTATATTTTTTATTTGCCAGTTTGGTATCAGGTATTTGAGCGTAATCATTTAAAAAATATATTGATTATTTTACAGTCAGCAGCTCTGGTGGTAGCGGTCAAAACTTTGTTGGTCTTCAATATTTTTGTGCAGGGCTATGGGCTACTTGATATCGATTCAATATACAAGTGGATTAGAGATAGCAGGACGGGTGAAATTACTCCTTTTGTTGATAATTTTTATAGAGTTTTTATGCAATCCCAATTTTATTTGTTGATTGCTTGGTTTATATCATTTATAAAACAACTCAAAGAATATAAAAATAAACTAAACTTTTTTTATATCGTCACCTTGTCAGCTGCATTATTGATCAGTTTGTCTAGGAGTATTTGGTTGGGCGGAGTGATAGGATTGGTTTTTTTGATTTTCAATATTTTTGCCTACCAACGCAGAGGTTTTCATATTTTTGTTTATATTTCTATTCTTGGTATGGTATTGGGCGGGTTTATTCTAGTAGAGGCCTTGTACAATTTGCCAAGATATAATCAAATAGACGTCTGGAATCAAAGAGGTATAAGTACTTCGGAGGCTGCCATCAGTAGTCGTCAACAACTTTTGAAACCAATGTGGGACAATATCAAAGAAAGTCCTGTTGTTGGACAAGGTTTTGGCAAGGAGATTACCTATCAGTCTGCTGATCCTCGTATAAAAAATGAATCCAACCCAGAAGGCTGGTACACTACTTATGCTTTTGAGTGGGGTTGGCTTGATATTTGGCTCAAGGCGGGCATTGGTATGATTTTACTTTTTATCGCTTGGATATTGATAATTTTTAGCAGAGGATATAAAATATTAGGTAGCGATCCAGCCCTTAGTTTTGCACTATTGGCCAGTGTAGTTAGTTTGATAATTATTCACGTTTTTACACCATACATCAACCACCCTTTAGGTTTGGGACTGTTGATGCTAATCACGGTTATATTTAGCAATTATGAAAAAAGGACCTTTAGTCACTATTAGTTTGCTTACTTGGAATGGAGCTAGGTATTTGCCTTGGGTTCTCAAAAGTATCAAAGACCAAAAATATAAAAATTTGGAATTATTGGTTTTGGATAATGCCTCAACTGACGAGTCAGTAGATGTCATCCGTGATGTCTATCCAGATGCTCGTGTTATACAACAAAAGAAAAATATTGGTTTTGCCAAAGGTCACAACCTCTTGGTCAATTGGTCTGAGTCAGACTATGTTTTGTTTTTGAATCAAGATATAGTACTTGAGCCAGAATATATTTCAGAACTAGTAGATTTTTTGGAAAGCAACAAAAAATCAGCTTCTGCTATGGGCAAGTTGCTGTACTGGGATTTTGAAGAAGGAGACAAGACAAGTCTTATTGATTCTTTTGGGCTTAGTATCGACAAGAGGAGGAAGGTGGTAGATTTGTATCAAGGTAAAAAAGATTTTAAAATTGGGAACACAGAGATTTTTGGACCAACTGGAGCAGCCCCTCTGTATCGTAGGCAAGCCCTAAATACTATCGCAATACCATCAGACGATGGTCAACATCAACAATATTTTGATGAAGACTTTTTTGCATACAAAGAAGACATTGATCTGGCCTGGAGACTCCGTCTGATAGGTTGGGAACATTGGCTTGTGACTAGCGGAACAGCTTATCACCATAGGACTATCAGTAGTCAAAATGCAAAAGAAAGAAGAAAACATAGTGTGATCGCAAACAAGCTTTCTTATCGCAATCATTTTATGATGCTCTATAAAAATTCTTTTTACAAAAATTTGTTTAGAGATTTTTTCCAAATCAAGTGGTACGAGTTTAAAAAAATTATTTACTTATTGATTTTTGAAAGAAAAACTTTGGCGGGGATAGGGGAATATTTTAAAAGTATCCCAAAGCTAGCCAAAAAAAGAAAGATAGCAATGAAGCATCGCAATGTTGATGCTGAGGATATTTATAAATGGTTCAAATAATATGGATTTATCAATTATAATTTTAAATTATCATAATAAAAATTTGACCAAAGAGCTGCTCAAAAATATTGTTGAGGAGCTAAATTTGCCATATCAATACGAGATAATTGTCGTCGACAATGCTTCTTATGATGGTATCAAGGATATAGTAGAGCAAAAATTTCCAGACGTGAAATTTATCCAAAGCAAAAAAAATGGTGGTTTTGCATATGGTAATAATCTTGGTATCAAAGCTGCCAAAGGCAAATACATCATGATTATGAATCCAGATTTAGCTATACTGTCTGACGGTATCCAAAAAATGTATCAATACATGGAAACTCATCCAGAAGTCGGACTAGCTGGACCACGCCTTATCAATGCAGACAAAAGTGTCCAGTATTCTTGTACTCGTTTTCCTGACTGGAAATTGCCACTCTATAGGCGAACCTCTTTGGGTGATAGTGAATCTGGCAAAGCTTGGTTAGATAGTTATTTGATGAAGGACTTGGACCATTATCAAAATAATTTTGTACCTGCTCTGTTTGGAGCTTGTTTGATTGCAAGGCGTGATAGTTTGGATAAAGTTGGATTGTTGGATGAAAAATATTTTATGTATATGGAAGATCTTGATTGGTCACGACGTTTTTGGCGAGCAGATTATAAGGTTGCTTATATAGGCGAAGCAGAAATTATCCATCTTCATCGTCGTCAGTCAGCCGCCGAATCACTTCCCAAGACTTTATTTTCAAAATCAGCTCGACATCATATAATAAGCTTTATAAAATATCTCAAAAAATTTAAAGGTAAAGATTTGCCTGAAACAAAATAAAAACCCCGTTTTAATAAACGGGGTTGTTTTTTAACTACCATTTTGGGCTTGTAGTGCTTGTTCTTGGGCATCAAGTTCTTTACTGGTTTGAATGATGATGATAAAGGCGCGAAGGCCAAGAAGGGGTATTACAACGAGAAAGCCAATGGCTTGAGCTATTTTCATAAGCCAAAGGATGCCATAACTAGTAAATTGTAGATATTCCAGCATTTTTATCTCCTTTCAGACAGTTTGAAATGATCATTTTTATCAATATTTATTATACTTTAATATAATAGGCCTGTAAAGAGTATTTACCTTGATTTTTGCCCTGAAATTGGGTATTATTAGTCTATAACTTGTAAGGAAAAATATGGCAAAAACACCAGAAAAACAAGTTGATATCAATGATGAATATCAACAAAGGCTAATCAAACGCTCAACTATAGCAGAACTCGGTCTAGAGCTACATCCTGAGAATTTTTTGGATAGAATCAGCACCACCGAAATCAAGGCAAGGGCAGTAGGAAAACTACGCTCCGGCGAAGATGTAATGAAGTCTCCAAAAAAGACTATTCGAGTAGCTGGGCGGATTATGACTTTCCGTTCACACGGTAAGCTTTCTTTTGCACAATTACAAGATTTTGAAGGTAGGATACAACTAGCCTTGGTCAAAGGTACTACGGAAATAGTTGGCTTGGATGACAAAAAAATGCCTCATCACAAGTTTTGGGAAAAGATGATTGACCTGGGTGATTATGTTGGTATAGATGGAGAACTATTTGAAACTAAACACGGTGAGACTACTATATTGGTCAAAGATCTTACTTTCTTGGGCAAGGCTTTGCGTCCGCTACCTGAAAAATTTCACGGCTTGGCTGATGAAGATCAGATTTTACGTCGTAGATATTTGGATACACTGACCAATGAAGATAGTAGAAAGAGATTCAAGTTTAGGTCAGACCTTATTCGCGCTGTGAGAGAGTTTTTTTGGGCAAACAAATTTGATGAAGTAGAAACTCCTGTCCTTGAGCACAAGGCAACTGGTGCAGCTGCCAAACCATATTTTACTCACAACAATGCATTGGACTTAGATTTGGTATTACGTATTTCCCAAGAGCTTCCCCACAAAAAATTGATTATCGGTGGCTTTGAAAAGATTTTTGAAATCGGCAAAGCTTTTCGTAACGAAGGTATAGATCCGTCTCACTTGCCAGAGCATACTCACTTTGAGTGGTATGCGGCTTATTGGGGTTATGAACAAAATATGGATTTTACCGAAAAGCTTATCAAAACAGTAATTGAAAAATTAAAAATTGATCCTGTTGTTCCAGTCAAAGATAAGACAGGAAAAACTACTAAAGTTGATTTTTCCAAAAAATGGAAAAGAATGGATTATGTTGAGCTGATCAAAAAAGATTCGGGTATAGATATACTTGCCGTCAAAGATGCTGATGAGCTACGTCAGATAATCAAGAAAAACAAAATAGAAATAGCAGATATGGATCATATGGGCTATGCTACGCTAGTTGATTATCTTTACAAAAAAGTCAGTCGACCAAAGATAGTTGGACCTGCATTTTTATACAATTATCCCAAAGCCTTACAACCACTAGCTAGACCAAACGACAAAAATCCAGATATGATAAACCAATTTCAGCTAGTTATCAATGGCTGGGAAATAGTCAAAGGATACTCAGAGCTTGTAGATCCAGTAGACCAAGCCGAAAGATTCAAACAACAAGAACAAGAAAAAGCCAGCGGAGACCAAGAAGCCATGGAAGGTGATGACGAGTACGTACTAGCCATGGAACATGGTATGCCACCGATTTCTGGAGTAGGACTTGGACTGGATAGATTTATTACTATATTGTCTCAGCAAGATAGTTTGCGAGATTGTGTATTTTTTCCATTGATGAGACCAAAAAAAGATGAATAAAGCAATGGAAAAGCCAGGAGTAGGAGTAGCTATCATTGTCAGAAAAGATAATAAAGTTTTGTTTGGTAAGAGGCTCAAAAAATTTGGAAAAAACACCTGGCATCCACCAGGAGGTCATATAGAAATTTTTGAAAGTATAGAAGATACAGCTATTCGAGAAGCAAAAGAAGAAACGAATATTGATATAGAAAATGTAAAGATCATCGGTGTCACTAATGACATAGATCAGGGCATTGGTATTCATTATGTGACTATTTGGATTGTATCTGATTATGCTAGTGGTGAAATCAAAAACATGGAACCTACCAAAGCAGAAGATTGGAATTGGTTTGAATGGGACAAATTGCCCAGACCACTTTTTATACCCGTAGAAAATTTTATAAAATTAGGTATTAATCCTTTTAAAAATTCACCCCGTTAGAAAATTTACAAAATTTAACAGGGTAATAAAAGTAAAATAATATATTATATAAATGACTATAATTTCTAACGGGGTAAAACTAAATAAATTGCTCATTGCTACCCACAATCCAGGAAAGTTTTCTGAAATAAAAAAACAGCTTGAGCCATTGGGGCTTGAGCTTGTTTCTCTGACAGACCTAGGGATAAAGGATGACTTTGAAGAAACTGGACAAACTTTTGAAGAGAACGCTTTGGGTAAGGCCAAATTTTATTATAATATTGCAAAAATACCCACCCTAGCTGATGACTCTGGGTTATCAGTAGGTGTTCTGGATGGTGAGCCTGGGGTAAAATCTAGGCGTTGGCCTGGTTATGAGGCGAGTGACGAAGAGCTTCTGCAGATGTTGTTAGATAAGATGAAGGATGTTCCGCAAAAGCAGAGAACCGCTAAATTTGTATGTGTTATGGCTCTGTATGATGGGAAAAAAGAGATTATAACTAGAGGTGAAAAAGACGGATTGATTACTAAGGAGCAAATGTGCCCTATTAAAAAAGGTATATCCTATAGCTCGGTATTTATATTAAAAGGCTCTAATAAAGTTTCATCAGAGCTTAGCATTGAAGAAAAAAACGCCGTTAGTCATCGCGGTATAGCATTAGAAGAATTGATAAAACAGATAAATGGCTAGAGAAAAAATATTAATTATTAATGAATTAAATGAAAACAGCAGAACAGTGTAAGGCACTCAGACATTATTTTGGTGAAAACATAGGCCAAAGTCTTGGTAACTTTAAAAATCTTTTAGCGGAGCTTGAAAAAACGAGAGTAATTGGGAAAGACAATGGGTTGTTTTTTTATAAAAACAAAATAAAAAATGAAAATGAAAGGATGGGGGTGATACTTGCCAATGCTTTTAATGAGTATCCAAAAAGAACATATAAAGTCGAAAAGAGTATGCCAAGTACTTTTGTTGCCTTACCACATCCTCGTGGAGTCAATTTTATAAAAGAATGTGAGCTTGCCCCAGGAGTTGTTGTTAGGGTGGGTGATAGCACAAATATTAATGGTGTAGAGTATAAAATAGTTGGCTTTAGTGTACACACAAAAGAAATAGTTGCTTCTTATACAGAAACAAGCATGAGAGGTTTGAGGAAAAAAACAAAATATGCGTTATTAGGTAAGGAAGTATATTATAAATCATTGAGTATAGATAAATAATATGTTAGTACTTAGAGAAAGATGCGAAGCTATAAAAAGATTTATGCAAAGTATGATTATGCGGCCCTGGGGTAATTTTAATAATGATTTTACAGAGTTTTTAAAAAGTGGCAAAAAGATAGATGGTCGAAATATAGGATTGTTAGAAGAGAATATTCCATATTTATTTGGAGAGATAGATGAATTAGTCATGGATATACCAAGTGGTAAAAGATATAGATCAGAAAAATATTTTGCTACCAGCGGTCAAATTCAGCCTTATTATGTTAAAGGTAATATTAGAAAAACCTTAAAAGATGAATCTGGTCGGATTTTAAAGGTAAGAGACAAAATAGAAAGAACTATTGGATTGTCAGGCTCTATAATACATTTGGATAAAATAGTTGGATTTGAGCTGAAGACAGATAGAGTAATTATTTCTTATCAAAATGAGGATGGAACAAAATATACATTAATGGATGCAGAAGATGTCTAAAACAAATTGTGAACAATTAAAAAGCTATCTTGAGGGACATGTTTTAGTTTTTAGAGATGCTTTTGAAAAAGAATATTCAGAATATATAAAATTAAAAGTAAATAATAATATAACTGCCACTAGAGGGACACTGGAGGTTTATACTGGAACCTTAAGAAGTATACTTGATCGTGCATATACAAACACTGTTAGAAAAAGATTTCCTGTAAATGTTTTTGTTCATTCGGCTTCTGAAATTAAAGAATTAAAACATGCAGAAGTAAATCTAAGAAAAGAATTGCAAATTGCTCCAGGGGTTATAGTCAGGGTAGGTGATAAAGTAGTAGAGCAAGGTAGGGAGCTTACAGTAGAAGGATTTGAAGTTGGTTCTGATGATATTATAGCTTCTTATATTCATACTTCTAAAAAATTATTAAGGACAAAAAAGGAAAAAGAATATATGAAGTTAGCTAGAGAGGTTTTTTATAGACCATTAGACATGGATTAAATATATGGCCATAACAAAATGTAAACAATTAAAAAGTATTCAGCAAGATGTATTAAAATTTTTAGATGATTTTGATGGGGATTTTAAAAAGTTCTCAGAAAATAAAGCTCCAGTAGATCCGATAAACAAAAGAAATTTAAGAGATGCTATAAAAACTTTATTTAATTTTATTAATGATGCTTGGACAAATACCCCAAGTGGCAAAAAGTTTTTTGTGTCAGACATAAAAAGTTTTGAAGGAAACATGAGAAAAGAACTTGAAATTGCACCGGGTGTGATAGTAAGGATAGGTGATGTGGTAAGAGTGGGCGAGGTAATTGGTGGCCAAAAGGGAACAAGAGAGCATACTGTGGTTGGTTTTCATATAGGTAAAAATAGAATAATCACAGCTTATCAAGAGGGAAAATTTAGAAAAAAAATAAAACATGTAATCTTAGATGAAGGTTTTTTTTATAAAAAAAGAGGATTAAATATATGACTAAATCAAATTGTGAACAATTAAAAACTGAATTACAAAGTATTAAATCTGGAACTTGGAAAGTTTTTCTAGAAAGATTTTCTCGTGAGGGGAGATTTGATGGTGATTATAGACTTCATACAAACTCTATAAATGCTCTTTTAAAAGTTTTAGCATCTGAAATACATGTGGCTTTCACGGAAACGCCAAACGGTAAAAAATTTCCTTCAACCAAATATCATATGGCTAGTAATTTTGATAAACCAGTAGAGCTAGAGGCAAATATCAGAAAACAGTATGAAGTCAGTAAGGGGCAGGTTTTAAAAATAGGAGACGTGATTCGTAGGACAGATATTCAGGATTCACCCCCTTATACAGTGGTAGGTTTTGAAATAGAAACAAACGCAGCCATTGTTTCTATAACAAGAAGTTCTATGAAAGGTTTAAGAAAAAAAACAAAATATTTGAGTTTATCAGATGGTATTGTTTTGCGAGATGAGGATAATAAATAATATATGAAAACAGAATGCCAAATGTTAAGAGATTATTTTAGTCAGGATCTGGCTGGTGATTTTGGGCATTTTAAAAATAGATTAGCCACTTTTGAAGAGACAAGAGACAAGGGTAATGAGAATGATGGAGTAGACTGGTGGCAGGGCAGAGTGCGAAGTACCATGGGTTTAATGGCTAGTCAGGTAGATAAAGCTTTTACAGACACTCCAAGTGGTAAAAAGTTTAAAATAAAAAAATATTTTTCAACTAGCACTCAAAAACAAGAAGTGGACGTAGAGGCTAATTTTAGAAAACACCTAATTATTTCTTCCGATGTAACTATCAAAATAGGTGATACCTATACCGCGGGCGGAGATAAACCCAAGTTATATACAATAAAGGGATTTGAGTCAAAAACCGATAATGTAATTGTGTTATGGTTAGAAAGAAAACTTGGAGTAAAGAAAAAAAGAATAGAGATTTTATCAAAAAATATATTTTTAGATATACAACTAAATTAAATATATGCCTAAAAAACAATGTGCAGAATTAAAAGATTCTTTTGAGAATGACCTTGACTTGGAATGGAGGGTTTATTTGAAAAACATAGACGAAATGTTAGAAAGTGGACAAAGCAAATCTCCAGGATTTATGGCTATGATTCAAAAACAAATAGTGGAAAAAATAGATAAATTACAAAAAAAGACAAAATCAGCTCGGAGCTATACTGTTAGTGGACAAATAATAAAGTATGAAATAAAACATACGGATCCCCTAGAAGGAGGTCAATATAGTAATACAGAAAAAGCTATATTGAGTATAAGAAAAAGCCGAAAATTTGAAACAGATGTTATCAGGGTGGGTGATAATTTGACTGCTGGTGATGGTATTATTGTTAGAGCTGGAGATGAGAATATAGTAGGCACAGATGAAAAACCTATAATATATACTGTGATAGGATTTGAGTCAGGCACCAATGTTGTTGTTGCTTCCTATGAGGCAAGTGTAATGTTGGGTTTAAAGAAAAAAACAAAAAATGTACTAATCAAAGAAGCGGAAATTTTAAAAATGTTAGATAATTAGTATGAACAAAAAATTTATTTTAATTACATTTATAATAGTAGCCGTGACTATTGGGATAATGTTTCTATTTCCAGCCAATCCAGTAGACGAATCAGTCAGGCTAGAGGAGTATTGTACTGAATTTCAAGCTGATTCATGTCCAACGGATGAGTGCCATCCTTGTGTTTTACCACCATGGGAAAGTCATTTTTCTTGTCATAGTATAGAATATTGTACAAAGTCAACAGATTTCAAATGGTTGCGAGAGCATTTTCCATTTCCAAAACCAGGAGGTGATAGTAGTGTAATAATTGAAGAAGGAAATAACCACTAGTATTTATGGCAGTAAAAAAGTATTGTGAAAAATTGAAAGATTTATTGGAAAGTTTAAATTTTATTTTCAAGAGATTTGATGAATCCTTTGGTAGATTTCAAAAAGATAAATCTGCCGATCCACAAAAACCCAATCCATGGCTTTCTATGCAAAGTTATAAATCAACAAAAAATGTTATAAAAAATAGACTTGATGAATCAATGACCAATGCACCTAGTGGTCAGACATTTACCATGAAGCTTGAAGCCATGACAGATCATTTAGAAGTAAATGTTAGAAAACAACTTGAGGTAGCTCCTGGGATTTTTGTACGAATAGGTGATATATTAGAAGGTGATCCAATAACAAAAAGACCAAAATGTACAGTAATAGGATTCGAAGTAAAAACAGATCATATAATTGGCTCTTATGAAAGTTCCTCTATGAGAGGCTTAAGAAAAAAGATAGAGTACATGCCATTACACAAAGATGCTTTTATAAATCCTTAAGATAAATTAGCTTAAATAAATTTTAAATAATTAATAATAAAGAGAAAATGAAGAAAATATTTTTAGTAGCAGTGCTGATATTTTCAGCCAGTCTGATGTATGGTTGCACCAAAAATACCGTGCCAACAGAGCCGATAAGTAGAAATCAAAATCCAAGGATTGTTTCTGAGCCAATAGTGCCAGAGGAAAATATAGATAATAATTTAATAGATAATATAAATTATATGGTTACAGCAGTTATCAAAACAAGTAAGGGCGAAATTGAGATAGAGCTTTATGGTGATAAAGTGCCAAACACGGTTACCAACTTTGCAAAATTATCAAAAGAAGGTATGTATGATGGAGTTTATTTCCATCGAGTGATAGAGGACTTTATGGTCCAAACTGGAGATGTCAAAGCAAGGGGTACTGCGGGAGTAGACTTTATTTATGATCGTGATGGTTCAGACAAGCATGTCGCTGGTACTGGTGACGCAGGTTACAAATTTGATGATGAGTTTGATCCAAGTTTACGACATGATGGGCCAGGTGTCTTATCAATGGCAAATTCAGGACCAAATACAAATGGTTCGCAATTTTTCATCACTCATTTGGCTACACCATGGCTAGATGATGTACACTCAGTATTTGGAAAAGTGACCAAGGGACAAGATATTGTCGATAGTATTGTCCAAGGAGATAAAATAGAATCAATTATAATTAATGAATAATTATGTTGGATATAAAATTTGTAAGAGAAAATAAAAAAGAAGTTGAAACAGCCCTTTTGAAAAGAATGGAAAAGAAAAATCTTGATCTAGATAAGATTTTGAAACTTGACGATCAAAGAAGAGAGATTTTGGCCAAGCTCGAAGATCTACAGGCTCAACGCAACAAAGCTTCAAAAACCAAGCCAGATGCCGAGACTATCAAACAAATGAAAGCCTTGGGTACTGATATCAAAAAACTAGAAACAGAACTAAAGAAAGTCGAACTAGAATACAACGAAAAGTTGTCAGCTTTACCAAATATACCTCACGACGATGTGGTGGCTGGTGGCAAAGAAAATAATAAAATCAGTAATACATACGGCGAGCAACCAAAATTTGATTTCAAAGCAAAGGATCATGTGGAGTTGGCGACGACTTTAGGTCTAATAGACTATAAGCGAGCCGCCAAAATGTCTGGAGCTGGTTTTTGGGCATACACTGGTGATGGGGCCTTACTTGAGTGGGCTTTGCTCAATTATTTTATAGATTTTCATCGTTCACACCCAGAATATAGTTTTATGATTCCGCCATATATGCTAAATGAACAATCTGCTTTTATTTCTGGACATTTACCAAAATTCAAAGAAGATTTATTTTGGACAGAAGATGACAAGCTTTGCCTCAACGCTACTAGTGAAATGATGCTCGGTAATTATCATGCTGGAGAAATTTTGGATGAAAAAGATTTACCAAAAAAATATTATGCATTTTCAACTTGCTTTCGTAGAGAGGCTGGTGCTTATCGGACAGAGGAGAGGGGTATGATCCGCGGACATCAGTTCAACAAGATTGAGATGTTTCATTTTACCAAGCCAGAAAATTCTTGGACTGCTTTTGATGAGTTGTTAGCTTATGCCGAAGATTTGGTAAAAGGCCTTGATCTGCATTTTAACACTGTCCAGCTGGCCGCAGGTGATTGTAGTGCTGCTATGGCCAAAACAGTCGACATCGAAGTCTGGATACCAAGTATGAAGGTATACAAAGAGGTATCTAGTGTCTCAAATGCTTTGGATTATCAAGCCAGAAGAGGTAATGTGCGTTTCAAGGGTGCGGATGGTAATAATTTTGTTCATACACTCAATGCCTCAGGATTGGCTACTAGTAGAGTATTCCCAGCTATATTGGAGCAATACCAACAAGCAGATGGTACTGTGGCTATACCAGAAGTTTTGCAAAAGTATATGGCTGGTAAAAAGTTTTTAACTAAATAATGTTAAAGAAAAAAATAAATAATAAAATATTAACCTGGGTAGAAATAAACAAAAAAAATCTTTTACACAATATAGGTCAATTTGTTAGCCTCGCTCCTAGGTCGGAGATTTGGCCAGTTGTCAAAAGCAATGCTTATGGACACGGAGTCAAAGAAATCATAAAAGCACTGGACAAAAGTAAGGCCAGTGGTTTTATGTTTGTAAGTCTAGAAGAGGCTCTAGTAGTCCGTAATTTGACCAAAAAACCAATGATGGTATTGAGCTATTTTGCTAGAGAGGAGAGGAGTCTCTCTATTGCAGCAAGGCATAAAATATCTTTACCTATTTATGATTTGGAGACTGCAGACTACCTTGATGGACTTGGAAAAAAATTGAAAAAGAAATTTTTGATAAACATAAAAATAGATACCGGAATTTCACGACTTGGATTTCGAGCAGAGGAGAGTGATCAGGCGGTGGACCATATCAAAAATAAAAAGTTTTTGAAAGTAAACAGTATTTTTACACATTACGCTGAGTCAGAAGCAGCCAACAAAAGTTTTACAGAACAACAGTTTAAAAAGTTTAATACTATAGCTGGAAAATATTTTGATATCAAAATGCATTCAGCTTGTTCGGCTGCTACGGTTAGCTTGCCAATAACTCAGCAAAGTATTATTCGCTTGGGAATTTCTATGTATGGTCTGTGGCCAAGTAAAATTACCCGAGACAGAGGAGTCAAGAAAAAAATGAAGTTAAAGCCAGCCATGTCATGGCGAACAAAGATACTGCAAGTCAAAAAAGTAAAGACTGGTGAGACCATAGGGTATAATAGGACATACAAGTGTAAAAAAAATTGTCAGGTAGTAGTTTTACCAATTGGTTATAATGAAGGATATAGTAGAATGGGCTCAAACAAGGCGAAAGTCTTGATTAAGGGTAAAAAATATCCAGTCCGAGGTAATGTTTGCATGAACTTGACCATGGTCGAATTGCCAGCTAATATAGAGGTTAGTCAGGGGGAAGTAGTTACTTTGCTAGGACATGATCACAAACAGCAGATAACAGCCGAAGATATAGCCTTGTGGTCAAAAACTATCAATTATGAAGTAGTAACACGTATAAACCCAATGATTAAAAGGATAATCACATAGTTTAAATATTTAACGACACATTAGTATAGGTGTGCCCCAGAGGAGAGGTGATGGAATCACGTATTAAAACAAGTAAAACTTGGAAAAGACACCTGCCACAAAAACCCCGTCGTGTGCAGAGGGGGTTTTATAGTGAGCAAAAAAACAGCTCACAAAAAAAAGTTTTAAAAATTATTTTAGGAATTTTTATAATTTTAATTATTCAAAGTATTTTTCAAATAAAATATCTACAAGTTGATAAGATAGTTTTGCAAAATAACCAAGATTTGACCTTTGAGGATATAAACGGCGCTATTGATAGTAGCTTAACAGCCAATAAACTCCTTGTATTCAAAAAGAATAATTTCTTTTTATTGGATACTGATGAGTTAAAAAATATCCTGCTTGAGAATTTTAATCTAGATGATGTAACTGTTGTCAAAAAATATCCTGACATACTCGAAATAACTGTCACAGAAAAAATTTCACAGTTTATTTGGCAGAAAGATGACTCAATATACCTACTGGACAACAAGGGGGTCTTAAATCGTCAAATACGAGGTGTCGATCAGAAATACCTTATTTTAAAGGACTTCCGTACACAGAGGCCTGTTGGAGATCAAATTTTTTCAAACAATGAGATAGAAACCATAAATCAAATATATCTTTTGTGGGATGAGATGATTGGTGATAGCCCAAAACTTGCCAACATAAATATAAATGATACCTGGGACTTAGAATTACATACGGAGATTGGTTTTTATGTGAAGGTAGATATCAATGAAGATATAAGCCAGCAACTAAGCGTATTAAAAGAAATAATTAGCGAAAACATTACAGGAATTGATATAGATTATATAGATGTAAGATTCGGCGATAAGGTCTATTTTAAGTAAAATATATAAAAGGGTCTATTATGGCCTTTTTATTATTTATTATATGAACTGAGTATAATAACTCTTACACTCAGTTTGACAATGTATAGCCTATAATATATAATAAAGCTATGAATAAGGATAAAAACACAAAAAAGAAGTATAGTCTTCCCCTCCTCGATGAGTACCTGGAAAACATCCAGTCCAACAACTACTCTACTGAGACAGTCTACAACTATGAACGAGACTTAAATACTTTTGAAAATTTTTTAAACTTTGATATCAAGACACCGTTTAATAAAATAACTAAACGATCTATTATCAAGTTTAAGGCATACCTATCCTCTACTTCTAGGTCTACCGCCAATCAGGAAAAGGGTCAGGGGAAATTATCAAGTTATAGTATCAATCGGATATTATCTGCTCTACGTTCTTATCTCAAGTTTTTGGTAGATATAGATCAAAAAATTCCAGTGACAGCAGATGCTATAAAATTTCTTAAGACAGAAAAAAAATACGGACAAGTACCCGAGATGAAGGAATTGATTTCTTTGATAGAATCTCCAAGTAAGTTTGAAAAAGACCCTACTATCAAATTACGTAATCGAGCTATGTTGGAGGTATTGTTTGCTACAGGGATGCGTATTTCAGAATTACTTTCCCTCAAGCGTGAGCAGCTAGATCAAAGCGGGCGCATCTATGTGATGGGTAAAGGCAAAAAACAACGTTTTGTTTATTTGACTCCACGTGCCAGAAAACACATCAAGTTATATATAGCTAGTCGGCATGACAATACTCCGTATTTGTTTATACCCTACCGAGGGCTTAACAATCAAGATAAAAACAAAAAAATTTCTACAAACTATCTTCAGGCCAAAATAAAAAGCTATCGAGAACTCCTCTCAATCAACGTGCCAATTTCAGCTCATTCTATAAGGCATAGTTTTGCTACCTATTTGGCAGAAAATGGCGCCAATCCAGCGGCTATTCAGATACTTTTGGGTCATGAATCACTGGATACCACTACTCGTTATGTGCATGCTTCTGATCGATATGCAGAAAAAATACATACCAAATTTCACCCCTTAAAACAATAGTATTTAGCTAATATTAGCTAAAAAGCAGAGAAATAACTCCAAAACCCTTGACAAAGTAAGGGTTTTTTGGTAAATTGTTTTATCGTACTTTTAGAAATGAATTTGTCAGGGTTCGTAGAGTCGTGGATGCGGTAATTTGTCGCAACAGAAGTCACAGTTGGGAGATTGACCGCCAGTAGCTGTTTTGTGCAAAACGGCAAACGCTGGTACATAGGTCCAATTCGCAACTCTAGTCATGCTGTTCGCGTGCAATTTTGAGGATCTTCCCTCGAAAGAAGATACCGCCAACTTACCGTCAGTTATGAACGGGATACTGAATTTCGAGTTTCAACCAGTTAGCTGTCGCACAACAGCGCTAAAACGGTAGGAGCCAACTTCAGTGACCGTACTTCATAATCGACCCGGTAGCCTCAAAAGTCTGCCACTCTACGTCCCTGACAATTAAATCAACTTACCCCCGCTAACTTGGATGCCAAACACTCCTTAAGGAGAATTTAAAAAAAAGATCCACAATGGCGGGGGTCTTTTTTTAGCTAAAATTTGACAATATTTTTAAATTGTATTAAGTTTAAATTAGAAGAAGAGCAAACAACTGAATATTCTTTGTAGAAATCAATACAAAACGTAAAACAAAAATATCTGGCACATTGACAACCAGATAGGAGGAAAAAGCGTTTTTAGCCTGTATTGATTTTTTTATATCCCGTCACCCCACCAATACAACCCAGTCTTCAGTAATGGTACTGAGGCGCATCCGAAAGGAAGGTGAGTAAAATGAGAAACGGGAACAATAAGCATAAGGTGCACAAACGAGTCAGGTACTACCTGTACTGGCTGTGCTTCGCTTGGATGATCACCCAGATGGTGCTCATTGTCTGGAAATTCTTTGAATTTCCGGTGCCTATCAAAATTCCACCTAGTTTTCCCATTTATTACCTTGTACTTCTGTTTACCTACACGGTAGTCAGATCTAGTGCTCGTTGGGCACACAAGGCAATTCCGCGAAAGAAGGGTGGAATCTTCGTGTTCATTTGGGGTTTGTTTACCCTGGTGATTCACGTCATTGCTGCATTTGGAAATGGTCGTTACCAAATTCCTAATGTCATGTTGCAGAATTTGATTTTTGTCTGTTCTGTTTATGTGGCTTCTAGGATTGAGAAGCGTCTTTACCTCAACTTGCGCAATGGCTCTAACAAGTAATAGGAGAAAATCATGAGTACACAACCCTCGCCCCACAGAGCCGCCTTTGAATAATGTCAGATTCTCGGCGGCTCTTTTTTTATTTATAAAATTTTTGAATAAAAAAAGAGGAAGATAAATCTTCCTCCTATGAAAAATCGAGACACGCTGTCAATCGTCTATTTTGGTTGTCCGTCCGGACATGATGTAAAAGTCGAACTACCAAAAGTTGTCGCGGGATGACTAGTGTCTCAAATTGAATGTACTTTTTGACTCAAAAAACAGATTACCATAGATATCGACACCTGTCAAGGGTAGATTGACAGGATGGGGTGTGTTTGATATAAGTACATGGTTAGCAATCGTCAAAAATAGGCGAAATCATTGTACATTTCCAAACAAAAGGAGAAAATCATGACAAGTTTCAAAGTCACTGTAAGCTGTGCCATTGGTGCTGTAATAGGCACTGTGGTTTCCTTGGAGTTCGCTCCTCATCTCTGGTTTTTGGGTCTGCTCTGCGGTCTCATCTCTGGTTTTTTGGCTGGTTATCTAGCCTACGATCCAATGAAAGTAATCAGAGCTATCCCTGGGGCTTTTCGAGTAGCAGGTAAAGACATAGCTGGTCCATTTGTACACTTCTGGAAATACAAGACGGTCACTTTTTGGGGCTTTGGAGCAACCTTACTCACGGCTTTTTGGGTGTGCGCTATAGGTGTTAGCTGGTTTACCCCACACAATTTTTTTGCCAGTATGTATATAGTTGGCAAATTTATGACCTATGATATTTTTTTCAGTCATACTTTGCGTGAGGAGGATATTGCGTTAGCCAGAATTGGATTAGTAGTTGCCTATTTTATTGGTGCTCAGGTGACGTTGAGCCGAGAGAACCAACCAAAAGGTTGGAATCCTAGTGGCAGTGGGTCCAAAAGTTTTGTCAAACACCTCAACCCTATCTCGGCAATGTATTATATTCCGAAGTTGCTCATCGAGCTTCTTGTAGAGGCGGTCAAGTTTATTTATCGTTTTGCTGTTGAATTGTTTTTGAATATCCACTCGGATATTCGTCTCCTTTGTGGTGTCGATGCTGCTCTTGGTGCTACGGCTGGCTATTTTGCTGGTAGTG
>JABJNO010000009.1 GCA_018664825.1 Candidatus Parcubacteria bacterium
CTATTTATTATGTTATTTTAATTTTATTTTTCAATAAAACAAGGACAATTTTTTATTCTGCGTTATTTTATATACCGGTACTTTTATCTTTATTGATTTATTTTATAGAAAATCCCTCATCAAGCGGTGGGTCTAGTATTGATTTTCCAGCTTGGGCTGTAGCTTTGTTTATTTTTATATGTCTAGATATATTAGCATTAATAGATTATGAAATAAGGAGAAAGAAGATAAAAAATAATAATCAGTTATCTGTATATACTAGTATTCCATTTGCCAATGTACATAAAATATTTGCAAAATTTAGTTTGTTGGTAGTTGGTATTTTATTTTTATTTTTTTCAGTAAGTCTTGTCTTTACACTTTATATGCAAGAGTACACTGAGGTATTAAATCCTATCAAGATTGGCTTTGATCTTCAAGGGGTTATTATTGCATTGGTGGTACTGTTAATTTTGTGGGTACTGATTTATTTTATCTATAGAGGCATAAGAAAATACGATGACTCAAAAAATATTATAAAAATACTTAATATTTTTATTTTTAATATTACTTTATTAATTAGTGTTATGGCGCCAGGACAACTCAATAATGATATAGAGCGAGGTTATTATAAATACAGGATGGTACGAGCTGTCGTTTCTAGTGACTTGGCAACGTGTGAAGATTATTACAAAAAATATTTAAATTTTGATAAAGCTGGAACAATGTGTCAAGAGATGCTAGCTAAATATAAGAGTACTGGTAAATAAAATTTATGAAAATATTGATTATAGGAAAAGGTTATTTGGGTGCACGCTGCGCAGAGACTTGGTCAGATGCAATCTTGACTGATAAATTTGTAAAAACAGCCAAAGATGTAGAAGAGCTTATAGATGAGCATCAACCGGATGCAATACTCAATGCAGCTGGTATAGTAGGTAAGCCAAATGTAGATTGGTGTGAAAGCAACCAAGAAGAAACAATAGAAGGTAATACTGTTTTGGCTATAAAAATTGCCAAGGCTTGTCAGAAAAAAGGAGTATATTTACTCCATATGGGTACTGGTTGTATTTTTTATGGCAACAAAGAAGACGGTACGCCTTGGGATGAAAATGATTTTGCAAATCCTACAGCAGTCTACACTAGATCCAAATACGCCGCTGACCTAGTACTATCTACTATGGAAAATATAGGCATTGCCAGGATTCGTATGCCACTTGATGATAGGTCACATAGAGCCAATTTTATAGACAAGATAGTATCATTTGAAAAATTGATAAGTATAGACAACTCTATTACTGTGGTAGAGGATATGATTGATGTTTTTAGGCAACTTTTAGAAAAAAAGGCCCCCGGTATTTTTCATGTGACAAATCCAGGCTCAATCAATCACAAGGAGATTATTGCTTTTTATAAAAAATATGTTGATCCAGATCATAGTAATGAGTGGATAAAAGAAGAGGATTTGTTGAAAATGGGAATGGTAGATAAAAAACGTTCCAACAATATTATGACTTCTTTAAATTTACCAAAGTATGGTATCAAAATGCGTCCAGCCAAAGAGGCGGTGGAGGATGCAATAAAAAAATACGCTAAAAATAAAAAATCATGAAAGGAATTATTTTAGCAGGTGGAGCTGGTAGTAGACTACACCCACTTACCAAAGTGACATCAAAACAACTTTTGCCGATTTATGATAAACCGATGATTTATTATCCTTTGCAGACTTTGGTTGACGGAGGTATAAAGGACATACTTATCATCTCAGATCCTGTAAATATCGGTAATTTTGTCAGACTCCTAGGCAGTGGCAAAGAGTTTGGTGTCAAACTGACTTATGAAGTCCAAGACAAGCCAGGGGGTCTAGCCCAAGCATTTTTGATTGCCGAGGATTTTATGGATGATCAAAACATTACCATGATCCTAGGGGATAATCTTTTTGTAGGCGATAATAGTTTTTTGAAAGACGCTATTCGTAGTTTTGATGCTGGTGGTAGGGTATTTGCTCACAAAGTATCAGATCCAAGTAGATTTGGAGTAGTAGAGTTTGATGACAAAAATAAAGCCAAAGGTATAGAAGAAAAACCAGCCAAGCCAAAAAGTGATTTTGCTGTCACGGGATTGTATATCTATGACAATACCGTTGTCCAAAAAGCAAAGAGCCTCAAACCATCTGAAAGAGGCGAGATAGAAATCACAGATTTGAACAATCTTTATCTAAAAGAAAATAATTTGGATGTAAAGATTTACGAAGGTTATTGGCTCGATACAGGTACTTTTGATTCTTTGTATGAAGCAACCAAAAAAATTTATGAACTAAGAAATAAAAATTAAAGAATAAAATATATGAGTTTAGATAAATTAAATAAAATACTAGATAAAATCAGGCCAGCTCTAGAGAGAGATGGTGGAGATCTAGAACTAGTAAAATATGATAAGAAAAAAGGCATAGTAGATATCAGATTTCAAGGAGCTTGCGCACATTGTCCGATATCAGACGTCACTCTCAAAAATATGATTGAGCAAGAGATAATTCAAGAAATGCCAAACATCAAAGAAGTAAGGGCAGTTTAGAAAAAAATAAAAACCCCCTCGAAATATCGAGGGGGTTGATTTTTTATATAAATAGTGTTCTAATACTAGCTGGTTTGGAAGTAGATTTTTTTATATATTTATGGTAAAATTTCCCTACATATGGAGATATTAAGAACAACAAAAGTCTTTTATAGAGACAAATTAGTTTTTTGGTTATTAAATTTTTCAATCCTAGCAATTTTGGCTACTTGGGGGCTAATCGGGTGGAAACAAATCAATCCTGACGATCTAGCAGTCCTGCACTACAATATTTATTATGGGATTGATATTTTGGGCAATTCTCGTTGGCTATATTTGATTCCTTTATTCGTTTTGATACTTTCTATATTGGATTTTTTGGCAGCTATATTTTTGTGGACCAAAAATCGTCTACTTAGTTATTTTTTACTTACTACTATATTGGTGATAAATATAATCACTCTAGTATATCTATACAACATAATTAACTACAATATTTAAGATGGAACTATTTCAAATTATTAAAGTTTTGATTCTCACCACTCTAGCTTTTGCAGCAGCAATGATTTTTACACCTGCTTGGACTCACTTTTTATACAAATACAAATTGGTCAAAAGTATCCGCGACGAAGGAAGTACTCCTTTATTTTCAAAAATGCACAAAGGCAAGGCAGGTACCCCGACAATGGGCGGAGTGATTATCTGGCTGACAGTTTTGGTTTTGACTTTGGTATTTTTTTGGATTAGTAAGATCTGGCCAGACTCTACAGCGGCTGGCTTCAATTTTTTGACTAGACGTGAGACATATTTACCTCTCGGAGCTCTAGTTGCTTCAGCTCTAGTAGGATTACTCGATGATTGGTTCAACATCACTCGCCAAGGCGGGGGAAAGGGCGGTGGACTGACAGTCAAGCATAGATTGTTTATTTATACCTTGATAGCCATGTTTGGGGCTTGGTGGTTTTATTGGAAACTAGAATGGGACACCATAATCGTTCCTTTTATGGGAGTGATCAATATGGGTTGGTGGTTTATACCTTTCTTTATATTTGTACTCGTAGCCACAGCCTTTTCGGTCAACGAAGCAGATGGACTAGACGGATTGGCTGGAGGTATTACACTTTCTGCTTTTGCTTCATACGGTACTATTGCCTTTGTCCAAGGAAATTATAATCTAGCGGCTTTTTGTGGAGTGATTGCTGGAGCCTTACTTGCTTTTTTATGGTTCAATATCAATCCAGCTAGATTTTTTATGGGTGATACAGGAGCGATGTCGCTCGGGATTGCTTTGGGTATAGTAGCGATTTTGACTGGCTATCCTTTGCTTTTACCTATTATTGGATTTTTATTTTTATTGGAGACAGCCTCTGTCATTATCCAGCTTACATCAAAGAAATTTCGAAAGAAAAAAGTATTTTTATCTGCACCTATTCATCATCACTTTGAGGCTCAAGGGTGGCCCGAGACAAAGATAGTGATGCGTTTTTGGGTAATCGCTGGTGTGACAGCTGTACTTGGTTTTGTGATAGCTATCAGTGACATTATCTATGGAAAATAATTTTAAAGATAAAAAAATATTAATAATGGGTCTAGGGCTTCACGGAGGAGCTTTGGCAGTTGTAAAGTGGCTTCTAAAAAATGAAGCTCAGCTTACTATTACTGATTTAAAAACTCGCCAGCAACTAAAGCCTACTTTAGACAAGCTACAAAAAATCTCAGGTAGTAAAAATATAAAATTGATTTTGGGCAAACATGATATCAAGGATTTTGCAGGACAAGATTTGATTATTCAAAATCCAGGTGTACCCAAAGACTCAAAATATTTGATCAGTGCTCGCAAAAACAATATCCCAATCATCAATGAAGCGGTGATGTTTTTTGGTCTATATCCAGGGCGCACAATTGGTATCACTGGTACTCGAGGCAAATCAACTACAGCGACCATATTGCACAAAATTTTGGCTACAAAAATCAAACACAATGTTGTAGCCGGAAACATTGCTACCAACCCAATGCTTGAGGTGTTGGACAAGCTAAAGAAAAATTCTTGGCCAGTAATCGAGCTCTCTAGTTGGCAACTAGAAAATATGGAAGAGTATGATATTTCTCCTGATATTGCAGTTGTCACCAATGTGATGGTCGATCATCTCAATCGTTACAAAGATTTTGCAGAATATAGAAAAGCCAAATACGCCATAGTCAAAAATCAAAAACAAGGAGACATAGCAGTTTTAAACCATGACAATTCCAATAGCAAAAATTTTGCCAAGCGAACTGATGCTAAAGTTTATTTTTATTCTCTAAAAAGTAAAACAAACGGAGCTTATCTAAAAGATGATTGGATTTATTTTGCTAAAACAAAAGTCATGTCAACGGAGGACATCCAGCTATTGGGTGAACACAATTTGAGTAATATACTTGCCGCCATCACAGTTGCCAAGTTGATTGGTGTTTCAGATGCAAATATCAAAAAAGCCGTTGTTGGTTTTCGAGGAGTTGATTATCGCCTGCAATACAAGGCTACTATCGATGGTATAAAAATTTATAATGACTCTACTTCAACAACACCCGATGCTACGATTGCTGCTCTGCGAGCTCTTAGAGGTAGGCATGTGGTTTTGTTGGCTGGTGGAGAAGACAAAAAATTGGATTACAAAAATTTGGCCAAAGAAATTGATAAGATTGCAGATTTTTTGGTGCTACTATCTGGTAGTGGTAGCGACAAGTTGTATGCTGAGCTTGAAAAAATAAAATTTCCTAGCTATAGGATGGTAAGTAATATTCAAGATTTAAAAAACGGCTGGAGGCTGGCTTTGAAATATGCTCACAAGCAAGAAGGTTCTATATTGTTTTCGCCAGCTGCCGCTAGTTTCAACATGTTTATAAACGAGTTTGATAGAGCAAAGAAATTTGATGAATTAATAAATGGTACGAAGCAGAAGAAAAAATAATCTTTTCCAGTGGTTGCTACAACCTTTTTTACCAAAGAGAGGACTAGAGCATCAGCCGGATTATGTTTTGTTGATAACGATAGGTTTATTGATATTTTTTGGTTTACTATTTTTATCATCAGCCTCATCTACTTTGGCTTTTTATAAATACCAAGACACTTATCGTTTTGTAAAACAACAAATACTACACGGCCTATTGCCTGGTATTTTGTTTTTTTATATTGCCTTTAGGATAAATTACAAGCATTACAAAAAATTTACCTGGTTCTTTTTGATTGCATCATTCATTTTGTTGTCGTTGGTATTTTTTGGAGCACTGGGTAGTGACTATGGTACAGCTCAATCTTGGATTGTCGTTGGTGGTCGTTCTTTTCAGACAAGTGAGCTGGTAAAGTTGGCTTTTGTATTATTTTTGGCTGGCTGGCTTTCAGAAAAAGGAAAAGATATTATCAAAGTTTCTTCAGCGGTCACTTTTACGATTATTTTATTGATTATTAGTTTTTTTATAATCAAGCAACCAGACATTGGTACATTGAGCATCATCTTACTTACTTCTGTATCTATGTATTTTGTAGCTGGTGCCAAGTGGACACATTTTACAGCTCTAGTCGGAGGAGGAGCAATAGCTTTTTTGGCTATGATAAAAGCAGCTCCCTATAGGATGAATCGATTTGTTGCGTGGCTCAATCCAGATTTTGATCCGCAGGGGATCGGGTGGCAAATAAAACAATCTTTGATTGCTATTGGCTCTGGTGGATGGCTAGGTCTAGGACTGGGCTCTTCTCGTCAAAAATCATATTTACCGATGCCTGCCAATGATTCTATTTTTGCGGTCGTTGCGGAAGAAATTGGATTTATTTTTACTATTATATTTTTGGCATTGTTTGCTATCTTGATGCTGAGGGGATTTCGTATTATCAGGCACAGCGAAGACAACTTTGCAAAATTAATAGCCCTAGGCATCACAATTTGGATTTCTTTGCAGATATTTATAAATATAGCCGGCATGCTTCAGCTTTTACCGCTGACTGGTGTGCCTTTGCCGTTTATCTCACTGGGAGGTTCAAATCTGATGGTAACCTTGCTTTCTATGGGGATTTTAGCTAATATTTCTAGATTTACTACAAGACATTGATATGGATAAAAACAAGAAAATATTTTTGGTAGGAGGCGGGACACTGGGATCAGTCAGTCCGCTTTTGGCTATTGCCGAAAAATACGAGGCAGACTATGTTTTTGTAGGTTCTGACAATGGTCCAGAGAGGGCTCTGGTAGAAAGCTATGGCCTAAAGTTTGTGTCTATCTCTAGTGGAAAATTACGTAGATATTTTTCTGGAGAAAATTTCAAAGATATTCTGAAAATCAACAAAGCTTTTTGGCAAAGTATAAAACTTTTGAGAAAATACAAACCAGACATCGTTTTGACTGCCGGTAGTTTTGTGGCTGTGCCACTTGTTTGGGCAGCAAAAGTTTTGCGTATTCCTAGTGTTGTTCATCAGCAAGATATACAGGTAGGATTAGCTAACAAACTGATGGCACCGTTTGCCAAAAAGATTACTGTAGTATTTGAGCAACAGAAAAAAGATTTTAATCTCAAAAAAGTCGTAGTGACTGGCAATCCTGTTCGCAAACAAAGAGTCCATTCTCAAGATGAGAAGCCAGTTGTTTTGATTACTGGTGGAGGACTAGGTGCTCGCAAGCTCAATGATTTTGTAGCTCATTTTGTACCGATGCTTAGCCGTGAGTACGAGGTCCATCATATATTGGGAACAAAAAATTGGGAACAAAAATTTGAACACGAAAATTATTTTACTTATAAGTTTATCAAAGAAGGGATGATAGATTTGATGGCTCGGGCTGATATCATCATCTCGCGAGCTGGTATGGGTTTTATTTCTGAGGCCGCAAGTTTGAAAAAAGCTTTGGTACTAATACCGATACCACATAGTCATCAAGAAAGAAATTCTGCTTTCTTTGCCAAACAAAATGCAGCCTATATGGTCAGGCAAGAGAGTTTTCAGATTATGGATAGGTATTTACAAAAATTGATTCGGCACAAAGAATTGCGCACAGGAGCAGGTGAAAATCTGCACAATTTATTTCCTCGTCACGCAGTGGACAATTATATCAAGTTGATAAAAGAAATTGCTAAAAAATGAGTTATTCCACAAAATTTATAGGCCAGATAGTCAAAGTTTCTATTGATAGACCTCTTGGTAGTAATCATCCAAAATATGATTTGGTTTATCCTATAAATTATGGGTGTATAAAAGGCGTTATGGCGCCAGATGGAGAAGAGTTAGACGCTTATATTTTGGGTATTTCAGAGCCTAGGGATAGTTTTGAGGGTAAGTGTATAGCAGCGGTGCATAGATTGGATGACGATGATGATAAATTGATAGTCGTACCCAAAGATGATGAAATGGAATATACAGATGAGAAAATATTTGAGAGTATAAATTTTCAAGAAAAATATTTTAAATCAATTATAATTCGTAAATGAAAATAGATATAAAAAAAATAAATAAAGTATATCTAGCAGGTGTAGGTGGAATAGGCCTGTCTGCTATTGCTTATTATTTTCTGAGTAAAGAAAAAATAGTAGTTGGTTCGGATATAGAAGAATCTGAGATTACTAGACTTTTGATAGAAAAAGGAATGGATATTTCTTTTAAACAAAAAGAATCCAATATAAAAGACGATATTGATTTGTTTGTCTATAGCTCAGCTCTGCCAGATGATCATCCAGAAATACTCAAAGCCAAAGAACTAAAAATTCCAGCTCTGAGCTATTTTGATTTTTTGGGCTGGCTTTCTACTCAATACAAAACAATCGCCGTCACAGGTACAAACGGAAAGACTTCAACGACAGCTATGCTTGGCCTGATGCTAGAAAAAGCAGGACTAGACCCTACAGTGATAGTTGGTAGTCTTGTGCCACAGTGGAATAGCAATTTTCGTCTAGGAGAATCTGATATACTCGTCGTCGAAGCCTGTGAGTGGCAGGCGCACATGCTAAAGATAGATCCTGATATCATAGTACTGACAAATATAGCCGAGGATCATCTGGATTTTTACAAAGACCTAGACGACATCAAAAAACATTTTCAAAAATTTGTAAACAAGCTTCCACTCAAAGACGGGCTCTTGATAAAAAACAATGACGACGAAGATAGTGATGACATAAAGTTTTCTGGAACTACTTTGACTTTTGGTAAAGACAGCAAAGCAGATTGTTATTGGCAGGACTTGAATATTGCCGAGGGCAAACAAAGTTTTACGGTGCATAAGTCAGACGAGGAGATGTCCAAGGTAGAGCTGTCAGTACCCGGTGAATACAATATATACAACACTTTGGCCACCATGGTAGCAGCCAGCACCTTGGGAGTAAACAAACACCAAATGTGGAATGCGCTCAGTGAGTTTAGTGGCACTTGGCGTAGATTTGAGCTAGTCGGCAAGATGAAGTCAAATTTTGTTGTTTCTGATTATGCTCATCATCCAGAATCAATCAATATGCTTCTCAGAGCCACCAAGGATTTTTATCCTGACAAAAAGATAATCGCGGTATTCCAGCCACACCATCACAATCGGACCAAAACTTTACTTGATGAGTTTGCCAAAGCTTTTTATCTGGCTGATCAGGTGATTATAAGTGAGGTTTATCATGTATCTGGTCGTGAAGACAAAAAGATGGAAAAAGTATCAGGTCAGGATATAGTAGACAAGATGCATCACAACAAAAAATATTTTGCTCCTGAGTTCAAAGATATCAAAAATATAATTAAAGATATCAATCCTGTTGATTCAGTGGTTTTGTTTATTGGGGCAGGAGATATAGATAATTTGGCTAGAGAAATAATAGACTAGTATGACAAAATATATTTTAAATTCTGGTGGATCAAGAAACAATCCTACCAAAGCAAAAGAATCAATAGAGGAAACTCTCAAAGATTTGGGACAAAACCCAAAAGTTTTATTTTGTTTCTTTGCTCAAAAGAGAGAAGACTGGGAAACAAAGTATAAAGAAAAAATGGAAGGATTCAAAAAAATGGTTCCATCTGGCACTGAGGTATCTTTTGATTTGGCTTTTCCAGATACTTTTGCAGAACAGATAAAAAATTCAGATGCAGTCGTTATTTTTGGTGGAGATGATTTTTTACTACAGTGCTGGTTCAAGCAATTTGATATTCCAAAAATTTGGAAAGACAAAGTAGTTGTTACGAGTTCCGCATCTTCAAATGCTTTGGCTAAACATTTTTGGACTTGTGATTGGAGACAATCTATGGATGGCTTAGGAATTTTACCTATCAAGTTTATCTCTCATTATAAATCAGATTTTGGTGTTGATGATCCACGAGGGCCGATAGATTGGGACGAGGCACAACAAGAGCTTGAAAACTATGGAGACAAGGATTTGTCTATGTATACTCTAGAAGAAGGAGAATTTGTAATAATTGAGAAATAAAATATATGAAAATTCAAAAAAATATTTTATTAAAAGACTATACTACTTTCAAGATTGGCGGAGCAGCCGAGTTTTTTGCTGAGGTCAACAATACTATTGAGCTCCAGGAGGTCCTACAGTGGGCAGGGGACAACAATAAACAAATATTTGTATTGGGAGGAGGTAGTAATCTTTTGGTGTCAGACGATGGCATCAAGGGACTAGTGATAAAACTAAATCTCAATGATCTAGAGATAGAAGGAAACAAAGTAAGAGTTGGTTCAGGTGTATCGCTAACCTATCTTCTCAATGAGACTTTGGAAAATGATTTGGTAGGTTTGGATTTTGTGACTGGTATCCCAGGGACTGTTGGAGGGGCTATACGAGGCAACGCTGGTACATATGGTCAAGACATGAGTCGAGTTGTAAAGACTATCAAATATATAGATGATCAATACAAGGTAGTAGAAATCTCTGCCGACAAAGCCAAATTTGCTTACCGTCATAGCATGTTCAAAGAAAGTAAATATATTATTGTCGAAGCAGGGCTTGAGCTAAAACACGGAAATGTAGAAGAGGTACGAAAATTAATCAAAGAAAGATTAGCTTACCGTCACGAAACTCAACCTCACAGACCGTCTGCTGGTTGTATTTTTAAAAACGTAAAGTTTGAAGATGTAGATATCAAGGACTTAGAAAAAAGACATTTGGACTTATCTAGATTTGCCAACCACAAAAAAATTCCAGTTGGTTATTTGATAGAAGAGGCAGGATTAAAAGGACACACTATTGGTGATGCTCAAATATCTGAAAAACATGGCAATTATATTATAAACAAAAGCAATGCCACAGCTGAACAGGTGATAATGCTAATTAGCTTTATAAAGCAGCAAATACGGGACAAATACGGCATTCAATTGATAGAAGAAGTACAGATAATTATCTAGTTTTGGGATGGAGTGATTTTGTCTCCTAAAATGATTGACAAATCGAAAAAAATCTGTATAATATAGGGGCGTTGATTATAGGATAGAAATTTAAAGATTTTAGCTATTTTTAAAGAAATTTCTTATATCAGCCTCGAGAGCTATATAATGAATTTCTTTTTTGTTAGAAAAAATGAGTGAAAGTGAAGCAAAAGTAAATAAAAAGGGGTTTTTGGAGATGGATGGTGAAGTCATCGATCTATTACCAAATACCACATTTAAGGTCATGTTAGAAAATGGCCACGAGATTTTAGCTCATTTAGCCGGCAAGATGAGGATGTATAAAATCAGAATTTTGCCTGGGGATAAAGTCACTATAGAGATGAGTCCCTATGACATGAGCAAAGGTAGAATAACTTATAGAAAATAATATAAAAAATGAAAGTCAGAGCATCAGTAAAAAAAATGTGTAAAGATTGTAAAATTACTCGACGTAAAAATCGAGTTGTTTGTATTTGTAAGAATCCTAAACATAAACAAAGACAAGGTTAATTAACAAAAATTATGGCAAGAATTTCCGGAGTTAACATTCCAAATGACAAAATAGCACAGATAGCCCTTACCTATATATATGGTATTGGCTTAACTACTTCTCAAAAAATTCTAAAAGATTTGGGTATTGATAAAAATACGAAAATCAAAGAGTTGAGTGAGGAAGATGTAAATGAATTGAGAAAAAACATCGAGAAAAATTTTAGAGTCGAAGGTGAGTTACGTAGAGATAAAGCTTCAGACATCAAGCGTTTGAAAGAAATTAGATCTTATCGTGGCACTAGGCACGTAAAAGGTTTACCAGGTAGAGGCCAACGCACCAAGACAAATTCTCGTACTGTTCGTGGTAACAAACGTCTTACTATGGGTAGTGGAAAAACTAATGCAGCTCAAAAGACCTAATAATTTTAAGATATGAAAAAGAAATCAAAGAAAAAACTAAAGAAAGTAGTCAAAAAGGGTCAAGCCCATATTCAAGCTACTTATAATAATACTATTGTTACTTTGACTGATCCACAGGGAAATGTGTTGGCTTGGTCATCTGCTGGAGTAAATGGATTTAAAGGTCCAAAAAAAGCCACTCCATATGCAGCTGGTGTTATTGTTAGAAACGTTGTCGAAAAAACAAAAGATTTTGGCTTGAGTGAGGTAGAGGTATTCGTAAAAGGCGTTGGTGCTGGCCGTGAGGCAGCTGTCAGAGCCTTGCACGGCAATGGTATTGCTATCAGCTCAATCAAAGATATGACACCTATTCCACACAATGGTTGTCGACCTAAGAAACCTAGAAGAGTTTAAAACTATATGGCAAGAAATTTAAAACCAAGACATAAAGCAAGTCGAAGATTTGGCGAAAATGTAGCAGATACACTCAAGTCTCCTTTGGATAAAGGTAAAACTTATCCAGCGGGAATGCATGGTCAGAAAAAGACTTTTTCAAAAACTTCCGAATATGGTCGTCAATTGCTTGAAAAGCAAAAGGCAAAAGCCATTTACGGTATTTTAGAAAAACAATTTCATTTGACCTTTAAGAAAGCTCAAAAACTTCCCGGTGATTTGGGTAGCAATTTATTGCTTTCACTAGAGAGTCGTTTGGACAATGTGATCTTCCGTTCTGGATTGGCCACTACTAGACGTCTAGCTAGACAGCTTGTGACCCATGGTCATTTTACTTTGGATGGTAAAAAAGCCGCTATTCCTTCTATGAAGGTAAAAGCTGGTCAAGTTATCAAGGTAAAAGAAAACAAAGTTAAAAAAGGTTACTGGAGTGCATTAAACGAACGTATTGATGAAATTGAACCTGCTGGTTGGTTGGCTTTTGATAAAAAAGAGCTGACTATTACTATAAATAGTTTACCAAGCAATGATGAAATGCCAAAAAATATTGAAACCCAATTAATCATTGAATTTTATTCACGTTAATATCAATTGCCTTCGGGCTCTCAAAATAAAAATTTACGTAAAAATTTATGACACAAATTACACTACCAGATAAAGTTTCTATCAAGGACCTAAAAGATAATCGCTATAAAGTGGTTATGGAACCTTTTTATCCTGGTTATGGTGTGACAGTTGGGAATTCACTTAGAAGAACAATGCTTTCTTCTTTGAGTGGTGGTGCTGTTACTTCATTCAAAATCGAAGGAGCTCAACATGAGTTTGACTCAATTGATTTCCTAAAAGAAGATTTGGTGGAAATAATGCTTAATTTGAAAAGGTTGAGACTAAAAGTGCATACCGATGAACCAGTCAAATTAACTTTATCTGTCAAAGGTCAAAAAGTAGTGACTGCAGCTGATATTGATAAAAATTCTGATGTAGAAGTTATAAATACTGATTTGGAGATTGCCAATTTGACTGACAAATCAGCCAAATTTGAAATGGAAATTACTGCTGAAAGAGGTTTGGGATATTTTACTGTAGAACAGAGAACTGATAGAGATAAGCTAGAAATTGGACATATTGCTATCGATGCTAGTTTTTCTCCTATTTTAAATGTTGGCTTTGATATCGAAAATGTTCGTGTTGGTGAAATGACCAACTATGAAAAATTGACTATAGAAATATTGACTGACGGTACCATTGATGCAAAGACCGCTATTGGTCAGGCCTCTGATATTTTACAAAAGCACTTCAATTTTTTGGGAAGTGATGACAAAGAAGAAGAGGTAAAAGAAGTTGTCGAAGAAGAAAAAGAAGATAAAAAAGAGCAGGAAGAAAAAGAAGATAAAAAAGAGAAAAAGACTAAGAGTAAGAAATAATATAAAGAAATGAGACACCGTAATACAACAAAGAAACTGGACAGAAAAAAAGCTCCTCGCGAAGCTATGTTAAACAACATGGCAGTTTCTATTATTTTATTTGAAAAGATAAAAACAACAGAAGCCAAAGCTAAGGTTGTAAAACCTCTTTTAGAAAAAATGATTACTAGAAGCAAGGTAAAATCAGTACACAACAAGCAATTGTTGGGTAGGCATCTGCCAGACAAAAAAGCCGTTCAAAAGCTTTTGGATGTTTTGGGTCCAAGATACAAAGATAGAAAGGGAGGATATTGTAGAATTATTAAAATTGGTCCACGCTTGGGCGATGGTGCCAAAATGGCTCAAATTGAATTAGTATAAATATATGGATAGACAAATACACAAAATTGATGCAAAAGACAAAGTAGCTGGACGTATATCCAGTGAGATTGCTGTATTATTGCAAGGTAAAAATAAAGTTTCTTATCAATCACATATAGATGGTGGTGATATGGTAGAAGTGACCAATGTCAAAGACATGAAGTTTACCGGTAAAAAATTGGATAAAAAAGTATATTATAGACATACTGGCTATCCAGGAGGCATTAGAACAAAAAAATTGGGAGATATGATGGAAAATGAACCACAAAATGTTTTGAAAAGAATGGTTTATGAAATGCTCCCAAAAAACAGACTTAGACCTAATATGATTAAGAGATTAAAAATAAGCTAATATGGCAATAAAGAAAGAAAACAACGATTATACTCCAGCTGTTGGTAAGAGAAAATGTGCTATTGCAAGAGTACGTGTCTTAAAAGAAAAACCAAAAGGAATCAAAATCATTGTTAACGATAAAGATTACAAAGAATATTTTCCTTATTTTGAATTGCAGGATGCTGTTTTACTTCCTTTGAAGTTGACCGGTCAAGATGATATCTCTATTTCAATCAAGATTCATGGTGGTGGACCAAAAGGTCAGTCAGAAGCTGTCCGACATGGTATTTCTAGAGCATTACTCAAAATAGACGAAGACTTGAGGGCTACCCTCAAAAAAGAAGGTCTATTGACTCGTGACTCAAGAGTAAAAGAAAGAAAGAAACCAGGACTCCGAAAGGCTCGTAGAGCTCCACAATGGAGTAAACGTTAGTACGTGACATGCTGAGCGTAGTCGAAGTATGGTCAAAGCGTTAATATCAAATTTTATCCAAAACACCCCGCAAAGGGGTGTTTTTTTGTCTTTATTTATTGGTTTTATTGTGGTAAAATTGGTATATGGTATCAGGACAAAAAATCACTGCAAATACCTCGTTTTTTATGACAGCACTTGTCTTACAAAAAGTGCTTTCTTTTGTATATTTTACTATTTTAGCTAGAGCACTTGGAGCAGAGGGTACAGGGCAATATTTTTTTGCTATATCATTTGCTGCCATGTTTTCTGTATTGATAGATTTGGGATTGTCTCCACTACTTATCCGAGAGGTGGCCAAAGACGAACAAAATTCACAAAAATGGTTTCAACAGATATTTACTCTAAAGATTTTATTTGCCGTTTTGACGGTGTTGATTGTGTCAGTCTTGGACACAGTTTTATTTTATAGTGATCCAGTAAAGAATTTGATTTATCTGACCACAGCTATCATAGTGATAGATAGTTTTACACTTTTGTTTTATGCTTTTATTCGAGGCAAGCAAAGTCTCAAGTTCGAATCTTGGGGTACTATTATTTTTCAGTTGATAGTACTGGTAATTGGACTTAGCTTGATTAGGATGACCGACGATGTATTTTTACTCTTGGGTGTATTATTTGTAGCTAGTCTGTTTAACATGATTTTTTCTGGAATTATTTTGACTAGAAAATTCAAAATAAAAATAAAATTTTATTTTTCAAAAGAGTTGGCCAAAAAAATATTGTTGATTGCCTTGCCGTTTGCCTTGGCTGCTATATTTGCCAAGGTTTATGCCTATATAGATACTTTTTTACTAAAGATGTTTTTGGGGGACGAAGAAGTAGGATTTTATAGTATTGCTTACAAGATTACTTTTGCCCTGCAGTTTATCCCACTAGCTTTTGTAGCTAGCCTCTATCCGGCTTTTGCAAATTATTTCAAAGAAGATTACGAAAATTTAAAAAGAGTATTCATAAAGTCTTTCAACTACCTAGCCTTTATTGCGATACCAGTTGCTTTTGGAGTGATAGCTCTGGCGGATATCATAGTAGCCAAGCTCTATACATCGGAGTTTAGTTTTTCTGTATTACCTCTACAAGTTTTGATTGCTTCAATTCCATTTCTGTTTGTAAATTTTTCATTGTCTAGTTTTCTCAATGCTACCAATAGACAAAAGATAAATACACGCAATCTAGGAATTATTATGGTGTTCAATATTGTTGCCAATATTATTTTGATTCCGGAGATTGGTATTTGGGGAGCAGCCCTAGCCTCTTCACTGAGTACCCTATTTTTATTTGGGCTCAATCTATTTGCAGTACTCAGGGTCATCAAGGTTGCTGCCAGAAGTTTTTTACCAATATTAGGATCTATATTTTCAAGTTTGATTATGTTTTTTATCATTACTTATTTCAGAGATAGTTTTAGCTGGATTTTGATGATCTTTGTGGGGGCTATTATATATGCAGTACTTATGTTGCTGACTCGTAGTATTAAGCTATCAGATTTGGCATCTATCAAAAAATCATTTTTCAAAATATCATGAATTTAGAATGCCAACAATTAAAACAAGATTTTTCCTTACTCAAAATAGAGTTTGAAAATTTTGTGTTGGTTTTGAATAATATTTCTAGCACCGAAGATATAAATACAGCCAAAGAACTACAAACAAAAATAAGAAGCGAACTAGAATCATTACACGATGAATCATATCCTCATAGATTGACTCTAAGGATAAAACTAGTTCAAAAACTCGAGGCAAATTTTGTTTCAACATTTAAAGAAGGAAGGGCTAGAGCGGAAAAAGATGGTAAATCATTTTATATTAATGTAGAAGGCAAAAGAATCACTAGAAGTTTTTCTTATGCTGATGAGTTTTCAGATGGAATAGCCGTTGTCAATGAGTACGGGGGTAAATACTATTATATAAATTTAGAGGGGAGAAAGGTTGCCTTTGGTGATAATTTTGATTATCTTGGTAGATTTTCAAGTGGACTAGCCGTAGTAAAAAAAGACAAGGAGTCCTTTTTTATAAATACAAAAGGTGAAGAAATGTTTTCTGAAAGATTTGAGTATGCTTATGATTTTATAGAAGGGATAGCTACTGTCAAAAAAGATGGTAAATATTTTTATATCAACACCCAGGGTCAAGAAATTACTTCTGATAGATTTGATCGTGCTGGTAAGTTTTCGGAGGGAATAGCTGCGGTTAGAAGAGGTGATGAATATTTTTATATCAACACCCAGGGTCAAGAAATTATTTCTGATAGATTTGACGATGCTGGTAAGTTTTCGGAGGGAATAGCTGCGGTTAGAAAA
>JABJNO010000002.1 GCA_018664825.1 Candidatus Parcubacteria bacterium
TCTATTTTTATAATTTTACCAGCAGGGTAATCATCAATATTTGTTATTTCCAAAATATCTACCCAAGAAAAACCATAAGCCAAAAAAGTAGCTTCATCAAAAATATATCTTTTTTTATTATCTTCAATCAAATATACTGCTGGATCATCTTTCTATTTTACCAATAAGCCCGCAGTGTCTATTTCTTCCTTTGGATCATTTATTGTAGCTGTGGCAATTTTTGAAAGACTCAAATCAATCCTATTTATTAATAACTCATTATATTTTAACTCAACATCATCTTGGCCGTCTTGATCTAGGTCTATAGATAAACTTTCTCCTATTTTTAAATCCAAAACATTGCCTGTTGCTAAAAATTTGACCTGCAAATCTCCATTGGACATATTCAAGGATAAGATCTGAAGTGTATATTTGCTATCGTGATCTCCCAAATCAAATATCAACTCTGCATCAATATAAACCAAGACATTTATTCCATCTTCATCAATACTGGGTATATTTTTTATTTCTCCTATACCCACCCATTGGTCACCCTCTCCTGATCCAGAAGAAGGAATAGGCACTGCACCACTACCACCAGTGACAGTGACTATCAAGCCCCAACCACTATTAAAATTTGTACCCGTTGATTCTGTATCAGTCAACAAATTTACAGGATTACCCGTGTTGTCTTGATTGCTATTTTTTACATACAGATATGAAATATCCCTAGTACTATCCGCTATATAAATACTAAATATATTCGAACTATCCGTAGAGTCCAAAACAAGCAAGCTTCCACTTTTTCCTTTGATAGTAGTACTACCATCTGTGGTAATAGTGTCTCCGACATTAAAATGTAACTCTTGTTGATTGCTAAAGCTACTGACGTCTTTTATAAAGTTGTAAAAAGTGGTATCTCCAGTGATGGTTTGTATATTATTGGGGCTTGCAGCGTCAGCACTTTCAAAAGTTACCGTGTTGTTGCCATGAGTAAATGTTCCTGAATTTGTCCAATCTCCAACCAAAACTATTGGTTCACCATTGGCACTCAAGGTAGCATTGGCATTTATAGTTATATCATTGTCTACCTTAAAATCTATTGTAGAACTGGCACTTAAAGTAACAGTATGAGAATTTGTACCATCTCCTACAGTAAAATTATAAATTTTAAAATCACTAGCATCAGACTCTTCAATATCTATCACCGAATTGTCATTTCCAATAAATTGAAAAGTACCTCCCGTGGCATTGAACACAGAACCATCTTGTATGAACATAGCACCATAATAGCTATGCCCTATTCCCTCTAGAGTTATGGTACCACCACTTATATTGGCTGTAGATCCTGTATTTTGATGCCAAATAGCTACTAAATCGGGAGCCAGGTCATCCGAACCCAAGGTAAGTGTGCCACTAGCCATAGTGAAAGTACCAGTATTGTGCATGACAAGAACTCTAGAATTTGTTATGTCCTGTCCATTTGTAATAAACTCACCTTTGTAAATTTGTAAATCTCTCAATGGCAGGGCCGACGTTGCTGTCACAGTACTAACAGATGTGCCTAGGTTGATATCTAGCTCAGCCAAAACCGAGGTAGTGCCTACGGTATTGTTTGCACCAGTGATAGCCAGTGTAAAATCTCCAGTACCATCCATAGTAAAAACCGGATGTCCAACTCCTCCATAGATAAAAGTACTGGCCCCTGATATAGCTACGTCTCCAGAAACGGTAGTATATCCATCTGACCAGTCACTAGATCCTGCATCAGCTGTAATTGTATAATCATTGTCTACTTCTATGGCCGCTGTATCCTGATCCATAGTTACGTTACCACCATTTTTAACAAAATCATTTCGGACTTTCAAAAAACTAGCGTTAAAGTCCAATGTACCACTGGTCAAAGTAAAATCATTATCCACTTCCATGTCAGGTGTGGTGCCGACATAGTTGGCGGCGATTGATAGTGTACCACCATCCAAAACTACATTATAAAAATCATCATTATCTCCATCTACGCCTGTTATAGTCTGTGTACCAGCGCCATTGAAGCTAACTTGATTATTATCATGAATATAAATATTATTATTTGTCCAACTACCCCCCACCAAAATATCTTCCGCATTACTATCAAAGGTGGCATTGGTATTGATGGTCAAACTACCATCCAAGTCCAAATCCAAAACAGTATCTGTATCAATACTAAGTGTCTTTGTGTTGGTGCCGTCACCAACAGTCAAATTATATAAATTGAAATCTGCGTCATCAGCTTCAGCTGAATATATAGCAGTTGTATCGTCACCAATAAAACTAAGAGTCCCACCTGTAGGAGTATACACAGAACCATTTTCAAAATAAGCAGAACCATAAGTACTGTTTCCAGCGCCTTCTATAGAAATCGTACCTCCTGTAATATCCTCTACAAAACCCGCCTGGATATGATAAGTAGCAAATGATCCGTGTGCCAAATCATCTCGGCCTAAAGTTATGGTAGAAGTCCCCATTTGTAATTTACCGCCATTCTGACCAATCAAAACCCCATCCATGTCTACTATTATACTATCACTCAAGGCTAATGTCCCTTCATAAATTTGAACATTATGAAGCTGGATGCTGTTTGTAATAGTAATAACATCGCTCACCGAACTCATAGTTATGTCTAATTCTGCGATATTAGCTGCCTGTCCAATATAATTACCTGTACCAGATATAGAAAGATTATGAGCGCCTGAGCCATTGATGGTCAAAACAGGATAATTGCTACCACCCATTTGAAAAGTATTGTCACCACTAACTACAAAATCACCAGAAGTGATAGTATAGTACCCTCTAGTAATAACAAAGGTCCCTCCTGTAATACTAGTATCACCGGTCACGGCAAAATAATCTCCACCGTTGTTCGTCTCAATAGTGCCACCTGCTTTACTAAAATTTCCATTTATATCAAGTCCATTGGTGTTCATATCTAGTGTGCCACTATAATCACT
This sequence comes from Candidatus Parcubacteria bacterium, assembly GCA_018664825.1. Classification (GTDB taxonomy): domain Bacteria; phylum Patescibacteriota; class Patescibacteriia; order UBA1558; family GWA2-36-10; genus JABJNO01. Next base: position 2,967 of record JABJNO010000002.1, read on the forward strand.
CTCCATGGTAAATCCAGCAATAGTGGTACCTGGGTTAATATCCAAATCCAAAGAAGCACTAGAAACCGCCCCATCAAAAACCACTGTATCAGAAGATCCTGGAACCCCACCTCCACAATCATTCCAATTCAAAGCATCGTTCCAAATAGCAGTACTATTTCCATTTGACCATGTACAAGTAGCTGCCTGAGTTTTATCAACAAAAATAAAAGCAGCACCTAAAAAAATCAACAGAACTATATTTATAGTGATTATTTTATTGAGCATGCTGCTTTTAATTTACAAAATTTTATTACTTTTTACGTTTCTTTTTTTTACCTTGTTCTGCTTTACGGACCGCTATCATTGTCTTGACTATAGTATCAGGTATGAGAGATATACTATCGATACCTTCTCGAGCCAAAAATTGAGCAAAGTCTGGAAAGTCAGATGGTGCCTGTCCACAGATACCAATCTTCTTTTTGTTTTTCTTGGCAACTTTTATGACTTGGGCAATGAGATCTTTGACTGCCTTGTTTCTTTCATCATAAACATGGGCTACCAACTCACTATCTCTATCTACCCCCAGGGTCAACTGAGTCAAATCATTTGAGCCAATTGAAAATCCATCAAAAATCTTGCAGAACTCTTCTGCCAATATCACATTTGAAGGAATCTCACACATGACGTAAACGTCCAAGCCGTCTACTCCTCGCTTGAGGCCATGTTTTGCCATAATAGCCAAAACTTTTTTACCCTCTTCTATTGTCCTACAAAATGGTACCATCACTTTCATATTTTTCAATCCCATTTCTTTACGGACTTTTGCCAATGCTTTACATTCTAGGATAAAGGCAGGTAAATATTCTTTACTGTAATATCTACTAGCTCCGCGCCAACCAATCATCGGATTTCTTTCTTGCGGCTCAAATTGAGTACCACCAATCATATTGGCATATTCATTTGAACGGAAATCAGATAAACGGACAATCACGTCTTTTGGATAAAAACTAGCTGTAATACGAGATACACCTTGAGCTAATTTATCAATATAAAATTGTTTTTTATCTTTGTAGCCAGCAGTTAACTTTTCGATTTTCTTTTTGGCTTTTTTATCTTTTATCTTAGCAAAGTTAATCAGTGCTAGTGGATGTACTTTGATATATTCAGAGATTACAAACTCTTCTCTAGCAAGGCCTACTCCATCATTTGGAATAAAGCTCTGTTGCATGGCCATCTCTGGATTACCAATATTCATCATGATTTTGGTCTTTGGTTTTTTGACTGTTTTGAGATTTGTTTTCTTTACTTCATAATCAACTAAACCATTGTAGACATAACCCTGTTCACCTTCAGCGCAAGACACAGTCACTATTTTGCCTTGTTTTGTCTTTTCGGTAGCATTTCTAGTACCTACAATACAAGGAATACCAAGCTCGCGAGAAATAATAGCAGCATGACAAGTACGTCCGCCTGAGTTGGTGACGATTGCGCCTGCAATCTTCATAATAGGCTCCCAGTCTGGATCTGTCATCTCTGTGACAAGTACCTCGCCTGGTTTAAATTTATGAATATCTTTTACATCTCTGATAATGTTTACTTTACCTTGGCCTACTTTGTTACCGACAGAAGCCCCAACAGTAAGAACCTTACCTCTTTCTTTCATGGCATACTCAATCAAAGTATTTGGATCATCCTGTGAACGGACAGTTTCTGGACGAGCCTGGACAATATACATTTTTCCAGTTCTACCATCTTGAGCCCATTCCATATCCATTGGTTTTTTGTAATGTTCTTCAATCTGGACTGCCCACTTAGCAAGCAAAATTACTTCTTTGTCTGTCAAAGCAAATCTTTCTTGATCTTTCTTGGCAACTGGCAAAGATTTCATATTTAATTCTGCCTTGCTATCATAGATCAATTTTTTACCTTTACGGCCAAGTGCTTTGTGAATAATAGGATCAAAGCCTTGCTTCATTGTTGGTTTGAATACATAGTACTCATCTGGGTTTACATAACCTTGGACAATATACTCTCCCAAACCATAAATAGAGTTGATCAAAACTGCATCTCTAAAACCTGATTCTGTATCAATAGAAAACATCACACCAGAAGTAGCTAGATCAGACCGCACCATCTTTTGAACTGTGATAGAAAGTAATACTGAAAAATGACTAAAGCCTTTGTCTGCTCGATATGAAATAGCCCTATCTGTAAAAAGTGAAGCCATGCATTTTTTGGAAAAGTCCAAAATCTCTTCTTCACCCTCTACATTGAGATATGTTTCTTGCTGACCAGCAAAACTAGCGTCAGGTAAATCTTCGGCAGTAGCAGATGATCTTACGGCTACGTCAACATTTTTTGTTTTAAACTCTTTACCAAGTTTATGATAAGCCTCGATAATGGACTCTTTTAAATCTTCTGGAAATTCAGCTTTCAAAATTGCCTCCCTTACTTTTTTACCATGTGCTTGTAGATTGCGAAGGTTGTGGGTATTCAAAGTCTTCAAAATACTTCGAATTTGTTTTTTGACTCCTGTAGTTTTGATAAAATAGTCATAGGCTTGAGCTGTGACCGCAAAGCCATTTGGAACAGCTACACCCTTTGGAGTAAGCTTGCTATACATCTCACCTAGAGAAGCATTTTTACCACCAACAAGAGGAACGTCCTTGTTTGTTATTTCACTAAACCACAAGATATGATTTTTCTTTTTTGGCATAATTTTTTATGATAAAAATCAAGACAGACCAAAAAGCCTGAACTCGATTTTGTTTTATTAATTATTTTAAATTTAATTTGCTAACAAATTGGTGGAAAAAAGGCATCTTCCAATATTTACCGTCCATTGCATTGATAATTCCCAAAAGTGAGAAAACCACGGCAATCACAAACAAGGCCCAACCAATCACTGGTATAAACCCTAATACTTCTAAAATCAAAAGTATCAATCCTTGTTTAGCATGAAATTGTGCGAACTTAGAGTCCTTTTTTAACAACAAAGGAACAAAACATAAAATACCAACATATCCAATGGCGGCTAATGTTTTATTTTCTTCAACGTCTTTGTTGTCATGTGGTGTTTTTTCCATATTTCTATTTTAGTTATTTATTTTTAAAAATTAATTTATACATAAAGGCACCCACCAAAGCTACTATCAAAACCATCCATATAGGCTCTACCAATAAATTTAGCCAGGCCCAAGCTGATTTGACCAAAAATATTTTTATCAAACCAGACAAAAATACTCCTAATACAAAAGAAATTACTGTACTAATAAATAGTTTTTCGGCCCGCCATTTGAGTTGGGCATAAGCCATCCAAAACCAAAATATCAACAAAATAATACGCCAAAGCCAACTAGTCCAAAACATAGTGGTTTCTGGCCAAAAAAGGCCTGTGCCAACTTGGCGAATCATCAAATCAGTAACAACCAAAAAAGCCAGTAAGAAAAATGACGTAATAACCCAACTAAAATTGATAGTTTGCTTTGGTTTTAGCTTAGATAGCTCACTTCGCAGCTCTTCTTCTAGCTCATGTGAGCCAAAATCAGCTACCCATATTTCGTTTTCTTCAATATGGTATCCTGGACCATCTTGCTTTGTGGTTTTCTTAAAAATCATAAGCGTTCTTTACATCTATATTATACCAAAATTTCACATAAATTAAAAACCCTAGCTGGAGCCAGGGTTTTTGGTATATTTATTCAGTTTCAATCTTTGCCAAATCTATATTACTAATACCTAAACTCATATATCTCATCATTTGATAGGCTACTATACCATTTTTCATATAATACCTCTTTCCATCAACTGGATTGACATACCAGGCTTCGCCTCGAGATTCTACTTGAAGTAAAATATTACCTTTTAATCTATTAGCCAAACTATAATCATAAAATAAGACTCCGGTGCCCAGTGGATCATGCCCACTCTCTATCTCTTCTCTGTCCTTAAAACCATCACCATCTGTATCAATATTATTTGGATCTGTACCTAGGGTATGTTCTGTAAAATTGTTTATACCATCGCCATCATGGTCACCATCCAAAACTCCGTAACCATCATGAAAACCAATTGGAATTTTTTTCAAATCACTATTGGTAATACCTAGGCTCATATATCTCATAATAGAATAAGCAGAATCACCATCGGCCATATATACCCTCCTGCCATTGTCTGGTCGGACATACCAAGCCTCACCATGATCTTCTACTTGAAGTAAAATTCTACCTTTAAGTCTGTTGGTCAAATTTGTATCTACCACTATTGGTCCCACTTGAGTCACTTCTGACTCTAGCTCTTCTTCTGGTTCATCGATTACTTCGGGCTCTTCTTCTGGTTCATCGATTACTTCGGGCTCTTCTTCTGGTTCATCGATTACTTCGGGTTCATCGATTACTTCTGGTTCGTCTATGACTTCTGGTTCTTCTTCTGGTTCATCGATTACTTCGGGTTCATCTATGACTTCCGGTTCATCAGTAAAAATAATTTTGACGATAGCTCGAGAAGCATTGGGATTGTCTTCGTCTATTATTATACTCGAAGCTTCTATTTTAATCTTGTCGACTGGATCATAAAAACCAGTTGTGCCTGTGTGTGGCTCTGTTGTATCTGACCTTAGGCCTGCATGATTCCAACCAAAGTTTTCACCAACTGGAGTTGCGTCAATCAAAATTGAATCTGTATAACTACCAGGGTTATTGGTATGAATCAGTACGCCCTCAAAATCCGGCGAAGCTCCTACTCGACCATCAAAACCAATTGGCTGACGAAATTCTAAATACCAAAACCTCCCATTATTTCGCCTAATCTTTATAGCCTTTATACCTGGGTCGGAAGACTCAAAGGGAGTCAATTCATAAGTATTGCTTGAACTAACCTCTACAATGCTATGCTCACTATCAAAAAATCCTGCCGTATCTTTGTGTGGAGCTGAAAAATGCCCAGGCTTAGAAACTGAGATCCCCATTATATCAAACAAATCTTGGACCGAATAAGTTTCACAATTACTAATATCATAAGGCACATTATTGCATTTGTACATACCGGAATGCCAAACACCAAAACCATGACCCAATTCATGTCCAACGCCATAAGGAGAGAACATGGTGTTGTCCTCTACAAATGCTATTGTCATAGATTTGTTTCCATCTGGTGTAGAAAAATTTCTTGACCCAACATAACTAAGTCCACGCAAACAATCTCCATCTGGAATTACCATCATCAAATGCTCATATGATAAAAAGTCCACAGCTTCACCACCCTCCGCCTCATCCAAGGCCTCGGTAGCAGCAACAGCAAGTGAATTTAAATCACAGGTATGATTGATGTCCAATTGATACCAATCACTAGCATAATTTTCTGAAGGAAAAACATCTCCCACCAAATCAACCTGCCCATAAGAATTTTCATCATAAAAAGCAGAAACACTATTGTTGTCTTCACCAAAAACAATACCCCTCACCTTATCACGGCCAATAGGGCCCTGGTGATCTTCTAGTCCTTCTGTATCTTGGAAATTTACCAAAATAACCAACATGTCATTTTCACTAGCAGAAGCTGCAAAAGCTGTAGAATGACCCACAACAAACAACAAGCTCGCCACAAAAAATAAAATGATTTTTTTCATAATTTAAATTTAATACTATGTTTTTATTATATCATAAAACACCCCGCTGAGGGGTGTTTTAATCTACATAAATATTACATCATTGGCATTCCGCCGCCCATACCCATGCCTGGCATTCCGCCGCCCATGGCTGGGGCATCATCATTTTTACCAGGAAGATCAGTAATCACTGCCTCGGTAGTCAAAAACATACCAGCGGCAGAGGATGCATTTTGTAAAGCAGAACGAGTCACTTTGGTAGGATCAATAATCCCCGCTTTGACCAAATCTTCTGTTCTGTCATCTTTGGCATTATAACCAAAACTTGGGTTATCGCTCCTCATAACTTCGGCCAACAATACACCAGATTCTTTCCCGGCATTCTCAGCAATCTGCTTAAATGGTGTGGCTAAAGATTTTTTCAGAATCTTGGCTCCAAGATTTTCTTCTCCTTTTAAGCCCATCTTATCTATAGTGTCCATAGCCCTCAAATAAGCTACGCCACCACCAACTACAATACCTTCTTCAACAGCAGCCTTGGTAGCAGCCAGAGCGTCTTCTATTCTGTCTTTCTTTTCTTTCATTTCAGTCTCAGTGGCAGCACCTACCTTGATGACAGCTACACCACCGGTCAATTTTGCTAGACGTTCTTTTAGGCTTTTTGCTTCATAATCTGAGTCTACTTTTTTGATAGCACTTTCAATCTGAGAAACGCGTTCTTTGATTGTAGCTTCATCGCCCTTACCTCCAACAATAGTTGTATTCTCTTTGGTAGATACTATTTTATGAGCAGAACCCAACATATCCATAGTAGCAGAAGCCAATTTGATACCCACTTCTTCAGAAACAACCTTGGCGCCAGTCAACGCTGCGATATCGTGGAGTATTTCTTTTTTTCTATCTCCAAAACCAGGGGTCTTGATGGCTAAAGTATTGAGCACGCCTCGAATTTTGTTGACCACCAAAGTAGCCAGAGCTTCACCATCTACATCTTCTGCAATAATCACCAATTCTTTTTTTCCGGCCTGAGCCATAGATTCCAATAAAGGTAACAGATCTTGTAAAGATGAAATTTTTTGATCAGTAATCAAAATATGAGCATCACTATATACTGCCTGCATTTTTTCTGTGTCGGTAATCATATATGGAGAGATATAGCCTTTATCAAATTGCATACCTTCTACAACTTCTTTTTCAACTCCAAAACTCTGTGATTCTTCGACAGTAATTACACCATTTTTACCAACTGCTTCCATGGCAGCGGCAATAATTTTTCCAATTTCTTTGTCATTGGCAGAGATAGAAGCTATTTGCTCAATCTCACCATGATCAGAAACATCTTTTGACATTGTCTTGAGTTTGGCTACAACTGCTTCAGTGGCCTTATCAACACCACGCTTTAGACTCAATGGGTCCATCCCGCCTGCCACGGCCTTGAGGCCTTCTTTAATAATTTGTTGAGCTAAAACAGTTGCTGTAGTAGTACCATCTCCAGCTACATCAGCTGTTTTGCTAGCTACTTCTTTTACAATTTCTGCTCCAATATTTTCAAATTTGTCTTCGAGCTCAATTTCTTTGGCTACAGACACTCCATCCTTGGTCACAGTTGGACTACCAAAGCCTCTATCCAAAACAACGTTGCGTCCTTTTGGTCCTAGAGTTACTTTGACGGCATTGGCCAGCTGATCGACTCCCTCCTGCATTTTCTTTCTTGCTTCTTCATTGAAGATAATTTGTTTTGCCATATCTTATATTCTTAAATTTATTTTATTAATTAAAAATCACAACTATCGTCTTCTGGATCACAATCCACTGCTAACAGATCGTCATGATTCAAAATTTTGTAATCTTCTCCATCAACATTTATATCACTTCCACCATATTCAGAAAATATTACACGATTACCTTTTTTGACTCTTAGTTTTGCGATGTTTTCACCAGTGCCAACCACCACAATTTCACCTTCTTTACGTGATTCTTTGGTAGCTGACTCAGGTAAGATAATGCCTGATTTTGTAACCTCTTCTTTTGCTAGAGGCTTGACGATTATACGATCGCCCAATGGTTTTAAATTCATATTTTTTTTAGTTTAATTATACTAAATTAGCACTCTATATTATAGAGTGCTAACTTTATTTTGTCAATAATTTATCCTCTGTGCTTGTAGAGATTGACGAACGCCAGTGTCATCAATAACCACCCCGTCCAACTGGTCCATAAATAGTGATCAAAGAGTCCTAAAACTATAAGACCTAGTATCAAACTAGTCGACATAATATCCACTTGATTGGCTTCTTTGATTATCAGGCGTACAACGTTGACCAACAACAAAACCCCAACCATACCAACTTCAGCCAACATCAAGATAAAGATATCGTGAATTGGTTGAGAATCAAATACATTGTCTGGGTTGTTCTTTTGATAAGTGACATATGTATTCATACCCAAGCCTTGTCCAAAGAAAATATTTTTGTAGCTATCCCAATGCAATTGATCGAGAGTATCTACTCTTTGTTCTACTGACTGTTGTTCCAATCTATTGTCTGCCTGGACACGAGAGCTCCAGGTACCGGGCCACCAACTATTGAATACCAAAAATATAATCAAAAACAAAAATCCAAATTTTGTAACAACATTGACCACTAGCCAATCTCTTTTGAAAATATTTATCAACAATAGACTAAAGATACTAAGTACCAAGGCTAGCAAGGCTCCTCGAGAAAAAGTAGCCAACAAACCAAAGCTGGCTACTATAATACCAGTAAGTATAAAAATAAAATCTACTAAATGTTTTTTATTGAGTACTTTTTTCCAGTCATCTTTTGCGCATTTTTTATAAAAATTCATCCAGAGATAAATTCCCAAAAATATTGCTACAAATAAAAATCCTCCCAAAATATTTGGATGAGGCAGTGAACCATAAGCTCGTAAAATCCTTTGATCCCCCAATGACACTACTGAAGTGCCTAGAGTTTCTGGTAGATGCTCAGCAATGCCCAACCACTTGTTGGCAAAGATTTGTTGAGTAAATAATTGTTTTAAAGCTAGTCCTCCTTGTACAAGGCCACTCAATAAAAACATCCTAAAAGCTACCACTTTTGGAATAAACTTTACCATATAAGCAAATAAAGCTGCCATATAGAGTAAGGCCAAATACCAAAATGAAACTACCGGTACCAAAGAAAATAAACTAACAACTACTGAATAAGCAAATAAAACATAGAAAAATTTATTTTTAGAAAAATGCAATTCTTTTTTATGTGATAGGGCAAAAAATAAAGCACCCAACAACAAAACTATCATACTAGCATAAATGCTTAGACGTCCATATTCCCAAAGCTGACCATCTATATGCCAGTTATAAAAAATCCAACGAGCCTGCCAAGGAATCAAGAAAATAAATATTCCTACAAAAAACTTGAAAGTCTTGTCAAAAATCTTTTCATAATTTTTTTCTTTTTTGAACAACATATCTTTATTTTAATTTAATATTGTATGTAATCTTTCTCGCCACTTTTTGTAAAATAACTCTCGCCTGTCATTTGGATGAAACTTTAACATAGTTTCATTGACGATCACTCGAGTATCTACATTTACCATCGAGCTCAAATTGTGACTAATAATCTTTGTTTGCAATTTTCTATAAAAGGTATCAAGCCAACGATTGAAAATCGGGGGTGAGACAATGTATCGAAAAACTTTGCCCGACCAAGATGACAATCTATTTTCTTCCACCTCTTTACTAAATTCATTGGTATACCCATTTGGCAAATTTTCTTTATGCCAATCGTTTTCTTTCATAAACTTTTCATACAAACCATCTGGATTGTATATTGGCATCAATTGCTGTACCCAATAAGCAGAATAAAGGTCTTGATGGTGCATCATTATTTTTTTTATATCCAAACTACTTTCATCTATAAAAAAACTCAGGCAAAAAGCATCTTTGTTGGCACCATCGGCTGGTCGGAGTCCAAAAATTTTTATAAATAAAACAGAAAAAAATCTAGCCAGCCAAATCTTATTCTTTTTGGTTATTATAAAAAAATCAATATCACTATCCTCTTTGGCGTTGCTGATAGCCAGAGAATTGCACACTGCCATCATCCTGATAAAAGGTATAAAACGATAGAGCTTTGCCAGCCTGATTGCTCGACGATATTTATGCTCAGCAACATTGTTGTTTTGTTTTCGACGATAACAGGTATTTTCTCTATCTTTTAGACTATAAAATCCTTCTACTTTTGATACCTTGTCGGTCAAAAACTCGCTGTCCTCTAAAACATTTTTTATCTCAGAGAGAGCTACTTTTTTACCTGGTTTATAAAGCCATTTCCATATTTCGCTTTCAGTCAAAGGATAGCTAAATATATCGAAAAATGCCAAAGTCTGAATAATAGATTTCTCAATATTTGTCATATACTAATATTACTCAAAAATGGGCTTTTTTACAAGAAAGAAAAAAGCTCCGAGCTGAGCTCGGAGCTAATTTTATTTTTTTCTATTAAACATTCTATCTAGATATTGTCCAGTATAACTTTTTTTGATTTTAGCTACCTGACTAGGCGTACCTTCGGCTACTACATAGCCTCCTCTGTCTCCGCCCTCTGGCCCCAAATCTATTATCCAGTCAGAGCTTTTGATTACATCAAGATTATGTTCGATGACCAGCACTGTATTTCCTTTGTCTGCCAAACGGTGCAAAACCTCCAGAAGTCTTTTGACATCATCAAAGTGTAATCCAGTAGTTGGCTCATCCAAAATATATAGAGCCTTTCCTGAAGAACGACGAGAAAGTTCTGTGGCCAGCTTTATACGTTGGGCTTCACCACCAGACAAGGTTGTGGCTGATTGACCAAGCTTGATATAACCCAAGCCTACATCAACCAGTGTTTTTAGTTTATTGAAAATATTTGGAATATTAGCAAAAAAGCTCATTGCTTCTTCGGCGGTCATATCTAAAATTTCTGCAATATCTTTTCCTTTGTAGTGTATCTCCATAGCCTCTTCGTTGTATCTCTTGCCGTGGCATTCTTTACACTCTACATAGACATTTGGCAAAAAGTTCATCTCTATTTTGATTACACCATCACCCTGACAAGCTTCACAACGTCCACCTTTGACATTGAAACTAAATCTACCAGCTTTGTAGCCGCGGATTTTTGCTTCTGGCAACTCTGCAAACAAATCACGAATATAAGTAAAGACTCCTGTATAGGTAGCGGGGTTTGAGCGTGGTGTCCGACCAATTGGAGATTGATCAATATTGATCACTTTATCAATATTTGCCAAACCTTTTATTTCTTTGTGTTGCCCAGGATTATCCTTGGCTCTATAAAAATGTTTTGATAGGGCTTTGGCTAAAATTTCTGTCATCAAGGTAGATTTTCCGCTACCTGATACACCTGTAATAGAAACAAATTTACCCAAAGGTATCTTTACGTCTATTTCTTTGAGATTAAATTCGGCTGCTCCCAAAATTTCGATAAATTTTCCATTTCCTTTTCTCTGTTTTTTGGGCACAGGAATAAAAGAAGCTCCTGAAAGGTATTTTCCGGTCAAAGATTTTTTGTTTTTTTTGATAGCCAACGGAGTACCTTCGGCCACAACCTTACCACCATGTTTACCGGCACCAGGCCCGATGTCTATAACATGATCAGATTCCAAAATAGTTTCTTCATCGTGTTCTACGACAATTACAGTGTTTCCCAGGTCTCTTAAATTTTTTAATGTTTCAATAAGTCTATTATTGTCTCTCTGATGAAGACCAATAGAAGGTTCGTCCAAGATATACAAAACACCAGTAAGAGATGAGCCAATTTGAGTAGCCAAACGAATACGTTGAGCTTCACCACCTGACAAAGTATTGGCTGATCTATCTATGGTCAAATAATTTAATCCTACATTAGCCAAAAAATTGAGCCTTTCTCGAACTTCTCTCAATATCTGCTTGGCAATGATCATTTGTTGATTGGTCAGAGTCTTTGGTAGCTTGGTAAAAAAGCTCATTGCTTCATCAATGTTCATTTCTACAATTTCGGCAATATTTTTATCAGTCACCTTGATGCTCAATATATTCTCTTTCAATCTTTTTCCCTTACATGTTTCACATAGCTCTATCTTCATATAACGCTCAATCTCACTACGAATATAGTCCGAATCAGTCTCGCGATATCTTCTTTCAAGATTTGGGATTACACCCTCAAATTTTGTGCTATAATCACCGTTGAATTTCGCACTATTATAATTTAGCTTGTACTCCTCATCGCCAGTACCATGCAAAATAATATCTAGATTTTTTTTGCTGAGTTTACTTACTGCTACGCGATTAGAAAATTTGTGTTTCTTTGAAACACCATCCAAAATAGCGGCATACCAACCCTGATTGGCAGCAGTTCTTGACCAAGGACGGATAGCTCCTTCGGCTAGGGCTAGATTTTTGTTTGGAATCACCAACCCTGGATCAATAGTAAGCTTGGTGCCAAGACCTGTACAATCAGGACAGGCTCCGTGAGGACTATTGAAAGAAAAATTTCTAGCTTCTATTTCTGGAAAATTTATTTCACTATGCTCTGGACAAGTAAACTGCTCACTAAAAGCAATGTCTTCGTTTTTCTTTGGTATGTGTACTACTACATAACTATTTCCCATATCCAAGCATACTTCCAAAGACTGCAGGAGGCGACTCTTGGTCTCACGAGTACCATCTCTACGCAGGCGATCTATCACTACTTCGATAGTGTGCTTTTTATATTTATCCAAATCTACATCAAGAGCCTCTTCTAGAGTAATTAGATCACCATCTAGCCTGACTCTTTTGTAACCAGCTATCTGGACACGCTCTAGGGCCTTTTTGTGCTCTCCTTTTTTATCTCGGACAATAGGAGCTAGCAACATAAACTCAGTTTCTGCTGGTAGGCGCCAAATTTTTTCTACTATTTGTTGCTGAGTTTGTTTGACTACCGCCTTACCACACTTGTAGCAATAAGGTACGCCAATCTTTGCAAATAATAATCTAAGATAATCATAAATCTCTGTAACTGTACCGACGGTAGAGCGAGGATTTCTAGAAGATGATTTTTGATCTATAGAAATAGCTGGAGATAATCCATCTATTTGTTCTACATCTGGCTTATCCATCAAACCCAAAAACTGCCGAGCATAAGAAGATAATGATTCAACATATCTCCTCTGCCCCTCGGCATAAATAGTATCAAAGGCAAGTGATGATTTTCCCGAGCCAGACAAACCAGTAATCACAACTAGCTTATCGCGAGGGATCTTTACATCAACATTTTTAAGATTATGTACTGCTGCACCTTTGATAGTAATAAATTTTGGCATAGAGTTTTGTTTCTTAATTTTTGAAAACACTAATCTTGAACATGGTATCATAGAAAAGTTGAGCAGTCAATCCCTAACATTGCTAGCTCTCGAATGCTTTGCTATATTTAAGCCATGAACCCCGTTAGAAATTTACGAAAATATTCTTTGTGGGGTGATTGGATAAACTATTTTACTATTAATTTCTAACGGGGTGAAACCAAATTTTAATAAAATCACAACTCAACCTGGAATATACTTTTTCCTCAATAAAAACGGGGATATTATTTATATTGGTAAAGCCAAAAATATATTTAAACGAGTAAAGTCATATTGGCAAAAAGGATCCGAACTGACCGAGCAAAAACAACAGATGGTCAGTGAAATAAGCAAGGTCCAATTTACCGTTGTTGATAATGAAACCGAAAGCTTACTTCTCGAAGCATCACAAATAAAAAAATATCAACCAAAATATAACATCGTTTTAAAAGATGATAAAAATTGGGGTTACATAGTAATCCTGGACGAGCCCTTTCCTAGGATAGTAGTCACCCATGGACGTCAACGTAGAAAGGGACAACACTTTGGACCTTATACCTCTACTCTATCAGCTCGCACAACGGTTAGATTTTTACATCGTGTCTTGCCTCTGCGTACCTGCAACAGAAATTTATCTCACCTTCCCAAAGGAAAAATATGCCTAGAATATCACATGCACCGTTGTCCTGGTCCTTGCGAAAAACTAATCAACAATAATGATTATAAAAAAATAATAGACTCTGCCAAAAAAATATTACGTGGCCAGACAAAAGACATAGAAAAAAATCTACGCACACAAATCAGTACTGCTAGTAAAAACAAAAATTTTGAGCTAGCCAATATAAAAAAGAAGCAACTAGCTGCCCTACAAAGGATAAAGCTCAAACAAAAAATAATCAGCCAGGTAAATATCAATCAAGACATAATCAACCTCAGTAGTATCGGACAAAAAACCATCCTTACTTTGATGACTGTCCGCAAGGGAATACTTGGAGACAAATTTAATTTTACAATTGACAACAAACTAAGCCTTCCTGACAAAGAAATATTCCAAAATTTTATCAACCAGTTTTATACTCACAAAGCTGATTTGCCAAAAAATATTATCCTGCCAACCAAAATAAACAAAAATCAAACACTCTTGGAGAAAAATATAAAAATAATACTACCGCAAAGAGGAAAAAATAAAGACTTACTCGCTTTGGTCAAAAAAAATGCCGACCTGGTCGCTGATAGAATGTCTATAAATCCAAATATCAAAAAACTTTTATCTTTACAAAAACTTTTGAAGCTAAGTGGTTTCCCCAAACGAATAGAGGTATACGATATTTCAAATATATCAGGTGAACACGCCGTAGGCTCTATGGTGGTGTTCAATAATGGCCAAATTGACAGCGATCAATATCGTTTATTTAAAATAAAAGGAATACCTGGACCAAACGACGCTCATATGATGGCCCAAGTTCTATCTCGTCGCAGCAAACATAGTGAGTGGACCACTCCTGATTTGATTATTTTGGATGGAGGAAAGCCACAACTAAACACCGTGATGCCCGTCTTACCAAAAAATTGGAAAAATAAAATAATAGCCTTGGCTAAAAAAGAAGAAGAAATATTTTTACCAGGCATAAAAAAATCCCTAAAACTAACTAAAAGTAACCCCATTTCACTGATGTTGCAAAATATGCGTAATCAAGCTCACAAGTTTGCTATCAAAAACTACCGTAAGCAACATCAAAAAAACTGGTTATAATGCCAATATCACCCCTTCTGCACCCAAGACTTAAAGCATCTATACTTTCTACTTCATATTTAGCTTATACCTACTATCTTGACAAAAAGACTCCATACTGCTAGTATGTAGTAGTTATTATCTACTATTACAAATGAAAAACATTTTAAACATTATCCAGATTGTTATTTCTATTCTGTTGATTATTACTGTTTTGATGCAGCAAAAAGGATCAGGATTAGGAAGTGCTTTTGGTGGAGACTCCGCTGTCTATCGCACCAAAAGAGGAGCTGAAAAATTTATCTTTCGTCTTACTATAGCATTAGCTATCCTATTTTTAGCTACTGCATTAGCTAGCATTTTTGTTAGCTAAACCTAATTATTTAAAACCACAGTTATAAGGTTTTACTCTGAAATAATTAAGAAAGGGTTGTCTTTAATTGAAAGAAAAACGCGTTTTTTAGGTGTTAAATTTTATAGTTGGTTCAAAAAAACCAAAAACACCCTTGTCCAGCCCGAAGAAAAAGATATAAATCAACAATTGATATTGAAATTAAATAAAAAGAAAATGCCTAGCTTTTCCCAAATAAGGCAATTACCAAAGTTTTTAAATAAAATAGAAAAATTCCAATTGATAGTAGCGCTAGTTATATTATTGGTAGCTAGTTTTACTATCGGTTGGCGTTTTTGGCTCACTCAATCAACTCCCATACCAAAAGCCGGCGGTACTTATACCGAAGGGATGATTGGAGCGCCCAGTTATGTAAACCCTATTTTGGCTACATCTGATGTAGACCGAGATTTGGTCAAACTCATCTTCTCAGGTTTGATGAAATTTGATGAACAAGGCCAACTTGTTGAAGATTTGGCTTTAGGATACAGAATAGACGCTGAACAAACTACTTATACTTTTGAATTGAAAGATGGCTTACGTTGGCACGACGGCACTCCTTTGATTGCTGATGATATTATTTTTACTATCAATAGTATAAAAAACCCTGAGTATAGTAGCCCTTTAAAAAATAGTTTTAGTGGGGTCAGTGTACACAAAATAAATGACAAAACTATTCAATTTAAATTGGAAAAGCCTTTTGCGCCTTTCTTGTCTATCTTGACGGTCGGTATCATACCAGAACATCTTTGGTATAGTACACCAGCTTTATCAGTGGCACTATCTCCTATCAACACTCGCCCTATTGGCAGTGGACCTTATCAGTTTAAAGCTTTGACTCGAGATGGTAGCGGTATTGTTAGAAATTATACTTTAGAATCTTACCCTGACTATCATCTAGTCCCAGCTTATATCTCTGAGCTTCATTTCAAATTCTATCCTGACTTTGATACAGGAGCAGCTGCCCTACAAAATAAAAATGTGGATGGCTTGGTCTACTTACCAAAGGAATACAAAGAAGAGCTTGTCAAAAATAAAAAAATTACTTTACACAATCTACAATTCCCTCAATACACTGCTATATTTTTTAACCCAAAAAATAACGAACTTCTGGCAGACGCCGATATTCGAAAAGCCTTGGCTTTGAGTGTAGATAAACAAAGAATTTTAACTGAAGTATTGAATGGCGATGGACAAATCTCAAATGCGCCCATACTACCTGGTATGATTGGCCACGATGAGAACATAAAAGCTCCTGACCTCAATATTGAAGAAGCTAATAATATTCTTGAAGAATTAGGCTGGAAATACGAAGGTGAAAATGATTTTAGAACCAAAGGTGAAGAAGACGAAAAAACAGAACTCAGTATCAAACTAACTACTGTGGCCCAATCTGAAAATTCTAAAACAGTAGAAATAATCAAAGAAGGCTGGAAAAGTATTGGTGTAAAAACTGAAATAGACACTATCACCAAAGATAAAATCAAAAAAGATGTAATTGAACCTCGTAATTACCAAGCCCTGTTGTTTGGCGAAGTGATAAATATCAATTCTGGACTTTATCCATTTTGGCACTCAACTCAAAATGCTCATCCAGGGCTAAATTTGAGTGTCATGGCAAACAAAGATGTTGATCAATATCTAGAAGATGCCTTAGCTGCCAAAACTAACGAAGAAAAAATAGAACCATTGAAGAAATTCCAAGAAAAATTACTAGAGTTAAACTTTGCTATATTTTTATACAACCCTACATATACTTACCCTACAGCCAGCAAGCTATACGGATTGGATAGTCTCCAATTTATAAACTTGCCAGCTGATCGTTTTAACAATATAAATTCTTGGTATCTAAAAACCAAAAGAATTATATCTCGTTAAACAAAATTAATTATTAATCTGTTATTGATTTATGAACGCAATGAAAGATTCAACTGACAAATTATTGTCATCACCTGGTGCCGGTGGAAAAAGCAAAAAATCTAAAAATTCTTTTAGAAAAAAACGTGCTCCCCACACAAAACCAGCTACTCAGGTAGCCAGACCGACGGTCAAGGCAAATGCTGCTACAAAAAGAAATGCAAAAAAAGCAGTGAGTAGAACCAATGCTACCAATGCAAAGAAAAAACAAGCATACGGAAAAAAGACAAATTCAAGGTCCGAACTAAAAGGCCCATTAAAGGTTGCCAGTAAGGCTCCTGCCCTGGGCACAGGTAAACTACGCGTTATACCTATTGGAGGATGCGAAGAAGTTGGACGTAATATGACTGTTTTTGAATATGGCAATGATATAATCATCGTTGACATGGGCCTACAATGGCCCGAAGAAGATATGCCTGGTATTGATTATATTATTCCCAATGCCCACTATCTAAAAGGAAAAGAAAAAAAGATTCGTGGTGTAATCATCACCCATGGACATTACGACCATATTGGTGCCATCCCCCATTTGGCTCCAATACTCGGTAATCCAACTATCTATGGTACTCCTCTGACTTTGGGGATTATTGCCAAAAGACAAGAGGACTACAAAGGTCAAAAGGCTTTACGCCTAAAATCTATTACCGCTAACAATAAACTACAATTAGGTAAATTTAAAATTAGCTTTTTTGGTGTAAGTCACAATATTCCTGGCTCACTAGGTGTAGTCATTGATACTCCAAATGGTAAAATAGTCCACACCGGAGACTTCAAGCTTGATGCCAAGGCTTCTGGGGATGCCCCAACTGAAATGGCCAAGATAAAAGCTCTTGGAAAACAAAATATTTTGGCTCTGATGTCTGATAGTACAAATGCCCCCCAAACAGGACACCAACTTACCGAAGGAGATATTCAAACAAATATAGATGAGCTCCTAGGTCAGGCTCCTGGTAGAATTATTGTAGGTACCTTTGCTTCACTATTGGGTAGAATCCAACAAATCATTTGGGCAGCTGAGAAAATAAACAAAAAGGTAATCATCGAAGGATTTGGCATGAAACGTAATGTTGAGCTAGCCTTACAACTTGGTTATATGAAAGTCAAAAAAGGAACCATTATCCAAATCAAAGACATGAAAGATTATCCAGACAACAAGATTGTAATCATGTGTACTGGAGCTCAAGGCGAAGACAATGCTGTTCTGATGCGAATCGCAAATGGTGAACACAGAAAGCTAAAAATATCAAAAGGAGATACTATTGTTTTCTCATCTTCAGTAATCCCCGGAAACGAAAGATCCGTCCAAAGACTCAAAGATGGTCTCTATCGCAAAGGAGCTGAAGTAGTCCACTACAAGATGATGGATGTCCATGCTGGTGGTCACGCTCGTCAAGAAGACTTGTTTGATATGATAAAAATGGTTAAACCAAAATATCATATTCCGGTTTATGGAAATCATTCCTTTTTAAAAATTCATGGAAAAGTTGCCGAAAGAGCTGGCATTCCAGAAAATAAAATTTTTATACCCGACAATGGACAAATTATAGAATTTGATAAAAACCGCCACGGCGAACTAACCAAACAAAAAGTTTCTTCTGAGTATGTTTTTGTAGATGGCTTGGGTGTTGGTGATATATCAAATATTGTTTTACGTGATAGACAGATGATGGCTGGTGACGGCATGGTAGTGGTGATTGCCACTATTTCAAAAAGTGGCCGTTTGATTCACTCACCTGATATCATTTCTCGTGGCTTTATCTATATGAGAGAAAATAAAGCTCTAGTAGAAACTATCCGTACTAAAATAAAAAATATTGTAAATGACCACCATAAGACAAACTCACAAATAAATGATTCTTATATCAAGGATTCTTTACGAAATGAGATTGGTCAATTTATATTTAGCAAAACAAAGCGTAGACCAATGATATTACCAGTGATAATAGAAGTCTAAAATAAAAAACAGTCCTTTGGGGCTGTTTTTTATTTAGTTGACCCAAATGTTTTATTTAGATACAATAAAACAAGTATTATTTAATAAAATTGATATGAAAAAATTAGTTTCAGGTATAAAACCAACCGGCAAGCTGCACTTGGGAAATTATTTGGGAGCTATCAAAAATTGGGTAGCCTTACAAAATGAATACGAGTGTTATTATTTTATTGCTGATTACCACGCCCTCACCACCGAAATTTCAGCTAAAGAACTAAGTCAAAATACCTTTGACCTAGTGGTAGATCTTTTGGCTTTGGGCATAGACCCAAGCAAGGTTACTTTCTTTAAACAATCAGATGTAATCGGACATACTGAGCTTGGCTGGGTTTTTAATTGCTTGACTCCGGTCTCAGAGCTACAGCGCATGACTCAGTTCAAAGACAAGTCAGGTGATCAATCAGCCAACATCAATGCTGGTCTACTTACTTATCCTGCCTTACAGGCTTCTGACATCTTACTTTATAAAGGTGAGGTAGTGCCTGTTGGGGAAGATCAATTGCAACATCTAGAATTGACCAGAATTGTAGCCAGAAAATTTAACAACCGATATGACGATTATTTTCCAAAGATAGAGCCAATAGTATCCCATGCTGCCCGAGTAATGTCACTCAATAATCCAGAGAAAAAAATGAGTAAATCTTTGGGAGATCAAAGTTATATAGCAATTCGCGAAACCGAAGATGATGTCAGAAAAAAAATTAAAAAAGCTATTTCTGATAAAACTGGTGTTGAAAATTTACTTGAGCTTTATTTGTACTTTGGTGATAAAGAAAAACACCAAAAAATGTCTGAGGATGCCAAACTAGACAAATTGATGAATTCTGAACTAAAAGAAGCATTAACAAAATCAATATTGGATTTCTTGAAACCTATCCAAGAAAAAATAAAAAACTACGAACAAAATCCTGACAAAGTTTATAAGATTCTAGCAGATGGAGCCGCCAAGGCCCAGCAAACTGCTGACAAAACTTTACTTGAAGTAAAAAAGATCGTTGGATTAAAAAAATAATTTTACAAAACAAAAAACCGTCTCTAGTGGGCGGTTTTTTTGTTTATATTAGCTTACAGATTTGATAGCTTTTTTCAAAACTTTTGCAGAATTTTTGAATAGCACCTGCTCTTCTTTGGATAATTCCAAGGGCAGTGTTTCTGCAATACCTTTTCTGCCAACTATGGCTGGTGTAGACAGACAAACATCTTTGACGCCATAAATATTTTCTATCAAGTGTGAAACTGGTAAGATTATTCGCTTATCATGTAATATTGCCTTGATCACATATGAAGCAGCTGAGCCAATACCATAATAAGTGGACTGTTTGCCAGCGATAATAGCATAGGCCGCATTCTTTGTTTGTTCAAATATTTTTTGCTGATCTTTTTTGTTAAAATTTGGATGTTCAAGCAATTTGGAATTACCAATTCTAGCTGTACTCCAAACTGGAAACTCACTATCACCATGCTCTCCCATGATATAAGCATGGATACTCTTGGCATTGATGTTCAATTTTTGGCTAAGTAGATGTCTAAAACGAGCAGAATCAAGAGTTGTTCCGCTACCCATGATTTGATATTTCTTTTTAGGATACATTTTGATAGCCGCATAAGTCAAAACGTCTACTGGATTCGTAATCATCAAAACGACTATATTTGGGTTGGCCTTAAAAATTTGAGGCATTATTTCCCGAATAATCTTGGTATTTTTTTCTATCAAATCCAAGCGTGTCTCACCTGGTTTTTGAGCAGCCCCGCAAGTAATCACCACCACACCACTATCGCGACAATCATTGTAGGTGCCAACTTTTACATTTGTCTTTTTTGTAAATGGCACTGCGTGTTGCAAATCCATCACTTGAGCTTTTGCTAGTTTTTTGTTGAGATCAACTATAGCAATTTCTTCGGCACTGTCTTGAGTCACTAGGCTATATGCTAATGTAGAGCCAACCATACCAGCTCCAATAATCGTTACTTTGTTCTTCATATATTTTAAGTTAATTTAATTGTTTTTGATTTAATTTTTCTACCCAAAAATTTTTCAGCGGCTATATCAAATTTTTCTGTACTATTGGTTGTCAAAAATTTCCTAATCGGCTCACCCGTAGCTGGAGATACTATATTAGGATGATTTTCCAAATACTCTATCCATTTTTTGGCAACTACTTTACCACTGTCCAATACTTTTGTATTGTCGCCAAAGAAATTTTGAATAGCATTTTGAAGAAATCCATAATGAGTACAACCCAAGACCACTACGTCTGGCTCCTCTTTTTTGATGGGTCTCATATATTCCATCAAAACTATACTGGTCTCTGGAGAATTTTCTTTTGACTGCTCTATCAGTGGCACCAAAAGTGGGCAGGCCTGTTGGATGACTTTTATATTTCTATCTATATTTTCAAACTCCTCCACATAAGTACCAGACTCTACTGTGCTGGTCGTACCCAAAACGGCTACTTTAGAATTTTTTGACAACTCGCCCACCTCTTCAGCCAATGGCCTGATTACTCCCAAAACATTTTTACCTTTATGATGTTTTGGTAAATACTCTTGCTGTATTTTTCTCAGAGCTAAAGCTGAGGCTGTGTTGCAAGCCAAAATTATCAAATCACAATCATGTGAAAATAAATAATCAACTGCCTGAGTTGTATATTTGTATATTATACTCTGACTACGCTCTCCATAAGGAGTCCTAGCATTATCCCCCAAATAAACAAAATCATGTTGAGGTAATTTTTTCTCAATTTCCTTAAAGATTGTAAGTCCGCCATATCCACTGTCAAAAATTCCAATCATCAATTATTCTTTATTTTTACCCATTCCTTCAAAGGCTCGTAAGATTTCTAGAGGTAAAGCAAATATTACTGTGTTTGATTGATCAGAAGATAAGTCATTGACTGACTGCAAAGTACGTAAATGCAAAGCACCTCTACTACCCGCCAATGTCTTGGCAGCTTTGGCCATATTTTCGGCAGCCATTACTTCACCCTGCGCCTTGATAATCACAGCTCTTTTTTCACGCTCTGCTTCTGCTTGTTTGGCAATTGTACGTTGCATATCTTTTGGAAGCTCAATATGTTTCAAATCAACTGAAACAACTTTGATTCCCCATGGATCAGTAGCAACATCAACAATTGTCTGAATACGTTGAGAAATTTGATCACGCTTGGTCAATAATTCATCCAAGTCTACTTCACCAACTACATCTCTCATGGTAGTTTGAGCCAATTGAGACACAGCATAATAAAAATGTTCTACCTCTAAAATAGCCCTATCAACAGACACTACTTTATAATAAAGCACTGCGTTGACATTGACTGACACATTATCTTTGGTGATTGCATCTTGATCAGGCACATCTACTGCCTTGACCCTGATGTCTACCTTGGTCATTGATTGAAAAATTGGAAAAATCAATCGCCAACCTGGTTCAACTGTTCTTTTGTATTTACCCAATTGAAATTTTAATCCTCTTTCATATTGATTGACCTGTCTAATAGAGATCAACAATACAAAAAGTATAAAACCGATTACGATTACAAAAAATACTCCCATATTATTATTTTAATTATTTAATATATCCAAAATCTCTTTTTGGTGATTTTTGAGCTCAGCTTCTGCGTTGGCCTCAACGGTAATACGTAACAATGGCTCAGTATTTGAAGCTCGAACATTGAACCACCAATCCTCAAACTCTACGGTGATGCCGTCCATCTCATCCAATATATTGGCTCCATAATTTTGTCTAATCTTTTCCAGACTAGCTTCTATATCTGCTACCTCTATATTTATTTCGTCACCTCTGACATATAGGCGGTATTCTTTGATAATCTCTGAAAGCGGACGACCATCTTCGGTCATGGTTTGTAATACCAATATCAGTGCTATAAAAGCATTGTCGGCATAATAATTGTCTCTAAAGGCAAAATGAGCTGACACTTCACCACTCATGATTCCGCCTTGTTCGCGCATATGTCTAGCCAAATTACGATAACCAACTTCACTACGGATTGGTTGACCGCCCCATTTGGCTACCAAATCTTTGACCGCATGAGAACATACTACGTTGTAGGCTATGCCCATGCCAGGAAAACGCTCCAACATAGGTTTGGCGAGTAGCAACAATATCATGTCACCGGTAATAAAATTGCCTTTTTCATCTACCAAAAACATCCTATCACCATCTACATCAAAAATAACTCCCAGGTTTGCTTTTTCTTTGAGTACTTTTTCTGTTAGTTTATCGGCGGCACCATCGACGAGTGGATTTGGTGGACGATTTGGAAAACTACCATCCAAGTCTTTGAATATATGCACAAGTTTTGGAGGCATTTGATAAAATAAGCCTGGGATCAAAAGTCCGTTCATGCCATTGCCGGTATCTACTACAACTTTAAAATCTTTGAGTTTTCTATAATCAACAAAAGATAAAATATGCTTGATGTGTTCTTCAATAATTTCTTTTTTGTTAATTTTGCCTTTTGACTTTGGATCTTTGATTGGAAATTTTATTTTTTCCATTTCTTCCAAAAGCTCTTTGCCTCCAATAAAACGAATATTGTCTCTAGTCTCTGGATCAATATAAGTCATCTTGAAACCTCCGTATTCTGGTGGGTTGTGAGAGGCAGTAATCATCATCCCGCCGTCATATTTGTAATAACCATTGGCAAAATAAAAATCATTGATAGACATCAGGCCATAGTAATCTACCTCTACACCATATTCCATAAATACGCTCATGATTGCTTCTTTGATGGGCAGCGAAGACTGTCTAATGTCTCTACCTATACAAATTTTCAAGTCCTTGATCGGTTTGTTCATTTGATGAGAAACAACCCTTAGAAATGTCTGAGCAATAAATTTGGCTGCCTTTTCATCCAAGTCTTTTGGATAAACCCCCCTAATATCGTATGATCGGAAAATATCTCTGTTCATTTTTTTATTTCTTAGACTTTATAAAATAACTTACAAAAGTACCAAGGGCTAACAAGAAAATAATCACAGCAAAGATGGTTCCGATAAATGGAATCTGTCCAAGTAGCATATAAACAAATACACCAATTGCTAAGATATTTATCTTTGCTATTTTCTTTTTCTCAAAAAACTTACTCTTGATAAATTGACCAGTCAACCAAGCAGCCACTACTTTGGCTAGATACAAAAGCATCAACCAAGTAACAAACAATAAACCAGCCATTGGTATACCAATAACAGTAATCAATAATATAATACAGATAATAGGAACAACAATCAAAAACAATAAGCCTTTTAGGAAAGTAGGTACTGTGTTCTTATAAGCTTTGTCATAGGCCTTGCCAAACATTTTTGGCCAGAGATAAAGAAATACCATACCAACCACCAATAAACCAAAGAATTTGATGAGTAAGCTAGTAGCTTTACTTGTCCAAGGCTTGGCTTTTTTATCTTCTAGTTTTTCAAAAAGTGGTCCACCTTTGATGACCGCATTTGGATTGATAGCTAGCTCCTTCCAAGCACGATAATGCAAGGCACCATTGATAAAGGCTTGATCCTCAATATTTACATTACCTTCTTTTGTATTTTCCAAATAAACATCTACATTTTTACCAACTGTACCACTCAATGACAAGCTATCCATACCACCTTCAACCTGTCCGTTTACTTGTCCACGTAGACTCAAAGCCTGTCCCCAAAAAGTAAGATGTCCATCCAAAATACTCTCTGGATCCAATTTTAAATTTTGACCAAAAGACAAAACATTGTCCCGGACATATCCTGAGACACTCATATGTTGACCCGCAAATCGAACCGAGCCATTGATCTTACCTTTGATAGTAATACTTTCACCAGCAGCAAAAATATCGCCATTGATGTTTTCTGAATCAATTGTAATGTTTTTACCAGCTAAAAATAAATCACCATTGACTGTGCCGTAAATTTCTATGGTCTGTCCAGCAGCATAATAATTGCTGTCTATTACGGTATCTGCTCCCAACAAAACATTGTCACCATTGTGAGTTTCTATGGCCAATACTGATAAAGGCAATAAAAACAGAAAAGACGCTAATAAAATCTTTATTTTTCGAGACATAAGCTACATTGCTTAATAATTAATTATCTACATTTTACCATAAATATGAGGAAAAATGTAGTAATTGCTATAAGCTAATTTTTGGGCTAAAATAAGGGTATATGAATGGCTTTGAAGGACAATCTAAAGAAAATGTATCTTATCCTGAAAATTTGACCCCCCAGGATATAGCCTTGGTATATAGACAATGCGAAATCCAGCATGCTACCAGCGTCGAACAGCTAGAGGGTTTTGCCAATGCCTACTCCAAGGCCAAGGAGCTGGCTCAGACCCGAGAAAAATTAGACCAACTAACTCCAGAACAAATAGAAGGATTGATTTTGGAATTAGGAGCTTTGACAGAAAAAAGAAATCAAAAAGGATTCCGGATTGTACCTGTCACATTTGCAAATGGCTCTCGAGCTATAGAGGCAGACAAAATTCCCCGAGCAATCCAAACATTTGCCCAGGGATTCAAATCTTTTTTAGAAAACCCCACTGAAGATGAAAGATTAAATACTGTCTTGTTGTACAAACAATTTGAAGAAATCCATCCATTTGAAGATGGTAATGGTCGAGTCGGTGATCTTTTGTGGAAAATATTGGAAAGCAAAAAAACAAAACAATGGCCAGAAAAATTGCCACCAGACGTCTTTGGTGAAAACAAATAAATATATGAATCAAGTAATCTGTAAAAAACTAATAAAAAACTTAGGTGAAGCCAAGACAATTGTAGGGAACTTTGATGCAACTAAGGTGGCCTCCACAAAATCTATAGAGGCTAGAAATAGATTGGTTTTTTTATTGGATGAAATAAAATTTTTATTATTGAACAAAGAGTTTTCTAAGCGATATCCTGGAGCCATGATAGAAAAAATAGACCCAAATAAAATTCCCTCGAACATAATGGATTCATTTGAACATCAAAGTACCATGTATATCCATCCCGATGATTATGAAAAAGGAAATTTTATACAATTTTATATTATTCATCGGGTCGACCCTCCTTATACTACCTATGTAGCCGAACAAGATAAAATAATTGATAAAGATGAAAAAGAAGAGATGACTGACAAGCTGCATTATTTTATAGATAACCCCGACGACCTGGGGGCCAAAAAGTTAGATGAAATTAGGTTTATCATAGACAATGATAGCTCTTATTTCAAAAATAAACCTTTTACTTTTTTTTCAAAAAATGGCACCGATAGATTAAAACTAATGAATGCTTTTTGCCAATCAAGACTAGGACTACCTATGTACTCGGGTACTATGTTAGAAGATGAAGAACATGAATTTTGGAAAGAGCTAGTAGAAGAAGGGCTAGCCCAACAATACGAAGAAGAGTCTGGAAGAGATTTAAAAACTAGATACAAATTTAAAGATTAAAATTATGAGAACACCAGAAACAGCCCCTGAAAATAGGGAACTCATCGATCTAGGCAATGAATTAGATCGATTACAAGCCCAAGAAAACCAAGGCCGAGGCATTAGCTGTGTCAAAACAGTAATTGCTTATTTGAAGATGGGCAAGCTAGAAGAGGCTCGCACTGTTTGTCATACCGAACATGACAAAATAGTCAGCTACCCTGAAATAAAAAAATTTATAAAAGAAAACCTATTCAAAGGAATGGAAAATCATCCCTGGAAATTTCTCGATAGTTTATAAAAATAAAAAGACCTACTAAACAGTAGATCATAATATAAAAAACTCAATTTATTAAAAGTTAAAACCGAGCCTTTCTTTTTGGTTTTTGAACAAGGCAATTTATATTCCATTTTGTTTTGTAGATTCCCTTTGGACTCAATACAAATCCCGTCTTACCCAGTGACTCTACTAGTTCATTGGTAGTAAAGCTATGATAAAATCTATATACCACCTCTCCGTTGTTTAGCTTCCATGGAATATAAAAATCACTCCATGAATTTTTTTTCAAAAAGTTCTTGAAAAAATATTTCATATACTTTTTTTGCCACAGATTCCAGTTTGTCATAAAAAGATAGCCTCCTGGCTTGAGCCATTTGTTTACTCTATAAAGTAGCTTTAACCTTTCGACTCTATTTGGCAAATGATGAAAGCTGGCAATCATCAAAACCATATCCATGCTTTCGGGTGGAAAATCTATCCTAGCCATATCATGTACCTTAAAATGAGCTTTGGGATGTTTTATTCTAGCTTGTTTTATCAGCTCTTCACTAAAATCAACACCCATATAATGATATTTTGTGTCCGTATCTTTGAGTAGATTGAGGATACGCCCATTACCACAACCAAGGTCTAGTATCTTGTCTTGATCCTTTATATATGGTATAAAGATTTGTAATTCCTCCCAAGGAAAAACACGGGAAGCAGAAAACTCCCCTGAAATCAGATTATAAACTTTTTGTAAATTATTTTTGATCAAATCACTTTTATCCATAATGGAAAATAATAAAGAAAAATTATTAGAAAAAATAGTCCTCGAGCTGGCTGATAAAAAATATCCAGTTGATTTAGATTTTATGAAAGCCTCACGACAAGTATTTAGTAAATACAAGCTCACTCCTGTACCAAAATCTGAACTCATTAAAGTATATCGCAGATTGACCAAAGAGGGCAAATTGAAATCCGACAAAAGGTTTACCCAGCTCCTCGTCAAACGAGCGGTGCGCTCACTTTCTGGTGTTTCTGTCATCACCGTCTTGTCAAAACCATTTGTCTGTCCAGGCAAGTGTGTCTACTGCCCAACTGAACCAGACATGCCAAAGAGCTATTTATCAAATGAGCCAGCTGCAGCTCGTGCCAAAATAAATCTTTTTTCTCCAATCAGGCAGGTAACCATGCGCATCAAGGCACTAGAAAACAATGGCCATCTAGTAGACAAGCTAGAGGTGCTGGTCTTGGGTGGTACCTGGTCTGTTTATCCAAGTAAATACCAAGATGACTTTATAAGAGATTTGTTTTTTGCTGCCAATACTTATGGAGAAGATAAAAAACGTGATCCACTGACCCTAGAAGAAGAACAAGCTATAAACGAAACAACCAAATACAAAATAATCGGCCTAACCCTAGAAACTCGTCCTGATTATATAAATGAAACTGAAATAAAAAAACTTCGTCGTCTCGGTACTACTCGAGTTCAAATCGGAGTCCAGCATACTGACAACAAAATACTAGATTTGATAGTACGTGGTCACTCTATAGAAGAAAGTATCCGAGCTACCAAAATGCTCAAAGAGGCTGGCTTCAAAGTAGACCATCACTACATGCCCGATCTACCCGGCTCTACACCCAAAAAAGATTTGGAGATGTTTGAATATGTTTATAGCTCCCAGGACTTACAACCTGACCAAGTAAAAATCTACCCCTGCGTGGTCAATGAATATGCCGAGCTATATGATTGGTACAAAAAAGGTAAATACAAACCTTATTCTGAGAGTGAGCTTTTGGAATTATTGCTAAAAATAAAAATCATAACTCCTCCTTATGTCAGAATAAACAGGTTGATACGAGACATACCCGAAGAAAGTATTATAGCCGGAAACAAAATCACAAACCTACGACAATATTTACAAAATGAATTACAAAAACGTAATCAATCTTGCCAATGCCTGCGTTGTCGCGAAGTCCGTGGTGATTCCCAAGACGCAGACAAGGCTATTTTGGTAAAAAGAGAGTACAAAGCTTCTGATGGACAAGAAATATTTTTGAGCTACGAAAGTCCTGACAACAAAAAGGTCTATGCTTTTTTGAGACTTCGTATAAATGAAAATCCAAAAGAAAATATTTTCCCTGAACTAAAAAATGCCTCTATAGTCAGAGAGCTACACGTCTATGGTCAGATGATACCAGTCTATAGTGAAGACCAGGATGATGAAGTCTCTCAAACCCAGCACTTGGGCCTAGGTAAAAAGCTAATGGCTGAAGCAGAAAAAATAACTAAAGAAACCAAACTAAATAAAGTAGCCGTTATCTCTGGGATTGGAGTCCGAAATTATTATAAAAAACTTGGGTACCAACTAGAGGGTACATATATGACCAAGTCTTTATAATTGACAAGGCCCTAAAAATAATATATATTACGTAGTTCGTACTTTCCAAATAGCCAACTAACCAGGAGGTTTCCTTGTGAAACAAAAGATGAAGATGAAGATCCAAGATGGCGTTGTCTCGTTTGACAGCAGTGATACTCGAGATGAATTTCTCGGTTTCCTGCGCAAGCTGGCTAGTGATGATCCTCTGATCAGACAAGCAATAATCCCCATCATCGAGCACGAAGGTATCATCCCTGATGCTGATATGAGTTTTACGGAACTAGTCCGTAATCTCGGCACCAACATCCACAAAGTTCCTGAAAGAATATTTGCCCTCTGGAATAAGATGCACGGTCAGACATCTGACCCTACTAGTAAACATGTGATGAACACTCGTCAAGCCGCTGATTATACCAAACGCGACCCCTCTACCATGGCCCGCCTAGCTCACACAGGCATCATCCCCGCCACCAAAATCAAAGGTCGCTGGCAATTTACTCGCCGTTCTCTCAACACCTTCCTAAGCAAACATGGCTATCTAACCTCAGCTCGAGGCTAAAACAAAAACCCCCGTCAATGAACGGGGGTTTTCTATTTTACAAAATTTTATTGTTGAGATGGTCTAATACTTGGATCTACTGGATCCACCGGATCTATATTGTCTAAGATATCTTTTAAGTCTGACCAATCATCTATACATTTTTTATCCAAACATAACTGACCAGTATTTATTCCTTGTTCTGTAAAAGTTACAGCATTGCTTCCGTGCCAAAAATTTAAGTTTCCAGATCTATTATCTTGATAAATCCCCCAATGAGTATTGTCTCCTGATTGCAGATCAATTTCTGCATTTTCTGTTTCAGAATATATATCCAATGTTCTTTCTGGATATGCTTTATTAATACCAATCTTTCCACTAGAGTGAGCTGTAAACAATGGTTTACTTGGTGCTCCAGGAGCATCGCTATCAGCCACTACTCTAAAAGCAGAAACAGGATCATCGTTGTTTGCGTCTATAGCTATTCCTACATCCAAAAATGAACTAATCATCAAACCGCCCCAACCACCACTGATTGGTCCAATTTTTGATTGATTACCTTGTCCAATTAATAGTTCTCCACCGTTGTCTACTAGTAAATCACCATCAAAGTAGCCTGCATAAGAATTTTCCCCATTTGCCTTGGCATAAACTGCTAATGAATCATCGCCATTTGATTTAAACACACCAGCCTTACCACCAAGCACCTCTGTCTGGGCCATAATAGCCGCACTATAAGGTCTACCTGTATCTGTTACTCCTAAGGCCGCTATTCCTGTTATTGGATTTCCTTCTATGGCAGATAAATTACCAATCATTACATCACCATCAAACCAACCAGCCCAAGCTCCACCCGTTGCATTAGCAATCAAGGCTTTACTATTTTCACCACTAGCAGAAAGAGCCGCTGCTGATGAACTAGCCGCGCCTACAAAGGAACTAAAGTTATTTCTATTTGGCTCTATTGTTCCTAATGTTATATGTTTTGCAAATAAGTCTTCTGTGAAATTGGCATCACTACGGAAATACACAGCCTCAGCACTTGATTTTATATTGTCTACTTCTAGGTCTCCATTTGTTATTTTTACTGGCCCATCAAAAAATCCAGCCGTACTACTAGAGATAGCATACAAGGCTGTACCGCCCACACCATTAGCTTGAAAAAATCCAGCCTTGGCATCATTACCATTGGCGCCAGCACTAAGTGCTATACCACCTGGGTTTTCATCAAGGACTGTCAATCTACCCGGAAGAGCTGGGCCCATGTGCAGGTCCTCGGTTATAACTACACTACCATCGAACTTACCAGCTAGCTCTCCGGCAAAAGCCTGACCATAAACACCAATGCCGCCTGGATAATTGGCTACACCAAGCACACCAGTATGCCCAGATCCAAATAAACCTGCTCCACCTGTCTCACTTGTTGACCAACCACGGACAGCGTTGCCATATGCATGTACATTTAAACCTGTATCTCCTTCATAATCTATCTCAACTTGACCATCAAACTTACCAGCATAAGAATTATTACCATCCGCATGACCATAAATTGCATTTGAATCCTCAGCATTAGCATAGGCCATTATAGCATCTTGACCAAAATCTAGACCTACTGCGCTAACGCGTAAAGCTCCTTCTTGAGCTGAATCATGAAAACTACCTATGGTGGCTCCATTTTCTACACTAAGAAAATTTTCCACTCCCCAGCTTCCGTATAAAAAACTTTTTTCACTTGCTGAATTTGAAAATGAATAACCACCCAAGTCCAAATCGACCGTCATCGGATTGTTCACATAAGAACCAGGCAATGTATCTATACCCCCATCATCAATAGAAATTGAGTTGATTTGATTTTCTAAAGTGTTTATTTTCTTTTCTAAATCAGAGACATCCTTCTGAAGAACGCCAGTAGTATCAAGTGCTTCTACAGTATTGAGCTCCAAAGTACGAGCTATCCCAGCATTGTAGCCCTGATAATAACTGATTCTTTCTTTGTCTTTTGAACCAAAAAAATCTACCGCCAAACTTTGTTGTGGTAGAGACATGGTCACAAAAATAGTTAGAACTAAAAATGAATTAAATAATTTTGTGCCTTTCATAGCATTTTATTAATTTTAAACAATACTATTATAGCATAAATGACCTATACTTGCCTACACCTCGAAATATGATACACTATATATCGTACAATTAACCTAAAAAAGCATGGAAAATATAAACTCTACAGATCCAAAGATCGCTGAGATCTTGAAAAAAGAATTGGATCGTCAAAGACACGGAGCAGAGATGATTGCTTCGGAAAATTTTGTTTCCCCTGCTGTTTTAGAGGTTGCCGGCAGTGTCCTGACCAACAAATATGCCGAGGGCTACCCCAACAAAAGATATTATGGTGGCAATGAGTTTATCGATTTATCAGAACAACTAGCCATCGACCGAGCCAAGGAGCTTTTTGGAGCCGAACACGCCAATGTCCAGCCTCATGCTGGTAGTCCAGCCAACGCTGAGGCATATTTTGCACTAGCTGAACTTGGTGATACCATCCTAGGCTTTTCACTAGCCCATGGTGGTCATCTGACCCACGGACACCCAGTCAATTTTTCAGGAAAATTTTATAACTTTGTTCACTACGGAGTAGACAAAGAAAAAGAGCTCATAGATATGAATCAAGTGCGTGAACTAGCCCTAAAACATAAACCAAAGATTATCTTGGCTGGAGCCTCTGCTTATTCTCGTAAAATAGATTTCAAGCCTTTCCGAGAAATCGCTAATGAAGTTGGTGCTTATCTGATGGTAGACATGGCTCATATCGCTGGACTAGTAGCTGTCGGTCTCCATCCTGACCCTGTACCATATAGTGATGTAGTGACAACGACTACTCACAAAACTCTACGTGGTCCAAGAGGGGCAATGATTTTGTCAAAAATAGAAGATAGATTAAATCCAAAAGACAAAAAAAACCTAGCTCAAAAAATAGACTCAGCTGTCTTCCCTGGTATGCAAGGCGGTCCGCTAGAACATATCATAGCTGCCAAAGCAGTTGCTTTTGGCGAAGCTCTAAAACCAGAATTTAAAAAATATCAGGCTCAAGTAATCAAAAACTGTAAAGTACTAGAAGACAATTTTCGTGAAGCTGGTATCCGCATGGTCTCAGATGGTACAGACAATCACCTCTTGATGATCGATGTCAGTACTATAGGACTAGGTGGTAAAGAAGCAGAAACTTTACTTGATAAAGTACATATCTTTACAAACAAAAATATGATTCCATTTGATAAAGGTACTCCGTTTAAGCCTTCTGGTATCCGCCTCGGTACTGCTGCCCTGACTACTCGTGGCCTCAAAGAATCTGAAATAGAACTTGTAGCCTCTGTCATGATAAAAACCCTAAAAGATAAAAAGGCAACTGACGAAAATAAAAATAAGATAATTGAATTGATGAAACAATTTGAATTGTATCCACAATTATAAAAAATATGAACAAAATGATTGATGGCAAAAAACTTGCCGAAAACATCCAGGTAGAAATAAGTAAAGAAATATTCCAAAAAGGCATCAGACCTAGTTTGGCAGTTGTTTTGGTAGGAGATGATCCGGCTAGCAGACTTTATGTAAACCTCAAAAAGAAAGCCAGTCAAAAAGTAGGTATTGATTTCCATGAATATCTTTTGGTCAAAAAATCTACCGAACAAGAAGTCCTAGAAACTATAGATTTTTTAAATAAAGACAAAGATATAGATGCTATATTGATTCAACTACCACTACCAAAGCATTTTGATACTGACAAAATCATCCAGGCTATGGATCCAGCCAAAGATGTCGATGGATTTCATCCAGCTAGTATAAAAAAGTTTCTAAAAGGTCAATCTGGTTTTGTGCCGGGCTTGGCTCTAGGAATTTTTAAACTAATCAAAAGCACGGAAGAAGAACTCAAAGGTAAAAACGCTGTCATCGTAGCCAAGAGTGATATCCTCTACCAACCAGTAGCCAAATTACTAAACGATCAAGGTGTAGCTACCGCTATTGTCCGTCCAGATGACAGAAACCTAAAAGACGAAACAATAAAAGCTGACATTTTGATAGTGGCTTGTGGTTCTCCATTTTTTATCAAAGAGGATATGGTCAAACAAGATTCTATTGTGATAGATGTGGGCACCAACAAAATAGACAATGATTATATTGTGGGTGACGTAGACTATACAAATGTATTCCAAAAGGCCAAATTTATCACGCCGGTCCCAGGAGGAGTCGGACCAATGACCGTAGCAATGCTACTCTACAATACTCTCCAACTAGCTGAAAATAAAAAAACCGCCGAATAGGCGGTTTTAAAATATGATATTTATAGATATTGACAAAAAATCAAAATAAACTACAATACTTGGTTCGAGTTCATTTTAGCAAAAAACGTTCGAATCCCTAAAAAAGGAGTAAATAATGAGTGGCACTTTTGAGATTCATGTCTTACCTCGTCAGGTAATGACCCAGGAACAGTTTCTAAGCGAAACACCCCCATGTTCTATTGCTCTTGATGGAGTAGTGAGTGGAGGTCCCTACTTTGACCCAGTATCTCTCCACATCAACTTTGATCACCATGACAATGTGGTGCGCGAAGCTACGATGAGTACTGCCAAGCAGGTCTTTGTGGCTATCAAGGGTGGCTTGATGAAATCATTTCGTGAAGATGGTCGAGCTCATGCTCACATCTACATCAATGACACCGATCAAGACACTTCTTTGGCCGTCTGGCTTCTGATGAACTACACCCTCTTTGAAGGTACACAAAGTGTACCCTTGATCAGTCGTATCCTGGACCTGTCCGACAAGTGGGATATCACCGGCGGAGCATTTCCGGTCAACCTCAAAGAAGAAGTTGTCCGTCAACACAACTGGATTTTCGAGCCTTATTCCAATTTGCGTAAATCTGGCCAATTGGCCAACGCTGACGCAGATGTAATGCGCGACAACCTGGATGCTGTGATGGCTCGCTTGACCAAGGCTATGATGGGCGAAGCTGGTGAAGTTGATCTCGATACTCGTCACGAAATTTTGTGTGATCATCCGATCTTCAAAATCGTTGATGAAATCGGTGGCAACGAAGCTCGCTACTACCTCTATAGCCAAGGCATGAATGCTTTTGTCAGCATCGTCGCCAGACGTGAAGACAAAAGTACTGTCTACGTAGTTGGTCGTCGCTCCCAATACATCCCCTTTCCTGTCAGTCAAATTCTGACTGCTCTAAACCAGGCTGAATTTGCCAAACGAGGCAAAGAGTTGGTTGAAGGTGACCAATGGGGTGGCTCCGATCTAATCGGAGGATCTCCCAGATCATCAGGCAGTGTACTGACCTGGGAAGAGATCAAGGATGTTCTGTTGAACGTTGTAGAATAATCTACACAAAAACAAAAGCGGGCTGGAAAAATTTCCAGCCCGCTCTTTATTTTATAATAATGTATTTTGCCAACTATCCATCTTACCTCCCAGTTTGAGATCTTTTATCCTGTCAATATCAAACATTCTTATAGCCTGTCGGAGATGACAGTAGGCTTTTATTTTATTTCCGGTAATTCGCTGAACATCAATCTTTCTTGAGGTGGTTTTGCCTGATTCATCCATATACTCTATTTCCAACTGATCACCGTCTTTGAGGGCATCATGGACTTTTTGCTCAACTGTCCGACCATTGTTGTTGCCCCAACGAGCAATTATCTTTTCTTTGTGTCCAGAATTTTGATACCACATATGACCATGCTTCAAACCATAATCATATACTTCTTTGGTGACTTTGACATCATCTAAACAATACCTTATCAGATTGTCCCAATCTTCATTGCGGTAATACACGATAGCATCAAGACCAGAGCCAGATTTGCCATAGCCTAGTGTGCTCTGTGCTACACTCTCTAGTTTCAGTCTATGCCCCAAAGCATGAACTACTTCTTCCAAGATATCCAAGTGAGGTATAGTAGATAAATCAAAATCTTTGTAATATGGCTGAAGAGCGGTATTATCAAAACTCTTACTATTGAAACCGATCAACAATTCTGTATTTTTAAATATCTCCAAAAGCTCCCCAAACTCCTCTTCTTTGAAAGCACGATATTGATCTCTATTATAAGAATAAATACCAACCACGGATACTTCCATTTTATCAATATGATCATAACCACCGACCTCGTCAAAGGTCTTTTTGGTTTCTAAATCAAATACTATTTTATCTTTTTTCATAACGCATTATATTATAACAAAATTTTGAAAAATTACCAGTTATCGACGTCAGGCAAGAAGCCATCGCTTCTTTCGTTTTTTTCATGATCCTCAAAATCTCCATCGGACTCATAAGACACTCCATCACCACTAGCATAAGTAATATTCCTTGATAGCTCATTGTGATTCAAAAGATTGCCATCTATGTCTGATATAAAAATTGAAGGCTGCATGCTTTTGTGTCCATCAAATCTATAAACCGACATCGGATAAGTGAGATAGAGGTGCTTCATGGCCCTAGTGATAGCCACATAGAGCAATCTTCTTTCTTCTTCTTGCTCGTGTTCGGTCACAGCTAGTGGATGTGGGAAAGATTGAGTGGTCAAATTCATAATAAACACCGCTGGCCACTCCAATCCTTTTGATTGATGGACTGTACTCAATACCACTACATCATTGTCCTGCTTTTGAGCCTGTCTGACTGTAAAATTTTCTTGCAAACTTACTTCTGTCAAAAATGAGCCTAAATCATCATAAGATGAAGCAAAGGCCGCCAACTGCCCCAAATCATCTTCACGTTGATAATGATCGGGAAATTTTTCTATCAAATAATCTCGGTATTTTTCATTGACTGCTTTTATCAATTCTCCAATATTTTTTTGTTTTTGATGGAAAAGACTAGATAACACTTCATTTACCTTATTCCAACTTTGTGTTGCTTTTTCTGATAGTTTTGGTTTTACTCCTGGCAATTCCTCCAAAGTTTTTATCTGTGATGTTTCTGTAATTATTTTTTTAGCAGTTGCTGGACCCACTCCTTCATAAAGTTGCAGAACTCTTTGCCAAGATATAGCATCTTTATGATTATACAAAATCCTTAGCCAGGCTGCCACGTCTTTGATGTGTGCTCTTTCAAAAAATTTCAAACCACCGCGCATCTCATAGTCTATACCTCTTTTGTTGAGCTCCATTTCAAGTGATTGAGAATGGTGAGCTGCTCGAAATAATATCGCTATTTGTTTTGGTCTCAATCCATCAGCCATCAAGCCTTGGATCCTATCGGTAATCATGATAGCCTCTTCTATATTGTTGCGCACAGCTGACAACTCGGGCCTAGTATAACTAGGCAAAACAGCTGATAATTTTTTTGTAAATTGTTTTTTATTTTTAGATATAACATTATTGGCCAGATTCAAAATCTCTGGTGTAGAACGATAATTTGTTTCTAGCTTGTGGGTTTTAGCATTTTTAAATTTTTTGGGGAAATCCAAAATATTTCTGATATCAGCCGCCCTAAAAGAATAAATACTCTGAGCATCATCGCCTACTGCCAAAATATTTTGATGGCTTTCAGCTAGATTATAAACAATCTCCGCCTGGACTGTATTTGTATCTTGATACTCATCTACCAAGATATAATCCCACTTGGCATCAAGGATAGGACCTATCTTTGGATGCTCAGTCAAAGTTTTCCAAAATGATAACAAGTCATCAAAATCCAAAAGACTATTGGCTTGTTTTCTTTTTTTGTACTCAGCTAGAACTTTTTCAAAAAATTCTACTATTGGTAGCCATTCCGGAAACTTGGCGTCTAGACTTTCCTCTACCTTGATACCTGAATTGATCGCAAAACTAATCACCTCGCTGATTATAGCTGGTGAGGGTTTACTTTTGTCTGGCAAATTTCCAAAAAGCTCTTTACTTATATTTTTGAGTAGAGTTTTTTTGTCTTCTTGATCCAAGATTGCAAAACCAGGTTCAACACCAATATGCTTTCCGTATATTCGAAGTAATCGATTGCCCACTGAATGAAAAGTACCTCCCCAAAGAGAGAGTTTATTGTCCTTCTGTAAACCTATGAGATTTTTTACTCGCTCCATCATCTCGGCTGCCGCCTTGTTGGTAAAGGTGAGTAGTAATATCCTCTCTGGCTTGATACCTTGTTCCAAGAGCCAGGCCACCCGATAGGTCAATGTACGCGTCTTACCGCTACCTGCTCCTGCTAAAACCAAATGAGGCCCATCACCTGCTGTGACGACCTCGTGTTGTGCTGAATTTAGCTCTTTTTCAAAATCAATTTTAATCATAGTAGACATATTATAACCAATCATTGATTTAATTACAAATATATGATTTAATTCTTGCGTTATACTATAAAATTATGTCATTTTCCTTAGGAATCGTCGGCTTACCAAACGTCGGCAAATCAACATTATTTCAAGCATTGACCCGCAATAAGGTAGAAGCATCAAACTACCCGTTTTGTACTATTGATCCAAACGTCGGAGTCGTGCCAGTACCTGATCCTCGTCTAGTCCAGCTAGCCGAGCTTTCTAAATCTGAAAAAATCATCCCAACTGCCATAGAATTTGTCGATATCGCCGGTCTTGTCCAGGGTGCTTCTGAAGGTGAAGGTCTAGGAAACAAATTTTTGTCACATATTCGAGAAGTAGATGCTATCGTCCAGGTAGTGAGGAAATTTTCTGACTCAAACGTCACTCATGTTCACGGTAATATTGATCCAGAATACGACAAGCAAATCATCAACCTCG
Organism: Candidatus Parcubacteria bacterium; assembly: GCA_018664825.1. GTDB lineage: Bacteria > Patescibacteriota > Patescibacteriia > UBA1558 > GWA2-36-10 > JABJNO01. The sequence continues at coordinate 41,303 of JABJNO010000002.1, forward strand.
AACTCATCATGGCTGACCTTGATACTGTGACAAAACATCTAGAAAAAGTGATTTCCAAAATGAAGGGTCCTTATGACAAAATATTGGACAAAGAAAAAGTATTGCTCGAAAAAGTAAAAGCCACTTTGGACGAAAATAAACTGGCCAATACTTTGGAACTTGACGAAGAAGAAAGTAAAATACTAAAACAACTCAATCTACTTTCTATCAAACCAATTATATATTTATACAACATAGACGAAGCTGATGTCGATAAAGATCTGGGCTTGCCCGAACACTCTCTGGCTATCTGCGCCAAAACCGAAGCCGAGTTGGCTGATCTAGATCCAGTAGAAGCTAGTGAATATCTAAAAGAACTAGGTATAGAAAAAAGTGGTCTAGAAAACCTGATTGTCACCAGCTATAAACTTTTGAACTTGCTTACTTTTTTGACAACGGGACCAGAAGAAACAAAAGCCTGGACTACTACTGATGGCGCCAAAGCTCCTCAAGCAGCTGGAGTCATCCACACTGACTTTGAAAAAGGTTTTATCCGAGCCGAAGTCATAAACTGGGAAGAACTACTAGATGCTGGCGGCTGGAATCAAGCTAGAGAAGCCGGAAAAATGCGCATGGAAGGAAAGGAATATATCATCAAAGATGGTGACACGGTCCATTTTCATTTCAACTAATAATCATTGCCGAACGAGCCTAATAATGCTAAAATTAAAGCATATTTATTATAATAAAACTCATGTCCGACAAGAAAATTATTGCCGTTTTGCCAGCCTACAACGCTGCTAAAACACTAAAGCTAACTTTGGATGATATACCAGAGGGTAGTGTAGACGAAATCATACTCGTAGACGATTGTTCACAGGACAACACAGTAGAAGTGGCCAAACAGCTAGGCATAAAAGTTATTGTTCACGAAAAAAATAAGGGCTATGGTGGCAACCAAAAAACTTGTTATCGCGAAGCTCTCAAAAGTGGAGCTGATATTGCCATCATGATTCACCCTGACCATCAATACAATCCAAAGTTGGTTCCTCAGATGCTAAAACCACTGATAGACGAAGAGTGTGATGCTGTATTTGGATCTAGGATGATCTACAAAAAAGATGCCTTAGCTGGCGGTATGCCAAAATGGAAATTTGCTGCCAATATTTTCCTAACCAGTTTAGAAAATATTTTATTGGGCACAAAACTAGCAGAATACCACTCAGGATTTAGAGCTTATTCAAAAAAAGCCTTGGAGACTCTACCACTAGAAGAAAACTCAGATAATTTTGTTTTTGATACAGAAATCATTGTCCAACTTGTGGCCAATGATTTTAAAATAAAAGAAATCCCTATCAATACAAAATATTTTAAAGATGCCTCAAACGTTGGTCTAAAACAAGGCATGAAATATGGTACTGATATATTGCGTACAATGGGCAAATATAAATTGCACCAATGGGGAATCAAAAAAAGATCTCAATTTAAAAAAGTCACTTAAATGAAAATAGATTTTGATAAAAATTATAAAATAATATTATTTTTGATAATATTATTGGGTTTTGGCTTACGTCTTATAAATATAAATAAGGATGTTTTGTGGCAAGACGAAGCAGAAACAACCATCAACACTATCCAGGTAGTTGAAGATGGCTACCCTCACGGATATTTTGAAGGTAAGCCAATATTTGAAACAAAGGCTTATATAGAAATAGACGATCCTGTATACCAATACACTCCTACAAATTATTATGGCTCAAAATATGAAAACAACAAAGGTTGGCTAACTTATTATTTTTTAGCTCCTTTTATAAAAATATTTGGTATTTCTGAGACAGCCACCCGACTACCTTTTTTTATCTTTTATATATTTACTACAATATCTATATACCTGACATCTCAATTGCTTTTTAAAAACAAAAAGATATCGTTACTAGCATCTTTGTTATTCTCCATTGATTACTTTGCAATGATATACGGCAAACAAGCCAGGTATTATAGTATATTCATGTTCCTTCCTCTTGCCTCTTTCTATTTTAATTATCTATATATACATAGCAAAAAAACTATACACTTGTTTTGGTTAACTACTTTTCTGATATTGACCTTTCACACCCATATTGTTTCCTTTATTTTTCTGATTTTATTTTATCTATACTATGACTTCATAAAAATAAAGAAAATAAAAATAAATAAAGCTTTTATTTTGAATGCTTTATATCTTTTGATTGCAACCGTACCTTGGTTGTTCTTGGTAAAATTTTGGGTGAACTTTCTTACCCATAGCGACATTTCAAACCCAAACGATGGTGTAAAAATTTTGTGGATTATAGGAGTTGTTATCTTTTGGCTGGCTATCAAATTTTATAAATACCTTACTAAGGGTAAATACAATATAGAGATAACAAAAATAATTCCCGAGCCACTGATTTATTTCTTTTGGCTTTATATTATTTTCTTACCGATTATCATCCCCTCCGAATCATTTGCTATCCGTATATTTATACCTTTATTGCCATTTTTTTCTATTGTCTTTTCCCGTCTTGTATTTAAAATATTGAAAAACAAATCCAACCTAAAATATTTGACCACAATTGTCATATTTATACTTTCGTACATCTTTATTTTTACAATGCTCCGCCAATATACTCATTATGGAAAAACCAACTGGATAAAAAATGTTTTTGAATATGCTCAAAGTACAAACTTTGATCAAAAAAATGATATTATTTTATCTACTTGGCAAGACTTATCTCTAGCTTTTTATAGTGACTATGAAATATATAGGACAGAAACCCTAAGGGCTGATTTTGTAAACAACTATCCCAATAGGATATTATTTATCCTCCCTTATAAACACCTAGAAGAGCTCTGCCCAGAAGAAAATAAAAAATTTGTCAGAGATCATAATTTTTGGATGCATTCCAGAGATTATTCTAAATTTATTCCTAGATTAGAAAAATGCTCCCAAAAAACCCTAGGAGCTGAAGTACTTATGTTTGATTGTCCGGCTTTAGAGAAAATTAGCAATTAAAACAGATAGCATATAAAAAGATAAAAATAAAGCTACTGAAAATACAATTACAAGTCTCAATGCCCTGTGTTTAATAAAAGATAAAAAATAATTACTAAAAAATATTATCATCAAAGACATAACCGGAAAAAGATAGCGTCCCTGTATACCTAGGCCTGAATGACCTTTTTTTAAATAACCAAGATAATTATAAAAAAATACCACAAATATGTATGCCAAGGCTATTATAAAAGCCCAGAGCATTTTTTTATTTTTGGTTTTAAAATTAAATAACAAGGACATAAATAAAACACATATGAAAAATTTGGCTAACAAAAAATTTTCACGAAACGATGTGTGCTGCATATGCCCAGATAGATTAACCGTCCTATCAATTGTAAAATTAATCCAATTATAAGAATATTTTAAAATAGCAGACAGCCCTGCCTGAGGTTTTTCTAAGGTATTTGTAAAAATTTTATTTCTCTGAAATATATAATCCTCCTCCCAACATATTTGTTGGGTAAAAACAAGTTGGCAGTTAGGTAATATGTTTTTATAGTTTACAAAATTTTTAAAAAATATAAAAAAGTTACTCAAAAATAAAATAATTAATAAAGAAAGTAAAACCGTAAATTTAAGTTTATTTTTATAAAATAAGCTTTTTAGACTTTGCCAAACAAATTGTTGGTTTTTAATAATTTGCCAAATTAAAACAATGCCTATTATTCCTGCCAATGGTAAAAAAGTAAACTTGGTTAGTACTCCTAATAGTATAAAAATTAAAATAATAAATAAATACTCTATTTTCTTTTTATCAATAAATCTAAATAAATAATAAAGACTAATAATGCTAACTAAGTTAACTAAATTATCATAAGATACCGCAGCTGAAAGAAATAAAAACATCGGTATAATAACATGCAATAAAAAAGCAACGGTTACTAAGCCTTTGTCTTTTAGAATTAGTAGCGCTAATTTGTAAAAGAAATAAAGATATAAAAGTGAAAATAATATGTTAATAAAACGTAAGAATAGTAAATCTGAAATGTTAAAAAAATTTAGATGCAATAACCTACCCAACGACCAATGATAAAAAAAGGAAGATTTACTTCGAATACTATAATAAGCCCTCTTCATTGGTTCTGGGGCTATATCGGGATTTGTTGCTTGAAGTAATTCATCATCTTCCAAAAAGAAATGTGGAGAATTCTTAAAATTATTTATCTGATTAAAATGAAAAACCTCATCTGGTGGTGCACCAAATTGTACATTATTTGCCAAATACAAAGTAATCAAAACGAAAAAAAACATTAATAAGAATATTGTATATTTTGCCCATTTATTTTTTATCTTTTCTAGCATTCAAATATAATAAAAATATCTACTAATATTATATAATAAATGATGCAAATATACTAATATGGTATTGTCTTTTTTACTATATTTATGCTTTAATACACTATATAATATACTGAATAAACTAAACTATTTAGATGGACATGTTGCATAACAATAAAAAACTCATAGTTATAATACCAGCCTATAATGAGGCCGCTCATATAGCTATGGTTATCAAAGATGTGCCCAGAAGCTTGGATAAAATATCCGAAGTATTAGTTTTGGTCTCTGATGATGGCTCTACAGATGATACGGTCAAGATAGCCAAAGAAACTAAGGCAGATTACATTATCTCCAATAAACATAACATGGGACTTGGTAAAAATTTCCAAATCGCTATAGAAAAAGCATTGTCCCTGGGTGCTGATATTATTGTTAATATAGATGGTGATGGTCAATTTGATGCCCAAGATATAAAAAAACTGATACTACCAATAGTAAATAATGAAGCTGATATGGTCACCGGTTCTAGATTTAGTAATAAGAAAGATAGTAAAAATGTACCCCTCATAAAAAGATTCGGCAATTATGCTTTTACTAAATTGATAAACCTCATTACTAAACAAAAATTCACAGATACCCAATGCGGCTTTAGAGCTTACTCAAAAAGAGCAGCCTTAAAATTAAATTTATTTGGCCGCTTTACCTATACTCAAGAAACTTTTATTGACCTTGCTGAAAAAGAAATAATAATAAAAGAAGTACCTATATCCGTAAAATATTTTGACGACCGAAAATCACATATTTCCGGTAATTTGATAAGTTATGGTTTTAAGAGCTTAGCCATAGTTGCCAATACCCTACGAGATACCCAGCCAATAATGTTCTTTGGCTTTCCTGGAACCACTCTACTGAGCCTAGGGTTTGTTGGTGGTTTATACTCTTTTATATACTGGCTAATAAACCATCAAACTACACCTATTAAAACTCTATTTATAATAGCTGTCTTCTTTATGACCTTTGGCTTGATGCTAATCATATTTGGCTTACTAGCTGATATGATAAAAAGAGTCAAAAAAAATCAGGAAGAGATCCTGTACAAATTAAAGAAAAAAGAATTTAAAAAATAATTTTATCTAAACAAACCTTTTTATATTATCTACTATGATATCTGAAGGACCAACATCAGCAACGATTGTTGGTTTTTTATATTTATGATAATTATAAACAAAATTTTTGATAACACTTTTGTCATAACCCGACAAAACTACATTAGCTTTTAGCCCTTCTTGTCTTTCGGTTTTTTTACGAAGTAATAAACACGGCTTACCTAAGAAAAAAGCCTCCTCTTGATTACTACCACCATCACTAATCAAAAACTCTGAATTGATAACTAACTCAATAAAAGAAAAATAATCATATCGTGGCCTAAGTTCTATATTTTTGTTGTTATCCAATCTATGAAATAAACCATGTTTTAATAATTGTTTTTTAGTTGGAGGGTGCATAATAAATAAAATTTTTATATCCTTGGCTATATCCTCAATTATTGCAATTACCTCTTTTAATTTACTTAACCTAAAAATATTTTCATACCTGTGTATTGAGGCTACGGCGAATTTTTCTCCAGGAATATCTAAATTATTATTATTTTTGTCTTTAGCTATAATCAAAGAATCATACAAAGTATTAAGATGAGTGTTTATTTTTTTACCTTTATATCTTTTTAAAATACCCAGGGCCCAATCACCAGGACAAAAATAATAATCTGTCATAAAAAAAACTAATACCCTGATTATTTCTTCTGGAAATGGATGAAAATAATTATATGATCTCAAGCCTGATTCAACGTGACCGCTCTTTAGGCCAGCCACTTTTGCCAATAAAGTCCCCAATAAAGTACTGAAAGTATCACCATGATTTAAAACAATTCCATCTTTATCATTTTTGAAAATGTTCTTTTTGTTACTTAAAACTTTAAAAATAATTTTAAACCCCCAAGTAACCATCTGAAATATATTTGTGATTTCTGGTCCTTTGTATAAAACAACATCAGGTTCTTTTATACCAAAATTTGCCCTCAAGTCATCTACGGTCTCCTTGTGCTGCCCTGTAAATATATAATTATAATACATCCCTCTTTTTTGGAGAGTAGACATTATGGGTGCCATTTTTATCAACTGAGCCTTTGTACCTACTATGATATGAATCATGTGTATTATTTAGATTTTTTATATAAATAAACAAAATTTGCACTCTCTTCCTTCTTTAGAAGGTCTAGTTTATTATCATAATTAATATTTATACTAGAAACATAATCTATTTTTGCTATCAATTCTTTTGCTTGAAAATTTTTGGGATTTATAAAAAAATTATCCTTATTATCCCTAGGTTCAATTACTCTATCAATAAAATTATACACCTTACTGGAATAGTCTATGGCTACAAAAGGTATTTTATTCATAAAAGAAAATATCAAAGAATGAAACCTCATACAAAGAGCAACGTCTGCATATTTTATTACTCCATATATCTGTTGTAATGAATAAACATCTGAAAATAAAAAAATATTTTTCTTAACTTTAATTAAATCTATTACTTCTTTGTGAATTTTATTATCTACTTTATTATAAAAGGGTAGAAATAATATTTGATAATCCTTGTTTTGTAAATATTCTAAAGTTTGAGATATTTTTGTTATAAAAGAAAGATGCTTTTGCTTGTCTTTTTTTGTCCGAAAATTTAATCTTCTTACAATACTTGCTGGTAACAAAGCATAATGACTAAAATAATCACGCAAGCAAACAACTATTATTTTTTTATCTAAATTTAAATTATTTTTTATTAGAAGATCTTTTGCATCATACTCTGACAATAAATCATCAAGACTCGTAGCTGGGTCTGCTGTTACTTTAATATTAGCCTTGTCTACTCCAATTTTTTCTAACAACTCTTTTGACTGTTTGTCTCTTACTGTAATCCCAACAGATGTGTTCATAATCATCTTTACTAGCACCCTACTAATTTTATATTGCAATGGCCCTACTCCAATAGCGTAAAAAAATATTTTTTTCCTTAATAATTTAGCAATAATAATTCTAGAAAAAAAGAAGGGTATGTTGAATATACTTGTTTGATCTTGAATTATACCACCACCACCACAAACAAAAATTTGTGAATTAAGGATAGCCTTTATAGAACTAACAATACTACTATTGTATATATTAAAATTTTTATTTTTAAAATTTTCTAATATTTTTTTAGTATTATTTATATTAAATGAAATAATACTAATATGCTCAACTTTCGGGCTCACCTCTTTGATAACAGCACAAAAAATAGCTTCATCGCCCATGTTCTCAGAGCCAATAAAAGAAAAAATGCAAACGTTCTTTTTGATAAACATACTATTATTAAATCATAATCTGTAATATTATAACATACCCCACACAAACACCCCATATAACAAAGCTTATAATCCTTGACATAGTTCATAAAAACCAGTATATTATCAGGTACGTTAGTTGTTCTCTCACAAAAAAACCCAAGAAAGAAGGTAATTCTGGTCTAAAAACAGCAAAAAGTTCAATAATTCACACTTCTTCACACCAAACGAACTAGGGGGCTGTCAACATGAATAAACAGCCAGACAACTCTGGGGTCACCTATGTTTATATCGATGGCGAAAATATTTTCTTTTCCGTGCGTAACCACTATGGTTGTAATATCAACTTTTACCAGTTGATTAATTGGCTCGAAGCCCGTTTCGGAAACGTAAAGATTTACTTCTTTGCCCATTTTTCAAATGACCCACCTGGTCTCCTATACGAGACAAAACAATTTCTACTCACTCAAATCAATACCCATGTAATCGATACTCGCGTCAGGGAACAAGCCGGCAAAGAAGAGGCTGATATTTCCATGAAGCATGCTATCGAACAGGGTATTATAGGCCCGTTCAAAAACCAACCTGAGTGCAGCAAATGTGTAATCATGACCGGCGACGGAACTTTTGTGCAAACCGCTCAAAGAGTTCAGGCTGACCTGAATATACCAGTGCTGGTGATTGGCGAAGAGGGTACTATCAAAAATTGGTATCGAGATGCAGGGATTACAGTAGAACACCTCAGTCCTACTAGCAATGATCTCCTGATCGTTACCAACCTTGATGCTGATATTATTCGGATGGTTACCCAAGGTAGCCCCATCGAATATGATCAATTGGTCAGCATTCTTGTTGATAAATACTCCTCTGATCCTACTGCTCAGAATGACCCACGAATCAGAGCTTTCCGCCAAAAAATGGTGGAAAAAAGAATAGAGATGCTTGTTGGCTCCGGAACACTACGAAAGGACTCCAGTGCCCCTACCACCACAGTATCTATACCTTCTTAACATATAACCCGCCTTGAAAGGAATCAAGGCGGGTTTTTTATTTTGTCTTAGAATATGATATAATACTCGTAGAGTTGTTCATTGTCCCATTCTAAACAAGCTACCAGCTACAACTAAAGCATATTATTTTAAATAAAATAATATAAAAACTAAAAAATAGTTGTGTTGATAGTAGGATTTGGAAAAAAATACAATTTAACAAAAATCACATGGAAGTTTTTTGAGACTCTATCTACTTTGGGGCGGATAGAGTCTTTTTTGTTCCTGTGATTTTAAAAAAGTTATTTCAATCTATTTTTGCTAATAAACATAGCATCACCAAAAGAGAAAAATCTATATTTTTTAGCAACTGCTTTTTTGTATGTTTTTATTATTAGTTCACGAGTAGCTAGTGCTGACACCATAAAGAGTAGCGAGCTCTTTGGTAGATGAAAATTGGTAATTAAATCATCAACAAATCTATACTTATACCCTGGGTATATATAAATATCCACCCACTTGTCTCCAGATTGTAGTTTTCCTGTTTTAGCAGAAAAAGCCTCGAGAGTACGAGCCGAGGTAGTACCTATGGCTATGATATTTTTACTTTGTTTTTTTAATTTATTCAAAGCATCGACGGTCTTTTGATCAATACTGGCCCACTCATGATGAATTTTATGTTTTTTGATATCACTTACTTCTACTGGAGCAAAAGTACCCAGGGACACATGCAATGTCACTTTAAAAATTTTGACTCCTTTTTTCTCAAGTTGTTTTAAAACTTTTTTAGTAAAATGGAGACCAGCCGTAGGTGCAGCGACCGAACCAGTACTTTTGGCATAGATAGTCTGATAATCTTTTTTGATTTGCTGAGTATCCTTGGTTTTGATATATGGAGGTAGCGGCGTGTGACCAATGGCCTCTATTATTTTATCTAGCGCTTTGCCAGATTTATCAAATTTTATTTGTTTTGTTTTGCCATCTATATCTTTGATTATCTGGGCTCTTAGTTTTTTGTCTAAATAAATAAAATCTCCGACTGCCAAATTTCGGCCGCCGATCATCGCTTGATATTCTGCAGTGTTTATCCTTTCGGTCAACAAAATTTCTACTTTGCCCCCTGTCTTTTTCTGTCCATACAATCTAGCTGGGAATACCTTTGTTTCATTGACCACCAAAACATCATCTTCTGTCAGATAGTCTACTAAGTCATAAAAATGCTTGTGAGCTATTTTTTGACTAGCTATATCCAAAACAAGCAACCGAGAATGGTCACGCGGCTTTATTTGTTTTTGAGCAATTAAATTGCTTGGTAATTTGTAATCAAATAATTTTATATCCATAAGAATATTATAAAATAAAGCGGCCGAGTTCGTCAAAGATGAACTCGGCCGTAAAAACTCAATGAGAGGCTGGAGGGTGTGTCATGAGGTAATAAAAATTACCAAAACCAATTGCAAATATGCAGGCTCCTCCAAGAAGCATGATGCTCTTAACTTCTTTTGGGACTTTATCCAAATCAATATTGATAATACCAACCTTGGCACAGATGACAAAAAGTCCATAAAAAGTTGCAGCAGCAGAAGCAAATATAACAAACAATACCAAGAATGCTCTAAAGAGAGCTAGAAATGATTCTTCAAAATAAAATAACTGGATAAAAACATTAGCAGCAGTCAGGCATAACAATAATAAAATGTGCATAATGACAAACTTTTTGAAGTCTCTTTTTTCCGGGTTACTCATTGGTCAGCCTCCTTGTTGTGTGAAAAGATCTATTATTTTATCTAACAAAAGATTACTCAAATTATGTTTTTATGTCAATCGCGTCGTGAATGGATACAACCACAATAATTTTGACGATAGAAGCCCTCTTCTCGGGACATGCTACAGGCTATTTTGTATCCTTCCTGTTTTTTCCAATCACGATCCACAAAATCTATACCGTATTCTTCTTCTAGCTGTTTTCCGATATCAGATATTTTTTGATAATTTTTGTGTGGGCTGATAGAAAGTGATGTTGCCCACGCATCGTACCCGAGCTCTTTGGCTTTTTGGATTGTTCCTCGCAAACGAATCCCAAAGCAAACATCGCAACGCTTACCTTTTTCTGGCTCGTGCTCGAGTCCCTTGGTCTTATCAAACCAATTGGCAGTATCATACTCACCTTCTATAAATTCTATATTATTCTTATCAAGATATTTTTGAATTTCATTTTTTCTTGCAAGAAATTCTTTGCGAGGATGAATATTTGGATTAAAATAATAAACAGTTACCTCAAAATCTCTTGATAACTGTTCTATTACGTATATGACACAAGGTCCACAACAAGTATGTAAAAGTAATTTTGCTTTCATCTTAAAATAATTGATTCTGCTCTTTTTCTTGATTTTTGGTGGCTTCTAGATATTCATAAGTTTTTTCAGTGGCTACTCTGCCCTTGGAAGTTCGTGACAAAAATCCAAGTTGCATCAAATATGGTTCAAATATTTCTTCGATAGTACCTGATTCTTCTTGTAGGGCGGCAGCTAAGGTACCTATTCCTACTGGACCACCAGCAAAATTTTCTACCAATACCTTGAGTAGCTTTCTATCTAGATCATCCAAGCCGTGTTTATCTATGGCCATAAGATTCAAGGCTTTTTTGGTGACATCCAAAGATACATCTCCACCCGCTTTGACCTGAGCATAATCTCTAACTCTTTTTAAAATACGGTTAGCAATACGAGGAGTAGCTCTACTACGACTAGCAATCTCCATTTGAGCTTGACCTTCTATTGGCACAGCCAAAATATCAGCTGATCTTTTTACTATATCCGCTAGCTCATCATGATCATAAAAATTGAGTCTAAATGTCACTCCAAATCTGTCTCGAAGTGGTGATGAAATAAGATTGTATCTAGTGGTTGCACCAATGATTGTAAATCTTGGTAAATCCAATCTAAGAATCTGAGCTGACGGACCTTTGCCGAGGATAATATCAAGTGCAAAATCTTCCATGGCTGGATAAAGTATTTCTTCAATGGTTTTGTTTAATCTGTGTATCTCATCAATAAATAAAATATCTCCATCTTGTAAATTTGTAATGATGGCCGCCAAATCACCAGCTTTTGATATAGCTGGGCCAGAAGTGACCTTGATGCCCACTCCCATTTCCTTGGCTATGATGTGAGCTAGGGTAGTTTTACCAAGTCCAGGAGGTCCAAACAATAAGACATGGTCAACAGCTTCTTTTCTTTCTTTGGCAGCTCTCAATACAATATCAAGATTGGCCTTTATTTTTGTTTGGCCTATGTATTCATCCAAAGTCTGAGGCCTTAGAGTCAGGTCCCAGGTTTTGTCATTATTTTGCTCACTAGCTGATATTATACGTTCTTCATCCATAGTATTTACAAGATTATCACTAATTTTAAAGATTTACAAGCAATAAAAAATCCCCGTATAGACGGGGATTTTTGTTATATAAATGTTACAGAAGATACTTTATCATCTTGATCCTTGAATCTCATCAATCTCACACCCTGGGTCGCTCGACCCAAGACATTTACTGATTTGAGAGGCAATCTGATGACTTGTCCTTTTTTGGAAATAATAATCATATCCTCACCCTCTAATTTTGTGCTAATAATCTTGGCAGAGGCAAGATCTCCAGTTTTGGCGGTCACTTGAGCTGTTTTGATGCCACTACCTCCTCTGCCCTGGACTTTGTAGGCAGACAAAGAAGTACGTTTACCAAATCCATTGTCAGTCACAACCAGTAGTTGCTCTTCTTTACCAACCTTTCCATCTGGCACTATATCTACTCCGATTACCAAATCTTCTTTTTTCAAACGGATAGCTCTGACACCTCCAGCTGATCTACCCATAGCTCTGACATTTTTTTCTTTAAAGCGTATAGCTTGACCCTTGATGGTGGCTAACACTATATCATCACCTCCGGTAGATGGCTTGACCCAGTTTAGAGTATCATCACCTTTTAGGTTGATGGCAATTAGCCCAGAACGTCGAACGTTTGCAAATTGTTCAACGGCTACTCTTTTGATATTACCTTTTTTGGTAGCCATGACCAAAAATTTGAAATCATCAAAATCTTCGCTTTGCAATATTCCAGAAACTTTTTCTTCTGGAGAAAGTTGTAAGAAGTTTACGATATTTTGTCCCTTTGATGTCCTTGATTGAGAAGGTACCTCATAAGCCTTGAGTCGGAATACACGTCCTCGACTTGTAAAGAACATCAAGTCAGCATGAGTATTGGTAGTAAAAAATAAATGTACTTCATCTTGCTCTTTGGTAGTAAGTCCCATGACTCCTTTTCCACCTCTACTCTGAGTACGGAAAGTCTCGGGAGCAATACGTTTGATATAGCCATCATGAGTCATCAATATCACAGCTGCTTCATTTGGAATCAAATCCTCTGTGGTCATCTTATCAACCGCTGATTTGACCACCTTGGTTCTTCTTTCATCGGCAAACTTATCTCTAATCTCAGAAAGCTCAGTACTGATAATTTCCAAAACTTTTTTCTTACTCTTTAGAATTGCTTCCAATTCTTTGATGAGTTTTAATTTTTCTTTTAGCTCATCTTCAATCTTGAGTCTTTCCAAATTAGCCAAACTTTGTAGCTTCATTTCCAAAATAGCTACAGCCTGACGTTCAGAAAGTTTAAATTTCTTCATCAAATTTGTCTTGGCGATTTCTTTGTCTTTGGAAGCCTTGATAGTCTTGATGATTGCATCAATTTTGTCTAAAGCTTTTTTCAAACCTTCCAAAATATGCGCCCTATCTTTGGCTTTATCAAGTTCAAATTGAGTTCTACGCACCACGACACTTTGACGATGTTTTATATACTCTTCCAAAATTGATTTTAGATTTAAAACTCTAGGTTGAATGCCGTCTATCAGAGCCAGCATATTGACGTGAAATTTTTCCTGAAGTTGAGTATGTTTATACAAGTTGTTTAAAACTTTTTTGGGATAAGCATCTTTTTTGAGATCCACTACAATTCTGACTCCATCTCTATCTGACTCATCTCTCAAATCTCTGATGCCATCCATTTTTTTATCTTTCACCAAATTGGCAATTTTTTCCAAAAGATTGGCTTTGTTTACTTGAAAAGGAATAGAAGAAGCTATAATTTGAAAGTAACCTGCTTTTTGCTCAATAATTTCTGCTTCTCCACGAACAACAATGCCGCCTTTACCAGTGGCATAGGCTGTTTTTATGTCTTCTATATTATAAATTACTCCTCCAGTTGGAAAATCTGGTCCTTTGACGATATCCGTCAAATCATCTAGACCCGCATCTGGATTCTCTATTAATAAATGCACTGCATCAATCAATTCTCCCAAGTTGTGCGGTGGGATACTAGTAGCCATACCAACTGCAATACCAGTGGTACCGTTGAGTAATAGGTTTGGTAATTTGGCTGGTAATACCCTTGGCTCTTTATGTGAACCATCATAGTTTGGTACAAAATCAACTGTATTTTTATCGATATCAATTATAAGCTCTTCTGCTAGTGCTTGTAGTTTTGCCTCGGTATAACGCATAGCCGCTGGATTATCTCCATCCATAGAACCGAAGTTACCCTGACCATTTACAAGCATATAACGCATAGAAAAATCCTGCGCCATCCTAGCCATAGAATTGTAAACCGCAAGATCACCATGTGGATGATATTTACCCAAAACTTCACCGACTACAGTCGCTGATTTTCTAAATTTAGCATTATGCTTCAAGCCTATGCGCCACATCGCATAAAGAATACGACGATGGACTGGTTTGAGACCATCTCGAACATCGGGTAAAGCACGAGAAACAATTACGCTCATCGCATAATCAATATAAGAACTCTCCATCTCTTCTACAATGGACAATGGCTCAACTGTTCCTTGATTATTCTTGATTACTACTTCTGGTTTTTCCTTTACCTCTGTCTCTGCTTTAGCAGTGGCTTTTTTTGGTTTGGTTTCCTCGGTAGTTTTCTTTGTTGTTTTTTTGATCGGTTTCTTGCTGGTTGGTTTTTTTGGCATATTATTCTTCATCATCATTATTTGTGTCGCCATCATCAGTTGATGTGGCCTTGTTATCTAAATATTCTTGAGTACTATCTAATAGCTCTTGTTGTTTTTGCTGTCTGGCAAAATCTTCTGGAAATTCAGATATTTTATCTAGCCCTATCTCCAGATCGGTGCCGACAATATCAAGAGTCTTACTACCCTCATCGATTACATCTGTCCAAGCCTCCGAAGGCTGACCAGTGTATGCACGTTTGAGAGGATTAAACTCCCACCATTGCCAAAAAATAGTAGCAAAAAATATAATCACCAGAAATACCATCAAAAATATTTTACCTGGGTTGTTTTCTAAAAAAATCATTTTTGTGATTTTAATATAATTAATTTTACATCTTCAGTTTGAAGATCTTTCTTGTTTATTTTTATTTTGTCCAATTCTTCTGCCTTGCCACCAAACTCTTTTATAAAAATAGACACATCATCAAGCTTCATCTTACTAGGATTGTCTGCGTGACAACTAGGTATCACTATCCGTGGCTCTATTTGATTGACAATACGAATTGCTTCTTTGGCACTAGTCAGGTCTCCGCCACCTACAGGTAAAATCAAAACATCCACTCCTTCGATAAGTTCCAGGTCACTATTTTCTAATTCATGATGACCAAACTCACCTAAAAAGGCTATTTTGATTCCTTCGAAGTTTATAAGATAGCAAAGGTGCTTACGAATATTTTTACCATAAACAAAGATGTCATTCTTTTCGTACTCACCTTGAGAATCAATAACTAGTGTTTGATTGTCTAAATATTTTTTTATTTCCGGTCTATTGGGATCAGAAAATAAAACTAAATCTTTTTTTACCTTACTAAAAGTAGTCTTTTCGTCCAGGCTGTATGGATTTAAGATTAGGGAATGGCTAGTATTTTGAAACTTGAAATAATTGAATCCAAACCAAGAAATTGTCATATTTTTTATCGTTATTTTTAGTATTTTAAACGTTCTTATTTTAGCATAAAAACACCTGAAAGTAAAGCTAAATATGGGTATAAAGTCCTTTAAAAATAGGGTTTTTTTGCTCCATTTTCTGGATTTTAGCAAATATCCTCCTAGGTCTTGATTTATTTTTAGGTTTATGGTAATGTAAGGCAGCATTTAATAAGTTTTCTCGAGCTAAACACACAACTCGAGGGCTCAAGGCTAAGCCTTGGGATAAATATTAATAATTAATGTCAGATGAAAAAACAGTCGACCAAAATTCTGCAATGGACGACTTACTAAAGAAGAGCGACGAAATAAACATTCCTAAAAGAGGAGATCTAGTAGAAGGTGCTATAATAAGTATCTCTAAAAACGAAATTTATATTGATCTCGCAGGTATCACTACCGGTATTGTACGTGGTAGAGAAATCTACGATGAATCAGAAGAATCATCAAACCTAAAGCTTGGTGACAAAGCCAGTGCTACTGTTGTCGGATTAGACAATGAAAATGGCTACATGGAATTATCTTTCCGTGAAGCTGGGCATAAAAAAGCTTGGGATAATCTTGAAAAACTTTATAAAGAAGGAAACATTGTTGATAGTAAAGTTATTGATGCCAATAAAGGTGGCTTGATGATAAAACTAGGTAATGTAGTAGGATTTTTACCTGTTTCACAATTGACTATAGAACACTACCCTCGTATCGAAGGTGGTGATAAAAATAAAATTCTCGCTCATCTAAAGAGCTTCGTCAGTGATGTATTGAAGACAAAAATCATTGATGTAAATGAGAAAGAAGAAAAACTCATCGTCTCAGAAAAAGCTGCTTGGGATGATAAACAAAAGAAAGTTGTATCAAAATACAAAGTTGGTGAAAAAGTAAAAGGAAGAGTTACTGGTGTTGTTGATTTTGGTGCTTTTGTAGAGTTTGGCGACAACCTAGAAGGTTTGGTCCATATCTCAGAACTTGCTTGGCAACGTATTGATGATCCACGTGATATAATAAAAGTAGGCGATATCGTAGAAGCTGAAATTATTGATATTGAAAATACCAAAATTTCACTTTCAATGAAAAAATTGAAAGAAGATCCTTGGACAAACGTAGAAAAGAAATACAAAGTTGGACAAACAGTAAAAGGCCTAGTACTCAAAGTAAATCCTTTTGGTGCTTTTGTAGAGCTAGACAATGATATCCATGGTTTGGTACATATTTCTGAGCTTAGCAACAAAAAAGTAAATGATCCTGAAAATTTAGTAGCAGTAGATAATGAATATAAATTTACTATTCTTTCTATAGAGCCCAAAAATCATAGACTTGGTTTATCTCTAAAAACCGACAAAAAATCAAAAGACGACAAGAAGGATTCCGAGGATAAAAAAGATTCTAAAAAGTCTGATGATAAAAAAGAAGTAAAAGAAGATAAGGCCAAAGAAAAAGATACCAAGAAAGACGACAAGAAGGATTCCGAGGATAAAAAAGATTCTAAAAAGTCTGATGATAAAAAAGAAGTAAAAGAAGATAAAGAATCATCTACCCCTAAGGCTGAAAAAGAAGATAAGGCCAAAGAAAAAGATACCAAGAAAGACGACAAGAAGGATTCCGAGGATAAAGAAGACTCTAAAAAATAAATCAAATAATTAAATTTGAAATATGAAGGAAATATTAAAAAAGTTTGCAATCTTTTTCCTGTTTTTTGCAATTATTGCAGCTATATTTAGTTTTTTTAGCCAAGAAAATGAAGACATTAATGAAATTAGTGTCGCTGCCTTGGTTTCAGAAATAAAAAATAACGAAGTCGAGTCAATCCAGATATCTGGAAACGAACTTGATATAACTCTAAAAAACGAAGAAAAACAGTTTAGTAAAAAAGAAACTGGTGAATCTTTGACTACGGTACTCAAAAACTATGACGTACCAGCAGAAACAATTGCTGGTATTGATATAAAAGTTGGTGATGAACCAAGCTCTGGTATGTTTGTTAGTACCATCTTACCTTTTGTTATACCTGCTTTGTTTATTATTGCTTTGATCTGGTTTATGCTACGCCAAGTACAAGGTGTAAACAACCGAGCTATGACTTTTGGACAAAGTGGAGCCAAAACAGCCAATCAACAAAAAAATAAAGTTAGCTTCAAAGATGTAGCTGGAGCCCACGAAGCCAAAGAGGATCTTTTGGAAATTGTAGAGTTTTTGAAACATCCACAAAAGTTTGTCACTATGGGTGCCAAGATTCCAAAAGGAGTTTTACTTTTGGGCTCACCTGGTACTGGTAAGACATTACTTGCTCGTGCTACCTCCGGTGAAGCCAAGGTGCCTTTTTTCCATATCTCTGGTTCTGAGTTTGTAGAGATGTTTGTCGGTGTTGGCGCTAGTCGTGTAAGAGACTTGTTCAAAAAAGCCAAAAAAACTGCACCGTGTATTATATTTATAGATGAAATTGATGCTGTCGGTCGCCAACGTGGCGCTGGACTAGGTGGCTCTCATGATGAAAGAGAGCAAACCCTAAACCAAATCTTGGTTGAGATGGACGGTTTTGACAATGAAACAAATGTAATAATTTTAGCGGCCACAAATAGACCTGACGTACTAGACCCTGCTCTACTTCGCCCAGGACGTTTTGACAGACAAGTAATAATTGACCTACCTGACATCAAAGAAAGAAAAGCAATTTTAGATATCCACGCTAAAGGTAAACCATTGGCCAAAGGTGTTGATCTAAAAGTAGTAGCTCAACGTACACCTGGATTTTCTGGAGCTGATCTAGCTAATCTTTTGAACGAAGCCGCTATCATGGCCGCTCGTGATGATAAAAAGGTTATTGATGAACCTACTGTCCTTGATGCCATAGAAAGAGTGTTACTTGGTCGTGAAAGACGTAGCCATATATTATCTGAAAAGGAAAAAAAAGTGACCGCTTATCACGAAGCTGGACATGCCCTGGTTGCTCATCTGTTACCAAATGCTGACCCTGTCCATAAAGTATCTATTATATCTCGTGGACGAGCAGCTGGCTATACTATCAACCTTCCAAAAGAAGACAAAAAGATGAGCACTTACTCTGACTTTCTAGATCAGATGGCTGTACTACTTGGTGGTTATGCTGCTGAAAAAATATTTTTCAATGAGCTAACAACTGGTGCTAGTGGTGATTTGAAAAAAATTACTCACATTGCCCGCCAATTGACTACTCAATTTGGTATGAATGAAAAACTAGGCCCAAGGACTTTTGGTAAAAAAGATGAGATGGTTTTCCTGGGTAAAGAAATCCATGAAAGCAGAGACTATAGTGAAAAGACTGCCGAGGCTATTGATGAGGAAATATCAAAATATATTAACGATGCTCTCAAGACTGCCAATAAGGTAATTGAAGAAAATAAGGATAAGATAGAAAAGATAGTTGCCGAATTGATGGAAAAAGAAACAATAGAAAAAGATACTTTCAACGAATTACTAAAATAAACAAACGCCTCCACTCGGAGGCGTTTTTGATTTATTTAAAATATTCCGCTAAACTATATATATGAAAAAAGGACAAGACTATACTGGTGTGACAATCGTATATTTTTGCCATGATGGTAAAGGTAATTTTCTGATGTCCAAGAGGTCTACCAACTGCCGAGATGAACATGGTTGTTGGGATCCTGGTGGTGGTGGATTAGAATTTGGTCATGATGTCATAGAGACTTTAAAAAAAGAAATAAAAGAAGAATACTGTACCGATGTATTGGATCATGAATTTCTAGGCTACCGAGATGTCCATAGAAAGCACGATGGCAAAAAGACCCATTGGATAGCACTCGACTTCAAGGTACTAGTAGATAAAGATAAAGTAAAAAATGGCGAGCCTCATAAATTTGATGAAATAGACTGGTTTAAAATAAATAAGCTCCCTAAACCTACTCATTCACAAGTTCCAAAAGCCTTAGAGCTATATAAAGATAACCTGTAATGTAGATAATATGAAACTTTTTTCTTCATTAAAAATTTTGGATCTCACGAGAGTTTTTAGCGGACCTTTTGCAACAAGGCACTTTGCTGATTTTGGAGCAGAGGTAATAAAAATTGAACCACCCAAAGGGGATGACAGTCGCAATTTTCCACCACTCATAAACAACTGGAGTGGTTATTTTGAAATTCTAAATCGAAATAAGAAATCATTGGTTTTAGATTTGAAAAAAAATAAAGATTTAAATATTTTTTATAATCTTTGTAAATCTAGTGATGTTATTGTTGAAAATTATTCTCCTAAAGTTTCAAAAAAATTAAAAATAGATTACTCAATCGTCAAAAAAATAAACCCTCATATTGTATACGCCTCTATTGTTGGGGTTAGTGACAATGTAAACAAAAAATACTATGACGTTATAGCTCAAGCAGAATCTGGTCTGATATCTCTCAATGGCGAAAAAGAGCATATGAAAATATCTACGTCTATTGTTGATGCCTTTTCTGGAATGAAGCTTGCATATGCTATATCAAGCGCTCTATATACAAGAGAGAAAACGGGTAATGGATGTAAAATTACTGTTTCCATGAAGGGCTCGGCGTTTGATTTACTTGAGCAAAATTTGATCGCTACTTCAATTTCAAAACAAAATCCTCCAAAGGTTGGTAATATGGATAATGCAATCGCGCCTTTTGGTTTATTTAAAACAAAAGACGGTGCTGTTATTATAGCTATTGGAAATGAAAAGCAATGGAAAATATTTGAAAAATTTTTACAGAAAGAAAATAATTTATTTCCAAAACAATATTTTATAAATAATCAATTAAGATTAAAAAATATTAAAATATTAAAAGTAGAAATAGAAAAAATATTAAAAAAATATTCATCAAATGACTTTTCTACTATTTTAGATAAACTTGATATTCCAAATGCAAAAGTAAACACCATGACCGATATTATGGCTGACCAAGAAAATTATGATGAAAAATTATTAGAAAAGTTTAAGCATCCTATTGCTGGTACAATAGTCGTACCTACGGGAGGAATCAAATTTTCAAAATTCCATAAAGAAAAATACAAAAAATCACCAGATTTAAAATAACGACCATGATCTTTAGAAAATATCTCAATAAAGACACTACGCAAATTATAAATTTACTAAACAACTGTTTTCCTGCCCGAAATATTTCAGCACAATCTTTTGTCTGGAAACATTTTGACAAATTTTTTAATGGTCAAACAGAAAGTTACGTCGCAGAAGAAAATGACAATATACGTGCTTTTGTGTGCTTTGTTCCAATATACATTGGCTATCAAGAAAATATACTCAATTACTATTCATGTGCAGTACAAGCCACACATCCCGAATACAGGCGACAAGGGCTTATCACCACGCTTACACAAATGGTTGAAAAAAAAATGGATAAACAAAGCAACTATATTGGTTTCTCAAATTATGAAGGTGTAAAAATTGATAAACATTCTAAAAAAATTAACTACGATATTATTGGACAAATGTCTACACGGCACGTCTTATCGTTCCCATACAAAACTGACATTAAATTTATAAAAATACAAAAACTTGATTTAGAAACAAAAAACCAACCATATTATAGTATACATAAAAATAAAGATTATTTTGTTTGGAGATATGAAAAAAATCCTAAATGTAAATATGAATATTTTGAAATAAAAGAAAAAAAACAAACCATTGGATATATCATTTACAAAAAGAAAAAAACAAGATTTGAGGTGCAGGAATTAATGCTAATTGAATCTGACTTTGCAAAATATAATAAAATAATAAAAGCATTTTCCAGATATGCATTATTAAATGGTAAAATTACCACCTCTTACACATATCTTGATAACAATTTTTGGAAAAATGCATTTTCTGGTATTTCTTTCAAAAAAAATATTGAAATATACCTAACAATTAAAAGTAAGGATAATAATATAAAAAATCTGGAAAAGTGGTTACTACAAAGAGGAGATATCCAATAACATAAAGATAAACCCTAATATCAAAACTGCCCCTCTTGGCGGTTTTGTTTTTTTCAAAAAATGTTGTATAATATAGTTAGGAGTGAAAATAAAAATAAATTAAAATAAAAATATGGATTCTTTTTACAAAAAGATTTATAAAAAATCTTTCTTAACTGTTA
Organism: Candidatus Parcubacteria bacterium; assembly: GCA_018664825.1. Taxonomy (GTDB): domain Bacteria; phylum Patescibacteriota; class Patescibacteriia; order UBA1558; family GWA2-36-10; genus JABJNO01. The sequence continues at coordinate 63,119 of JABJNO010000002.1, forward strand.
AAAACAACTACAACTTATTGTTTTTTGGCTTATTTGCCTCTATCCTTGGTTTTTATGAAGTCCGAATTTTACTAAACCTAAACTCTGTCGGTCCTGATTTCTTGAGCTCAAACATAGTCAACTGGGTAAAGATTTTTGCTGTGTTTAGCATTAGTGGTATTTCTAGTTTTTCTGTCAGCGGAATAATAACAATGCTTGGCATGTTTATTTTTTCCGCCATCATGATTGTTTTGGCCATATCTTCTCAGGGAGCATTGATAAACGCTTCTATTGAAAAGGCCAATGGTAAAACTTCAAAATTTAACAAGCACCTACAAATAGGTCTACAAAAATTTTGGCCCTTACTAGGCCTCAATGTAGTCAATGCTCTGATCGGCTACTTTTTTATTATTTCAGTGGTTGATCCTTTGATTGGATTTATAGCCCTGAGCTCTACTACTTGGGTTATGTTCCTTATTATGAGTCTAGTCGTCTTCTTCGTACTTATCCCTCTAGTGATTATTTTATCTTTTGTCACTCGTTATGGAGCGGCTTATGTAATACTCAAAGACAACAAATTCAAAGACGCTTTCTACAATGGTTGGAATTTGTTCAAAATAAATTGGCTAGTCACTGTTGAAAATGCAATCTTCTTATTATTTGTTACTATATTTTATTTTATAATATTATTGGCTTTACTTGTATTTATATTTACTCCATTCTTGATTTTGGGATTATTCTTAGCTTTCAATATGTATATTTTCTGGTTTATCTTTACTATTGGAATATTTTTGGGCGTTATCATATTCTTGGTTGGCACCTCAAAGTTTGGTGCCTACTACAATTTGATATGGGCCAATGTATTTTTGGAGCTCACAGCCAAAGGCAAAACCTACAGCAAAGTACATCGAGTAGCGCATAAACATATGCCTAAACTTACAAAATAAAAAATACCAACCCCCGCTAGTCGGGGGTTTTTTAATTGACGTAACACTATCCCATAAAGTATAATGTTTATAGTATAAGTTTTAAAAAATTTTAGAAAAATGCCCGATTCCCCAACATCAAGTATTCACATAGCAAAAGATGAAACTTCTCAAAAACTAGATGAAAAGTTGTCATCTATAAAAATACGTGAAGAAGAACAAGAAGTAGAAAGGCAGGCCACTGCTCAAAATTTGTCATACATTGATTTGAGTAAGTTCCCTATTTCTCAAGATGCTATAAAACTTATTCCTCGAGAAAAAGCTGAAGTCTTACAGACTATTTGTTTTTTGTATACTGGCGAAGAAATGCGCTTTGGATCACTCAATCCTACCAACCCTCAGGTGACCAATATTTCTCGTGAGCTAGCCGAAAAATACCATGCAAATGTAAAAATATATCTAATATCTGAATATAGCTTTAACAAGTCTATGGAGGTTTTTGATAAAATACCAACCATCATCCATATGGAAGGTATCACTATCACTGCCGAAGATTTGCAAAAGTTCAATGAAAAACTAAATAATTTTGATGAACTACAAAGCCTTGTCCAAGATACTGGATTGACCGAAACAGTAAATCTAGTCATCGCCGCTTCTCTAAAATTTGGTGCTTCTGATATACATATTGAAGCAGAAAAAACTGACATCAAAGTCAGGTTTAGGATCGATGGTGTTCTACATGATGTGGCCAAATTACCAATGGATGCTTGGCCAAAGATAAACTCTAGAATCAAGCTACTATCTGGACTCAAACTAAACATAGGCAACAAACCTCAAGATGGTCGTTTTAGTATCTCCATGGCCGATGATGCAGTGGATGTTAGGGTCTCTACTATTCCTTCTACTTTTGGTGAAAGTATTGTAATGCGTTTACTCAAAGCTTCTAGTATCGGCCTAGAGTTTGAAAAACTAGGTCTCAAAGGAAAGGCTTTTAATGACCTCAAGGGTCAAATAGAAAAACCAAACGGCATGGTAATATCTACTGGCCCCACAGGAAGTGGTAAAACCACCACCCTATATGCCATCCTAAACAAACTCAATAATCCAGATACAAAGATCATCACTCTAGAAGATCCGGTTGAGTACAAATTGGCAGGTATTGTCCAGAGTCAAGTAGATAATGCTGATGGTAACGACCAAGAGCCTGTTGTTGCCGGAGAATCCAAGCCAAGGTCCTCAAAATATACCTTTGCTCGAGGCCTGAGAGCTATTTTAAGACAAGATCCAGATGTGGTGATGGTTGGTGAAATCCGTGACCTAGAAACCGCTGATACGGCTATCAACGCTGCTTTGACTGGTCATATGATGCTTTCTACTATTCATACCAATTCTGCTGCTGGTACTATACCCCGTTTACTCGCTATGGGTGTCCAACCATTTTTATTGGCCCCTTCTCTCAATGCTATCATAGGACAAAGATTGATTCGCCGTCTTTGCACAGAATGCAAGGTAGAAGACACTGAGATTGATAATACCAAAATGACCACCATCATGAATACGCTAAATGAAGTAGCTCCCGAGTCAGGACATAAGCCAGATGAATCTGCTTTGACTAACCTAAAATTTTATAAATCCGTTGGTTGTGACAAATGTCACGGACTTGGATACAAGGGTCGAGTTGGTATCTATGAAGTAATGACCATGTCTCCAGAAGTAGAAAAAATGATATTGTCTGGTAAAGTATCAGAATATGAAATGGAAAAATTAGCCGTCAGTCAGGGAATGATTACTATGTTCCAAGATGGACTGCTCAAAGCCATGGAAGGTATAACCTCAATAGAAGAAGTCTTTGGAGAAATAAAAGATTAAAATTTAAACACCGCCCTGGGGCGGTGTTTTTTTATTTGAGTTTTTGGCCTAGGTCACCCTCTCTGGCCTATTGGCCATTCACCTTGTTCTTGGCTTCGGCTAATCGTTTTTTTGTATCCTCTATCACCTGCGGTGGTGCATTGCTGACAAATTTTTCATTGGCTAGCTTGGCTTCTGTATTTTTAATATATTTTTCCAGATCTTGTTTTTCTTTGTCTGACAATTCTTTGGTCAAATCTATAAATACCTTACTGCTGTTTATGGCTATTGGTTTTACATTTACTTTTTTGTCCGTCAGATTGACCCTAGCCATCTTGGCGGCAAGTTCTAGATATTTTTTATCCAAAATTTTACTGTCCAAATTACAATCGGGAAATTCAGTTGGCGGTATCTTATTTTCAGCTTTAAGATTTCTTAAACTTACTACCAGTTCTTTGAGTTCAGTAAAATTTGTAATTACATCCTTATCCACTTTACCAGCTTTGGGCCACTCTTTGACCATCATTAATTCTTTTTCACCAAATTGCTCCCAAATCACTTCTGTCACAAATGGAATAAAAGGATGACACAAAACAAGGAGTCTTTCCAAAATATAAAGTAATATCTCTTCTTTGTCTTTTTCTATTTTAGAAATTTCTAAATACCAATCTGCCAAATCATCCCAAGTAAAATGATAAAGCTTGGTACCTGCTTCTGAAAAATGAAATTTTTCTAAGTCCTCGCTTATTTCTTTTATAGTTTCGTTAAATTCAGACAAAATCCACTTATCAGCCAGAGTTTTTGCCCTTGGTTGTTTTTTGACTCTTTTGACGTTGTCTGCACTGGTAAAAATAAATCGAGAAATATTCCAAAGTTTATTTACAAAATTTCTATAACCCGCAATCTTGTCTTCATAAAGTCGCATATCTGCTCCTGGTGCAGATCCAATGATCAAAGACAGACGAAGTGCGTCGGTACCAAATTTTTCACTCATTTTTATCGGATCTATACCATTACCCAAAGACTTGGACATTTTTTTGCCATCCTTATCTCGGATCATACCATGTAGATAAACAGTATCAAATGGCTTTGTTTCCAAAACATACTCTGTCATCATTATCATCCTAGCTACCCAAAAAAATAAAATATCATAGCCAGTCTCCATTACAGAGCTTGGATGAAATAAATCTAGATCTGACTTTTTACTATAAACAAAATCATAAGCCCATAAGTCCGTATTATCCGTAATATCCTTGTCTGGATAATATTTTTTGAATGTTTTTTTGAAATCATCTTTATCCTTATACTCTTCGTGACCCTTTTGTTTGGGATCTACATCTTTAAACTTAATTTTTTGAATATTGGTAATTTTTATATAACCAAAATTTTTCTTTGTCTGAGTATTTTCCACAACAATAGTTTCACCAATACTATATCCCTTATCTGCCAATCTATATGTTTTGGTTTTTTCTCCACTCTCTACTATCTTGACCAAATCTTTATCAAGACCAATTTTGTTTTGTATTGGCCACCCCAAAGTAGAAAAGGTCCAAAGTGAAGATGAAAACCAAGTATCAAGAGTGTCTTTGTCTTGAGTTAGTTTTTTATTACCAGCTTTTTTGTTTGCTTCAGTTTCATTTGGAGCTACTATCACCTCTCCATCCTCGGTATACCAAACAGGAATCCGATGTCCCCACCAAATCTGACGAGAAATACACCAATCATGAAGATTTTCCATCCAATGATAATATGTTTTATCAAATCGCTTTGGTAATATTTCTATATCCCCACCTTTGACGGCATTGATAGCCAATTCTTTGAGGCTCTTGCCTCGGCTTGGAATTTTTTTGTTTACCCTGACAAACCATTGTTCAGAAGTAAGTGGCTCAATAGGAGTATCACAACGATAACAAATAGAAAGATTGTTTTTTATACTATCTATTTTTTCTATTTGACCTGCTTTTTCCAAATCAGCTACAAATTCTCTTCTGGCTTGCAAAACATTTTTACCTTTGTACTTGCCACCGGTTTTCATGATATGTCCAGACTCATCAATCAGTTTGATAATTTCCAAATCATGCCTTTGAGCAAGCTCATAATCAGTTGTACTGTGAGCAGGGGTTACTCCCACTACTCCACTACCAAATCTTTTATCGATTTCTTTATCGGCAATGACTTTTACTTTTATCTTGTGTCCAGCCAGATCTATATCCAGCTCTTGCCCAACATATTTTTTGTATCTTCGATCACTCGGGTGGACAGCTACACCAGTATCGGCTAGTTTTGTTTCTGGTCTAGTCGTTGCCACTACAAATGGACCATATTTTATATAATATAGTTTAGCGTCTTGTTCTTTGTGTTCTACTTCATCGTCAGCTAGGGTAGAGGCGCAGCGCGGACACCAATTGACTATCCGATAATCCCTCTCTATCAAACCGTCGTCATACATTTTGACAAAAGCTTGATTGACCGCCTTTGATAAGCCGTCGTCAAAAGTATATCTTTCACGAGACCAATCACAACTAGAGCCCATCTTGCGAGTTTGTTTGCGGATGGTACCTTGTGAGCTAGCTACGTATTCTTTGACTCTGCCCAAAAACTTTTCTCGACCAAGTTTTTTTCTGTCTGTACCCTCGATAGCCAAAATCTTTTCTACCTTTGTCTGGGTAGCAATAGCCGCATGGTCAGTACCTGGCACCCAAAGAGCCTTATCGCCCTTGAGGCGGTGGAAACGGACCATTAGGTCTTCGTAGGCCAAAGCAGCGGCATGCCCCAGATGCAAAATACCAGTAGCATTTGGTGGTGGCATAGATATGACAAAAGGCTTCCCCTTGGCTTTGAGCTTGTCAGGATCAAAAAGACCAGACTCTTCCCAGGTCTTATAAATATCATCTTCATATTTGGTTGGCTCGTAAGCTTTGGCTAATTCTTGCATAATTTTGTTTAAAAAATAAAAACGCAAAATAATTGCGTTTAAGGGCCCAAAAAATTGGACGGTACCACCTTAATTTGTTCTTGATTTTGACGCTATAACGGGCGCACCCCGACAGGTTCTACCTTGGTTCTTCCTGCAGCTCTTCGAGTGACATGAATCTCGAATCAAACGCTTTTTATTTGATTATAGTAATACAATGATACAATTTATCATTATATTAGTCAATTATGATTTTTCTTTTGTCTCCACCCAAACTTTCTATCTTTATATATATTGTACCCTCGGGTAAATCATTTATTTTATCAGCCCACTCTACCACTACCACATTGTTGTCATGATTTAGGTAATCACCCAGGCCAATATCTTGCAAATCCTCAGCATGCTCCAAACGATAACAATCTACATGCACCAATCTTTCTACTTTGCCAAAATCAGCATCATATACTTTCATCAAAACAAAAGTAGGGCTAGTGATGTTGTCCTCTATGCCCATAGCTCGAGCCAGGGCTTTGACAAAAACAGTCTTACCGGCTCCTAGGTTGCCTGCCAAGGCAATGAGCTCACCGCCCCGAAGAGTACCAGCTACTTCTTTGGCTATTTTCTGAGTGTCGCCTATATTGTTACTTGTATATTCTTTCATTTTTTTGTTTTATTTTACTAATTGCCAATTTGATTTTGGTTGCAAGTTAAAAATTTCTTTTCCTTGCAAAATGTCTGCTTGTTTATTTTGTATCTTATAGTATGCGGCAGCCGCTATCATAGCTGCATTGTCTCCTGTATATTTTATCTCCGGAAAAAAGAAAGGCATGTCCAATTTTTTTGCTTCTACTGATAATCTACTTTTTAGATTTGAGTTGGCAGCCACTCCTCCGGCCAACATAATAGACTTTACACCAAACTCTCCGACTGCCCTGATGGTTTTGTGTACCAATACATCAGTCACTGCCGTTTGAAAACTAGCGCAAACATCTTTGACATCTTTTTTGTTTATATTTTTCTTTTTCTCAAGTGTATAGAGCACAGCTGTCTTGAGTCCCGCTAAACTAAAGTCATAATTATCCTTATCCATCATTGGGCGAGGCAACTTATATGCTTTGTCATCACCCTCTTCTGCTAATCTACTGACTATAGGACCGCCAGGATAGCCCAGGTTCATCATCTTGGCTACTTTGTCATAAGCCTCACCAACGGCATCATCCAAGGTCTGTCCAATCAATTGATAGTCTCCATGTCCTTTCATCAAAACTAGCTCCGTATGCCCTCCTGAGACGATAAGTACTAGACTTGGAAAATATTTTTGAGAGTTTTTTACCAATTCATCATTTGATAACCAATTTGAATACACGTGTCCTTCCATATGGTTGATTGGCACCAAAGGTAATTTGTTAATATAAGCCAAGGTTTTGGCTACGGTCATACCCAAAAGCAAAGAAGTAATCAAACCAGGGCCACTTGTGACCGCTAGATAATCAACGTCCTTTAGCTTATCTTTACCAAGTGTGTCATCCACCAATGGGATAATAGTCTCCAGATGTTTACGAGCAGCTACCTCTGGTACAACGCCGCCGTATTTTTTGTGTATGTCTATCTGAGAATAAATAGCGTTTTTCTCCAAAATCAAAGAATCACCACCACCCTCGATCTTGGCAACGGCTGTTTCGTCACACGATGATTCTATAGCTAATACTTTCATATATACATTATAACAGATTTGATAATTTAACTGAAAAATAGCACCCTGTCAATGATGGCGCAAGGGCTTGTCCATAATCAAGTTTTGTACTATCATATACTATATTCAATTGGGTAAGCCCTAAAATATGTCTAGGAAAAAATTGCAAAGGTTTGCAGAAACCGAAAAATTCCCAAACTTGGCCCAGGTGCATCAGCCTGACATCAAAGAAAAATTGGCCGATTTTTTGGAGGACAACAATTCTATAATATTAGAGCTCGCCTGTGGTAAAGGAGCCTATACTCTAGCCCTAGCCAAAAAACTTCCTCACATAAAATTTATCGGTATAGATATACAAGGTGAACGTCTTTGGTCTGGAGCCAAACAGGCTATAGAACAAAACTTGAAAAATGTTTTTTTCTTGAGGATTCAAATAGAAAATTTAGCTGAATATTTTACAAAAAACTCTATCAACGAAATCTTGATCACTTTTCCTGATCCTTTCCCTAGAGAAAAACAATTACGCAAAAGATTGACCTCTTATAGATTTTTAGAAATATACAAGCAACTTATAAAAGAAGATGGCCTGATCCATTTGAAAACTGATGATGAAAATCTTTTTGATTTTTCAGTTGAGACTATACAAAATTTTGGGGGCACCATCAAAACCAATACCAAAGATATTTATTCTAAAATAAATATTGATCCCATACTAGAAATAAAAACTTACTATGAACATATGCACCTCAAAGCTGGGAAAAAGATAAATTATCTCAAGTTTAGCCTCTAAGTTTGACATCATTTTTAAAGCAGAGTATAATGTTTATCAGAATGTTAAAAATTATACAACATTTCAAAACTTGTCCGCCAAACCGCTGGTTAAAATTTCCAAAAAATATTATGAGTTAGTCGTTCCGAAAGGAACGATTTTTTTATACCTAAAAATTAACAAAAAAGTGTATGAAAAAAGAAAACACCGCCCGCCTTGAGGGCTTTGTACTCAAGGAAGCAGAAGATTTTTTTCGCGACCAGGGTTTTACTCCTCTTTTTCCGCCAAAGATTGTGCGGGCTAGTGGAGCCTGTGAAAACATCGACACTCTTTTTGAAATAAGTGTTGATAAAGATCACAAGTGGTTTGATAGAAATGCCTACCTTTCTCAAACTGGGCAACTCTATCTAGAGGCCATGGTACCATCTTTGAAAAAAGTATATTGCATTGGACCATCTTTTCGGGCTGAACCAAAAATCGACAATAGACACCTAACAGAGTTTACTATGTTAGAGATTGAGTTTGCGGGAAGCTTTGAAGATCTCTTGGTCTCCCAAGAAGACTTGGTACATTACCTGGCTCAGAAAGTTTCTAATCACCCTAGAGCCAAAGAGGATTTTGGTCTCAGTGACAATGATCTAATCCGTCTCAAAAAATGTCCATCAAAGTTTAAAAGATTTACCTATGACCAAGCAATCAAGAAACTTCAAGACATGGGAGAAGATATAAAATGGGGAGATGACATATCTAGTCAAAGAGAAAAATTACTAATCGCAGCGGCTGACAATCAGCCGTTATTTATTACCCATTATCCTGACCCAATGTACAAAGAACACGATGATATCGAAGTAGAAAAGTTTTTCAACATGCTTCCATCAAAAGATAACCCAGGCAGAGTCCTGAGCTCTGACCTTATACTACCTTTTAGTGGTGAATCTGTAGGAGCTGCCGCTAGAGTCCATGTTTTGGATGAGCTAGTCAGGCGCCTAAAAAACTCTAAGATGTATAAACGCCTTGAAAAGAAAGGTGGAGATATATCGGATTTTGAATGGTATATCAACCAAATCAAAGAAAATGGAGCAGTACCACACGCTGGTTGTGGCTTTGGTATGTCTAGAATCCTACAATGGATAAGTGGTAAATCCAGTATCGTAGATTGCGTCACTTTCCCAGCCAACAAAGGCAATATTATTTAAAAAACCCAAAAAGTATGTTAAGCTGATTAGATAATAATTAACCAGATTAACATATGTCATTTTTAGATAATTTAGAGTGGCGAAACGCTACCAAAGAGTTTGATGCTAGCAAGCCTGTTGTTCAAGAAGATTTGGACAAAATCCTCAATGCCATCAAAATGGCCCCTACTTCTTTTGGGTTACAATCCTGGCACGTCTATGTAGTAGAAGACTTGGAAACCAGAAAAAAGATGAAAGAGCATTCTTTTGGGCAAGCCCAAGTAGACACTTCTGCCTACCTATTGGTTTTTTGTGCACGGACCGATGCTATAGAAAGAGTAGATAGTATGATAGACCACTTATCAGGTGGTGATGCTGCCGCCAAAGAAAAAATGAAAGGCATGGAGGATATGCTAAAAGGTTCTATGCAAAAGAAAAGTCCTGAGGACGTACTTTGTTGGGCAACCAGACAAGCTTATCTAGCACTAGGCTTTGGTATGGCTGCGGCTGCTGAGCTCAAAGTAGATTCTTGTCCAATGGAAGGATTTGTAAATCCAGAAATAGACAAAATTTTGAATTTGCCACCTCATATAAAATCTACGGCTTATCTAGCGCTGGGTAATAGACTCAAAGATCCAGAAAAACCAAAATTTAGATTTCCAGACAAAGATTTATTTACTCACCTATAATAAAAAACCTCCCACTTGGGAGGTTTTTTATTATTTTAGACTATCAACTACTTTTTTCGTCTCTTCCAAATTTTTATATATATACGATACTATACCGGTACTGCCAGCCGCTGCTACATTTTCTTCGACATCATCAAAATAAAGTACATCTCTGGCTTCTAAGTTTTGTTGTTCAAGTAACTTTTGATAAGCCTGAACATCTGGTTTTACAAATCCTGTTTCACAAGAAAAATATGCCCCATCTACACTATCAAAAATTTGAGGATAATTGGCTCGATAAAATTCTGTTCTTTCTTTAAAGTTGTTTGAAAGAATAAAAACATTTACCCCTTGCTCCCTAAGCTCTTGTATATAATCCAAAAACTCAGTCACCAAATTTTCTCCAGAAAACCATAAGTCAAAAAACTCTTCCCGAGAAACTTTTATTCCCAACTCCACCAATTTTGGCTCCCAAAGTTTAAAGAAATCTTGGCAGTTTGGCTTTCTGCCAATATGCATCACTTCATCAAAAATTTTATAAAACTTTTCACTGGGTATATTATATTTGTTCTCAAGTCGTTTGGTAAAATACTCGCCCTCTGACAAAATCACACCATTCAAATCAAGTATCACTGCTTTAACCATAATATTTTTTAAAATTAATTACTTTCTTTATTATAATCTCCTCAACTACAAAGTCAATTGCTCAAGTTGCGGAAAATAGGGCATTTGATATAATTATACGCAGGTTAATTAGTTAATAAAAAAAGATGAAAAAAGCAATATTTTGGGTGTTTGTTGTGCTGTTGGCTCTACCAAATGCTGGTCTAGCTGAAAACAATAATCCACCCACAAACTGCGATATAGATAGCTATATTGCACCTGTTGTTGAAATTGAACAAATAAATGACCACCTCAGCATGTCTTGGAATCAAATCGACCATGACAATTTGGCTGGATACAAAGTGGTTATTTCAAAAGATGATTCTACTCCTGTTTATCCAGCTAATGGATATTTGCGTTGGATCACCGATACCAATATCACATCTTATTCAATAAATAATTCTTCTGCATACAGAAGTGGTGATTTTGGCGGATACTTAGAAAGTGGTGAAGATTATTATTTTTCTGTCACTGCCGTCTATGACTGTGGTGGTACTCGTACTTCTGTAGCGGGTAATGTCTTAGAATCTGTTTATCCTGGAAATGTCCAAGATGACGAAGATGATACTAACGACGACGACGATGATCATGATACCTCAAATATAGCCCCAGCTACTCCTGAAGTAACCATCACTTCATCTGAGAATGGCACTTTGCTTTCTTGGAAAAAAATAGACGACGATAGATTTAATGGTTACAAAGTAGTCGCTTCAAAATCAAATACAAAACCAAAATATCCAACTGATGGCTATTTGAAATATATCACTGATGATGATGTAACTAGTTATTTGATAAACAACTCCTCTGCTTATCGCAATGGAGACTTTGGACAATACTTCAAAGAAGGGGAATTATATTATTTTTCTGTCACTGCTTTGTATAGCACTGGGAAAATAGCTGGTAATGCAATATCTGCCGCGTATGAAGGCCCTGAACATAAAGTAGTAATAAAGCCTGATGTTGATCCATTGATTGAAATGGAAAGAAATGCTGAAAAATTACGTAATAGTAATTTAGGCGACATCTTGGCTGAGCTACAAGAACTACGTAGTATAATCAAAGAACAACAAAACGAACTTAAATACTTACGTGGCTTGGTAAATGACATAGCTAGCCTAAACCAAGAAGTGCGAGATAGTTTGAATCAATTTATTACTTACGGAGTTGATGAAAATACCAAGAAACTTGGTGAAGGTGAAAGAGCAGCTGTGATTCATTCATACAAATCTGCTTTCAATAAACTTCCTGAAACAGACGAAGAATTAACCGATGCCATCAAAATAGCCAATGGTCGCTGGCCAAGTAAAACCAGTGAAGAGGCTGAACATAGAGCTAAGGTAGAATTCAAAAAGATCTACTTACGCGATGCTGATACAGATCATCCAAATGACAATGCAGCCGTCACAGTCATGGCTTATGGTTTGAGACAAAAAGCTGAAAACCGAAACCTAGACAGTGAGCGCGAAGGTATCAAAACTTTCAAATATATTTATGGCCATACTCCAGACACAACCGAAGAATGGAACATAATGCAAGCCGTTACTTATTCTGGAGCTACTCGATAATCTACAATCAAAAAACCACCCCGAGAGGGGTGGTTTTTATTTATCTATATAAATATAGATTTAGGCTTTTGCAACTTTTACAGCAGCTTGACCTTTTGGGGTGTCGCTTACTTCAAAAGTAACAGCATCACCTTCTTGTAATTCACTGAAATCTAAACCTTCTAGTTCATTTGCGTGAAAGAATAAATCTTTGTCAGCACCCTCTGGTGTAATGAAACCGAAGTTTTTGTCAGTCAATTTTTTGATAATTCCTTGCATACTAAATGTAGAAATAAAATTGAATTAACATATAGAAGCTTTGAGAATTCGACGTTATTTCTCCACTTACTATACTCATGAACAACCTTGTTGATTGTTCGAAGCCATAATAGCATGTTTATAACTAAAAGTCAATACTAAACAAAAAAGAACCTTGCAGATACAAGATTCACTTTTGGTGACCCCACGGAGAATCGAACTCCGGTTGCTAGGATGAAAACCTAGTGTCCTAACCACTAGACGATGGGGCCTGGTCGTTCTACAAAATAGAACGTCAATATAATAACAAAAAATGGACCCAAAGTCAAGCCTAGTCTTTTAACTTCTTGATTATTTTTTCCTCAAAATAATCTCTGTCACCATGTGGTAAAAAGCTTTTATGATGATCAGGAGCTTTGAATATATCGTCTTCTTTGTGTTGAATACCACACCAATAAGCTTCCGTTTCTGCAAAAATTACCATTGCGTATTTTATCAAACCATTTGAATAGCCACAATAAACACAATTTATTTTTTGGACATTATCCAAATACTCTAGTCTATGTCTATCTATCTTGATATAAGCTCCTCTTGGCACCAAAGGCAAATCATAAAGACGGAAACAGATTTGATGATATATTTCCAAAAATATATCCAAAATCACAATAGGAAAAACCATCAGATACACAAATGGTATCGATGCTATGTGATGAACTGCCTTTTCAGGAAATTTAAAATAATTCATTTTTATATTCTTAATTTTTTTATTCTACGGTTACACTTTTTGCCAAATTACGAGGTTTGTCTACATCCATTCCCTTGGCCTCGGCGATATAATAAGCCAAGAGCTGCAAAGGAATAGAGTTTATTATTGGCGATAGCTCATCCACTGTCTCTGGTACCATTATAACATAATCTGTGATTTTCTTTATTTCTTTGTCTCCTTTGTTGACTATCGCTATTATCCTACCCTCTCTAGCTTTGACCTCTTGCATATTACTAATTGTCTTTTGAGTCAGATTATTTTTGGTGACCACAAAGACAACTGGCATATCTTCATCAATTAGCGCTATTGGTCCGTGCTTTATTTCGGCTGCTGGATACCCCTCGGCATGGATATAAGAAATCTCCTTGAGCTTGAGTGCGCCTTCTAAGGCTACTGGGAAATTTACTCCCCTACCAAGATATAAAAAGTTTTTACTATCTTTAAATTTGTCAGCAATTTTTTTGATATCCTCTGCACTTTTGAGAGCTTCAGCTATTTTCTTTGGAAGCCTAAACAATTCTTTGATTATTTTCTTATCCACCTTTAGACCCTTTTCCTGACGAATATGCAAAGCCAATAAAATCAAAGATACCACCTGTGAAGTAAAGGCCTTGGTACTGGCCACACCTATCTCTGGGCCAACGTGCAGATAAATACCACTCTCTACTTCACGAGTTATGGTAGATCCCACTACATTGACTATTCCTAGAGTCTTGGCATTTTGTTCTTTGGCTTCTCTGAGAGCAGCTAGTGTATCAGCCGTCTCTCCTGATTGAGAAATTGCGACCAACAAATCATCGCTTTTTATCAATGGCTTACGATAACGAAATTCCGAAGCATAGTCAACCTCAGTAGGTATTTGGGCGATCGACTCCAAAATATATTTGCCTATCAATCCAGAATGCCAGCTAGTCCCACAGGCTGTAATCAATACCCTGCTTATGTCTTTGACATCAAAATTTACCGAAAGCTTTATTCTGTCTTCTTTTATACGCCCGCGCAAAGTATTTGAAATAGCCTCTGGTTGTTCAAAAATTTCTTTAAGCATAAAATGCTTAAATCCCTTCTTCTCAATCTGATCTATGGTCCATTTTATTTCTTCTACTTTTTCAGCTACTCTTTTGCCTTCCAAATTTTTTATTTCATAGCCGCCCTGACTGATGGTGGCCATCTCATTGTCATTGAGATAGATTACTTTTTTGGTATGTTCTAGAATAGCTGGCACATCACTAGCTACAAACATCTCATTTTTACCAATACCTATGATGAGCGGCGAGCCTCGGCGAGCCGCTATGATCTTTTTCTCATTTTTGTGAATCACAGCCAGTCCAAAAGCTCCATCAACAAGTTGCAGAGCTTCTCTGACAGCAGATTCTAAATCATCTTTATAAAATTTCTCTACAAGGTGGGCAATAATTTCTGAATCTGTATCTGATTCTATCTTGTGCCCATGTTTTTCCAAAAGTTTTTTTAAAGAACTATAATTTTCTATAATCCCATTGTGGACTATAGCTATCTCTCCTTTACAATCTAGATGCGGATGAGCATTTTTTTCATTTGGCTCCCCATGAGTAGCCCAACGAGTATGAGCAATACCAATTGGTCCATCTATATCTTGAGTGGCGATCGTATCTACTAGCTTTTGGAGCTTGCCCTTTTTCTTGATGGTTTTTAGATCCCCGTTATTAGAAATACAAACCCCCGCACTATCATAGCCGCGGTATTCCAATTTTTGTAATCCATTTATTAAAATTGGTATTGTTTTTTTATCACCAATGTATCCTATAATTCCACACATATTAAAATTTTGATTTATTAATCTTTAAAATATACGCTAGATAATTGAAAAATGGATGAAAGAAAGAGGCCAAGAAAAAAGCAGTAATAGCAATTGGCCAACTAATAGAAATATACAGAGCAGAAAATCCAATGGCTGGTATACTCCAGTCTATCTGGTCATAGGGTACCCAGTTTTTGCCTGGCTCAATCTCTAGTTGACGTTTAAAAAAACTACTCACCAAATCTCCAGACAAAGCAGTAAAACCCATGATAAATCCCAATATCCAAACGTTTATACTATTGTAATCTATCATCACAAAATCCGGCATACTAGGAGCTAGGGCTCTTTGCATATAAATAAAAGCGACAGCTGATAAAATTCCTACTATAAATCCCCTAAATGTTTTGTGGGGACCAAAGATTGGCTTTCCTCTATAAGTCTTGTTGAAATCTACCGGAGCATTAAAAGGAATCCATTTAAATAATACCGGAGCCATATTGGCCAAACCGGCAGGAAAAAATAACCAGAATACTTTTGCAATAAATATAAACATTTTAAAAATCCTTCAATTTTATTTTTTTACCTTTCAATCTATTTTTTATTTTTATAAAACTAGCTACGCATACCAAGAATATCAAAACCGTAAATATAAATACAGCCCAATCAAAATAATTTTGCCCAGTAAATGCCCACCAAATATATAAAACATAAACAAAGGCCTTACTTCTGACTACAAAACGGACTGGTATATCAAGCAATTGTCTAGATATAATAAAAAAGATCATCAAGCTAAAAAAGAATATATATACTATACCAATATTTGGATTGAGTAACCCTACAAATCCCAAAGTAAATATCACAATAAAAATACTCAGCAAATCACAAAGCGTATCCACCAAAGCTCCTTGGGCTGATTCGCTATTGTTGACCCGGGCAATCGCCCCGTCTATACCGTCCATCAACAGATTTAACAATAAAAATAAAACTGCTAATCTTGGATTGGAAGTAGCATACAACAAAAACCCCGCTAAGACCAATACGCCTAAATAGCTCACAATATCAGCGCTAGCACCTATTTTTTTAAACAACAAGGCCAAGGGATAAAAAAGCTTATCCCGCCAAGCTTTCGTTCTCTGATAATATGTCTGCTCAGTTTCAGAGTAATCATCCAAATATTTGTCTATTTTATCTAGCTCTGACATAAATAATATATTATACATTAATAATAAAATATTTAAGTTAATTAAGCAACATAAGCTTGTATAGCGCAAGAGGTATATTTTTGGTATAATAAAGTTAAGAAAAATAATAAAAAATTATGGAGGAACAAAATACAATTCAAACTCCGCCGGTTAATCCAACTCCTGCACCTCAGCAGGCTCCGGCTCCGCCGATAGCTATACCCACCCCAGCCCCAGCCCCAGCACCTGACGCTGGACTGACTGCAAACCAAGTGGCTAACCAAGGTCAAGTGGTAGAGCAGATCAATGAGATCAAAGAAGAAAAACCCATAGCACCCACCCCAGCCCCGCCGGTAGTCGCTCAAGATGAACAACCCACCTTTGGTAAAAGCGAGCTACTTGATGCTGGAAAAATTCTCAAAGATATACTGGGTATGCAAATTGGCGATGTAGTAGCTGACCTAGGTGCTGGTGGTGGTATGTTTGCCATGAGCTCAGCTCGGATAATCGGAGACCAGGGTCAAGTGTACGCCGTCGACATTATCAAAAGCTCACTTTCAGAAATTGAATCGAAAGCCAGAATGTCTGGTTTGTACAATCTAAAAAGTATTTGGAGTAATCTAGAAATACCCGGAGCAACCAAAATAAAAGAAGCTTCACTGGACTACGCCTTGGTAGTAAACGTTTTGTTTCAATCACAAAAAAAATATGAAATCTTAGCAGAGGGTACTAGACTCTTGAAGCCGGGTGGTAAAATGCTAGTCATTGACTGGAGCGATACTGCTCCTGGATTTGCCCCACCAGCCGAAATGCAAGTAAACAAAGATGAACTCATCCAAATAGCCGACAAACTTGGCCTGAATCTAATAGAAGATTTCCGAGCTGGAAAATATCACTTTGGACTAATACTTTCAAAATAATATTTATTACCCCGCTGACAGATTTTTGGTGGGGTTTTTTGTTTCTTGACTAATTCCGCTGAATAACTTAACATAATTATGTTTAAAAATTATATTTATGGATTTAACACAACTATTTAATTTAGATTATCTATTTCACCCTTATCCATTGGCTGGATTTTCTTGGCCATTTAGGATATTTTTACTGGTTGTTTTTTTGGGAGCAATAATATTTGCAATCTACGCTGGTAAAAGAAATAAAAAGGCCTCATCTATCACTAGAAAAGGTTGGTCCAAACTCCAGGCTTGGGGCTGGTCAACTGGCTTGGTAGGGTTATTACTTATGTCATTCCGTGAAGTACGGGCCTTATACTTTGGTTCTAGAGGATATCTGCTAATTTGGTTTGTTGTCATCATTGTATGGCTGCTCAGTATCTTTATCTATTGGAAAAAAGTAATTCCCGACAAAGAAAAGAGAGAGAAGAAAGCAGAAGAATTCAATAAATGGATTCCTAAAAAGAAAAAATAATTTTATACATAAAAACAGGCAAACTAATAGGTCTGTTTTATGTTGAATAAAAAAATTGGAAATTTAGGTGAACAAATAGCCAAAAAATATTATCAAAATATTGGCTACAAAGTCTTGAAACAAAACTATTATACTAGATATGGTGAGATTGATTTGGTCTTGGAAAAAAATAGACAAATATTAGTAGTAGAGGTCAAAACTCGTACTAATCATAGGTTTGGCTGGGCAGAAGAAAGTATAAATGATAAAAAAATAGACAACATAAACCATACTTATTATATCCTGTGCTCAAAAGAAGGCTTGTCCAGTGATTATACCCTGGAGATTTGCATAATTGAGATAAATGGTTCTATAGCCACTCTAAAACGTCTAATACCTTGCTAGTATTGACTAAAACCAATAAAACCTGTATATTATATATCGTAAAGCTAGTTTAATTTAAAACTAGCTTATTTTTATAAGTAAAATCTATACAATGGGAAAATCAAATTCCTTATCAGTTGCCATCAAGCAGGTTTGTGAAGAAAAAAATCTGTCTATGGAAGCTGTGATTGGAGCCATCGAAGCAGCCTTGGCCGCTGCCTATCGAAAAGAATTTGGCACCAAGAATCAAAACATCAAAGTAGTCTTCAACGCCGACAATGGTCAGACTGCTGTTTTTGACGTAAAAATAGTAGCTGAAGATGTCGACCTAGAAGAACAAGAAAAACAACTAGAAGACCTTCGCCAAAGAAAAGAAGATGGCGAAGAAATCAACGAAGAAGAATTGATCAAAAAATTCAATCCTCGTACTGATATTATGCTTTCTGAAGCTCTAGAAATAGGCTCTGATTATAAAATCGGAGATATTATAGAAACAAAGCTAGAGGTACCAGAAGAATATGGTCGCATGGCAGCTCAAACTGCCAAACAGGTAATCATCCAGAGATTGCGTGAAGCCGAACGTGATCATATTTTCAATGAATACAAAGACAAGGAAGGTGAACTTATCTTGGGAACTATCCAAAGAAAAGAAGGTCGCAAATATATTGTGGACCTAGGACAAGCCAATGGTATTTTACTTCCAGATGAGCAAATCCGAAACGAAGGGTACAACATCGGTACTCGTCTAAGCTTTTATATAGTTGAAGTACGCATGGGAAACAAGGGGCCAGAAATAGTCCTTTCTCGTACTCATCCTGATATCGTCCGCGAATTATTTGCTACCGAAGTACCAGAGATTGCCGCTGGCACAGTAGAAATCAAAGGCATAGCTCGTGAAGCTGGTAATCGTTCAAAGATTGCAGTCTTTGCTACCGAAGACAATATTGATCCAGTTGGATCATGTGTTGGTCAAAAAGGTGCTCGCGTTCAAACTGTTATCAATGAACTTGGTGGTGAAAAAATTGATATTATCGAATGGAATGAAGATATCAAAACATTTATTACAAATTCTTTGAGCCCAGCCGAAATTTCTGACATTGATACCAATGAAGATGATGGAACAGCTTCTGTAAAAGTAGCCGAGGATCAATTGTCTTTAGCTATTGGACGCAGTGGTCAAAATGCACGCCTAGCCGCCAAATTGACTGGCTGGAAAATTGACATTGTTTCTGATGAGGCTGATCAAAAAGCTGATGATAAAAAAGAAGATAAGGAAGACTCTGAAAAAGAAGATAAAAAACCTACCAAGAAAAAGGTAAGTAAAGATTTAGATGAAAAAGAAGATAAGGAAGAAAAACCAAAGAAGAAAGCTACCAAGAAAAAAGAA
>JABJNO010000003.1 GCA_018664825.1 Candidatus Parcubacteria bacterium
AGAAACTCGCTGGCTAGCTCAAGGAATAGCTAGAAAATTTTCTCTTGGAGTAAGTGATCAAGACACTCCTCTGGTCGAAAGTCCAGAAAATGAACAACGAGCTATCCTCACCGCCGAACGTTTACGCGAAAGCGGTGAACTACCTGACGTCATTTTCCTTTCTCCCTACAAAAGGATCCGAAAAACCTTTGAGAGGCTTTGCAAGGGTTGGCCTGCGCTAGCAGATGTCCGCATAGTCATAGATGAGCGTATCCGTGAACACGAACACGGCATAATCACTCTCTACAATGACTGGCGAGTATTTCATGCCCTCCATCCTGAGCAAGCCAAGTACTATAACTTGCAAGGTCGGTACTGGTATCGCTATCCTCAAGGGGAAAACGTGCCTGATGTCCGCCTGCGTAATGGTCTCTGGCTAGGTGCTCTAGTACGCGACTTTGCCGGACATCATGTCTGGGCAATCACTCATCACCTCAACATCTTGGCAGCTCGTGCCAATCTGGAGAGACTGGATGATGAAGCATTCATCCACTTGGATGAAAAAGAAAAGCCCATCAACCTTGGCGTGACTACTTATCGTGGCGATCCCACGCAAGGCAAAAATGGTCACTTGGTGCTAGAGAGCTATAATCAGGCTCTCTACTAAAAAACAACCCCGCCCATTCGGCTAACGCTCAGGGCGGGGTTTTTATTTTGTGTAAACTTAGCAAAAAGTGTATACTAAATATATACACTTATACTTCGCCCCGCACTTTTCAAACTTAGCAGGAGGTAAAGACGACGAATTCTACAAACTCAACTTGCCAGAGGACGATTTCGCTCTAATCCATTTTATCCCACCAACAAAAGGAGACCCCGAGCGTTCTTTCGTCGCCATCGCAACTATCCTTTTAAAAAAAGGAGACTATACTCTACTTCGCATGCCAAATCCAATCTTCCCCGAAAAAGAAATCCTAGCTGTTCAAGAAGAGCTAGACCAAGGAAGAATCGTAGGCATGGCTATCGATAAATGGAAGTTTATGGCTCAATCAGCCAAACATTGGAACTTCTGGGATGACTGGCGCATCAAACTGGTCAAATTACCGACCATGATAAGCATCCAGCCCACAGTCCCCCAAGAAGACGAAAAGCTCCTCGAACCCGAGTCTATTGCCATCTCTCGCTAACCCTAGCCCCCCTCTTTTTAGAGGGGGCTTTTCTTTCCTTGACAAAATGTCTACTTTATTCTATATTGCAATGTACTCGAAATGTCCATTTAATAACAAAAGAAAGGTTAAATCATGAAACTCTTGAACATCATTGAATTCGTCGCCGCTCTTGTCCTCATGTTCATGTCTCTGGCAGTCGGTGGCGTACTTGGCCTCTTTATGGTCGTCATCAGCTTAGCATCGCTTATTTGTATTGCCCTCGAACTCTTCTCGGCCTTCCGCTCCTTAAACAAATGGGGCGAATGTACCCAATGTGGTCACAAGGTCTTCGAAATTGGTTTCGAAAAAAATGGTGAAACTTATGTCCCCAAAAAGGACGGAGATCGTTGGTTGTGCATCAAATGTGCCAATCCCTCTCTAAGGAGAGGTTAAAGCTCAAGCCTCATTCTACGGAATGAGGCTTTTTATTTTTATTATTGACAGAATAAAGATATTATAATACATTGTATTGTTCATAATAAAAAGTACCTTTAATCTAAGCAACAAAAACAAAGGAGACGCCAATGCCAAATCCATGGAAAATTGAAGGCTGGGACACTTTTGATAGTCACTCCTATCCTCTGGACGGAGAGTTCCCTGATGAAAATGAAGCTTGCGAAGCAGCTCGTGCTCGTCTAATGGAACTAGAAGATAGTCAGCCCACCGAAAGTTCTGGTGGACAACATCCCAGTGGTATCCAAGATCACGTTTTCGTGGTCAAGCCAGATGGCAGCAAATACCGCTACAGGCAATGACCTTATAACCCCGCTCAAAATTGAGTGGGGTTTTTATTATGATTGACAAAACGGCTATTATATGATGTAATTATATATCTTAATGTCCTCTAAAAACTTTTAAACTCTTACAAAGGAGAAGGCCTTGAAAATCCAAATTTTCAACAAAACATTTGTCCTGAGTAAGGGGCAAATCTTCATCTACCTGATGCTATCTGTTCAGATGATAGCTTGGGCAATACACCAAGCCAAGGCTGGTCAGCTAACAGACAAACCTTACCTCTACTTTTGTAGCGGTATGATGATTGGTCAGATTGGTGCTGCCATAGAATGCTGGAGAGAAAATGCTCGGGGTACTATGATACTCCAAATTTATTTCTTTTTCTGGACTCTATGGGGATTCATCGTCAGAGCCTTACAAATGAACTAGGAGGAAAGCCGTGCCTCAATACTCTACCATCTTCGGATATCTGTTTGTTGGGCTACTGGTAGCCCTCTGGTTTTGCCGTAAAACCCGTCATGGTCGCAACCTTGTTGGCCGTTGGCGTAAATATGATTGTTGCCTTAGTTGCGGTGACTCTTTTTATTGGAAAAAGCCTAGCTCTATCCCCTTTACCGTGGAGACCATTTGGAAGGTCACCGTTGATATCGGTAAAGTCCGTAAAATACGTAAACCCATGACCAGAAGCCTAAAGATTTGCCAAGAGTGCTTGGCCACACCCGACAAGCTGGATGTCTACCGAATTGTCGGTCGACTCCGCAAACGTAATTGGGAAAATGAACATATCGAGCGAGCAGAAAAAGCTGTCCGCAAACATATATTCAAACACCAAGCCTAAACCCCTTATTAAAAAATGAGGGGTTTTCTAATTGACCAAACATGCTATAAATACTAAAATTAAAATAATAATCGTTCCACTCAAACACAAGGGAGGTGAATCATGTCTGACAACCCAGTACAAATCGAGCCACAAATAATTTTGAAACTCACCCAATCTATGACAGCATTTGATTGGCAGGCCGGCAGCCTGACGACTGTCATGGCTGGTAAACACCCAGTAGAAAGAATACCAAATCCTTTTGGCAACAACACACCTTGGCTGATTATACTTGGTACAGACATTGGAGCTTCTGAAGCCTATTGGAAAAATTATCCTACTACAGTGTCAATAAGCGAAGAAACCCCTTGAATCGTACCCGCCCTTTACTAGCAAAGGGCGGGTTTTTATTAACTATATTGACAAAAACCATCTTATATAGTACTTTATTTGGTTCACTTGAACACTGTCCTTTCTAAACCAAAAACGTCAAACAACCAAACAAGGAGAAAAATCATGAATCTCACTCGTATGCGCGAAGCCCTGCAGAAAGCCGCTGAATATGACAACGAAGACCTTCCTGAAGACCTTTCTGAGCTACAAGTCGATGATGACGAAGACGTCGTCAGATACTGGCCATTGGTAGATGCTGAAACTCAAAAAATCTTACTTCGACGATTCCGCGAAGAAGTATCTGAATGTAATGATTTCAGTGATCTGGAAAGAACCTACACCGATGCAAGAAGTATTCCTCAGCTCAAGGAAATCATCCTTGAAAGAATCACTTCTTTCCTAGAGAGTGTCCAAAAACTCAACTCTCTTATCGGGGCTTGGAACTACGAAGATTTTGAAAACGACAACGAAGCTCATGCTCTTCTCAAAAAGAGAATTCGGAAATTGATCGAAGCTGAAGATGATGCAGGCATCCTAAAAAATGCCCTCGGTGAAATCAATGAACCGGAAGCATTGGAAGAAATCTATCTACAAGATGATGATATCCTCCTCTGTCAGGTCATCGCTAATCGTCTAGCCAAGCTCCTCAAGGCTCAAGTTGACCAAATGACCAATACCGCGGATGTACTTGATTTGTACGGTCAATATCATGATCGCCACTGTGAAGAAGATCCTGAAAAAATCTTGGATTGGGTCTTTTTGACCAAAGCTCGTCAGTTGATTGCCAAATCTACAGATCCGATCTCGCTAATGGAGCTACACGACTCAGTAAATGAGGATTATGGTCTTGAAGATTTTATACTTGATCGAGTTCGGACTCTGATCAGGGAGCTTCCTGACAATACTTATCCTCCTCAGTGGTTTGTAGACTTAGCCGATGACATCAGTGTCCATGAAGAAGAGATAGGTGTAGATCTTATCATCAAGTCACGGGCCATCCTTCTACATGCCAATTGACGTTCTCGCCCCGCCGATCTGTACGAAAGTACAGTGAGGCGGGGTTTTATTTTTCTCCAATTTGGCAATATATTGATTTTATGATATTATTATGGAAATGCAGAAAGCAAGACACAAATTAAAATTCCTAACCGGCCGAGACTGGCTTGACTGCTTAAAATTTTTCAAATGATTTCAATATTCCGTTTATACGGAATATTTTTTTACCCAAAAAGTTCTTTCCAAAACAGGAGGAAGGTCATGAGTAGTCCTAATCAAAAGGTATTTATTACCTTTAAGAGCAAGTGGGCTCTGGCTCACCTCTGTGGCAATTTTGTCAGACGCGTCAGAGTAAAAGGCTATCAGGTATTTGTCCGCCAACCCCACCCTCAACACCTGGGTACAACTTGGCTGTTTCTAGAGTCCGCTCTAGAACAAGGACATTTTATCGGTAGCTCCGAAGCAGCTCTCGTCAACTATGCAGAAAATACCTCTGCCCTGACAATCGAACGCTAACCAAAAAACCCCTGTTTTTTAACAGGGGTTTTTATTTATAATACTAATTGACAAATAAATCTCTTTATGGTATTGTATATTATTGACAAAGTACATAATAAACAATATTTCCCGAAAACAAAGGCCTAAACACTGCTTCTCATAAAAGGAGGATGTGCCATGCGCATCACACTCAAACGTGATTGGGAGATGGAGGATACTTCCCAAGAAGGAAAGAAGAAGGTAATCCAAACAGGAGAATACGAAGTAGAGCGTATTCAACATGAAAACAAGCCTTGGCTGGTTATTTCTGGCACTACTATCGGTATGCCCGAAACAGCTATTGTCCAATGGCAGGGCCCCAAATGGGGTGATTACCAAATCATATTCAAGGAGGAATAATGAATCTTCTGTCCGTCCCCTAAAACCCCCAAGTACGACTTGGGGGTTTCTTTTTGCTAAATTATTTTAGAGTGTCTTTTACTTTTTTGACTATATCTTCCAAAGACCAATCTGTCTTTATCAAGTAGTCTACAATATGTTCTTGAATTATCTCTGAATTATCTTGAGCATCAGCCAAATTGCTCAAAATAATTACTGGCACGCCTTTGCCCCAATCATCCTGACGAAGCTCCTTGAGCATACTTATACCATCCATCCTAGGCATTACAATATCAAGTAATATCAAGTCTGGTTTTTTATCCAAGGCCAACTTCAGGCCCTCTTCTCCATTTTTGGCTTCTAATAATTGAAAATTTTCTTTGCTAAATTTACCAACCAAAGCTTTGGCTAGAGCCAGGTCATCTTCTACGATTAATAATACTTTTTTATCTTCCATATATTTTTAGGTTAATGTTTTTTTGATCTCGTCTATAATGTCATCCAAACGATTATCAGCCTTGGTATAATACTTGTCTACACCAAATTTGATATAAGCCTGTATCTTGTCAGAGGTGGCAGTATTTGAAACTACAAAAATTGGAATATCTTTCCACTTAGAGTCTTCACTTTTGAGCTTGGCTACAAAATCTAAACCATTTTCTTTGCCCAATAGATAATGATCAAGCCAAACAGCATCTACCTTGTCCAGATCCTCTAGATAACCCACACCTTGCTCTACTGTCCTAGCACCAACCACTTTACAGCCACTAAGCTCTAGTTTTTTCTTGATAGCACTTAGTAGTGGTGTTTCATCTTCTAGGACTAATATTACTTTATTTTCCATAATATATAAAATTATTAATTACTTTGTATACTCAAGCCCCCTTGTCCCTTCTTTGGACTTTATACCCTTCAGAGGTATTGTAGCATAAAATGTAGTTCCCTTGTTTTCTACAGATTTAAACCACACCTCACCACCAAATTGCTTAATCACAGACTTTACAATATAAAGCCCTAGGCCTGTACCATCGGTTTCCTTTTCTCTGACATTATCAGCCCTAAATAATTTGGTAAAAATATTTTTTTGTTGAGCTTTTGGAATACCCATACCAGTGTCAGATACTTCAATTTTTACATTGACTTTGTCCTTGGTAATACTCACACCAATCTGACCTTTGTCTGGTGTATATTTCAAAGAATTAGACAATAGATTTTGCCAAACAATACGCATCAACTTATCATCAAGATTTATCTCTGGAATAGCCTTGCCAAATTTTTTGACAACTTTCAATTTCTTTTTAGCTATCAAAGGCTTAATCTCGTTGAGCACACTCTCCGCTTGATCTATCAAGTTTGTTGGCTTTGGATCTACGGCCAAAGTCCCCAATTCAATCCTAGACACATTGAGCAGAGCATTGACCAGATCTACCATACGTTGGTTACCTTTGTATATTTCACCAGTATATTCTTTTTGCTCTTTATTCAGTTTGCCGGCATCTTCGGCCAAAAGCATCTCAGCATACCAACTGATAGTAGAAAGCGGTGTACGTAATTGATGAGAAGCTAAAGATACAAATTCTGACTTGGCTCTATCAATCTGCCTTTCTTTACTAACGTCTCTTTCTATTCCTACAAAAAACTTCACGTTGCCCTGGTTATCCAAAATAGGAGAAATACTTGCAAAAGCATCGTACTCTTCACCATTTTTACGTTTATTTTTTATATCTCCCTCAAATATTTTCTTTTCTACCTTGACTGTCCGCCAAAGTTTATCATAAAAATCTTTGGGCATATTGCCTCCCCAATTTTTTTTGGTTCCTACCTTGGTTCCAAGTATTTCTTTGATAGTATAGCCAGTAATTTCTTCCATGCCTTTGTTTCCATATATCAAAATACCATCTGCATCTGTAATCACTACATGATCCGAGGCATTGTCTACTGCTAATTTAAATTTTTCCAAATCTTTGGCCAGATCTTCCGATTTTTCTTTTTCTTCTTCCACATCTTCCAAAATATTTAATACTGCAGATTGCTGAGCTTCCAATGCCTGACCCTTACTAACAATCTCCTTGGTCTGAATCTTTACTTTTTTATCAACACCTTCTCGGGATTTTTTTATATCCTGAGTAAGCTTATCAAAAGTTCGCGATAGCTCTCCTATTTCATCACTCCCCTCGGTATTTAATTTATAATCTAAATTACCAGTTTTTATATAAGAGATGTCTTTTATTAATTTTTTGATTGGCCCAGAGATTGAACTAGCTATTATCAATGATAACAAAATAACGGCAAATAATAGTATTATTAAAATTATAAAAGATTTAAACAATACCTTATTAATATCTCCAAATATAGCGTCACTTTGTACTCTGTTTACCAAAATCCAAAAATAATCATCACCCTGTACCTTCTCTACACTACTGGCATAAGCTTGGTTACTGCCAGTACTACTAAGACTGTCGCTACCACTAGGATATATACGTTCAAAAGTCAAAAAGCAATCTGTTTTTTCACTATAAAATTGCCCCTCTTCTTCTTCAAAAAATCTCTCGGCTTGATCGCAATGATTCCAAATAGTTTCATCGTTTTCGAGTAGAAAGCCCCACTCCTTGCTAGTGTCTGGGTTATGCAAAAAATAACCATCTTTATTTATCAAAAATGTTTCCTTTCCCAAAATAGCTCCACTCTGAGTTTTGTCCAGTTTTGATAAAAATGCCTCAGCATAAACATTGAATATAAGAACACCCCTTCTCTGGTCCTGATCATCAAATAAGGGTGTGCCATATCTTATAACTGGTACATACATTGGTTCTGCTTCTGTGCCTCTATTTTCAATCTGTCCATTTTCTATATTCAAGTCGAGTGGTGATACAAATATAGTCCCCTGTTTGGCACTCATAGTATCTTCAAAATAATATCTACCTTTTTTATTCTGCAATTTATCTTCGGAAACCAAAAATATATTTTGTCCATCATTGTCTACCCTGATAATCTCCTGACCATTCTCATCAATATACCTAACTTGATAATAATCTGTTCTCTCTTCAGCAAAAGCTAAAAAATCTCTAGACAACATGCCCTTGTACATTTCTAAATTACCATCCTCGTCGTCGTTGATAAAACTATATAAGCTATCTAACCTACTCAAAAAACTAAGCTCATTTTCAACATCATCCAAAACATTAAGGATGTTATTTTTTTTCATCATCACATCATGCATCTCTTCATCCAGAGCAGAATCTAAAAGTTGGGCCCTGGTACTAAAATACATAACCCCCGTAATCACTACAACGGGAATAATAGATAATATTAACAAGCTTAAGCTAATTTTTGTTTTTATTTTTATATTTTTAAACATTAAAGTTTAAAGTTTAATTTTTAAAATAATCCCCAATAACTATAGACTCCCACCTCTTCTGATTCAATTCGTAAATTAAGAGTCTCAATGATATTAGGAAATTCTTTTTTAAATTCAGCTAATTTTTCTTCAATATCAGAAGCTTCTTTATATTTTTCTAAAAAAGTAGTCACCGCCACCTCAATAGTTTTCATCTCTGCTATAAACAACTCTGTTTTAACTATGTCTTGATTCTTAGCTTTCATAGAATCTAATAATTCAGGATAAAAGGTTTCATTTTCCAATTTTAGATGTCCTAACAAATCTTTGGTAAATTCTTGTAAAAGATGGATAATGTTTTTAAAATCTATTTGCTCTTCGGAAAATACCAAGCCACTAATAGTGCCTAAATCTTTTTGTAAAGCTCGATGTTGCCCAATAAGAATAGTGATTATTGTTTTTTTGTCCATATAATTTTAATTTAAAATTATTTATTCAATTTATTTTTCAATTCCAATATTTCCTTTTTCAATTCCACCATTTTCAATTCACGCCCAGTCATAAATTTGTTAGTTTTCTCCAAAGAGGATGTTCTCTCGGTAATTTTCTTTTCTATATTATTAATTGTACGCTGCAATTTAGAGGCCATTTTATTAAAACTATGACCCAAATCTTCTAGCTCGTCACCAGTTTTAATATTAACCTTATACCCCAAATCACCATCACTAAGATGATGAGCCGCTTCTTTCAATTGCTTTAAAGGTTTTAAAAATCTTGTTATAAATACAAATATTAAAAATGCAGAAACAATAGCAGCCAAAGCCACCATCAAGCTCAAGATATAAGCTATAGTAACTACTGGCTGTAAATACCTATCAGCATCTTCTTCTATTACTAAAAAAAGTGGTAACTCTCCAATTTTTGTAACACTCAATAATTCATTTTTAGCATCCTCCTCGTCATAAATATCAAATATTCTTACCTTATCTATATTATCCAATTCTTCTTTTATAATATTATATTGCAAAGGTTCTATATCTACGCCCTCAAAACGTCTTTTAAGTTTGATTTCATTTTTATCTGCTTCTGATAAAATCCCCAAGCTTTTATACCTCCTATCTTCCTGATCAGAAAATACTACCACACCATAATTATCAATCATCATAATATGTGAATCGTCAGAATAAGAAGATAGGTCTAGGGCATTGTGTACATGTTCTGGGTTCATTTTTATAACAGCAGCTCCCAAAATCTTGCCAATTTCATTTTTTAAAGGTTTTAATTAATACCACCTATCAAACTATATATTGGCAAAATTACTGCTAGAGCTACCGCTACCACACCTACCCAAACCACAATAAGTAGAATAGGCTCCAACAATACTGTTAAATTTTTGGTAGTGTTCTCTGTTTTAACTTCAAAATTTTCTCCGGTCTTCAACAGCACTTCTGAAAAACGTCCAGATTGTTCACCTGAAATTATCATTTGTTGAATCGGGGTTGGTATCAAGCGCTTTACATTTTTGTAGCCTGCAAAACTTTTTTTAAAAGAATTGCCTACTTCTACACTGTTTTGTAAATACTTATAAAACTTTTTATAAGACCGAAAAGTAGTGGCTGACTCTAGTGATTCCAAAGCGTCCACTACTGGCAAGCCAGCCTCCAATAAACTTCCTAGTATATAACCAAAA
Source organism: Candidatus Parcubacteria bacterium (assembly GCA_018664825.1). Classification (GTDB taxonomy): domain Bacteria; phylum Patescibacteriota; class Patescibacteriia; order UBA1558; family GWA2-36-10; genus JABJNO01. The sequence continues at coordinate 10,032 of JABJNO010000003.1, forward strand.
CGAGCTAATTCTATTTCTTGAATCAATTTTTTTATAACTGGAAGACTAAACAAAAATGACTGGCCTATGTGTTTTGTTTTTGAGTACGCAAAAACAAAAAATAAAAATAAAATAACAAAGAGTAATACAGAAGGTATAACTATAGCTCCATACTCACCCAAAAATTCTCCAGCAGCAATCAAGGCTCGAGTAATAACCGGTAACTCTAAATCTAGCTCAGCAAATACAGATGATAAACGAGGAAGAATAAACCAGGCAATCCCAGCTCCTATCACTACTGTGAAAGACATCACCAAAATAGGATACATCATAGCCGAACGTAGTTTACTCCGGAAATCCTTTTCTTTTTTTTGTTGAATATTTATTACTTTGAGATTTTCAGCCAAACGCCCTGATTCTTCTCCAATGCGAAGTAAAGAAATTACCTGCGAAGATAAAAGCTTTGTTTTATCCAAAGCTCGCCACAGCGATGAACCACCTTCCATATCTTCTTTTAGGCTGGCTATCACTTCTTTCATTCTTTTGGAGCGCAGCTCTGCCCCAACACCATCCAAGGCCAACATGATAGGCATGCCCGAAGCCAACATCATAGACAAATTTTCTATGAAATAATCTTTTTCTTCGCCAATTCCAAAATTGGAAAAAATATTTATCTTTTTTTCTTTAGGATGCTTTTCTTTATTTTTAGATTTATGTTTTTGTTTTTCCATAACTACTTGGGTCACTTGGTGGTTCAGCTACTCTCAATAATTCGTCCAATGTTGTTAAACCATTTTTAACTTTTTCCAAACCATTTTCAAAAAGTCCTACAGCACCTTGGCTTTGCGCAAGATTCCAAATCTGATGTTTAGATGGATTGGATAAAATAAGCTCTTCCATTTCTGTAGTAATAGAAATAAATTCAAAAATTGCTGTCCTACCTCGAAAACCAGTGTCCCCACAAGTAGTACAGCCCTTACCTTTATATAAAGTAGTAATTTTCTTGGAGATATCTTCGCTTATATGCTTCGGTAATTTTTTAAAATCTGAAGTACTAGCCTTTACGCCATAACGACAATGATCACATATTTTTCTTAGCAAACGTTGAGCAATAATCAACTCCAAAGTAGAGGCCATCAAAAAAGGCTCAACTCCCATATCCAATAACCTAGGTATGGTAGTGGCTGCATCGTTGGCATGAAAAGTAGACAACAACAAATGCCCAGTCAAGGCAGCGTTGACCGCGATCTCAGCTGTTTCTTCGTCTCTAATTTCTCCAACCAATATAATATCTGGATCTTGCCGCACAATAGAACGCAGTCCTTTGGCAAAGGTCAAATCGGTTTGTTTGTTGACCTGAATTTGATTGACTCCTTGTATCCTATATTCTACCGGATCTTCGATAGTCGTCACATTGACTTCTGGGCGACTAATCAATTTTAACAAAGAATAAAGTGTGGTGGATTTACCAGAGCCGGTCGGACCAGTCACCAGTATCATACCAAAAGGCTTACGAGCCGCTTCTTCCAATAGTTCTTGATTGTGAGGTGACAAGCCTAAATCAGCCAAAGAAAATCCTTTTATGTATTCAGCCAAAAGTCTCATGACAACTTTTTCACCTTCCAGGATAGGTACTATAGAAACCCTGATATCAACCTTGACATCTCCTTTGACATGACGCATAGAGCCATCCTGAGCTGCAAAATGCTCATCTAGCCTCAAGCGAGCCTGTACTTTTATTCTATTTAAAACATTTTCATAATATTCTTTTGGGATTCTCCCTGCTTCTTGCAAAACACCATCAACTCTAAATCTGACAACCACTTCTTTTTCTTCTGGCTCAAAATGAATATCAGAAGCTTTAAAAAGTAGCGCATCAGCTATCATTTCGTCTATTATATCAGGTGCTACTCTTTTTTGAGATTTGATAATTTTGGAAAAACGAGTTTCCAGTGACTTACGATAGGTACTCATCACCCTATCTATGTCCTCAGCCAAAGAATAGGCAAATTTTATTTTCTTTTTGGGAAAAATTTCCTGCAATTTACTTTCCAACCCTTCTTTGGCTGGATCATCGGTAGTCACTGTAATAGTTTTGTCATTTTTGGCAAATAAAACAACCCTAAATTTTTTGGCTAGGGTTTCGGGAATTTTTAAAATATTTTCCTTGGAAGGATGATGTGTATTTAAATCGGCATAAACAACCCCCAAGGACTCTGAGACCGCTTGCCCCAATAGATCTTTGGTAATAATTTCTTCTGACAAAAGATAATCCGTGATTAGAACATTATGTGTCTTGATATAATCTTTGGCTCTACTTACATCTTCTTCACTTATATAATGCTCCCTCAGTAGGATATCGATCAATTTTCCGTTATCCAACTTCATATTTGTTTTTATTTTAATTTTTTCCCCTTTTAGTTTTTAGAATTTACTCTAAATTTTGAGCCCCTTGATATAGTCCACTATTTCTGAAAGAGAAGTGTCTGATTTTACAAAATAATCAATTGCACCCATATCTTTGGCTCTTTCAAAATCTTCTTTTTGACCAAGATTTGAAGTAACGATTACTTTTACTTTCAAACCTTTTTCTTTTATTTTTTCCAAAACTCCAAAACCATCCATGCGAGGCATAATAAGATCCAACAATGCTAGATCAAATTCTTCATTTTCCAAAATATTCAAAGCCTCTTCTCCATTGTGAGCTTCTTTTGCTTCAAATCCAGCATGGTTTAATTTTAAGGTCAGGGCCTTGGCCATCGGTTTTTCATCTTCTACAACGAGAATTTTTTTAATTTCTCCTGCCATATTTTTAGTTAAAAAGTTAATTAAATTTTCTTCCTTAAGTTAATTTATTATAACATATATTAAATAAAATAAAAAACCGCTTGGCAATGCCAAAATAGCAAACGCTAAAACGGTTTTAGGTATATTTATTTATTTTTAAATCTGTTTCGTCTCTTGAGTTTCTTTCTTCTTCGTCTCTTAACAGATAATCTCTTTTTCTTTAGTTTTGTTCCCATGTCTTAGTTTATATAATTTAACGGTAGAAATTTACCAGATATTGAGTTTTATGTCAATATAAGGGTGGTCGTCCTGCCGGGACTTGAACCCGGGACCCCCACTTTATAAGAGTGGTGCTCTAACCAACTGAGCTACAGGACGGCAATGTTAAAACATACATATTATAGTTGAAGTTTGAATTTTTGTGAAGTCTCTTAACCAGTGTTTAGTACTTTGAGCTTATCTTTTATGTTTTTTATTATCAAATCACGAGCCCTGTCAATTTCTTTATCTATTGATATTTTTATAAAACGACGATGACCAGTAGCCTTGAGATTCTTCCCGAGATCAAGAGCATTTATATTATCGATTGTATAAACCCAAGCTTCTGTCTTGTGTAGCTCAAGTTGATAAAAAATAATTGCCACTTGAGCATCAGGCGTAGACAAAATAAGCTCACGTACCATGCCTTCAAAATCTTGAGGTAAATTGTCTACCTCGTCGTGATTGAGATAAGAGCTTATAACGTTTTCTTTTTTACTCAAACGAGACAATACTTTGCCCCAATTTTTTAAAGTAGCAATATCCTTTGTTCTATACAATGACTCTACAATATTTTCTCTATCGGCTCCCTTGATGATCAGCTGACTAGCCATCTCTAGAGTATCAGGCCTCACCTGTGGAGACTGAAAGCTATTGGTAGCCGAAATCATACCAGCCAACAAACAAGTAGCCATATCTTTGTCTATATGTTTTTTTAAAACATGATAAGAAATATCCGCCAAAGAAGTTGCACCACTTTCTACTATATTTAAGCGTCCAAAATTTTCATTGAGTATTGAACGATCAATATTTACCAATTTTACATTATGGAAAAAGTGTCTGTGTTCATCAAAGTTTTTTCCAAGACTCTCCAAAGAAGTTGCACCAAAGATAATAATCAAATCATATTTGTAATCTCCTTTTTCGGTACTTACATCATTTTTATCAAAGGTTCCATTTTCTGGAATAATATTTATAACCAACTTACCCTCTTTGAGATCATAGCTGAGTTGCTTGACTCCCGTGCCATTGGTATCCAAAACAATCTGAAACTTGTTGGTATCTTTTAATTCATCATTTATCTTTATCTTGTTTGGTAAAAAATTAAATTTTGAGATTCTACCCGAAAAAGAAATATCTACCAATTTTTTTTGGCCAGTCAAAAAGAGCCACCAAGCTGCTGCTGTGCTGACAACATCTACGTTGGGATTGGCTGGTCCGGTCAATAGAACTCTATTTGAACCATTCAATACTTTGGCGATTTGATCTAGCGGTAAATCCATTATCATTAATTAATTTGACTGTTAAATGTATAACAATATAGCCCCCTTGTCAACAATTCTTATCCACGTTTATCCCCCAAACATTGACTTTTTCTGCTATATTTAGTAGAGTTAGGTCGAAATATGACTCAATATACACTATTCAGGGTGTATAATTTATTTTTAATAACACAGACATGAATGTATCCGCTCTAGCCAGACAGCTAAAAGTAACAACCTCCGAGCTATTGGAAAAACTTCCTAGCCTTGGTTTTGATATAGGAGCCAGAGCTATAAAAGTGGATGACAATCTTGTCCCAAAGATAACAGCCGCCTGGAAAAAACAAGGTAAAAAAGAAAGACTACAGCATGATCTCTCAAAAATAACGGAAATACGCGGTAAAGAAGAAGGGGCTGATGATGAGAAAAAAGAGAAAAAAGAAATCTTACTAGGTGACGTAATCATAGTAAAAGACATGGCCGAGCTAATGGGCCTACCAATAGCCAGGTTGATGGGTGAGCTGATGAAAAACGGCATCACTGTATCTCTAAATGAGCGCCTAGATTATGACACTGCTAGTATCATCGCTGAAGACCTTGGTTTTAAAATCAAAAAATCAAACATACACGAAAAAGAAGAAACCAGTAAACGAGAAAAACTAGAAGGACTTCTCTCAAAACGAAAAGCTAAAGATGACAAGCCTCCTGTAGTAGTGGTGATGGGGCACGTTGATCATGGTAAAACAAAACTTTTGGATGTAATCCGTGAAACAAATGTAGTAGACCAAGAAGCCGGTGGCATCACCCAACACATTGGTGCTTATCAGGTGACCGCTCATGATAGATTGATTACATTTTTGGATACTCCTGGACATGAAGCTTTCAAAGCTATGCGTAGTCGTGGTGGCCAAATCGCCGACGTAGCCATATTGGTCGTTGCTGCCGATGACGGACTCCAGCCACAGACTCTAGAAAGTATTTCTGTTATCCAAAAAGAAAAACTACCTTTTGTAATTGCTATCAACAAAATAGACAAAGAAAATGCTGATGTAGAAAGAGTAAAACAACAACTCTCTGAAATCAACTTAATCCCAGAAGATTGGGGTGGAAAAGTAATCTGCCAACCAATCTCAGCCAAATTCAATAAAAATATTACTGAAGTTTTGGATATGGTCTTGCTAGTTGCTGATATGGAAAATCTCAAAGCAGACGACAGCGGTAGCGCAGTCGGTACTATCATTGAATCACATGTCGACAAAAGCGCTGGTCCTGTAGCCACTATCCTTGTCCAAGCAGGTACCCTCAAACTTGGCGATATGTTTATGGTGGGTGATGTAGCAGGAAAGATAAAATCACTAGAAGACTGGCTTGGCAACAAAATCACCAAGGCTACTCCAGCTACTCCAGCGAAAATACTAGGACTAGCCAATCTGCCAGTTGTTGGAGAAATATTGGAAGTAATTTTGGATAAAAAAGAATTTAAAGCCAAATTAAAAGCTAGCAATAAAAAAACAAAAACTGGTAATGGCCACTCAGTAACTAGCGACGGAAATAACGAAGAAACCAAAGATATAGCAACTTTAAACCTAATCATCAAATCAGATGTACTGGGCTCAGCTGAGGCCATCGAAGAATCTCTAGGAAAAATAGATATTCCTGAAACCAAAATAAAAGTACTCAAAAAAGGTTTGGGACAAATCACTGAAGATGATATCCTCAATGCCGAAGCAACCAATGCTATTATCATCAGTTTTCATGTCAAAGAAAACAAAAGCATCTCAACACTAGCTGATGAGAAAAAAGTGACTATCCTCTACTTTGATATTATCTACAAACTTTTGGAAGAAGTAGAAAAAATATTAAATAGCATCAAAGGCAAAAAAACAATCCACAAACTCCTAGGTAAACTGGAAGTACTAGCTATTTTCAAAACCATGAAAAAAAGTATGATTTTTGGTGGTAAGGTAGTAGAAGGCAAAATTACCAAATCTAGCAAAATAAAAGTCATCAAAAATGATGAAGTAGTAGCTGTTGGTCAAATGACAAACTTGCAATCCGCCAAAGAAGACGTAAGTGAAGTTGCACTAGGCCAAGAAGCTGGCATCGAATATCAAGGAGACCCAGTAATCGAAGTTGGAGATGTCTTAGAATTTTTTGAAGAAATATATGAGTAGTATAAGGACAAATCAAGTCGCTGAGTTATTACGAACCGAAATAAATAATATGATTATTCGTGATTTTGAGGCACCAATGGGCACCCTGGTCAGTGTATCATATGTGACTGTTTCTCCTGATCTCAAAAATGCCACTGCTTATATCAGCATTATCCCCGACAACAAACTTGGTAGCGGATTAAGTGCTATCAAAAAATTTGGTAGGCATGTTCAAAAACAAATACGCAAACATCTACATATGAAAATAATTCCCAGAATAAAATGGGAACTTGATGAAAGAGACCTGAGATACAAAGAAATAGACGATGCAATTAAAAATTCCGATTAATCGGAATTTTTTGATACTTCCAAAAAATTGACAGTGCCTACTGCGCATGTTATACATCTATTGCCTGAGATACACTCAAGCAATTACTAAGCACCTCTAAAAGGAGAATTACTATGCCTTGCTGTTCTGACTGTAATGGAAATGGCGAATGTAGTAACTGTGATGGAACTGGCGAAGTGATCGTAGACGGAGGCATCGGACCTAACGATGAATGTCCAAAATGCGACAACAGGGATGGAAAATGTCCCACATGTCGTGGAACCGGTGAAGTCTAGTAGCCAACAAAAGTAATCAAGTCACATCTTGATTTACAAAAGCGGCGAATCGATAACGATTCGCCGCTATTTTTTTAATTTGTTCTATTTTTTGATACTTAAAATTCAAAATGACTCACCTGCCCCTTGTCTACCAACATCTGAGCCTGGACTTCTAGTCTTTTATCAATCAACAGACCCCCTGCTACACGCAGATCATTTGGCAGTCTAGTGATCAGGGTATCTCGGATATCAAGCAATCCTTCGAGCTTCAAACCACTTGGTAATTCTGTTATATTTGTACCCCTGATACTCAAAGCACCAAATACATCAAGCTCTGGTAATTCAGTAAAATTTGTCCCAACTAAAAATAAAGAATTGGCTTTTATATGCTCTGGTAATTTATTAAAAAAACTGTCTCTAATCAGCAAAGATCCTTTTACATCCATGCGCCGAGGCATTATTACTGATGGGCAATTATCTATGGATAAATCACCATAAGTTATAAAAACTTCTGGCAATGATAAATCCTCACAATCATCAAACTTTAGTTTTGAGCTACTAGATAGAGCCACCTGTTCTGGAAATTTAGGACCCATTACACTAGATATTCTAATATCTTTATTATAATAAAGCAGCCTATCATCTTTGTCTATAAAAGTATAATCTCTAACCATTTTTTCTGCTGTTTGGCTTATATTTTCCCGAGTTCCACCTATTGGCATATTGTCAGCAAAAAATTGAGCTAGTTCTTTTTTTATTTTCTCGGGATTAAAAATACTTTCTCCAATATATTTTATCTGGGCTTCTATCTCTCTCTTACTAATATAGACACGGCCATGGTGTAGTAAATCACTTGGCTTAAAGTCTTGCAAAAGCAAATCAAAAGTCTCCTTTTGTTTTTTTGTCAAAAATAATTCTTCCCTAAGTTGTTCACAATTTAAATTCATTATTTTTCAAATATTTTATTACCTTTTTTATCTATATAAAGATCTCTATAATTGCCACTGTTTAAATTTTCCTGAACTAACGCCACTCCGCCTTCAAAATCTTTAAGCTCTTTGTAGGGTCCACATACTATTTCACCTTTTGTGTCTATAAAATACCAAATATCACTAACTTGTACTCTAGCCATACCCTCTACAAAAGGATGAGCATGGTCAAATTTTTTATCAAAAGCTATCTTTCCGTCCAAACCAAGAAACACATGCTTACCCGCCTCTAATGCAACCTCCAGAAAACCATCTGAATAAATATGATTATTACGAGAACCACCTCCCCTGTCAAAAGTTTCCATTCTACCCAATTCATTCCCATGTTCATCTATCACTATCTGTATACTTTCATCATTTGAGTCCCAGACAACAGCTCGTCCGTCTACAAAATCACTGGGGTGTTTATATTTAAAATCAACCACTTGCTGCCCATGTATATTGATAAATCCCCAATTATCTCCTCTTTGAACTGCCGCCATACCATTTTTAAAACTATGAGCTTCGTAAAATAATCCTTCAAAAGCTATTTGACCATTTTTATCTATAAAATACCAGTCAGCTTCTTCTTGGACTGCAGCAAATCCCTCTGAAAAACTTTTGGCCTCTCTATATTTTTTATCGCCAAGCTTTTTTCCTTTTTCATCGATAAAGTATTTTCTCAGTTGTCCGGAGCTTGTCACCGCATTAACAAAACCAGAAGAAGAAACCACTGCCCTGTCTTCAGAAAATGCCTCCGCACTATAAAAATTACCCATAGGATGTCGAAATGCTTTTTTTCCTTTGGTGTTTACATAATGAGCCGTAGTGCTTTGCCTATCTCCCTGTTCAGTAATTATACCTTTACCCTCTTGAGGTCCTTCCCAATGCCATGCTTGATTGCATTCGCCTACAAATTCACCTGTTTTTTCATCAATAAAAGTTATTACATCTTTTTTGGGAGCTCCTGGAAACTTTCTGTCTCTTTTCCTCTCCCAAGTAGACACCCCGCCCGATGATCCTGTCTGTTTCCACTCATAAAGTTCTTGCAAAACTTTACCCTCACTATCCACCAAAAATTGATGACTTCCTTTTCTGGCTACAAAAGTCCCACCTTCATTTGGAGGACCTACAAAACTCCAACCCTTTACTTTAGACAATTCTCTTCTCAGCTCAATCTTATCTACATCAAACCAAGTTTCAACTGCTTCCCTGATTGGCTCTATTTTTTCCAAAATATTTTTTCTTTGTTCTCGAGCAATATCAGTATGCCTTGTTTGAGGAATAGTATCTAGCTCATGCCCAAAATCACCCACAATTGATTGTAGTTCTGCAAAAACTTTTTTTACTTGTTCACAAGTTGGCATTGGCATATTTTTTATACAAAATCCGGATCATCCATTGGGTCATCGTCCATTATCTCCCCTTTTACTACCATGGTATCTGGAATTTTTATTTTATTACGGTTTTTAAAAAGATTTCTTTTTACCATCAAATGTTCTGGTAACTTTTCAAAACCTACATTCAATTTTAAATGCCCCGTTATAAGTAGATTGTCAGGTAAGGCGACCACTGATCTATCCGGTGAACTTCCTAAATCCAAATCTCCATCAACAACCCAGGTCTTTTTTTGATAGTCATAACTGAAATTTTCTATCATCCATTTATTATCTTCAATAACCCCACCAAACATTTTTATTCCTAGTACACCATATCTAGCCAAAGCCAAAACATCTGAAATTCTGTATCCAAAAAGATGTCTAGCTTTATCAATAATCGACATATCAGCATTTTCTTTTTGACAAAACAAATCAAAGTTTTCATCAAAAGAACTTTTTACAGTTTTGATCTCTGCTAAATCATTTTTAAATTGTTGGCAATCTTTTGGCTTTATTTTCATATGATTCTCTCATCCCATTTAAAGCTTTGGAAATTTTCTTTCCTATTATAGTTTTCTTCCTAGCCTCTTTCACTCTATTTATCATTCTCGGCAACCCAATAAATAAGTACCGTCCATCCTTCTTAGCTAAAGTTAAAAAATTACCACTTTTGTCCTCTCCTTGCACAAAAAAATTCATACGCTCAATTAGATTATCTTTTATACTCTTTAATTGACCTAATTCAATTATAAATTCTCTACATTTTGGCCCTTGTTTTATCATAAATATATTTTACCCTATTTTAGCTAATTATCCAATATCATTGACTTGTTAGCAAATTTTCTCTATAATGCTTGGTTATGAAAAACCATCAAGATATATCACAATCTATATATCAAGAAATCAAGACCGCCAACAACATACTTTTGATTTCACACAAAAAGCCCGACGGAGACACCTTGGGGTCAAATTTGGCTTTGGTCAATTTATTGAAAAAGAAAAAGAAAAACATTACTAGTTTTTGTGCAGATCCGATTCCAGAAAATTTACAATTTCTACCAAATAGTCATATTATGACCGATGACCATAAAATGTTTATAGAAAAATACGATTTGGTAATTACCCTTGATTGTTCAAACCTAGAATACGCTGGTGTCGACGGATTGAT
>JABJNO010000015.1 GCA_018664825.1 Candidatus Parcubacteria bacterium
AAGAAAACTACCAAGAAAAAAGTAGTCAAGAAAAAGAAAAAAGCTGCTCCAAAGAAGAAAAAAAGAGAGGTTCGAAGGAAGAAAAGAAAATAATATTTCCTCAAAAAAAATAAAAGCCCGTTTACGTCCAGTGGAGTAAGAGGGTTTTTATTTTTAATCTAAATTTTAAAACAATGAAGTTTGTTTGTTTTCTTTGGCCTCTTTCCGCTCGTTGTCAGAAAAAATATTAACTGTTCCGTACTGCCCATCAAAACCAGGGCTTATTTTTATTTTATTATCTCGCATCTTCAATATGCCGTCAGCCAAAACATCAGGCATTATTTCATACAACTCTTCTTTTGTTAGATCAAGTAAAACTTTGAACTCATTACCAGCTTTTTCAATAATACCCATAAATAGATTCCGTACTCTTTTACTAGTTTTACCCATGCCAAAATAATCAGCAATTATATTTGGTAGCGGAACTATACTTTTGTATGGAATATGTTTTGACTTATCTATGTCTTTTTCCCTAATATTAGCCAATTTATCCACTTGACTGACTACTCCTAAAGTAAGTGGTTTTTTGCACTTTGGACAAATCCCTTTGTTTTTTCTTGTCGCCTCTCCCTCACAACCAAACCCACAATCTCTATGCCCATCAATATGATACATACCCTCTTCTGGATAAAATTCTATGGTATACAAAAATCTTTTTTTGTCTTTGCTTTCTATAATATCTACTATTTCACCATAGGTCCTATTTTTTAGGTCCATTACATTTGCCTCTCTCCCTATTTGTGGACCCGAGTGAGCATCAGAGTTGGAAACTAGGGTAATGTTATCAAGTTCTGATAAACGCCAATTCATAATTGGATCAGATGACAAGCCAGTTTCAATGGCTTTTATATGTGGGGTTAATTCTTCAAAACACTCCTCCAAACTATCAAAACCAGATTTTGAACCAAATACAGCAAACCAAGGAGTCCAGGCATGAGCCGGAATCATCATGGCATTTTTATCAGCCTTTAGCATAAACTCCAAAACCTGCTTGGCACTCATACCGAGGATCGGCCTGCCATCACTAGCCAATTTTCCACCCGCATCTTTGAGTAAAGTATTAAACTTTTTGGCTGACGCCAAACTCGGCATCAAAATACAAAGATGAACACGTCTAGTTTTATCATTTTGCCTATAAATACAAGATATTTCAGTAGAAATAATAAATCTTACCTTTGAATCTGAGCTTTTGAGCTTATATAATCCAGAATTAGCTGGAGTTTCTACTAAATTTGCCTCTAAATTTTTGAACCAAATAGGATGCGTAAAATCAGCGCAAGATATAATATCTACACCTTTGATTTCTGACCATTTGACCATCTCTTCGAGCTCAAAAAACTTGGACGTAGCCCGAGAATATTTACTATGAATATGAAAGTCAATTATCTGTTTCATGACACTATCTTAACAAAAAACCTGCAAAAAATAAAGAAATCTAAACTTATCACCATAAAAATAAAATCCCCTTTGAGGGGATTTTGTATTTTGCCAAAAAGAAAAAGGCATTGTTCTCGCGACGACCTACTCTGGCAGGAGTCAAGTCCTACTACCATCGGCGCTTAGTTGCTTAACTGCTGAGTTCGGAATGGTATCAGGTGTAACCAACTCGCTAGGATCACGAGAACAATACCTTCTTCTACTAAAACGTATTGTTTTATGTTATTTGCCTTAAAGGTGTTAGAAAAAATACTAACCCTAAAAACAAAAATAATATCAGGAAGACCAAAACTATTTTGATCATTCCTTTGTTTGTATCAATGTTCATGAACTTCTTTGTTTTTATACAATAAAAACTTCCAAAATTTTTAATGGTTGCTATTGATCTATTAGTACTCCTCTGCTAAATGCATTGCTGCAATTACACATAGAGCCTATCAACCTAGTAGTCTGCTAGGGATCTATAACGAATTCTAATCTTAGAGACGGCTTCGCGCTTATATGCTTTCAGCGCTTATCCGCACCGAACGTAGCTACCCAGCAATGCATCTGGTGACACAACTGGTACACTAGAGGTTCGTCCTTCTCGGTCCTCTCGTACTAGAGAAGAGTCTCTTCAAAATTCAACGCCCATAGCGGATAGGAGACCGAACTGTCTCACGACGTTCTGAACCCAGCTCGCGTACCGCTTTAATAGGCGAACAGCCTAACCCTTGGGAGCTTCTCCACCCCCAGGATGCGATGAGCCGACATCGAGGTGCCAAACTAGGTCGTCGATGTGGACTCTTGGACCTAATCAGCCTGTTATCCCCGGAGTAACTTTTATCCGTTGAGCTTCCGCCGTCCTATTTCGTACGGTCGGATCACTAACTTCTACT
>JABJNO010000006.1 GCA_018664825.1 Candidatus Parcubacteria bacterium
GTTCATAAAAATTTATTACTTAATTAATGGATCGAGCATAGCCTTTACTTGTTCATATGGCAATGCTCCAGGTATTGGAATATTTTGATCACCAGAAATAATCACACTATATGGAGTACCCCTAGCTCCTGTTTTTTGAGCTTCGGCAATTTGATCTTGGATCTTATCTTTGTACTTACCAGAATCCAAACATTCTTGAAATTTACCAACATCAAGTCCTACGTATTGAGCAATTTCTGGTAATTGACTATCTTGTAATCCATTGTTTGCGGGAGTAATCTCAAACATACGATCTATGTATGCCCAAAATCCATCGTTTCCTTTTTGCTCACCTGCACACTCTGTGGCCTCAGCTTCTCTGATTGCCTTTGAATGAAGTGAGGTGAGTGGAAAATGACGATAAACCCAATTTACATCCCCTTCATAGTCAGCCAAGACTTGTTGCATGGTTGCATGAAATCTTTTACAAAAAGGACACTCTGTATCTGAATACTCAACAATACTAATTTTTGCATTTTTATCTCCTTTTACCCAATCATCTTTTGTCACAGGCTGGACAACTACATTGTTATTGGCTGGTGGCTGAGCAACACCTGGATTAGTTGGTTGGTTTACTACTGCACCGTTATCATTTTTGGATATTTTTTCATCTCCTCCATTTATCAGCACCCCTGCCAAGATTAAAAATCCAATTACAAACATAACAGCTAGGCCACTCAATAACCCTACCTTAAAAGCTGCTCTTGGCTTTAAGTTATCTAAAGCACTTTTTTCTTTATGAGTATTTTCTTGCATATAATTATTTTAAATTAAAAATTAAATATCAAAAAACCCTACTTTTTTATAAAAGAAAATAAAAGTAAGGCTATAATTTATTCAATTAAAACAATTTGGGATGCAAAGTTCCGCTACTAAACAAATCTATAAAATAATAAAAAGTTTTAAATCCTCCGTACCTATCTTTTATCGAACGGCAATAATTTTTGGCTCTAGTGCTATAAAAATCATTGATAGATAATTTAGAAAAAATGAAAACAGCGGCCAATACAATCAAAAATTCTACAAGATTATTTTGTATCAAGGCACTTGTTATGTTGTGTTTATTGCTCCCCAAAACAGTCAGTTGATCATCATCACAACACTCGGCATGATTCATGCCACTCATATTTTTTGTAAAAAAATCTCCAGCAGACAAAGCGCAGCCGAACATAAAGGATATAAATACTCCAACGAGTAAAAAATATGTAATTGTTTTGTTGTTTAGCATATCCATAATTAATAGAAGTATATCATAGCTATATTTTTTGTAAACATAAAATATGTTATAATATATATAATGGAAGAAAAACAAGACATATTTTTGAAACACATCAAGCAAAAAATCTGGAAAGATGTTTTTGTTATAACTTTGCTAATTTATATAGTTTTTTGTCTTTTTGTATATTTTATAGATGGTGCTATTTCGGGCACTCTATTTAGCAAGGCTCTGGCCGGCACTTCCGCCATCTTGTTTGCTGCTTCTTTTTCTTTGAGTGGCTTTTGCTACTATTGGGATTTTTTGGACAAAAAAATTGGCTACCGCAAATATCTTGGCTTGATGGGCTTTTGGACTGCCCTGGCCTATTCTATTTCTCTAATGCTTGTAGATTCTCAAAGATATTTTTATGGATTTTTAGACAACGCCTTGTCTGCTGATTTTATACTAGGGATTATTTCTATGGCTATATTTACTTTTATGGCTCTTATATCCCAAGATAGCATAATGAAAAAAATGGGCCCTCACAATTGGCGTCGAGCTCTCCGACTTGGATACTTGGCCTGGCTATTACTAGCAATCAGAGCCTATGTTATAGAAAAAGAACTGTGGGCAGAATATATAAATACCTTTGATGGCTTCCCACCTCCTAGGTTATTACTCACTCTATTGGTTATTGCTGTGATAATATTTAGATTATCTATCGTTTTGGCAAAATGCAAAAAACCTTGGCATAATAAAAAATAATACTTAATTAAAATAAAAAATGAAGAAAAAAATATTAAAAGCTCTACTTAGAATTTTTATGGGTTGGATTTTTTTATGGGCTTTTCTAGATAAGTTACTTGGCTTGGGATTCACCACAGAAGCAGGCAAGTCTTGGCTAGCCGGTGGTTCACCAACTACTGGATTTTTAAAATTCGCCACACACGGCCCCTTTGCCTCTGTCTTTCAAGGTATGGCCGGCAACATCTTTATAGACTGGATATTTATGATTGGTCTACTTTTGATAGGTCTGGCCCTTATCCTGGGTATAGGAATGAGAATGGCCGTTTCCACGGGCTCACTACTGATGCTTTTGATGTGGCTGGCCACTATACCGCCCGAACACAATCCTATTGTTGACGAACATTTGATATACGTATTAGTTTTGGGAATCTTAAAGATATATCATGCTGGTAATGATTTTGGTCTAAATAAACAATGGTCCAATACAAATTTGGTAAGAAAATATCCTTTCCTGCAATAGAAACAATTGCCTCACTTAAAATAATAAAGAACACCCTACTATATAACGGGGTGTTCTTTATTTAGAATGAAAATTATTTTTTATCCAAAATATGGTATAATAATAATTGAATAAGATAAAAAAGGATTGAAAAAGGCATGCCTGAAAACATAGTAAACAATCCAGAACAACCCGCGGATCTACACATGGATAATCTAGTCAACCAAATAATGGTTGATCGTCTTAAGATCAGGGACACAAATGCAGACATGCAAAATATCCCTCTTTTGAAAGTAGAAAATATTCCTGCCGAATCTCAAGTTCAAATACACTCAAATCTACGTCTTCTTGCCCAGCTCAATGGTCATCGCGGAGAAGACTTGAGAAGACTTATTTTTGAATCAAGCAATGACTCTACTGTTTATTTACAAAAACTATATCGCTGGTCAGAATCTCTAGAGGTAGGACAGGCAATAGCTTGGTCAGGGATAATATCCGAAGCTCCTCCTGCATTTTTATCAGCTACCCAGCCAGAGCGGCTTTATCAGGGACTTTTATTTTTACAAAAACACCCCGACACCAAAGAAGAAGATTTTGAAGAAAAATTATTTTCCCAAACTGTCCAAACTCTCAATATGCTTCAAGACAAGAAAAAATGGCTTGATATCATAGATGAGATGCTTGTTGATGATAGTCCTCAACTAAGCGCTCAGGCCCTACTCCGAGAAATCGGCTTTATACCTATTGAACTATTAGATAAAAAAAGATCCAAAAATTTCCCACCTGAATACATTCTCAGACTTATTGAAGAATTAAGGGCTCTGGAACATACAGAAATATCAGCCCTGGCTATACACGAAAGAGCCAAACTAAGTAATTTTTTATTTACTAGTGGTATAGCCAACAAAATTCGAACCAAAGCCAATGGCATATCACTTGATACCAACGGTATTTTTATAAATCTCAAAGGACTCCATGCTCATATACCCTATGGCCTGATTACTCCCGAATGTTTAGTAGTTCTCAAACGAGACAACTGGCTAAACGATAGCGAACTTTTAGAAACTAACATCCGTACTCACGAAGAAAATACCAACATTTCTGCTTTCCAATTTGAACAAGAAGACCAACTAGATGCTTTCTCTAGCACTCTAGGAGTTGGACAAACAAATCAACTCGAAGTTGTGGATTCTGTTGCCGAGCAAATGGTAGCCAATCCTGAAAAATTTGCCCGTACTCTTTATAATGAAAATCTAATAATCCCTGATATATTTATTCGTGAGATTTTCCAAGGTCAAGACAAAGAAAAAATGTTTGCTTTGTTCCGAACTGCCGAAATTATCAGCATGCTAATCAGCAAAGAAGAGTTGCGGCCCGATAAAAATGCTTTTGAAGGTCATGAATTGAGCTCCACTACTAGTGAAACATACAAAACCAGAGCTGGTATTCTGAACCACCCACTCTATTACAATAGTCTCAAAATAACTCGTGAATTTCTAAATTCTGAGACGACTTCTGATCCAGATGAAAAATTTTTGGTATTCCGTGGTCAATACAAAAAATCTCCACGCGGCAATCAACACTCTTTTATAGAAATATTGCATGATGGCCAATTGGCTAGGGTATTGATAGATGAAAAAAAACACCTTCATACAAATCGCCTGAAAAAACTACAACATATTGAGCTCTTTGAAAGGGATCAATATGAAAACCTAGAAAATGCTTTACAGACTTTTAACTACTTTGTATCCACGCTTGATAGATTACAAAAAATATTGAGTCGTAGATCAAAAGGTTGGGAAGAAAAATTTGTCCAATTAGCTGAAACGAGTATACATTTTTTACTTAGCAATGTTACAGGACATCATCAATCAGCCAACCAAACTCTGGAAATTATCAAATACAAACAACAGGTACCTGACAAAACTTATATGGAGCTCCTTGGTATATTTGAGGAAGCCCAAGAACAATACGAAAAATTTATTTATAACAATCTAGATAATGTCGCGAATTTTACTGAAAAATTTTCTCCAGAGGTTCAAAAAAGCGACGTTCAATTTGGCCCCCACTTTGCCAATGAAGCAGAGGCCAATACAGCTGATTATGGTCATGACAAAAAACTATGCGAGCAAGAAACAGAAGTTCGTCTATGTGTAGTCAATCATCGAGCCAAAGATCCTAGTGAAACTATTCCTTTTCATATAGAAGAATCCTGCCTAAATGCCTTACGTATTGATAGGGATAGACCACTGATAAACGTAATTGGTGGCTGTAAACATGCTGATGGTGCCGAAGATCCTCTTGAAAAATTTAGCTCCGCTGTCATGGAAGTAGCTCATGCAACTAGAGCAAATGTTGGTGTACCAGGTACCCAATCTGGTATTGGTGTTTCCTTTGGTTGGGAAAATGTAAAATACAGACAACAATTTGGCCATCTGCCTCGTGCCGAACAAGCCCATCTGTTTTCTATCAACCCAGGTGGAAATACTTTTTTTCCAGGCAACAAATTTTCTAGAGGTACTGATCAAAATCACGTCTTTGCCAATACTCCGGTAGATAGTATCATCACTCCCTTTAGTGCTGGCTGGGGAGAGTACGAGGGCTTGGACAAACTCAAATCTCCATACCTAAATCACGTAGCCTACATGGAAGCTTTTTATGCTCGCATGGCAGTCAATCAACCAAAGGTAATGGTAGTTGGTAATGGTGGTTTATTTTCTGTGATAGAAATAGTCGAATCACTCAAAAGAGACTTTGATCTTATATTGGTAAAAGGTACCGGACGATTTGCTGATGCCGCTGCCCTACTGATAGAAAATTTAGATGATATTGATTTGACTAGTGACAACAAAAACAAATCTTTGATAGAATTGATAAAAAAATTACCTGATGATATAGCAAAAGAATTTTTAAATAAAGATTTTGGTAAAGATCATGATACAGATGATGAAAACCATCAAGTATTTAGAGAATTTTTCTGGCGCTTTGTCAAAATAGCCAAACTAAAAAGAGATCGTATCAAAACAAGCTCTCTAAAAGATCTCCAAGAGACTCTCACTGAATCATTGTAAATAAAATAAATACGCCGCCCAAGTAAAACTTGGGCGGCGCTTTGTTTTTTGTCACCCTTGGGTAACAATGAGAGCCTATTTCCGAAAGCTAGTTCGGAAAAAACATCTCATGTTTTCTATCACCCTTGGGCAACAGAAAACTAACTCTTGAGCATGGTAGCAATCACATCGACCGCAACCGACACGTCATCAACGAGGACGGCGTTGTCATAGTTGGAGGCCATCTCGCGAGCATAGGCGCGAGCACGATTGAGGTCCTTGAGTTCACCGCCGGTGACGGCCTGATCAGTGATGACGGCACCGTCATCGATGTCATTGACCACCAGGACGACCTGGCGACCCTTGAGCACGAACTCGGTGACTTCCAAGATGGAGGCGATAGCACGTGTCTGTCCGTCGATCACGAACAGCAGAACCTGGGACTCTTCCTTGGCGACCCGCTCCAAATCGGCGCAATCCGGCGTCCAGTCCTCGACCTGAGGATTGAAGTGTTCCACACCCGCTTCGGTAAGCATCGGCATGGCCGTATCTTGGCGCCAGGTGGTAGGATTGCAGGAACCGCCCAAAAATACTTGGCTCTTCATTTCGTTTCTCCTTGAAAAAGATGGAAAATCAGTGAAGTTTCGATGAATTACTACTAAGACTGTTGAAAACCTCCTTTCAAGGTTTATCAACGTATTGATTTTAAAAGGATCTAACTCTTGCTCTATTCCAGAACAAGATATATTACTATATCATATTATATAGATTTTGTCAAGTATTATAGCTCAAAATATTGATTTTTAAAGGAAAAAAAGGTAAAATATACTAAGTAAATAACTAAACAATCTATATGGATTTAACAATAAAAACTCCCTTTGTAAATGTGGCCCTACAAACCCCCTATGCCAAGACTATCCCCCAGATCAATGGCCCCTACACTAGGATTCATCTTATTCGCCATTGTCATCCTGATTATGCCATCAAACATTTGGTTGGTGATGAAAAAATGCCCCTTTCTGATTTGGGTAAAAAACAAAGAAAATTACTCAATAAAAAACTTGAGCAAATCCAACTAGACAAAATATATGTAAGCGAATTGTTACGTTCCAGGCAAACAGCTGAAGATTTTGCCAAAAAAAAGAAAAAAAAATGTTTTACTGACAAAAGGTTAAATGAAATTGACTGGACTGAATGGTACAAAATAAAATATTTTAATATGTCTGAAAAGACCAGGGTCAAAAGGCTACCCAAACACAGACAGATGGACAAAGAGCTGCACAAAATGCACAATAAAGTAAGAAGACTATTGGCTGATGTTTACAAAAAAAATAAAGGCAAGAGAGTCGGGCTCTTTTGCCATGGTAATCTTATCCGAGTGATGATTACTAGTATTCTCAATACAGACGTAGTTGGATTTTTATCTACCGAAATATATCAATCCTCTGTCACCAAGTTAGTGATTGATAGAGATGGGTATATCAAAATAAATTATATAAACAATATTTGCCATTTACCACATAAGCCTGACGAAGACTTATTTTTGGCTGCTCTCAATCAATAAATCATTTAATTCTCAAATAAAAAAATACTCCTCATAACGAGGAGTATTTTTTTATTGTTCTAGTTCTGGTTCACTTAAATTTCGTCCTCTTTGACCAAATCCTTTATGAAAACCTTTTCCCATGCCCCTGGCTCTTTCGGGTAAGCCTAATTCGTCTCGAATTTCTTTGGCTGCCTCAAAATTTCCTTCTTGCATCAGCTCATGCATTTGGACAAATTGGTCAAAATTTTCTTCTGTAACAACATCTGTCTTTTTGACACACTCTTTTTCATCAGCTAGCTCTGCCCAAGCGTCATAATCACCACTTTCCAAGACGCTAATCATTTCTTGGTGTTTTTCTTGTCTTTCTTCGCGTAGCTCTGGATCAAAATTTGAATGTTTTTGATCCATCTGACTAGCAGAGACTAGACTAGAAACTGTAAAAGTAGTAACCAATAAACCTAACAGAGAAGCCAATAAATAAAATTTATTTTTCTTCATACTAAAACGTTAATTATTAAGTAAAAGCTATGATCGATCTGCCTTCTACTCAGTAATACGTAAATAATTCATTTTTCTTTCAAAGGGGCAATTTTCTCCACAAGGCCTATGCCCTCCCATCCAAGGCATCCCCTTCATTGGTAATACTTCTCTGGCTCTAAAATTTTCATCATCTATCTTTTCTCCTAGAATACGAATAATATCTCCCTTCTTTACTTTGAATACTTGGGGAGAGCTGGTAGAAAAATCTGAAATATACCAAATATCACCACTTATATCTTTTATGACTGCTTTGTCCCTATCTACATCTACTACTGCCCCAGCCAAAAATCCCCCATCATGATCTTCCCATCTAGCTTTGCGATGATTTATAAATTTATCATAAAAAGGAACTCTTTTTTCTACTATATTATCAATTGCTCGTCCTACTCCCGCATTGTAAAGTAATCCGCCAGCCACTACGCTCACCACCACAGTACCCAGTACTACCTTGGCAATAGAAAATCTATAACCTTTTTTGGTGTGTCTAATATTGTAATAAGTAGCCAAAATAAATATACCCAAAAATATCAACCAAAAATATGGCAAAGTCAAAATAACAAAACTAAATATATTACCACTTACCTGACTATGTACGTCCCAATCATTATTTTTGAGCATATACAGGATCACTGCAAAAGATAAACTTCCAATCATCAATGAAACCAGCCCCAACAACCAAACAGTGTAGTTTTTCACTACAAATTGCCACCTTGGTTTTAAAGCGACTTTCTTTTCTTTTATTTCATCCAATACTTTTTTACTAATTGTTTCTGGCATATACTTATAATTTAATATCTTGTTTTTTGAATTCCTCACCAAATTGTTTTTTAGCCCTACTCAATAATGTAGCAACAGTGCCCATTGGTTTTTTTAAAATATCAGAAATCTCTTTATAATCTTTTTCTTCCCAGTATTTGAGCACCAATACTTCGCTATATTTTTTATCCATTTTAGATAAAACTTTATTTAAATTTTTATTTAAATACTTAAGTTCAATATCTTTATGAATATCAAAGTCAGAAGCTATATTATTTAATATTATTCCTTCGGTGTCCCAAGTTATGTTTTGAGGACGTACCTTTGCTTTACGATAATGACCAATAACCTCGTTTCTTACAATACGATAAATCCAAGAAGAAAATTTCAAATCTTTATCAAAATTATTTAGATTACGATATGTTTTTATAAAAGCTTCCTGTAAGATATCTTCACTTTCTTCATGACTAAAATTTGAAATACGCTTGATATATCTCAATAACTTTACTTCATATCTTTTCATCAAAAACAAAAAATTTTCTTGATTTCCAAGAGTCGACTGAACCAATTGTTCATCACTTAATTCACTTTTATCCAAATTTTGATCCATATATACAGTTGTCTATACTAGATACGCATTTTAATATATTTTCTTTCATTTATCAACAAAAAAACCGCTCAAAATTTGAGCGGTTAAAATATTTTTTAAAAAAAGTTTTCTATAGAATCTATAATAAACTGAGAATATACTGGCCCTATATACTCATTGGCTGCATTATTTGGATGAGATTCTGACCAAGTATGCACTGTTCGATAATCATACTTCAAATAATCATCCTCATCAGCTAGATAATTTCTAAAATCAAAAATCTTTATATTTGGATGTTGCTTACCATCTTCACTCAACCAAGTATTGATAGTCCAATCATGAAATTCACCCGCTCGAATTGCATTGGCTGTTTTACCACCACTAGCTGGATTATAGAGAGGATGACGAGGAGATATTGTCCAAACTACAAACATAGTTTCTGGGTACTGATCAAATAAATCTCGCAAAGCTTGATATTGAAGTTTATAACTTTCCAAAGACTTTCGAGGAGAATTTACCGATGCAGTAGCTCCTCCTACATCTGCCAAAACATCCGAACCAGTGTAGCTATGTTTTATATTTATAACATCATACTGAGATGCCAATGTATCCAAACATTCTGAACTTTCTTCCGAAATACTACAAGCCTCATTTACCCATAGATTCCAATAATCATAAGGATAGTTTGACCAAGCATAGGGCTGATCTGGATATTCTCTAATTTCAAAATTCAGAGTTGTATTGTTGTCTGTATTATAATTTTCAAACCAATTTGCTATTTCTCCTTGTTCATAAAAATTTGTACCCACGGAATGAGCTAACAACAAAATCTTTTGATCTGCGACATTAGTGACAACGACTTCCTCTTCTGGCTCCTCTTCTGGCTCTGGCACCAAGGCAACTGGAACATGAAAACCGGCCAACTCCTCTTCTTCTTCTATAATGTCCTGACCATTGGCATAGGCAGACACATCGTCAAGTTCCAAAAGAAAATTAAAATTAAAATTATTTTTCTCAAAAGTACTAGTATCCAACATCTTTCTTCTTTTACCATCCTGAATATAATAATAGATTCCCTGATTTTTGATCAATGCTCCAGTAGGTAAAATATTTTCAAGATCATCACCCTTGGTATAGCTAGATGAAAAATAACCAGGTAAAATATCCTGCACCATACTTGTCCAATTGGGACCATAAAGATTTTGTGCAATTTCACCAGTAGAGATCCAATGTAATGTTCCTCTTGGACTGACGGCATAGATCTTGGCTGTATTTTGGTGAGTGACCAATCTACTACCTGCCCTATAAGTCATGACTCCTCCATCAATATATTGATCAAGTTCCTCAATACTAACTTTGACCACATCATCAAAATCACTGTACCAAGTATTGTAAGTTTTTAGGTCTGGAAAAACATACTTTTTACCATCAGAGGCAACATAATACACCGCTGCATTGCCCGACCCTTCTTGGGCCAACAAAGCACCGACTTGATAGCTCCCTGTAGCCTTGGCCGGCATCTGGAATGAAAAAACAAATGCAAGAGCTAAGATTGATAATAAAAATTTGTTCATAAAAATAAATTAATTATTACGTCTATGCAATTATACCATTTTTTTGTAAAACAAAAAACCACCTCCACTTAGATGGCCCCTTGATACAATAAATTTTTTGGAATCAATATTAGTTTGCTAAGCCCCAAGCGTAAACGCCTGCGATAAAAATAACCGCTATAAAGACAAAGACAACTAACAATTCCCACATGTTCATTTCAATTTTCTTAGCCATATTTTTATGACTTAATAATTACAAGAATATTATAACACATTTTTTACTTTTTAGGAACATCGAAAATAAAAAATACACATTTTTATAGAGATTGATTATTATCTATTTTTAAAAACATCGTAATTTGGCTTTTTAACCGGAGTTCCATCAATTAATTTCATCAAACCAGTCAATGGATGACCAATGCCAATACCGTCTCCTTCTATTAGCCTAAAATAATAAGCTTCTGATACTGGTAGTTCTTTTAATTTATCTATATATTTTTGTAGCTGAGTAGCCTGTACTTCCTCATCATATGGATCACCAAACCTTGGATCCTGTTCTCTTGGTCCTCCAAATTCTGTAAGGATGATTGGCTTATCTTCTAAATTTAAATTGCTTTGCAAGGCCTCTACATAAGCTGCCCAATTTTCAGGATCATCATAAAGATGTATATCTACCATGTCATATTTAGCATTGATAAATACATATTTGACTCTTTGATTTCTCTCTATTACTTCTGCAGAGTTACACCAGGCCTCTTTTTGACTTGGAGATACCAACTCTCCTTCTTCTGTATAAAATTCATCTATTAACCCTAGCTGACAACCAGCCAGATAAACTAATGGCCATTTTGTAATACCCCCTAAAGCCACTGTAGTTTCTGGAGAATGTAGCTTTACTGTGTCATAAACTAGATTTGAATATTTTACATAGTCCTGTGCTGTACCTACAAAATGATAATTAGAGTCCCATTCATTGGAAAATTGAATCTTATCAATTTTTCCTGGATATCTTTTGATAATACTTTCTATATACTGTGCAAAATCATCTTCGTGTTCTGGTTTGAAAACACAAGAGTTTAGATTAGCGCCTTCTTCTTGGCAATACCAACTAAGCTCGCCATTTTGTGTGCCCACTGGCTTGATGGTTATGGCTATTTTTTTATTGGCGTCACTAGGTCCATTGATTCTTTTATCCAAACCACGCCAATTTACTTTTTCCAAAGATGGTTGTCTCAAAATCCAGTTTTCAAAAAACCTAATTCTATCTAAATCCAAATCATCCATAACATTTATAGAGTACTGTATCTCTTCAGTATTTCCCACCACGGCATTTAAACCAAAAATTACACTCCCATCCACTGGGTTATCAATTGGTTCTGTATTTGTATTATTGTTTACTATTGGATTATTATTTCCTTTTGGTGATCCAAATCTTTTTATTTTAGTTATTTTATTAAATACTAAAACAATTATAAAAAAGATGATCAATAATATAATAATTTGTTTTATTTTTTTCATAGTTATATTATAACAAAAAATACACCTTTTGTGCATTTTATATAAAAGAAAAAAGAGGGGGTTTTCATACCCCCTCCTGTCGTTGTCCTTATTTCAGGACACTCTCTACCTGGTTACGGATGGTCATCTCAATCAAAGCGCCCATAAATGAGCTGTCGGTGGGCAAATCGCCCTTCAAAATGACATGTTCCTCGGTCACTTCCAGTGACCCCGAGACAGCCATGCCCATGATTGTGGCGGTAAAATCACCCTTGTTGCCCTCCCAGATCTCCTCCAAGTCAGTAAACTGACCAGAAAACTGGACTTTCAGGCGCTCCAATAGGCCCTTGGCGCGCTCCAGAGCAACAACAGATCCTAGAGTATGGGTGATTTTCAGGTCGATTTTGTGCATGATTGCCATCCTTTGTTAGGTTTGAAAATTATGAAATAACGAGCATAACAACAAATAATAACATAAATAAACGAATTTGTCAATATTTAAACTTTACTTAGTTGAAATGACACACCCTGGTACCTTGACAAAAATTAAAATATATGCTAGAGTGCACAGTCGTCTATTGTGGCCTAACAAATGTTGTGGCTCCAATAAAAAGAGGGCGAAATTGAACTTTGAAAGCTTAATTCAAGAAACAAGTAAATAAACCTTAGAAAAGGAGAGAACCATGTCTAAGATTCCGCCTAAAGTTTTGATATCCCTAATTATTGGGTTATTCTTACTCGGCACTATCGGGGCTATGACATTAGCCTGGAAAGCTGATATGTCTCAGAAATCAGTAAAAACTGACGTTGTCACTGAAAATGTCGATGACGGTAGTATTACTGTGGACATCAAATCACAACAGCAAGGCGAACACATCGTCTGCTGCAATGAAGGACACTTCAAGGATGCCTTCAAGCATCTCAAGAATTTCGCCGAAGTCAAAGACAAAACGCTCAAAGCCCCTGGTGGGCCGATGCTGATTGCTATGGCTAATGGAGATCTTCACGAAGACCTACAAGCTCCCAAACGAGTGCTTATCGAAGTACTCAAGAGACATTCACCAAAACGAATTGTTTTGGTGGCTCATGAAGAATGCCTGATCTATGATTCGGTTGGTGCTTGGCAAAACGAGCCCGAACGAGTCAGAGCATTGCAGCTTGAGCATCTACGTCAAGCAAAAAGCATTATCAATGAGTGGTTTCCCAAAACCGAAGTAGAAATCTACTATGGTGAAAAAGTAGGTGAAACGCAATTGCGTTTCTATCAGGTCATCGATGACCCCTTCTTTGATGATTCACCCGAGTTCTCACCCCTCCGACTTGGTGAAAGCCAAGATTCGGACAGCAATTAGAAAGGAGTAAGCTCATGGCTGAACTCTTTATGGCTTTTTTCGATGGTTCACTAGCTCAAATTACGTTTTTCTCGTTGTTTGCAGCTGGTGTATTCTTCACTCTCATGGGTTTCATTTTTGGAACCGATGGTGATAGTGATGGCGATGTTGATCATGAATTTGATCACGAAGGTGACTTTGATCACGATCACGATGTTGATCATGAAGGTGGTGGCGGACCGGGAATGTTCTCGGTGCGTAGTATCGCTATGATGATTAGCGGATTTGGCGGAGTCGGGTTTCTGATTATGAAGTACACTGGCAACATTTTGTTTGCCTCTGTTGGCGGAGTAGCTTTTGGCTGGTTTGCTGCCTTCATTTTCATACTCATCCTTCGTCTCTTTCACCACCAACAAGGTTCTAGTCTCAAGACCAAGGGCGAATATATGCGTGCTCAAGGTATGGTTACTACTACTATCCCTGCCAAGGGATTTGGGGAGGTGAGTCTTACAGTAGCTGGTAGAACTACCAACAATCGTGCTAGTTCAAGTTCGAACAGCGAAATCGGATTTGGCACCAGAATCAAGGTAATTGAATATGGTGCTGGTACGGTAATCGTTGAACCTATCACTTCTTAAACTAATCCTATACACTCCAAACAACTGTTAACGTTTTGTAAGAAAACCTGAAAGAAGGAGAAAATCATGGGTGGATTTACCATTCCTGTCGTCGTCATCGGACTCGTCATCGTGTTTGCTGGTGGACTCGCTGTCTGGGCTGCACGCTACAAGCGTTGCCAGCCGAACGAGGTGATCGTCATTTTTGGTCGTAAGCGTATGATCAAAATTTCCGATCCTGACAATGTCGGACAGACTATCGAAGTCGAGCGTGGCTATCGCCTCCTGACTGGTGGCGGTGCCTTTATCCGACCGGTGGTCGAATCGTACAAGCGTATTCCGCTGAGTACTTTCCAGGTGAACTTCAAGGTAACGGAAACTCCGAACAAAGACGGCGTGCTCGTCAATGTCGAAGCTCTGTCCAATATGAAGGTATCCTCGGATCCCGGCCTGCTCGACGCTGCTGTTGAGCGTTTGCTGGAAATGACCCCCAAGGAAATCGAGGGCATTTGTGCTCAGACCCTGGAAGCTCAGCTCCGTCAAATGGTTGGTAACCTGACCATCGAGCAGATCATCCAGGAACGTGAAACTATTTCTCAGCAGGTGATGGAAACTGCCGCTGGTGACCTCAACAAGTTGGGGTTCCATGTTGACAACTTCCTGATCACCAAGATCACCGATGGTGACGGCTATATCCTGGCTATGGGTAAGAGTCGTACGGCCGAAGTCAAGCGCGATGCTGATATCGCCGAAGCCGAAGCCACACGCGAGACCAGCGTCAAGACTGCTGAAGCCAAGCGTATCGGCGAGGTTGCCCAGGCTGAAGCTCAGAAGGCTATCTCGGATGCTGATCGTGACAAGGACGTGGCTATCGCTGACAACTTGACCCTGGTCAAGCGTCGTCAGGCTCGTGTCGAGGTCGAAGCTGAGACCGCTGGTGAAGATGCTCGTGCTCAGCTCGAGCAGAAGAAGGTTGCTGCCGACATGGCGAAGGTGGTTGCTGATACCGAACTCCAAATCAAGGAGAAGGAACGCAACGAAGCCAGGTTGGACGCTACGACTGTGACCACGGCCCGTAAGGAAGCCGAGGCTCTCGTCATCGTCGCCGAAGGTGCACAGAAGGCTGCTACACTAGATGGTGAAGCTGCTAGGATTCTGCAAGAAAAGCAGGGTCTTGGTGAGCAGGCCAAGTTGACTGCTGTAGCTGCCGGTCGTAAGGAAGCCGCTTCTGCCAATCAGGCAGAGATGGTAGCCCAAGCTGCTGGTAAGCAGGCCGATCTGCTGGCCGATGCTGCTGGTGTCGAAGCTGCTGGTAAAGCTGTCGGTGCGGCCATTCTGGCCAAGCTGGGTGCTGAAGCTGATGGCGCAGACAAGAAGAACAAGGCTCTGGCCAACCTGTCCGATGGTGCCAAGCTGATCATGGTCTTGGAGAAGCTGCCGACTATCATCGAAGAGATCGGTGAAGCTGGCGAACGCGTCGTGGGTTCGGCCTTTGAGCATGTTGGCTCTGGCCTGGCTGGTATCGATGGCGTCAAGATCGTGGACTTCGGTGGTGGCGGTGGTAACGGTTCCGCTGTTGCCGATCATGCTCTGAATATCCCCCGAATCGTCTTCAAGACGATGGCGGGATTGAAGGAACTGGGCATCAACCCTGAAGATCTGTTCTCCAAGCTGGGCATCGATATGTCCCAGGTGGAAAACATTCTCAGTGGTGCTCTTACGACCAACAAAGATGTGACTCCTGCTCCCGAGCAGGAGACCGAGACCGAGACCGCTCCGGTCGAAGCTTAGTCCAAGCTGGACTATATCCGTAAGGGAGTTGGTCTCCAGACCAACTCCCTCACTCAATCCTCCAGCAAGGAGTAAGTCATGAGAGAACGTGAATCTGGTCGTCGTGGTCTACGCGACAATGATCGTGGAAGCGATCGACGTCGTAATGATCACACCGACGATCCTCCTCCTCCCCGTGAGGAAGTGGATACGCATCATGAGGAGCGTAGAACCACTACTGCTCCCCGCCGAAACACTGAATCCGAAAGGGTCACTCCTCCGCCAACTGAGCGCGTTGCTCCAGTTGCAGCAAAAGTTGCTGAGGAAGAGCCGACCAATTCTGTCATCAGTGCTGATGAACTGGCTCGCAACGGCTATACCAGTGAAGCTCCCTGGGAAAATCTTCCCGCGGACGTCGTGGTAATCTGCTGTAGCGATCAGCGATTTGGTCGTCAAAACCGTGAATTCCTGCGAGCCCTGGGTTTCCAGAGTCCGCATTTCATCCAGATTCCTTCGGGACTGGCTGTATTCCACGGTCTGGCCGCGGTAAGTGGATTTTTGCCCAAAGGCATGAATCTTCTGCTCGATAAGGCGATCGATCTGACTGGCGTCAAAGACGTCATCTGTATCGCTCACCATGACTGTGGTGGCTACAAAGCTGGTCGCTTCGAAGTGATCGGCAAGCTGACTCGCCGTCTGGCTGGCATGGACATCCAAGATGTCCAGACCGAACAGCTCCACAGAGCTGCTCGTGACGTCCAACTCAGAATGGGCAATGACACGACTGTTCGTGCATTCTACTCCGACGTAGTCGGAAACGAAGGCGACCAGCAGGTCAAGTTCAGCGAAATTGATCTGATTCAGCGTAGTCTACGCAAAAAGCGCAAGGCAAGCTAAGTCAATCAAGTTTCTTGAAAAAGCAACAACAAAGGCCCGGGAAGTAAAACTTCTCGGGCCTCTTTATTTTCCCGTCCTGAGCGTAGTCGAATGGACGGTTTTTTATTTTAAAAAATTACTTGATAACCATCACTAACATTAGCATCTTCATCTACTACAAATAAATAAGCTGTACCGCCATCAAGGCTTCCAATATTGGCTGTAAATTGAATCGCCGTATCACCCCAGCTAGAATAGGACTGTATTTCACAGTGGGTAGCTAAATCTTTATTTTGATTATTACAAAGTTCAACTCTAGACCAGGAGCTATCAACATAAATATCATCAATATAAAAATCATCACGATCAGTCCCAGAGTCCCACCAAGAATTGTAAAAACCAACAATAAATGGTCGTTTTAATTCTGAGAAATCTTCTCGTGTTTTGATAGTAGTATCTTCCAGAATCAAATTGCCATCTCTCCACATTCGAATAACTCCATTATTGATATTGACGTCTGATTCTTGATATTCAAACTGAAAAAGATGCCAAGCATCAAGTGATATGTTGTCTATATTATCAAAACTTCCACCAAAACCATCAGTCACGTGTTCGGTGCTATAAATAAGACCTCCTCCTCCATAGCCCTGACTAGCTATGACAAAGTTTTCATTTATACTTCCTGGATTCCATAAACGGAAAAATTTCACATTAGCCAAAGAAGCATCGTAGCTCTCATCTCTTTCTTCGTTTGGCAACCAACCATCTCTTCCCCAGTCCCAGTTTTCATCCAATTTGAACCAATATTGTACAAACCATTTTTCAGACAAAGGACTGCCAGCACCCTTAAAGTAACCAAGGCCCTCTTGTAGGTTTCCTTGAAAATTATGAGTCCCACTGTATTGAGAATTTATATGCCTAGCTTCTGTGCCCACACTCAAATGATTTATTGATCCCCAATTCTCACTAAAAGAACCCGACTCTACATCGTCCCAAACAACAGGACTATCCGTTGTCTTGGTAGTAAATGCACTACCACCAATAGTATAACTCTGACCA
Source organism: Candidatus Parcubacteria bacterium (assembly GCA_018664825.1). Lineage (GTDB taxonomy): Bacteria > Patescibacteriota > Patescibacteriia > UBA1558 > GWA2-36-10 > JABJNO01. The sequence continues at coordinate 17,668 of JABJNO010000006.1, forward strand.
TGACTCAAGGTATCAGCAGACAAAGAGCTGATACTTGGCTCATCTGGAGTTGGGCAAGACAAGTCACTACCACTACAATCCTCATCCACGCCATTGCCACAAATATCAGTAGCTCCTGGATTTATACTGGCATTATTATCATTGCAATCCAATGAAACATTGTAACCATCTGAATCACCATCGCACAAACCACAGTCAGTAGAACAAGATGAACAGCTTTCTGTAGCGTTGCAAATATTATCACCGCAGTATGGGCCAGGAGTTGGCTCTGGATCTGGGTCTGGAATAGGATCTGGGTCTGGGTCTGGTTCGGGGTCAGGAGTTGGCCCTGGTGTTGGAGGTGGAGAAAAATAATAAGCTGGCATATAACCAGATAAGTTTATTTCTTCTCCTGTGATTGTCTCGCCAATAGAATAATCCACCAAACTATCAATTTCTATTACATTTGAAAGATTAAAATTGTTGGCTCCAAAAACATTCATACTGTTAAATTTACGAACATTGCCAACTTCAGAGACATAATATATGTCACCATCTTTTTTTATCAATGTTCCTCTTGGATATAAGTTTGATAAGTCTATATCCACTCGATAACTTGATGCAAAATACCCGGGAATAACATCCATAACCTTTGTATACCAATTCGCTCCATAAAGTGACTCAGCTATTTCGGCTGTAGGTATCCAATGGATAGCACCATCAAGATCAACTGCGTAAATTTTGGCTGTATTTTGATGGGTAATCAATTTTGTTCCTGCTCTATAAGGAATAGCTCCGCCATCTGGATACTTATCAAGTTCAGTCACACTTACCCTGACCACATCATCAAAATTTTCATGCCAAGTAAAATATGTTTTATCATCTGGGAAGATATACTTTGCGCCATCTGAGCCAACATAATAAACAGCTGTACTCTCAACGCCCTCCAGAGCAAGTAAAGACCCTGGCCCATAGTTACCTTCTGCTTTGGTGGTAACTATCTGAAATGCACCAAGGCTAAAAATAATAACTACTAATAAAATTAATTTTTTCATATTTTTATTCTTTTCTTTCTGCCACAACATAAATGATAAAAGCTCCTAAAATAACAACGATAAATATTCCTAGCATAAAATAAAGCATTTTTGTATTTGAATCTTGCACCGGATCTTGCTGAAATACCAAAGGATCCTCTTCACCAGAATCATCTAGATGTATCACGTTGGGAGCAGACGGCATCATTTGTCTTTTGTCATTTTGTCTTTCGTTATTAGGATAAATTGGCTTACTTGGTGCATCTATCTGCTCTTCTCGAGTTTCAATAGTAAAATAAAGTTTTACAGCAGCTGAAATTTTTAGACCTCCTTGAGTAATAGGAGTAGCCTCAAGAAAAGCAAAATAATCACCCTCTTTTGCATCAGTTGGCAAATCTAGAAAAATATTTACTTCTCTTTTATCTCCTGCTTCAAGGAAAAAAATTTCAGGATCAAATTTTATCCATGACTCATCTGGTTGCAGCTCTTCTGCACTATCAGAAAAAGAAACGCTCATCTGAAAATCAACAGGATCGCTTCCTGTATTCAATACCTGTACTGCTTCCAGCTGGTATGTATCCCCTGCCTGGAGATTTTTGTCCAAATCAATTTTACCAGTACCAACTCCTACTCCTACTCCTAAACCAGCCAAAGATGCTATAGGGATAGCAATGGCCAATAAAGTTGTAATTAAAAATAATTTTTTCATAATTTTATTTAATAATATGTTTTTATTGTACCAAAAAATCGCCTATTCGGCGATTTTTATAATTTATTAGCTGTGTGGCAAAATAATACCGACAAAATACATCAGTAATACTCCTACTACTAGCCAAATTGAATGAGAAATAATATTTTTCTTGTTTTCTCCATGATGAAGCTCTGGAATCAAATCAGCAGTAGCCAAGTATATAAAATTACCAGCTGCAAAAGCCAAAACGAGTGGAATAATATTTTGCAAAGTACTACCAAAATAATAAAATAATAAAGCTCCAAGCACAGCTATCAGGGCTGTCACTAGATTATAAAAAATTGCCTTAGCCTTTGATAATCCTGCATAAAGTAAGACTCCAAAATCAGAAATTTCTTGGGGTATCTCATGAAGTACTACCGCCAAAGTGACCATCAGGCCAGCATGAAAATCTATCAAAAAAGCAGAGGCTATCAAAGCACCGTCAACAAAATTGTGAATACCATCACCCACCAAGTTGATAAGGGCCAAATTCTTTTTATCTTTTGTGTTTGGCTTGCCGTGATCCTCACAATGACAATGATGCCAGTGAAATACTCTTTCTAATAAAAAGAAAAATACAATACTAACAAGTACAACCATCATGATTTGATGAACATCGTAAATTTCTGCCTCAATGGCCTCGGGCAACATATCCAAAAGAGAAACAGAAAGTAGTGCTCCAGCTGCCACAGAAATCAAGGCTTTGAGAAAACTCTTTTTATTGTCTTTTTTGAAAATGACTAAAATCCCTACCAATGAGATAAGGCTGACAAAAATTGTAGCTAACAAAATGTTTAATAACATGAACTATCTTATCTTAATAATAACTTGGCCCAGGCCACCCTCTCTGGCTCCGCCACTCACCTTGCCTTTATTATATCAAAAAACCCCGCCAGAAGCGAGGTTTGAATATTTTCATTGCCTATAATCAAGTATTGCTATTTTTTTCTTTCTCTATAGCCTCTTCGATAAGCTTAATTTTATCTATCCACTCTTGTGGTGCGCTTCCTTTTGTTTCTTCTCTTACTATTTTTGCAGCTTGAAGTGATCCATTTTTATTTCTCAGCCATTTCAAATACCCACCTCCTGAATATTTGGTCCTGTTGATTTCTAAGGTTTCAGGTGTAATTTCATCAAATTTATCTTCGTCGCTTTTGAATAATGATTTAAAAAAATTCATATTTTTTATTTTAATATTGTACCTCCCCACTCTACAACAGCAAAACCTTCTCTGTTGAATGTTTCTATTGTTTGTGGTTGCAACTCTACCATTTCATCCAATGATTTAAATACTACAAAAACACGCAAAACTGAATCCGGCTTAGGATCTATATCCAATTCTGCTCTGTCATGATATTCCTCCTTAGTAGCAAAATGAACTAAATTATATTTATTATTCAATAATTGTGGTAACCAATAAACAATAAATTCATTATACTCTTTTGGAGTTAGGCCGATTTCAGCTAACTTTTCTTGTAGAAAAAATACTGTTTCCTCTCCACTCACAACAAAGCCCGTAGACAAATCATAGTCCACATCTTTGTTGGATTCTCCCTCCCAAAAAAGATAACTATATTCTCTGTTGTCTTTTAGGTTGATGATTTTACTATCTGGATAAGCAAAGACATTCCAACCATTTTCATATTCTGGATATGTAACTGTAAAAGTGCCCTGATAATTTAGTTGAACATCAATATTTTGAGCTTGAGTTGGATAAAGATAAATAACCGGCTTCCACTCATCATAAGGGCCTCCCGGAGGCGAAGATGGTGGCGTAGTTGAGCTCACCTCTTGGACTGGTGGGCTTATCGGCTCTATGTTTTCTGGTTCACTTGTATCTGTTGTACAAGCTGCACCCATCAGTAATGGAATGATTAAAACTAATAATAATTTTTTCATGATTTTATTTTGAAAACACCTTTTATTTTTTATTAATATATTTCCTAGGAGCTTTATATACAAACCAGTCTTCTTTGGTTATCTCATAAAAATAATCCGCTTCTTCAACTAATATTCTTGCTGCAGTTTTCTTTACGGCTGCTATTTCTACTCTGACTCCCTCACCCTTCAGATGAGACACCAGATCTACATAATCAGAATCTCCAGACATTATTATGATAGTATCAACTTTTGAAGCAAGCTGTGTAGCTTTGATAGTCAAAGGTATATCTGCTGATTTATGACATGGTATCACTGACCCATAATAATTTTCATGTAACCTTTCTGCAAATTTGGATGAGATGGATTTCCCTTCACGAAAATATAACAACCTATTCAAACCCCTGCCATTCAATAATTTTGGAATAACTTTATCAAAATCAATCATTGCGCTTTTATTTTTAGAAACATCGTGAATACTTCTCTCGATATTATTTCCATCACAAAGTATGGCCACAGATTGGTTTATGACCTGTTGTCTTACTTCTGGAATTAAATCGTTGGATACTTGATTATTTTTTATCATCATAATATTTATTTAATAACATGGCCCAGGCCACCCTCTCTGGCCTTGCCATTCACCTTGCGTTCAGTATATCAAAAAACCATCCTAAGCGATAGCCGAATGGATGATTCTTTGATTGGTCTCATATAGACGCAAATATATTACCCACCAATACCTTGTCCTTCATAAAGAATTGTACCAATATCATCTCGTAATATATGGACCTCATACCAAAGGTCGTCTGTGTTTTCAATAGAAAAAAGCGCCTTCCAATACCAATCACCTTCATTTGAACCAGTTTCTACAGAATATTCAATATCACCCAAATTTTCATATTTGTTAATAAAATCTGCCAATACCTTACTTTTTCTTCTGGCCCAAATTGTAGCATCGGTTGAATTATTTATTGGTAAAACAATTTCCTTGGGATACAAATCATGGCATTCATAAAAATCAACTTCCGCATCACGGCAATCATCATAGGTTGTATCTGTTTCTGTTATTTTTCCATTGTCATATATATACGCTCCATACTCATTCGTTGTGTTCCTTTTTATCTTTACAACATAACAATTTACACAATCCAATGACTCAGCTGAAAGTATAGTAGCATCACCGGTCCATCCTAAGTGCTCTGCTACAAATCTCAAAACATCCTTTGGCTCTTTTTTCCATGCACGTAAACATACCCGGGCTTCCTCGGTCCATCTATAGCCTGCCAAATAATCACATCCATATTTCTCATCATTGGATTTGCGTTCTTCTACTTTTACTTTTTGTTGAATTTTTTTGTAGCTACCATAATATACAATACCAGCCTCTATTATCTGAATAACAAATAACATTAGGAAAAGAATAATCAATGCATTTATTACTTTTCGTCTACTTTTTGTAAGAATCGCAATTGTGCCAATGATCCAAATTAAATAAACCATTGTCTCAATCCAAGACCCAACCACTCTTTCTTCGGTACAATCATCACCACTAATCGGGCAAAGCAGAGTAAGTGGAGCATAAAAAATATTTAATACTGGGAGCTCATACAATCGTAATAATATATTCTTTTCTTCAGGCCAATAAATATCATTGGATCTTTTTATGTGCCTTATATAATAATCATACATGTATTTTTTGTACACGCCTTCAGTGTCTGTGGCAAAATATTTTTTCTCCTCAAGATATTCATCAGAAGGATTACCAGATATTGTAACAAGGGGTACGGCATAAGGATCAAATACCATAATCTCTTCTCCTGCAGATAACTTTGGAGAATGTATGTCAGATTTGATTATAACATCTTTTGAATCAACGCTTGCAGTGTAAAAATCACCCAAGCCTCCTTCATATTTTTCGTCTTGCAAAACTTCCAGAATCTTCATTTCCTTGATATCCTCTTCTGGCGCATCATATACTATAGGAGTGATAATTAAAGGAAAAATAATAACAAGCAAAGTCAAAATCAAAATAATTATTTTTTTATTAAAAAATTTAAATTTATTATTTTCCATTAGCTCCTCTTGAGGTGCTGGATTGTACTCTTGTTGAATTTTAAATTCTTGTTCTTCCATGTTTTTATTTTTAATTATAGCCACTTTTTTTTATAAAATAAGAAAAGAAAAGCTGCTATTCCAAATGAGGAAAAAAACAAAACATAGAGAAAAGCAAACTTGCTGCCCGCTAAAGGCAGCTCAACATTCATACCATAAAGACTAGCTATAATAGTTGGGATAGTCATAACAATAGTGAAGGCTGTAAGAAACTGGATAATTTTATTTAAACGATTAGTAAAAAGAATCTGATAAGATTCCCGCAAACTCTTAATACTTTTTAGGTTAACCTGACAAATGTCTACTGATTGTCGAATACTATTTAACATATCATCAAACAAATCCTGGTCTTCTCTATAAAATTTTAGATAACTACTACTCATTAAATTTTCAAATAAATTTCTCATGGGTATCAAAGCTGAGATATATTGATTGAGAACATCTTCGTGGTTGATTAGTTCACTAATATCAGAATTTTTAATATTCTCAATATGCTTCTTTTTGGACAAAACCTCATAACTAATCTCTTTAACTCTATTAGTAAAACTTCTAGAAACTTTTAGGAGCACATAAACCAACATCTTACCTCTTTGAGTAGTAGCAATTGATAGGCTGTTTTTTTGTATTTCTTTTATTATACTATTCTTTTCAGCAGAAATAGTAATAAAATATTTACTATTAATAATAATAGCCAATGGTACAGTATGAATAAATTTATGATCACTATTTTTTATTATCGGTGTCCTAATAAATAAAATTATGCTCTTATTGTGCCTTTCCATACGAGGCAACTCTTGTAAATCTAAGGTATCTTGTAAATCTAAAAGACTTAAATCAGTTAATTTGGTTATATCCTCTAAATCATTATGCTCTGCATGATTAATATTTATCCAAGAACCTTCCCGAATTTTTTGAACTTTTTTTAACCTTTTACTTTGAGCCGTTTTAAAATATACTTTCAACATGTTTATCTTTTTATTTTAATATTACTCTCAGTATATCAAAAAACCCCACCAGAAGCGAGGTTTAAATATTTTCATTGGCTATAATCAAATATTGTTATTTTTTTCTTTCTCTATAGCCTCTTCGATAAGTTTAATTTTATCTATCCACTCTTGTGGTGCGCTTCCCTTTGTTTCTTCCCTTATTATCTTTGCAGCTTGAAGTGGCCCATTTTTATTTTGCAGCCATTTCAAATATCCACCACCTGAATATTTAATCCTATTGATTTCTAATGTTTCTGGTGTAATTTCATCAAACTTATCTTTGTCGCTTTTGAATAATGATTTAAAAATATTCATAATTTTATTTTGTCTTCCCAAATAATTTTAAAAGTATTTCTTCTGGACCAAGATCATACCCAGAAAGTAGGCCCATTGATAGTAACAACAAAAATATTAAAATCAAAATAAGTATTATAATTAATATTTTCATAATCTAAATTTAATAAAAATAATTAGAACATCTACCAGGTTCTATAAATTATTTTTCTATGATTCCAAAATTCCTAACAGGTCCCTAGCCAACTCCGGAGCATCCGTAGGCCTTGCCTCTTTTTCTACCATACGCAAATCCTGTGGTACGTCCCTATACTGTTCTTTGAGTGATTGGATGACATATCTAAGTTCCGTTGTTTTGGCTTTCCATTCAGCTTGAACGGCCTCATCTGCATCTACGCCGTGAAAAGCTGATTCGGCATTATGCAAAAAATCCCACATTTCTTCTGGGGTAGCATGGCCTTTTTCTACACCATCTATTATTTTTTGCAGCTCAAATTTTACGACTTCTTCTTTTTTAATTTCAGCCCTTTCAACCACTGGTTTTTCTGTGGTATTTGGCTGTTTTTCTTCTTTATTTTCTGGTTGTGAAGATGTTTCTGGATCAAATCCTGGCATAATTTTATTATTAAATAATCTTATTTTCATTATACCAAAAAACCGCCTTTAGGGCGATTTCTTTGGGCGGGGCACTTTCAGAACTTTTTGTTATGAAAATCCTGACTTTGATATTCTTAAACTATGATTTGTAACTATTTTTTATCTTGAACTATCTTTTCTAAAGCTTTTTTAAATAAGCCCTCCCATTTTTCCATCGGCTGACTTATAATCATAGGCTTCAACATTTTACGTAATTCATCACTGTGTTCGCCAGCTTCTTGGTCAATTTTTCTAAAAAATTCCAAACCATCTTCTGTGCTTTGTGAACAATTTTCTTCAAAATGATCCAGAGCCTCTTCAGCCTTTGCTAAACTCCTGCCAATTGCATCCTCATCTTTTTTACCACGAGGAGTTCCTTTTGTCTCAATACGAAGTTGTCTAAAACTAAGAGTAAGTCTTCTATGCTCAGGATTCTCCACGCCAAGTTCCTCTAATAAATCATTTGGATAATATTTTAATAACATTTTTTCAAAAGTCAAACGAATATTTCCTACGGCAGCTTTTAACTTTGTTACATAAATTGGAATTATATCATTAATATCTTCATTGGATGTTCCTGAAAAATAATAAGCTAATAACTCTTCTTTAACAGTTGCCTCTATAGATGTTTTTTGAAAATAAGCTACTATTTCTTCTAGCTTGGCCGCAATTTCTTCTAATGATTTTTCAAACGCTTGTTTTAACTTTTCTCTTTGCTCAGCTTTTAGATGTTGGGCAAATATTTCTTGTATCTCGTCTGGCAAAAGTACCCCCTTACTTTCTTTTGCCTTGGTTATTTCTTGTTGAACTTCTAGAGTTTCTATTTCTAATGTTTGAATCATTATCTCCAAGCCATCCACGGACTCCGAAATAACTTTTTGCGGCCCCTCCATTTGTCTACGAGGCCTTAAATACAAACTATTTTCAGCGTGTTGCTTTTCATGCTCAACTATTTTATCAATATCAGATTCTGTATCCCCTTCTTCAAAGCCGCTTTTGTTTATCAAAATAACCATTTCGCTCACAGAACCAACTTCTTCTAGATCTAAATCAGGATCGGCAAAAAAAGCACCCAAGGGCAAACCCATGTCACTTGATGAAGGTAATTCTTCGAGAGACATTTCGGATTCTTCAAAATCTGCATAAACATCGCCCTCTTTGTGGATGCCCTGAGCTACATCAAGATGATGGTCACACATAAATATTAGACTGTCTTTATCTGGGATTAATGTAATATCTCCAAATGTGCCAGAAGAAGAAAATATTTCTTTAAACATAGCTTCTTCATATTCTTCTTCACCAAAACGCTCTTTGTAAACATCAATAGCTCTGGCAATTGTTTCACGTTTATTAAAAAGAGTCTCAATCCCTTTTAAAAAATATTCGTGTTGTCTTTTTGTAAATTCATGATTTTCCAAAACAGCTATAACCTCTTGACGACTAGCTTCGGGGTTTTCTTGCATAAAATTTTGTACATCACGTACAGCCTCACTAAAATCTGCCAATTGTTCAAAAACCTGCTCTTCTAGTGGAAGATTATCTTTGTCTTTTATTTTTTGTTCTGATTCTGCCGTGTCTTCCGTTTCAGAGACCTGATTTCCTTGTTCTAATAATTTTTTCATGAAAATTGTATTATTAATATAATTTGATTATATCAAAAAACCCCGCCAGAAGCGAGGTCAGAACTTTTTGTTATGAAAACCCTGTTTTTAATTTTTCTTACTTGCTATAAATGCTTCTACCATTAAACCTAGACCTAAACCAATCATAATAGGGCCAATGAAAAATAAAGGACTAAGATGCAAAAATAAAAAACCTACCCCGACACCCATAAGAACACCTCCGCCAATAGCTAAACCACCTTGATTTTTTTTGTCTGACATAATTTTAAAATTAAAAATAAACAACATCTTCATTATACCACAAAACAAAAAACGAGCTAAGGTTAGCTCACTTTTTGACCCCTCGACTCGTTACACTCGCTCAGGACAAGTTGGGTCTCTATCGTAGACCCTGAGCGATTAAAAGGAGTCGAATGGGTCGTAGACCCTGAGCGAAGCCGAAGGGTGGGGTCCTTACGGACCTTAGTTATAACTTAATTATTTATGGACAAAATGTATCACTTACTTGGAAACTAGTTTCTTTTGGTTGATAATCACTATTTACGCACCAGTACTTATCTTCGGCCAATTTAACAGAGGCAGCCCAAGCCTCAAATTCAGAAACACAAGAAAAATTTATTACCCCTAAATCACTCTCTATGATATTAACTTCTGAACTCACACAAAAATCTAAATAAGTTAAATTATCATCATAATAGATTGTACTCAAATTTAATAACTCACTAATCTTTGATTTTCTAGAAGCTTGTTCTTCACTAGATACTCCCCAATCATTTAATTCACCCGTGGTCAAAACACCCTCTCCTAAAGGATTATAACCATTCTCTACCTCAGCACCATCTAAATAACCATCTCCGTCGGTATCTGGATTATTTGGATCGGTACCATGCATCGCCTCTAAAACATCATTCAAGCCATCTCCGTCGGTATCAATATTGTCTAAATCAGCATCAAAGAATACATTATCATTATTTATTAAAACAGTATCTTCGTCAATATCACTATCAATATTTTCTATGCACTCATAACTTATCACATCCATATAATAACCAAGGTAATTTTTGTCTGCATCATATTTTGGTTTTAAGCCATATAAATTACCTTCTGCACTTGCATATTGTGGACAAAATATTTTTTCATTAGTATAAAGCACTATCTGACCATATTCAGTGTTTAAATAATGTTCTATTGGATTATCATTTATTCTCATATTATGAGAATAATTATATTCCGGATACAAAACTTTTTCTTCAGTTAAGACGCCTTGTAATATAACAATCCCCTGACTAGCTTTACTAATCTGATTGTCAAGGCCAGTAGCCGCTGGCTCAAAAAACTTAAAAGTATCCACTATACTATGATTTTTTATTCTCTGTCTTTCTATATCTTCATTTTTATCTAATAGAAATAAAATACTAACCACATGATCATTTTTTATAAACATAAAATGCTCTTTCATGCCACGATATAATACTCTATCCTCTGGATAATCCATAATAAAATTATAAACATACATATCGTTTATTATTATAACCTTCCCTTCAACAAATTCTTCTGATAATTCAAACTGTTGCACTAGTAACTCATAACTTTCTGGGTCTGAAAAATCAACAATAATGTCAGAACCTCCCATGGTCATAAAAAATGACTTATCGTCTTCAGACTTCCAACCATCATGATCGCCAATTTTAATAATCTTTAAATCCTCAGGGAAAGACATATTAAAGGCCCAATAAGTATCTTCTATTTCATGCCATCCTAATTTATCTATTTTATCTTTTTCCTCATTTAAAACTATTTCATTTTTTTGATCTACTTCTTCTGCTTCTATGACTACTGTTTTATTAGCTTGTAACCACCAAAAAATCCCTCCCCCAACTAACACTAAAAATATAACAACCACCCCAATTATCAATGGCCAATTATTTTTCTTTTGCACTACCCCCTCTTGAGGTACAGGTTTATACTCTTGTTGAATTTGAGGTTCTTGTTCAAGATTTTGATTTTGCTCTTCCATAATTTTATTTTAATATATTTAGTATATCAAAAAACCACTTGTTTATAAAGTGATTCTTTGATGGGGTGATAGATGGGGCTTGAACCCACGACCGCCGGAACCACAATCCGGTGCTCTACCAACTGAGCTACTACCACCACGTAAATAAATTTTGAAACAATGAAAACAATAAAATGGTACCCCGGCCAGGGATCGAACCTGAATCTAAAGCTTAGAAGGCTTTTGTTCTATCCATTGAACTACCGGGGCTTATATAAAAACACAGACAACTATACCAAAAAATAAGGGCTCCGTCAAGACTTTTACTCCTCTAGAGAAGCTTGTTGGCGCCACAAAGCAGCATAAAGCCCAGCTTTTGTGACCAACTCACCATGCTTACCTTTTTCTATTATCCTACCTTTTTCCAATACATATATCTTCTCAGCATGAGCAATAGTAGATAGACGATGAGCTACCAATATAGTAATCAAGTCAGGGCGTGTTTTTTCTATTTCCAAAATAGTCTTGGTAATTTCTTGTTCAGTAAGAGAATCCAGAGAAGAAGTAGCTTCATCAAAAATAATAATATTTGGATTGCGAAGCAATGCTCTGGCAATAGCCAGTCTTTGTCTTTCGCCGCCAGATAGCTTCATACCGCCTTCACCTATTTTTGTATCTAGACCTTTTTCTCCTCTATCAAGTATGTTGGCAACTGCCGCTGACCCCAAGGCTTCCATACAATCCTTGTCGCTTGCTTTTGGACTGACAAACAAAAGATTTTCTCTAATAGTTCCTGAAAATAGCTGAGTCTCTTGAGATACTAGGCCTATTCTTTTTCTAAATTTTTCAAAATCAATCTTGGTAAAATCAGTCTCGTTGTTTATGAGCATTTTTCCATTGGTCGGTTTGTACAAACCTACCAAAAGTTTTATCAATGTAGTTTTACCAGATCCAGATGGCCCAACAAAGGCCACGGTCTCTCCTGCCTTGATATTTATATTTATATTTTCAACAGCTGACTTGGTGTTGCTATCATAATTGAAATCTACATCCTTAAAATTCAAAGATTTTATAGAATCCACTTTTGTTGGATTGGCTGGTTTTGACTCTGGTGGCATATTGAGCACTTCCTCTAGGGCTGAGTTGCTAGCCTTGGCTTGTTGATACTGTTCGGCTACTCTACTCAGCTCGGCCAGTGGACTAAACAAGAAAAAACTATAAAACAACAATGTAAAAAACTCACCCAAAGAAATATTACCCTCAAACATCAGCCACAACATAGCAAACATAATCAAGGCTCGTAATCCATTGAGCAATGTACCTTGGATAAAGCTCATTGTTCTGACTAGTTTTACTCTTTGCAACTCTAGTTTCAATATATTGTCATTTACTTTGTTGAGACGATTTATTTCTTGCACTTCTAGGCCTAGACTTTTTACCAATTCTACATTACGTAAAGTCTCGGTAGTATATCCAGCTAGTGATGCCTGCTCTTTGACTACTTTTGCTTGGACTCTTCTGATTCTCTTACTGATGAGAAAAATAGTAGTCCCCAAAAGAGGTACGATAAGAAATATAATAGCACCTATCATCCAGTGCACCCAAAAAGCATAAAGCAATACAAAGGTAATGCCTAGAATATATACAAAGAGTAAATTTATCAAACTAGTAATCAAAGCTTGGATATCATCTCTGGCTTTTTGCATCTTACGCAAGACTTCTCCTGAGCTCTGGTCTTCAAAAACTCGATAAGGCAAAGAAAGTGAGTGTTTGACGCTCTTTGCATAAAGACGAGTCCCAAGACGATGAGTAATTACATTGACATAATAGTCTTGAAAATTTTTGGCTATCCGAGACACTAGGGCTACACCCACAAATCCCACCATCAATAATCCTACTCCCTGAAAAAAAGTATCCCTATCCATCTCGGTGACTTTTGATGCATAATTGTCTATCAACATCCGGAAAATCTGAGGATCAAGTAGAGAAAATATCTGATTTATGGCAGCCAAGACCAGTGTACCCGCCAAAAGCTTTTTATAATCTTTTAAATATGTAAATAAAAATTTCATAGTTTTATATTTAGAAAAGTTATCTTACCATTATCATTAGTTTATAACAAATCAAAAATATGGTAAAATATGAACATGAAACAAACAAAATCAGAAATGAAAATTTGGAGATTCTTGGCAAATTTTTGGGGATTGTTTACTGCTATATTTTTTGTCCTCAATTTTCTCAAAATATTTGACCTTGACCAAGCTCTCAAAACCCTAGCTGTAATCTATATCTCTGTATTATCAATTTTTACAGGAATAAAAGAATACAATCGTTGGGTCGCCAAAAAATTTCTCTCCCGTCACAATGGTGAAATATTTATTATCCTCTGGACCACCCTAATGGTCGGCTTTATATTGTTTAATGCTTATGACCCAGATAGATACAATATCTCCGGAGAGTTTACAGCTACCTATCTTTCTATCCTTGGCGTCTTTGCTATTAGTTTAAAATCAAAAAATTTAAAACAACGATAATATTTACCCCGTTAGAAAATTCACAAAATTATACGGGGTACAAAAGTAAAATTATTACTATGAAAAATACTAAAATTTCTAATGGGGAGACAATTTACTTAGGAGCAGATCACAATGGCTTTAAGCTAAAAGAACACCTGGCCAAACACCTGGCCAAAAAAGGTCACCAGGTGATAGATATGGGCAATAAAAAACTGGACCTCAAAGATGATTATCCTGACTTTGGTAAAAAAGTAGCCAAAAAAGTATCCGCTGACAAAAAATCTTTGGGAATACTCCTTTGTGGCAGTGGCCAAGGGATGTGCATAGTAGCCAACAAGTACAAAAACGTCAGAGCAGCTCTGGGCTGGTCTACTGGTGCTGCCAAAAAATCTCGTCATGATGATGATTCAAATATATTATGCCTACCTAGCTGGCGGATATCTGACGATCAGGCTATTCGGATTATAAACGGCTGGCTCAATACTCCTTTTTCAAAAATAGCTAGACACAAAAGAAGGATAAAAAAAATAAATGTCAAAAAAAATTAAAATAGTTCCATCTATATTGGTAAAAAATAAAGATGGTTTCAAAAGACAACTTGATAAAATAAAAAATATATCCAAGTATATCCAAATAGATATTATGGATGGAGTTTTGGTATCTACCAAAAATAGCGTCTCCCCCAAAAGCATCTCCCCTCTGACACGAGGCTACAAAATGGAGATCCACTTAATGGTCAAAGATGTACCGCGCTATATAGAGCAATGGAAAAAGCTCTCTAATGTCAAAAAAATAATCTGGCACTACGAAGCAGAAAAAAACAACAAAGCAATAATCTACCTAGCCAAAAAATTGCGAAAAAATAAAATAAAGCCAGGCCTAGCGATCAATCCAAATACTTCACTATCCAAAATAAAAGATATTATAAAATATTTTGATACTATCCAGGTGATGGGTGTCACTCCTGGTAAACAAGGACAAAAATTCCAGCCCAAGGTCCTAAAAAAAATAAAAGGCCTACACCAAAAATACCCCAAGCTAAATATAGCTATTGATGGTGGAGTAAATGAAAAAAATTTTTCTGCAATCAAAAAAGCAGGGGCAAATATCATAGGCCTCGGCTCCTACCTCCAAAAATCACCCGACCCAAAACAAAGTTTAAAAAAACTGCCTCGCTAGGCAGTTTTCTTTATATTCTTTGTTTCTTTTATTTTATGAATTTTGGGATCATATATCGGTACAGTAAAATAAAATTGACTACCTACATGTTTGATACTATCTACAAATA
Source organism: Candidatus Parcubacteria bacterium (assembly GCA_018664825.1). Taxonomy (GTDB): domain Bacteria; phylum Patescibacteriota; class Patescibacteriia; order UBA1558; family GWA2-36-10; genus JABJNO01. The sequence goes on from JABJNO010000006.1 coordinate 32,742, forward strand.
TTTTACCACCCATCAATTCTACTAGTTGCTTGGTAATCCAAAGTCCCAAGCCAGTTCCGACAATTCCTCTGGTTTCGTTACTTTGAATACGATAAAATTTATCAAACAATTTTTCTCTATCCTCGGCTGACATTCCTATGCCCGTGTCTTTGATGGTGATGGTCACAAACTTATCATCTTTTTCAACGATTAATTCAACTTCTCCTTCTTTTGTATATTTTACAGAGTTACCTATCAAATTTACCAAAATCTGACGAAGCTTGTCCTCATCTACAAATACTTTTGGCAAGTCATCGGGTATATTTGGCTTCAAGGCTAGGCCTTTTTCTTTTATTCTCAACTCAAACTCATCCACTATACTACCCAAGAGGCCGGGCAATTCAATCGGAACTCCATTTACTGCCAATCTATTTTGTTCAATTCTAGATACATTGAGTAGGTCTTCTACGAGGTTGCCCAGTCTATTGACTGAAGCTTCCATTATTTTAAACCCCTTTTGTCCACCTTCATTGAGCTCACCATAGTCACCATCCAGAGCCATAGACAAATATCCTTTTAATGTAGTGATTGGAGTCCTAAGTTCGTGGGAAGCAATAGATATAAACTCATCTTTCATCTTATCTACTTCTTTGAGCTTTCGAAATAATATAGCATGCTCAAAAAGCCTAGTGTTGAGTGCCAAAAGTAATATAACTATCAAAACCGTAACTACCAAAAAGAAATATGATTTTGCCAGAGTTGCCTTCGTTAGATCATCCATTATCTTGAGAGACATCCGCATACTCAAAACGGCTTGTTTTTCATTTTCTGAGTTAGACAACGGCATGACCAGCTCCCAAAAACGCTCCTCTTCTGTACCTGTCTCTACTTTACCAGATACCAAAGTAGCAATTGCTTCGTTTTTGTGCCAAGAAATTATATAATTTAGGTCATCAGAAGAACGTCCAATAGCAGTATGATCCATACTAGCAACAATTCGGAATCTTTCTCCTTCTTTTTCCAAAACCTCGAGAGTTTCCAACTCCAAGGTAGCCTTTTTTAATAAATCAATTTTATTCTGCAAATCCTGATCATTTTCAGCATTTTGATAAATAGAATAATTAAACATCTTACCAATGTTGTATGCTTGCCGTTGCAAACTCAAGTCTGTGGTGTATTGAGAAGTTTTTACTGACCAAATCGTATTGAGGATGATAGCCAAAGGAATCAAAAGAATCAGGATGATAGCATAGACCACCTGATAATCCCTTTTCAAAAATAAACTTGTTTTTTTGCTTGCCATTTTAAGCTTCTATTTCTTCTCTCTTTCTTTGATGCAAAAATATAATAACTATCAACGCAATGATAATGAGTACCGCTGCTCCTATAATATAATAAACTACCATGTTGTTTACATTGTTTGGGACAGTGGCATTATCAAAATAATCATCAGCTGTCACCGCTTGGGCAGATTTGACCAAAAAAGAAGTTGGGTTTGATTGTTTTACTATCTTGCCAGTGTCATCATTGACCGTCACATAGACCCGATGATGTCCATCAGCCAAAGAATGTTGTATGTCATACGTCCAGTTACCACTAGCGTCTGTCTTGGTGGTCATCACTAAAGGCAAATCACTATACAAGAAAAGTGTCACCCAAGTATTTGGTGTTGCTTTACCTCCAAACTTTACATTTTTATCTTGGCTATTGATGTTATTAACATCAAAATTTTTATCAATCTTTTTTGATTTTACTCTCGGCTGTTCAATCATCTCACCAGCTGCAATAGCCTGCTCCAAATCATTTCTCGTGATTTCTAGCCTGCCTGGCCCCAAAGGATCATAGCCATTTTTTATTTCCTGACCATCTAGATAGCCATCTCCATCGGTGTCTGGATTGTTTGGATCGGTATCATAATATACTTCCAAGTCATCACTCAAGCCATCCTCATCAGTATCAACCATCAAAATAGCCTGATTTACGATAGTCAATCTATCAGTATCTTCCAAAACTGTCTCTGATTTTGATTGAGCAATGTATACATTTGTTTCTGCTTCTTCGAGTGGAGTCAGTGGAATAATTTCTTCATCTATACCTCCTTCATTCAAAGTAGCGTTGAGCTCGCCGACTGTCATCACCTGTCCTATCAAAGGACTCAAAATATTATTGATATTAGTGGTTTGTCTTTGCCCAATAACCAAACGATTTAAGTATTCATCTCTCAATATATCATTACAAATACTGATATCATCAAGCTGACAATCTACTGCGCTTCCATATTCTTCCAAGAGATAGTCTTTGCACTGATTGATATCTACAATACCCTTGTCCTGACACTCCGTGTCCACATGAACTCTATTGAGATAGTCTTCACAAGAAATAGCATCATATATACCCTGTTCAATACACTCGTCAGCCAACGAGTCTATAGTCGCTCGAAATAAACGACAATTTTCTTCATCGCTAATGCCAGCTTCTATACAACTGGTATAAATAGTTACCGCCACACTAGCCCCTGAATCAGAAATTTCCTCTTCTTGCTCTGGAATATCCTCGGGCTCTACATCCTCATCTTCTACTTCATCCTCTACCTCGTCTTCTACCTCAGAAACAACAACATTTCCCTGCTCAATAGAAAAATAAATACGCTCTGTTTGTAAGGTTCCGTTTATCAATTCGATATAAAAATAATAATCTCCATCCTCTATCAACTGATTACCGTCTTCATCTTCAGAATAAAATGTATATAACAACTTGTTGCTGATATTTGGATTATCTTCTTCATCTATGCTCCATGGCTCCAAAGATTCCCAATCTATCGTATAATTATTCCCCGTTTTATCAGAAACCTCTTCACCATCAACATAAAATAAATGCTGAACTGAAGCAAATGAATTTAATGATGTTAAAAATGGAAAACCGAGAGTAGCCCTTCCTTCTCTTCCTTCAAAAATACGCGGAGCGTGCAAATCAAAAATAACATCTTCCGGCACTTCCTGATTCTGACCTTCATTAACTATCTCTATATTTTCCAAAATATTACTAGTCACCCATGGAATATACATATTACCCTCTGCCGAATGTTGGAGCCAAGCATCATAGATACCAGAAGTCAGGCCACCTAAACCATCCAAATGGGCAGGATCTTTTGCATAAGCATAATCTGCGTCTGGAAAATTATCTCTATTTATTCCGTAGCCTTCAAGCTGACTCCAATCAGCTAAATCAGCTGAAAAATAATATTTACTTTCATCAGCTTGATTTTCAAATACAAAATAAACCATCTGATTGTTCAGATCTACATTGGAACTCCCCATCAAAGTCACATCACCCTCCATAAAAGATTCAGTATTGTGAAAATTGAGAACCACGTCATCCGGTGGCGGTGGTGGCAAATCCGGATCTTCTGTTTCTGCCACAATCAAGTTGTAGCCATAGGTCGGCAGTCCTCCGCCTTCAAGCTCATATATAGTTCCGTCTTCTTTGGTGATTTCAAAAATCAAGTCATAGTTTCCTGATGGAAAAATATCGTCCCAAAAGTCGAGTATTATTCCACCTCCCCAAATATAACTATCTGGCTGTACCTGCGCAAGAACACCACCTCCGGCAATAGCGGCATCATCTTGATAAACAAACTCGATCCCAACATCTGTAGCTATAAAATCTAATTCGATCTCAATATCAATTGGTATTATACCGTTGGAAATCAAATCACTACCTGGCACAGGAGCGATTATGACGACCTCTTCTACTTCTGGTTGTTCTGTCAAATTACTCACTGCATATGACTCCAAAACAAACAGTGGTTCGTCTAGAGAAATTCCATTGATCTCCTCATAAATTTTTACACTGTACGTACTATTTTGGTACAATGGTGTCCCATCAGCTCGGGCAACTGTAGTATCCCAATAACCAGAATACATCAATACACCATCAGCATCTGAAGAAAAAAGATCAACAGACCCTACATAATAATCAAAGACGTTAAAAATTTTGGCTGTTAGCTTAATGTTATCCCCCAATGGTCTGTTTATTTCAAATGCCAAAAGTACTTCTCCTGACAAGTCGGTCTCAGTAGGAGAAATAACACTTACTATTTCCAAAGGTACTATTTCTGGAATATCGACAGCAGGAGGAACTATAGAAAATCTTACATAATTACTAATCGCACCGGTGGGTCCTTCTTCGCCACTACTGCCATCAAGATCAGCTTGCATTATTATCTGATATTCACCATCCGCCAAGCTCGATATATCATAATCGCGTACTCCCCATGTACCATAGACTAGGTCAAGTTGTTGACCATGAATATCTTCTACCAATGCTGGCACAACAATAATTCCATTGTTATCAACTTCATGAATATCAAAAAAAATGTTGTTCAAATATTCAGTACCTTCAAATTCAAATATTATATCCATTGTATCATCAGTAATCTCCATATCCGTCAATGGATTAAGAAACGTTGTATCACCCCCAATATCATACTGCTGTGGGTCTTGATTTCTAGATGCCAACAAGACAAAACTTTCCAAAGGTGACTCTATCTCATCAGACAAAAGACCATTGTTGTCAAATATCTGAGCAGTTACTTTCAAATAATAGTCTCCAGCTGGAAAATCAGCGGTATCCCAACTAGAAATAGCTTTCCAACTACCATCACTCTGCAGTTCAGCTGGAAACTCTAGGTTTGTTATAGTCCCCAAAAGAGTAAAGTGTGCATGTGTAAAACCCTGATTAGGTCCAATGTTGGCCTGAATATTTAGAACCGTGCCCCCTGGTATATCTACGCCCTGAACAGGATCGATATAAGTAGCCGACAGTTGTGGCAATTGTGGAGGGTCAATAATCTGAGCTCGTGTAGCCACAAAGACCAAGCCATACATTAGAGACAAAGCGATAACAAAAGTTATCATCAAATGATGTTGTACTCTTTCTAAAATCATAAAAAAAAATTTGTATTTAACTGAGTTTATTATACCACAAATCAATACAAATAAAAAAATCACCCAAAATAAACTTGAATGAAATAAAAAAATTTATTCACAAGGACAAAGATTGCTATAGCCAGCTACATTGAAGTCACAAGGGAAAATATCTGTACGGTAAGAACAGATGATTCCACCACCGGCATGTGCCGGAGAATAATCTTGATAAGTTGGGTCATTGCCAAGGAAACAAGCGGAGCTACAAGCCGCACCAAAAGCCTTGTTTAGAGCACAATAACCAGTATCTCCAGAATCTACATCTGAAGCATATCTGATAGTTTCCACACAGATAAAACCATTGTCCGAACAAACGGTGTCACAACTTTTGGTAGTTGCATCTGCTTCATACCAACAATAACCCCCAGCATAAGCTGGGCAACTTACTTGAATAGTAGTAGTACTGACGACATCTGCCGTACCATAGGTACTACACGCCCCTACTACCAACTGATTATTTTCTCCTTTTTTAAAATAATACCCCGTGTCTTGATTACTTGTCTTGTCAGGATCAATCGGTAATGTTGGTAGGTATTCAACATAAAAATCTGAATCAGCAATTCGCAAACAATGAGCGCTGTTGCCGTCACAAGTTACATCAGCAGCACCTTGTTCTGTGCAGATTACTGTTTTTGCAGTTGGTACTGCCCCCAATACCGGCAAAGCCCCCCTGTGATCTTTGACATATGCATCTACTGCTCTGACAATTTCCAAAACCTCTTTGGTTCTTTGCCTGTCTTTGGCTTGACCTATTTTGGCCACAGGATCAATCCAAACAAAAACCGAAGCCGCCAATACAGAGATTACAGCTACGGTTATTATCAATCTTGCCAGTGTAAATCCTTTCATGCTATGCAAATTCTTTGGTAAGTTTATCCAAATTTCTAGTTGTTATTTTTCTTTTACTCAAAGCCTGTCCTTTTAGTTGAGGTAGGTTGCTGCCATAGGTATCTCTCTTTGCTTTATACAAAACTCCATAAGGTATTTTTTTGCCCCATTCTTGAGTTTTTCCAAAAGCAGCCATCTTGTCTGTATTTTTATAAGTAGCATCATCATCAACATTGTATACTCTATCAAAAAACCACTCAAAAGTATTTATTTTGTTGAAAGTAACACAAGGTTGGAATACATCAACAAAAGAAAATCCTTTGTGAGTAATAGCCTGCTTAAATAAACCCTTGAGATGTTTGGCATTTCCTGAAAAACCCCTAGATACAAATGTCCCGCCATTGGTCACGGCCAATGATGTTGGGTTTACTGGTACTTCGATGATGCCCGCTGGAGTTGATTTTGCTTTGTAGCCTTTGTCTGCAGTTGGCGCTGCTTGTCCAGTAGTCAATCCATAAACATGATTATCATGTACTACATAAGTAATGTCTGCATTGCCACGGATTGCATGGAGAAAGTGTCCTAGTCCTTCACCAAAAGCATCACCATCACCAGCCATCACAATCACCGTCAAATCTTTGTTGGCTAGTTTTGCTCCAATTGCACTAGGTACTGCTCGACCATGTAGTGAATGCCATGTATATGATTTGGTAAAATTGGCTCCGTTTCCAGAACAACCAATTCCATAAAAAATCAACACATTTTCGGGTTTAAGCCCTAGTTCTGCCAAGGCTCCGCGCATAGCAATCCAAATCGCATGATTACCACAACCCGGACACCAAGTAGGTTTATAATTTGTTTCAAAATCTTTTAAATTCATATTAAAATTTCTTTAAAGCTTTAGTTATTTCTTCTCTAAAAAATGGTCGCCCATCATATTTTAATAACTTATTTTTTATTTTTATTCCTGTTTCCTGAGCTATCAAGTTGCCCAATTGAGCATTGCTGTTGTTTTCTATCAACAAAACATCTTTGGAAGTCTCCAAAACGTGGCTGACAAATTTCCCAGCAAAAGGCCAGATATATTGTACCTGCATTATTCGGATTTTCTTTTTTATACTTTCAGGAAGCTGGACATAAGCATCCAAAATCACTCCTTTGGTAGATCCCCAAATCACAACTGTCTTTTTGGCTTTTGGATTTCCATAGATTAGTGGTGTTGGCATACTCTTCATAAAAGTATCTAGCTTGGACTGACGTTTGTCTACTTGCTCAATCCTATTTTTTGATCCTTCAAAGGAAAATCCATAAGAATCATGCTCATCACTATTGGCAATATACAAACCGCCCTTCATGCCAGGCACAGTACGTGGCGAAATACCGTCGGCTGACAATTTGTAGCGACGATATTCCTTTATCTTGTTGAGCTGTGCCTGAGTCAAGAGCTTCCCTCTATTTATTTTTATATTATTGGTTTTAAATTTTGGTACAGTACTGTTTCCTTCAGCGATAAACTTGTCAGAAATAATAATCACTGGAGTTTGGTATACCTCGGCTATATTCATAGCCTGAGCACCAAGATCAAAAGCTTCTCCAGCATCTCCAGGAGCCAAAATCACTCTTGGGAAATCACCCTGAGCAGCATGAAGCATAAATTGTAAATCTCCCTGCTCAGTCCAAGTAGGAATACCAGTAGCTGGTCCTCCTCTTTGGACGTTGACCATGACGACTGGCGTTTCGGTCAAGGCAGCTAGCCCAAGAGATTCGGTCATCAAGGCAAATCCTCCACCAGAAGTACCGACCATTGCTCGCGCACCAGTGTGAGCTGCTCCCAAGGCCATATTTATTACCGCTATTTCATCTTCGGCATGTTTGACTACTGTGCCGGTTTTCTCAGCTACGCTAGCCAAATAATGCAAAATAGATGAAGAAGGAGTCATTGGATAAGCTACATAAAAATTCAATCCTGCGGCAAGAGCTCCCATAGCTAGTGACTCATTGGCTGAAATCAAAATATTGTCCTTTGGTTTTAAAGTAGGCAGATCACAAGGAAAATCTTTTTTGTATTCTTTGATTACAAAATCAAATCCCGCCTTTACAGCTTTGAGATTGTTAGCAATTATTTTTGGACCTTTGTTTTTAAAATTTTCTCGAATTACTTTGTTGGCAATTAGCAATTTTTGATCTACCAAAGCCAAAGTTGCTCCCAAGGCCACCACATTTCTCATCACCTCTCCACCTGATTCTTTGGCAAAAGTTGTCAGTGGTATTCCAATACCATCTACCTTGGCATTTTTTAGTTTGGCTGAAGATATCTTTATCTTGTCAGTGTCATATATCAAAACTCCTCCTGATGCCAAATCATCAAAATTTTCTTTGATAGTATTTTGATTTAGAGCCACTAGAACATCGATTTTTTCAGTCACACTATTGACCGGCCTAGTGTCGACGATCAATTGGAAGACATTGTGCCCTCCTCTGATTAGAGATGGATACTCTGTATAGTCAAACAATTCGTAGCCTGCTCGCATAAAAATCTTGCCGAGCATCATACCAGCTGATTTGATTCCAAAGCCTGCCTCACCGGCAATCTTCCAACTCAAGTTATTTTTTTGTTTCATTTTATTTTGTTAGATTGTTTTCATTATTATTATAACATTTTTTCGCCAAAAATAAAAAGCACCCCCATTACAAAAGGGGGTGCTTCATTTAGATTGGAGAGTCTTTGTTGCTATACTCTTCATGTTTTAAATTTTGTTCTTCACTTTGATCTTCGTTTTTTTCTACCACCATTAGATCATCAGGTGGAGCTTGTTGTAAATCATGAGCTGGTTGCTTCATGATTTGTTTATTGTTGTTTAATCCCAACAACTTTTTCCAAAATGACATAAATTTTAAAGTTCAATTTTTGTTTTTTAAAGTGTTTTAGCAATACATAGTATAGGGTGCCCAACTAAACATTACTAAAACATAAAGTGCTGTTTCCATTTTTTTGTTTTTATTTTTGTTTTTACTTAATGATTATCCGACTAGATATACTAGTCCTAGCAAGAATAAGGTCAATACAGACCAATTCTCATGACTTTCCACTTTGGGATCACGATAGAATCCCACTAATTGAAATGACTTCATTGCATTTTATTTTATTTAATTGTTAAATAGCTTGACCTACTACGAAAAAAAGAACGAAGGCTCCTCCAGCAACTAATGCCAAAATTGCCCAATAATCACTGTTACGCAGCTTTTTGTCTCCTGGTTTTACAACCAGCTTAAATGAGTTTACGTTGTTATTTAGCATAATACCTTTTTTATTATTTGGTACCACATGGAAGTTTTTATTGTAAGGCTGTTTTATATGAAAACAAAAAAATTGGTCGCCAATGCCCCATTTCTAGGGTATTTGGTCTTACACCAATCTTAACTTACAAAGTAATGATAGCACAAAAAATCGCTTTTGTCAACCTAAGATATTTTACTTTTTATCTATAATTGATTATGTTATAATATACTGGTAATAATTAATACTTATATATATGAAAATAGAAGTAGATAGAGAACTTTGTACTAGTGTAGCTACCTGCGTAGCTGTTGCTCCAGGCACCTTTGAGCTAGATGATGAAGGAATTGCTATTATAAAGGACTCAAAAGGAGATGTTGAAGACATTATTTTGAAAGCAGCCAAAAGCTGTCCTGTTGATGCTATCATCCTTTATGATGATGCCGGAAAACAAACTTGGCCAAAATAATAGCTTTTACAACAAAAACCATGTTTGAGGTGAATAACATCACCCCTGTTTTTATTAGATGATAAGAAATAAATATGCCCAATAATATATATTTAGACTATGCCTCTACCACTCCCACTGATCCGGAAGTGGTCAAAGCCATGCAACCTTATTGGAATGACGTCTACGGAAACCCCTCTAGTCTTTATTCTATGGGGCAAAAAAGTAAAAAAGCCTTGATTGCAGCTAGATCTGCTATAGCTGATACATTTAGTTGCCAACCAGAAGAGATAATCTTTACTGGTGGTGGCACCGAAAGTATCAATCTAGCTATCAAAGGGCTTTTTCAGTACCAAAAAGAGCCCCGTCATATGATCACATCGGCTATTGAGCACCATGCTGTAATCGATTCTGCAGAAAGCATCACTCGCCAAGGACACGCCGTGTCTATTTTGCCAGTTGATGAAGATGGTTTGGTCAATCTAAAGGATTTGGAGACTGCCATCAAAGACAATACTCTCCTCGTCAGCATCATGCTAGCCAACAACGAAGTCGGCACCATCCAAGATATCCGCGCTATTGGGAATTTTATAGAAAAATTGAACAAAAAAAGAGTCGCCAAAGATTTGCCCAAGATATTTTTCCATACCGACGCTTGTCAGGCAGCAGGAGCTCTAGATCTCGACGTCCAAAAGCTCCACGTAGACATGATGACTATCAATGGTAGCAAAATATACGGACCAAAAGGCATTGGTGTGCTTTATAAAAAAAGAGATGTACCTCTTACTGCCCTAGTCAGTGGTGGTGGACAAGAAAGAAACTTACGCTCAGGTACAGAAAATGTCCCTGGCATCATAGGTTTGGCCAAAGCACTAGAGCTAGCTGAAAAAAACAAGAAAAAAGAAAATGCTCGCCTCAGTAAAATGCGTGATTGGTTGATCGAACAAATTTTGCAGATACCAAAAACAAGATTAAACGGACATCCTACAAAAAGATTAGCAAACAACATCAATATTTCTATATTAGATATCGAAGGCGAAGCCACTCTCCTCTACCTTGATGAGATTGGTGTCCAAGCCTCAACCGGCTCCGCCTGTACCTCTGAATCCCTCGAACCAAGTCACGTCATCCGAGCCTTGGGTCGCCCTTATGAAGCTGCTCATGGCTCTATCCGCTTTACTCTAGGCAAACATACTACTCAAAAAGACCTAAAATACTTGGTTTCCAAGCTACCAGATATAGTAGAACATCTCCGCAAGGCTTCTCCTGTTGATGTTGATATGGATACTTTGGATAAATCAATAAAAACTTTTCCCCGTGAAATAACGGAATTATAAATAACAATTAATAGAATTTATATATATGTCAAAGACAAAAAGTGTTGCTGCTGATGTGGACATTGTCCCCAAAGGCACCGACGAAGACTGGGTCTATACCCAGACAATAAAAGAACATTTTTTTAGCCCTCAAAACTTGATTACAGATGCTAGTAAAATGAAGGACTACGATGGCCTAGGTATGGTAGGAAGTCCTGCTTGTGGTGATATGATGAAGGTCTGGATCAGGGTGGATAAAAAAGCAGATAAAATCAAAGAGATGAAGTGGCAAACTTTTGGTTGTGGCTCTGCTATCTCTGCCACCTCTATGCTTTCTGTCATGGTCAGCGAAAAAGGTGGCATGCAAATAGAAGATGCTCTCAAAATCAAACCCCAGGACATCACCGCTCGCCTAGGAGGTCTACCTACTCGCAAAATTCATTGTTCTGTACTAGGAGACAAAGCTTTGCTCAGTGCCATCAATAACTATTTCCTAAAAAGCAAACAAAAAGATAGAGTAATAAAAGAAAGTAAAAGAATGATAGACAAAATAGCCAAGGTGACAGACCACGATATAGAAGAAGCTGTCCTCGAGGGCGCTCATGACTTGGCTGCTGTCCAGAAAAAAACAAAAGCTGGTATTGGCAATCCGTCTGTCATACCAGAAATCGAACAACTTATCAGATTTTACACCGAAAAATATTTCGGTTAAAATAAACACATAATAAATTAAATATAAAATATATGAATAAATTTGAAACACCTTCATTGCCTTATGACTATAATGCTCTGGAGCCACATATAGATGAAGCAACTATGAAAATTCACCACGATAAACATCACGTTGCTTATACAACAAATTTTAACAAAGCCCTAGAGAGTGTCGCCAACCTAGATGGTAAATCAGCTGAAGATATTTTGAAAAATTTGGACTCTATACCAGAAGACGCTCGCAATGCAATCAAAAATCATGGCGGTGGACATGTCCATCACAGCTTTTTTTGGGAAATCATGCGACCAGGGCAAAACAACAATGCCCCTGAGGGTGAACTACTTGAAGCTATAAACAAAACATTTGGTAGCTTTGAAAAATTCCGTGAAGAATTTAGTCAATCTGCAATGACTGTCTTTGGCTCCGGCTGGGCCTGGCTAGTTGTAGATGGTGGAGACCTAAAAATCACTCAAACTTCAAAACAAGATAGCCCCTATTCACTAGGTCATATCCCTGTCTTGGGTATTGACGTTTGGGAGCATTCATATTATCTTAAATACGAAAATAAAAGAGCTGATTTTGTCGATGCCTTTTGGAATATAATCAACTGGACGAAGGTTGCTGAAAACTACTCAGCTAGTAAATAACAAAGACTTAACTTATTGGCGAATAAATGGAAAGAGACACTATTATTATTGTTGAAGGAGGTACTATCCAAGGAGTATTTAGTGCTGGAGTTTTGACCCCTCTACAAGAACACAACTTTTATCCACGTATACATTCTGTATATGCTGTTTCGTCAGGAAGTCACAATGCTGCCTATTTTTTGGCCAAAAACATTGAAGTAAGCTCAACTCTATACTGTGATTATCTAGCCAAAAGGCATGCTTTTTTCAAGCATCTTTCAGCCAAGGTAATAATCAAAAAACTATGGAGACTTGCTAGATATAGAGAAAGTTTTGATATTATAGATTTGGCCTATGTCGAAGATATAGAGAGAAATATCATGCCCATGGATGCAGAGACAATCAAAAACTCTCCAATCAAATTCTACGTACGCGTATTTGATCCCAAAACCAAAAAAACAAAATACTTAGATGCCAAAGAGGATACCATCACTCGTTGTATCCAATCATCAAAAGTACCGCCCTATGCTTATTCTAATGCCAAAGAAGATGTATACTTTGATGGCGGCATCATGCCTTGCAAAGATTTTTTGAAAACCGTCAAAGCCAATCCTGATAAAAAAATAATCTATATTTTCAATGACAAAAAAACTCCCAAAAGAGTGACCCGTTATATAATGTCTGACCTACTAGATATCTTGTTCAAAACTGTCTATCTAGGATTGGACTATGGCTTGAAACATTTGTTCAATATTTATAACTACACTTATGTGCACGACCTAAAAAAGTATAAAAATGTACATATACTCTATGATGAAACCGGAAACTCCAAACGAGAAAAAAATGTTGAAAAAATTACCGAAGCTTTTGAGCTCGGCAAAAAGAAAGGCGAACAACTTTTGAAAGATATAAATTTTATAAAATAATTAATAACAAACAAATATATGGAAAAAGAACATGACTGCTGTGGCGGTGGAAACTGTGATAGCTACGAACTAAAAATAGGTAGCCCTGCTCCAAGTTTTGAAGCAGAAATCTATCATGAAGATGATACAAAAAAGATAAAGCTATCTGACTACAAAGGAAAATGGGTGATTCTATTTTTCTATCCAGCTGATTTTACTTTTGTCTGTCCAACTGAGCTAAGTGATATAGCTGATAGATATGAGGAAGTCAAAAAGCTCAACGGAGAGATATTGTCAGTCAGTACTGATACTGTCTTTAGCCACAAAGCTTGGCACAATGAATCAGATACTATCAAAAAAATAAAATTCCCAATGGTAGCAGACCCAACTCACGAAATATCATACAAGTACAATGTTTTGATTGAAGATGAGGGCCTAGCTCTCAGGGGAACATTTATCATCGATCCTGAAGGCAATCTCAAAACTATGGAAGTACATGACAATGGTATTGGCCGAAGTGGTGACGAACTCATCCGCAAGCTGCAGGCCGCTCAATTTGTCCATAAGTATGGCGACCAAGTCTGCCCTGCCAATTGGCAACCAGGCAAAGACACGCTGAAACCCGGACTAGACCTAGTAGGAAAACTTTAAATCAATTTAAAAAGACCTCCCTTTGGAGGTCTTTTTTATTATTCATATAATATTTTGTCTTTCAAGCCTCCTAGTCTTTTTATTCTAAAAGCTTCTTCCACCAAAGATGCATCTACATAAATATGACCATGCACAACCAAATCATCGGGCAACTCTTTTATCTTTGTTTTTTTCATATACAACACCCCTCCTACTTCCAGGCCTTTTGGCAGTTTTGTAATACCGTCATTGTCCAAGTATAGATCTCCTGTTGTAGTCAGATTGTCTGGTATTCTCGAATCAATATCTTCTGTATCTTTTAAATTTAAAAATCCCTGGACAGCTATTATTTTTATTTCTTCTCCATTTTTTATTCTAGTTTCAACTTTTACTTTTTCTCTAGGCTCAACTTCTTCACCAATCTCCTTTGATTGAGCTATGACAGCCTCAACTGTAAACTTGTAGCCATTGATAACTCCTACTTCTTTTTTTAAAAAATCTAAACTTGGCTCCAACTGATGTTTTTTTAGTGACCTCAACAATCTAAAATCACAATCTTTTGAATCTGCCAAAAAATTGTTATCAAAATTTTGCTTACTTTCTTTGAGCTGAACAATTTCTCTTCTCAGGTTTTCACAATCTATTGCTTGCATAATTTTATCTTAATCTTCAAGGCCTACGTGTACTGAACCATATATGCCATTTATTCTAGTCACCTCATCCGTCAAAATGGGATCAATATAAATATCTCCATGTACTATCAAATCATCTGGTAGTTTTTTTATCTTGGTACGGTTGATATGCAGATTACCTCCCACTACCAGTCCTCTTGGTAATTTTGTAATCTTTGTACCCTTAAAATTTAAATATTCTTTCACTTCTAAATTGTTGGGTATTTTTGAGTCTATATCATTCATCATATCTAAGACTAATCCAATTTTTATGACAGTAATCTTTATACTAGCACCATCTCTATTTCTATACTTAAAATCTAATGACTTTTCTATATCTCCTGGATTAAGCCTCATATCAATGGCCTCAATTGCAAACCTATACCCTTTAATAGCTTCCACTTCTGACCTCAAAGATTCTAAACGTTTTTCTAGGCTAGTTTTCCATAATCTGAGATCAACAAAATCCCACTTCTCTGAAGTGCCTCTACACCTTTCATCAAAACCATCTTTGTCCTCTTTGGTACGATGTATAAATTTCCTCGTTTTTTCACAATCTATTGGCATGTTTTTATTTATCCCATTAAATGTATATCTCCTCGTAAATTTCCTGCTTTACGTAATCGAACTACCTCGTCTCTCAAACTTTCGTCAAGATAAATATCTCCGTGAACCATCAAATCGTCTGGTAATTTTTTTATTTTGCTGTTATTGATATGCAGATTACCTCCCACTACCAAGCCTTTTGGTAATTCCGTAATATCTGAACCTTGTAAAAATATATTTTCCATCACAGTCATGTTTTCCGGTATTTTTCCATCCAAATTTTCTACTCTCTTTAAATTCAAAATATCTTTTACTACTATTGTTCTAATCTTTTCTCCACCCCTTAGCCCGCCCTCTACAAGTACTTTTTTTCTTGCTCCCTCAAAATCCTTGGGCTCACCTACACTAGCCATGACTACACTCACTATAAATTTATAACCTTTAACAAATTTTAACTCTCCCCTTAAAAAATCCAAACGCTGGCCCAGGGCAATCCTCCATTGCCTCAAAGCAACGAAATCCCAATCGGCCACTTCACCAATACAAGATTTATCAAACCATCTTTTATCTTCCTTGGCGTGCTCTATGGTTATTCTTATTTTTTCACAATCTATTATCATATTTATGCTGCTACAAAGAGACTACGTATATTACCCTTTTTCTTTAGCTTGGTTATTTTATCTCCCAATAAAGGTAGTTGTTTTTGATTAATAACCAACTCTCCCTCAACTACAAGATCATCTGGAATATCCGTAATAAGAGTACCCCTAATATCCATATTACCACTTACTAGTAGATCACGAGGTATTTCTCTTACATTAAGATCTTTGATAAAAAAATTTCCATCTATTGTCCAGTCACCCGGAATCCTTACTGTCTTTTCACCAAATATATCTTTTCCGTTTTCTGTAAAATCCAAACCTCCTTTGTAGAGCATTCTTCCGTGTCTTTTAAATTCCATGAACTCTACCATAGATAAGAGATCTTCTCTATCAGAACTTCTGATAAATTCCATCATATCAACCCCAATTACTTCTCCTTTGAGTTTTTCCAATGCTTCACTTATATTTATTTTTTTTTCTCTCAACTTGCCAAGATCCAAAGAATCATCGATAGCATCAAATTGATCCACAAAACCAGCAAAGGCTGGCTTTGTTACCTTTAGTAAATATCTCCATTGTTCACATTCTACTTTGTTTTTATTTTTAAACATACTTTTAATACAACATGCTTAATTTGCCACCTATCTGACCTTTGTCTTTTAATCTTTGCATCAGCTCTCTACGAGGATCATTGGGATCAGAAAAAGTCAGATAACAATCTCCCTTGATGATAATATCTTCTGGAATATAATATCTATCGTCTTTATCAAATGAAAAATTACCATTCACTACTAAACCTTTTGGTAAAAAACTAATATCTGTATTATTAATATTAAAATCCCCCTCAACAACCAAATTCTTTGGTAAAAATTTGATTGGCCTTCTAGATAAATCCAAATCTTCTTGATATATTATCTTTCTTTTTTCAAAACTAATTCCAAATCGTGGTAAAAAATATTTTCTATCATCTTCCGAACCTACCATGGCTACCAATCTCCGTATTTGCTTTTGAGCAGGAACCATAAAAAGGGTTTCTTCAATATTTTTTTTCAACAAGCCAAAAGAATAGGTAGTATTTCCAATAGTAGCAAAATTTCTTGTTTTTATTGCATCTGGATATTGATCAGCAAAGTCAACTACAAAGCCCTTCATAGCTCCTAGGTCTCTCCTCAGTTCTTCACAATATTTTTTTGGTGTTTCTTGGCTCATATTCTTAAATTAGCAATAATTTCTATATTAATCAAATCTACTTAATTTTAGCATAAAATTTTAAAAAATGTTATAATCTTTATATAAAAACAGCTTATGAAAATAGAATACGAAGTAACATTTCCGGACATAAACAAAAATGAAATCAGAGCTCGCCTCAAAAAAGCAGGTGCCAAGATGATTTATCCAGAATTTTTGATGAAAAGACATGTCTGGCTCTTGCCAGAAGGACACGAAATAGAAGGTAGTTGGGCTCGCGTCCGCCAAGAGGCTGACAAAGTAACTATGAGTGTCAAAATAGTAGCTGACAACAAAAAAATCGAAGATCAAAAAGAGATTTGTATCACAGTAGATAGTTTTGATACTGCCTGTGACATACTCAATACCCTAGGCTGTCAGGAAAAAGCCTATCAAGAAAGCAAACGAGAACTCTGGATACTAGATGGAGCCGAAGTGACTATAGATGAGTGGCCTTGGCTAGAACCTTTTGTAGAAGTCGAAGCCAAAACCGAGCACCGAGTAAAGCAAGTTTGTAAAAAACTAGACTTTGATTATTCTGAAGCACTCTTTGGATCAGTAGACTTCCAATATGCCGACAAATATAATATAGATCTAGAAAAAATAAACGAAAGGACTCCCAATATTACTTTTGATATGCCGAATCCTTGGAAATAAAAATAAAATAAAATGCCAAAACTAAAACTAACATCATTTGGAGCCGCTGGTGAAGTGACTGGCTCTTGCCACCTTCTCAATATCGGAGGCTATCGCCTACTGGTCGATTGTGGTATGTGGCAGGGTGGCCAAGAAGGTTATCTCAAAAACTGGGACAAATTTTTGTTTGATGTCAAAAGTATCGATGCTGTCATCCTCACTCACGCTCACCTAGATCACTGTGGTCGTCTAGCCAAGCTCTATGCTCATGGCTACAAAGGAAAAGTCTATGCCACTCCTCCTACTATCAAGCTAGCCGAAATCGTCCTGACTGATAGTTTCAATATAATGAAGGAAAAAGCTGCACGGAAAAAACTTCCCATGCTACATAGCTCACGGGACTTAAAAAGACTATACGAAAGCTGGAAGCCAACTCCATATTACAACCAAGTAAACCTGACTTCTGATATAAAATTCAAATTTCACAACGCTGGACATATCCTAGGCTCTGCAATAGTAGAGATCACCGCTGGCGACAAGACCGTCGTGTTTTCTGGAGATATAGGTGGGCATGATATGCCCCTAGTCAAAGACATAGACTACGTCCCTCACGCTGACTATGTAGTCTGTGAAGGTACTTATGGTGATCGTGTACACGAACATCTCAAAGATAGAAACCAAAAACTAATCCAAGCAGTCCAAAACGTCACTTTGAACAACTCCACTCTACTGATTACAATCTTTGCGATCGAAAGAACTCAGGATATACTCAAAGTACTCAATGACTACTACGAAAGTCACCTAGACTTCCGCGTACCTGTCTATCTAGATAGTCCAATGGCCGCCACTGCTACCAAAGTATACAAACAAGAACTAGAACACCTAAATCCCGCCGCTCAAGAAACTCTAAAAAGAGATAAGGACATCTTTAATTTTCCTCATCTTGATATCACCAACAATATCCGTCAATCAAAAAAAATAAACAGTGCCTCGCCACCAAAGATAATCATGGCTGGTAGTGGTATGGCTGAAGGTGGACGAATGATTCATCATTTTGCTCACTACTTATCAAACAATAACAACCACGTCTTGTTTATGGGATTCCAAGTGCCTGGTACACTAGGACACAAAATCCTCAATGGAGAAGGTGGTTTTAACTACTACGGCAAAGACATCCCTGTCCGTGCTCAAGTAGACCAGATAGATGGCTTTTCTGCTCATGGAGACCTAAATGCTTTGATGGACTGGCTAGATCATTTTGAAAAACCTCAACGAATCGTCCTGGCTCACGGAGATCAAAGGGTATTGGAAAGTTTTGAAAAAACAATAAACGATAAACTAGGATATCAAACAACGATATCTAGACAAAATATACCTATCAATTTAAATTAAAACTTATGTTTAAACAAAAACATTTGGATTTTGCTCAAATCATGATCTATATCATGATAGCTTTTGTACTAGTCACCTACGTCGTACTGGTGGTCTGGTATTGGCAAAACAAAGTCGACAATAGTGGAGAGTATTTTAAAAATCCACTCTATTGTGAAAGTGTTTCTGATTGTACCTGGCAAGAAGAGTCTTGTAATAATTGCAAATGTCCAGAACCTAGAAATAAAACCAACTTATTTGATTTGGACTGTAGTGTTGCAGACGCTAATCCGGTGTGCCTCCAAATATGTGAAACTGGAGAATTGGACTGTGTAAAAAATACCTGCGTAGCTAAAAAACAAAAAAAAGAATTTGATCAAAAATATCTCGATGATTCTCTGTATTGCGAAAATAAAGAAGATTGTATTTGGCAAACTACTGATTGCGGTGGCTGTACTTGCCCAGAACCAGTCAACAAATACAATCAGACCAAGACCACTCTAGATTGCGCGGACTTTGACCCAGGTTTGAGTTGCGAATTGGCCTGTGAACATGCCAATCTAGAATGTATGAACAATACTTGTGTTGGTGCAAAACGTGGTGACGAAATCTTGGTGAGCTATCCCTGGAAAGACAACTCGGTCCCAAATTCTTTTACTATCCGCGGACAAGCTCGAGGGTCTTGGTTTTTTGAAGGAAGCTTTCCTTTTGATATATACGACAAAGATGACAAGCTAATCCTCCAAAGCTACGTCACGGCTACCGAAAATTGGATGACTGACGACTGGGTACCTTTTGAAGCTGAGGTAAATATAAACCCTAGTGACAAAAGAGGTTATATAATATTTAAAAAAGATAACCCATCTGGATTACCCGAACACGATGATAGTCACTATCTATATATAAGGTTTGCTGAAGCAGACAAATTTGATTACAACCACCTACTAGCCGTACATATCAGCAAGGCCCATTACAAAACTTGGAAATTGGTGTCATATGAAACTATCGACAATGTGCAGATAGAAGTCTACAAACCAGAGCTAGGACTACTAGACGATGAAATACTCAATGCCCCAAAAACCAAGACTCTATTTTTCCGAGAAGGTGGCAATTTTGCTACTTATGATGAAGATTATAAACAATCCCGACGAGTAGACCCACTGACAGGTCAATGGGAAATAGAAGATAGGGTCAAAGCTATCCTATCCGTAGATATAGGAAATATTTATCAAGATAAATACGAAATTGTAGAGCTGGAAGATGATTTGCTAAAATTAAAACCTCTTGAATATTTAGACCCAAGCACTTATTGTACAGATGATTCCGAATGTGTCCTTCAGGCAACCTGCTCTTGCGGTTGTCCTACGGCAGTAAACAAAGAAAGCTACACTGACATACTCTGCCTTCAAGATGAAGAGTTTTGTGATTTGTGGTGCCCTGAGACAACACCAAAGTGTATAGCCAACAAATGTACTGCTATAAATGTAGAATAAAACAAACTAAAAACACCCCAAAGTGGGGTGTTTTTTATTTTATCGTTTATTGAGTGGATTTTCTATCTCTTCTTCTGGTTTTTTATCCTTTTTCTCATTTTCCAAAGGCAAAGTGGGATATACTTCTTTGTCCAGTCCTCCAATATACAAAACAGGATCTACTAGCTCTACTTTTTCGGTAGACTTAGCAGTTCTTGGGCCATGAGGACCTTTTTTGAAGAATGGTTTTTTCTTTTTTTTGAAAAATTTTGCCATGACCATATAGTATCAGAGTCTAAAAAAGCTGTCCAGAGCCCAAAATTGGACTTTTCTTTATCGTTGCATTATAATGAAATGACTCAAAAACAAACACAAAAATCGAAAATTTAGCCAAACTACATCTTGTGTGCTATAATGATTTCAGACACTACATGTAGTGGTTTAGTCCTAAATTTTGTACCGTGTTTCTTTTTTTGACCTAAATTATTAAGCATAAAAACAAAACTCATGCCTATCAATAAAGTCCAAAAACGTGGTGGACAAATCGAAAACTTTGATTTGGAAAAGCTAATCGCCTCATTCAAGCAGATACTAAAGAGTATAAACGCAAAAGACAATCCTGTTTCAGGAAAATTAGCCAAACAAACCATTGAATATATAGAAAACAACTACGACGGCGGAGAATTTGTCACTACTGACGATATCCGTAGCGCCGTAAATATCGTTTTGTTGGAAAACGATATGCCAAAAGCTTCTATGGTCTACTTTAAGACTAGAGGCAAAAAAATACAGACTCAACAAACTATTTTCCCCGGCCTCACAAAGGTCCAAAAGCGCGACGGTACTGTCGTTGATTTTGATACTCACCGTATTTACAATGCTGTCTTAAAAGCTGGAGAAGCAAGTGGTGAACTCGACGAAGAACAAACAAAAATACTAGCCGACACAGCTATCTCCATCCTCGAGCACAAATATGACGAACACAATATCCCGACAGTTGAAAATGTCCAAGATATTATCGAAATTTTGCTCATCCAAGGCAATTGGGCCAAAACCGCCAAGCACTTTATCCTCTACCGAGAACAACGCAAAAAAATCAGACTAGAAAGAGGTAAACCAATCACTAGTGCTGAGGTCAAAAAACTAGAAGAACTAAGCATACCTCTTAGTAAACAAGCCAAACATATATTAAACAATTCTACCAACTTTGATGAGCTTGGCAGAATCATATTTTTGGACAGATATAGCATCAAAGACAAAAGAGGTGATGTAGAAGAAGGTGATCTAGTAATAGTAGTCACCAAAGAAGACAGAAAATATCCAAAAAAAGATCTTGGTATCATCAAAAAACTTCACGACAATGATAAGGCTACTCTACATATACTGACTGGTGTCTACGCAGACGAAGCAAACAACTACGAATTCAAACAAGCTTTGACCAAGATAGACAAACCCCGTGAATCAATCGAAGATGCTCATCGTCGTATCGCCAAAGCAGTAGCTAGTGTCGAAGCTGATGAAAACCGTGAAAAATACTTTGAACTATTTTTTGAACAACTTCGTAAAAAACATATTCAACCTGGTGGACGTATCATGACCGGTGCCAATGTAGACAATCATGGCAACTATACTTCAAATTTGACTTTGTTTAACTGCTATGTCCTACCTAGTCCTCTAGATAGCAGGCAAGCCATAGTAAAAGACACCCTCCATCAAATGGTAGAGGTGATGTCTCGTGGTGGTGGAGTTGGAATGTCTCTTTCTGCTCTAAGGCCTCGATATGCCTATGTAAAAGGCGTACACGGCAAATCCTCTGGCTCTGTGTCATGGGCTGGGCTATTTTCCTATGCTACAGGCCTAATAGAGCAAGGCGGCTCACGTAGGGGCGCTCTGATGCTAATGCAATGGGACTGGCATCCAGATGTACTAGAGTTTATCTCTTCAAAATCAGTAGCCGGGCAAATAGAAAACGCCAATATTTCTGTGATGATTTCTGATGATTTTATGGAAGCTGTCAAAAATGACGGTGATTGGAACCTAGAATTCCCTGATTATGAAAATCCAGCTTACAAAGATATATATGACAACACTTGGACTGGTGACTTGCATGCTTGGAAAGAAGCTGGCTACCCAGTCAAAATCTACAAAACACTCAAAGCTCGTGAAATTTGGAACAAAATCACAAAAAATGCCCACAGTAGTGCTGAGCCGGGTATAGTATTTATGGAAAGATACAACAAAACTTCAAATTCATACTATTTCAACAAAGTAATAGCTACCAACCCCTGTGGTGAACAAGGTTTGCCTGGTTGGGGAGTTTGCAACCTAGGGCATATATACTTGGCTTCATTTGCCAAAGAAGTAGACAACGACGATATCGGACCTATATATGAGATGGACTGGGCAGAGCTCAAAAAATCAGCTCGTATCTTGACCCGCTTCCTAGACAACGTCATCGACCTGACTCCATATCACTTCAAAGAAAACGAAGAAAATCAAAAAAACGAAAGAAGAATCGGTGGTGGTACTCTAGGACTTGGAGAACTCCTCATCAAGATGCGTTTGAGATATGGCTCTGATCAAAGCTTGGAATTTATCGACAAGATATACAAAACAATTACTACTCAGATGTATCATGAGTCTACCGAGCTAGCCGCCGAAAAAGGACCCTTTGCCAAATTCAATACTGACAAATTTCTAGAATCTGGCTTTATGAAAACAATGCCAGTAGAAGTCCGCGATGCTGTCCGAGAAAACGGTATCCGCAACGTCACTCTGACTACCCAAGCTCCGACTGGTACAGTAGGATCTATGCTGGGTACTAGTACAGGAGTAGAGCCTTACTATGCTTTCAAATTTTTCCGCCAAAGTCGACTTGGCTTTCACGAAGTATTTATTCCCCTGGCCGAACAGTATAGAGTCAACGGCAATCTACCAAAATTCTTTGCCTCTGCTATGGACCTCATCCCCCTAGAACATATCAAAGTCCAAGCAGCAGTCCAAAAATGGACAGACTCCTCTATTTCCAAGACAGCCAATGCTCCAGCAGACTTTACTGTCGAGCAGACAGCAGAGCTCTACGAGCAAGCCTATGAGCTAGGATGCAAAGGTGTGACTATCTACCGTGATTCTAGTCGTACCGAACAAGTACTGACAACAGACAAAGATACAGAAAAGAAAAATCTAGCCTACAACGGCGACAGCAAAAAAGAAAAAGAAGATACACCAAAACAAGAAACATTTGCTGAACCAGCCAAAGTAGAAATCACTGAAATGCAAAATCCTCTCAAACACGCTGAAAAGATAAAAGAAGAATCCAAGAAATATGGCACCGACGTCGGCCAAGTCTGCCCTCAATGTAAAGAAGGCGTAATGGTCAAACTGGGCGGCTGTACAGAATGTAGTAAACAGTGTGGAATGAAAGGCGCTTGTGATTTAAAATAAAGTTTATTTAAAACTCCACGAAAGTGGGGTTTTTTTATTGGACAAGTAATAAGAGTGCTGATAAGATTTAAATATACTTACTAATTAAATTACATTATGGAAATTTTAAACAACCCCTGGATAATAACTATTGGAAGTGGCATAATTGTCGCTATATTTTCTTTTTTTATCCTAAGAAAAAAATCTGAGCCTATGCCTGCTAAAAAATTAACACAGGCAGGAAAACACAATCAATCTATTAATATTGATATAAAAGATGGGGACAACAAAATAAGTATCAACGAACGAGATAAAAATAGGAAAAAACATGACAACCAAATGGATATAGATAATCTAAAAAAAATAACAAACATACTATTTGTTGATGATGATCCCAATTACATGATTGTCAAAATATTAAAAAAGCAAGGCTGGATAAATACAAAAATTGTTACTGATATCATTGATCCGGATAAATTTAATGACGTACATGTATTTTTTGTTGATATAAATGGGGTCGGTAAAAAAATGCACCTCAAAGATGAAGGCATGGGTTTAGCCTTGCTCTTAAAAGATAAGTTTGTAGATAAAAAGGTTATTTTATACTCTTCTGACACAAATAGAGATATGGCCCATCCAGTCTTCAAAAAAATAGATGGAATTTTACCTGCAGATGCTCAAATTTATCAATTTACAAATATACTTGAACAATTTGCAAAAGAGATAAAAATTTAAAAATGTTTTACTATCATCTACTCGACAATAACAATGAACTAGTTTTATCTAATCTTCCTCCAGAATTAAAAAAATACTTTACAAAATGTAAAGATAAGAATAAGCTATCACGTTTTAATGGGCAAAAATGCAGAGAGGGTAAATTAGCTGATGGTACTATTGGAACTGCATATATACTCACAACAGATACTAATGAGGTTAATAGTTCAAAAATCTTCCAAGACAAACTAGCATTATATTTAAAATTTATTCAAGAAATAATAAATATAAAAAATGATACTGTAAACAAAATATTACATGAAATAACCAAAATTAACGGCCATTGTTTACTGGAATTATTTGATATAATACCAAATGATATAAGTAAAACTAAAACTTATAAAAAACAAATTTTAAAAGTAGAAAAACAAATTATAGCCAAAACCAAGGATACAGCAAAAAGCTTATTTAGCCTACACAGAAAAATATTACACATAAAGACCACTTGCTCTAATTTAAAACTTTTATTTAGCAAAAAAATAACCGTAGATAAAGAAAGGCACGATATAGCAAACGCAATTAAACCTAGTTTACATGTTTATATTCCACACTTACAAGAAAAAGGTGTACACATAAATGTAAAAGAAAAAAATACAAAGAATATAAACATGAATTTTGAGTACTTCGAAGCTGCCATGGTACCTCTTTTAGATAATACACTTAAATATATCTTGCATGACTCTACTCTTCATATTTATTTTAAAAACTC
The DNA here is from genome assembly GCA_018664825.1 of Candidatus Parcubacteria bacterium. Classification (GTDB taxonomy): domain Bacteria; phylum Patescibacteriota; class Patescibacteriia; order UBA1558; family GWA2-36-10; genus JABJNO01. The sequence continues at coordinate 57,879 of JABJNO010000006.1, forward strand.
CGAAGAGGGTTTCATAATAAACTTTGATATGATAAGCATGGCCATAACAAAAGAGGAAGAAGAAGATATTATGAAATATGGGTTTTCTGGAATAAACGCAAAAAAGAATCAAAAAAATGGTAAAGGCATTGGAATGACTACTATAAAAGATTCATTAAAGGTTAATAATGCTAAAATAAAGTTTGAAAATAATGTTAATGGAAGAAGAGAAAAAAGATATAAAAACACCACCTATGAAAGGAATATATTTAAAATAATTTTTCTGGATCAGTAATTTTTTATTAAAATCCGAGCTTATAAAGTTTGAATAAAATTTTACAGCAAAATGAAATGTCCTCCGCCAAAAGCGGAGGAATTTTTATTTGTTTGAGGACGTAGGACGAGTTATAAAAATTAATGGAGTTTTGCTGATACAAATTTATGAAAAGTTTATCTAGCGAGCCGCTTTTTTCTGCTACTTTTTTGGCGGGCAAAAAAGTGGCGAAAGAAACAAAAAAAAGTACAAGAAGAAAAGCTAGCTAAAGAAAAAAAATAATGATAATATAAAAGCATAAATTAAATTAAAACTATGAAACTATTTAAAAACCAAAAAGGATTTAATGACGTAATCACCCTCGCCATTATAGGTGGTATAATTGGCGCCTTATTTATAACAGGCACTTATATATGGCAAGAGATGAAGCAGGGCGACAATTTTATAGTCTACAAAATAAACAAAGACTCCGAACCAGTTGAAAAAAAACTAGGAGATTTTATAGAATTTAGCATCCTGGATCTAGATGTAGAGGCTACCAAAAAATACATCCAAGAAAATAAAACATACAGCCAAACTTATAATATAAATAATGTAAGAAAAGTCATCCATAAAGACTTGGATGGAGATAGCATAAATGAAGCTATAGTTGAGTTTGACACTGACCCTTATAAGACAAGGGATCTATTGGAGCAACTTAGTAGAAAAATAATCAGACCCGCACATGCAGGTGGCTGGCCTACAGCAAGTATCTTTGGAGTATTCAAATATAATACAACAGATAAAATATGGCGCCCAATATACATGGACTATGTTGCTATTGGTGTTTGGGGTTGTGCGGATGAAGTAGAAGATTGCTATGATGATATAAAAGGAAATAAAATTCCCGAAATAGTAAGAATAGAAATATTAAACAAACAATACGGAGTGACTCCTGAAAAACCACTAAAGACTGATATCCTGATTGAGAAACAATCTTGTAGCGGAACCACACCCTGCAAATACATACTACATTTTGAAAATTTAGAATTTACAAAAGAAGAAATAGAATAAAATAATACAATAACCAAAATAGACAAATAAACCCAAAAAAGCTAAAATAGACACATAAAATTAATTTAAAACTATGGCTGAAAAAACAAACAAATTTAAAGACTGCTCTTTCTGTTCTGAAAAGATCCTAGAAAGTGCAACAAAGTGTAAACATTGCGGAGAATGGCTAAATAATACAGTGCCCCGTCCAGGTGTGACAATGCATGTCAGTGATAAAAACAAGAAAATCGGAATATTTTGGCTAGTCGCTCCCACCCTATCCATGGTAATGGTTTTGATGTTGTATGCTATTGCTAAATTTGCCTTTGGAGTAAATAACCCAGAAGAAATGACAACAACAATGGGAATAATCAATGTTGTCCTAGGATTCATGGGTATAATATCTACCTTTGGAATACTCGCCGGAATACCAATAGGCATTGTCTTCCTAACCAAAAAAACTCCCGTAGACCCGAATATAAAATTTGACTCTCGTAGTGGTAAAGGTGATCTGTCAGAAATACCAGCCGAAATTCATGGCTGGAGCTGGGGAGCCGCAGGACTTACTTGGCTTTGGGGAATTAGCAATGGTGTCTGGCTTTCTCTTTTGATGTTTATCCCTTATTTTGGATTGATCTGGTGGATTGTCTTGGGTATAAAAGGAAACGAGTGGGCCTGGAAAGCAAGGCCATGGACAAGTACCGCTGAATTTATTGCCCATCAAAACAAATGGAAAATATGGGGAATTATAGTTTTCTTTTTACCATTACTGATGCTACTTATAAATATTCTCGTAGTAATAGCCGCTTTTTCATAAAAAATCAATTTAAAATAAAAACCCCCTATTTTCATAGGGGGTTATTTTTTTATACTTTTTTCAAAGTTTCGAGAATACGCTGAGGGACAAAACAGATTTCGTCGGCTTGGCTACGCACCCAAAGCACGGGGTCGCTGTGATTTACACAATCACATCGCATACCTTCGGGTATAGGCGCTGCTCCCAGCACAGTAGCTGGCTTGTCCATGTGCTCCTCAGGAGCAATCTGATCGCCGGCTTCAAAGCCAAACTGACTACAAGCCTCAGTATCGACCTCGATTGTTCCCCCGCCATCTTGCAGGGTGATTGTTTGCATCTTCGGCATTACAAAACCTCCGTTTGTTTTGGTTACTTCTTTTTGGGTGGATAAACCGCGTTGTAACTTTTACGACCATTCTCATAAAAAACACCACGCCTCGCAATCAACAAAGCACCTTGAGCCTCTGGATTGAGATGCTCAAAAGCCACTTGGCTAGTTGGAATGTCCTTGTGCTGAGGACGCAGATCTTCTCGGTCAAACTCTACCTTCATAATCAAGCCTCTTCCTTTGGGTAGCTCTCAAGAATCCTCGCCCAGCCCCAATGGCTAGGATTTTCTAAAACAATATCCTCAATAGTCTCTCTTAGGGTGGGTGGTTCCTCTTTGAGATCGATGGTAAATCCAAGGGCAAACAAGCAAAGCAAGGCAACCCAGGAAATGACGAATCTCTTTGAACTCATATTATTCTCCTTGTTAGGGTACAAAAAACTACATTAGACAATACAATATTTCATGTATTTTGTCAATATATAGCCTAAAAAAGCCTTTCTTTTGTAAAAAACAAGAAAAAACTTGATAAAAGGTTAAATCTATTATAATCTACCCTTAGTCCTTTAAAACTCATAGGAAAATAAACAAAGGAGATAAAGATGGGCAATAAAGGAGCCTCCCCCGAATTTGTAAGGCAAGCCCGCGAAATCTCTGACCGCGCCAACATGCGTCAAGCTGGCTATGGCCCTGGCGGACCTTCTCCTAGGCCTCCAATCCAAAGATCGCTCTGGCGTAAATTTCTCGACAGACTCTTTTCCTAAACACACCCAAAGAGGGAACTACGGTTCCCTCTTTTTTATTACCCTCAAAAATGCTAAAATAAGTACGTAAATAAAATAAAAACACTCAAAATGCCAAAACAAAAAATAAAATTCTTGTTTTTGATAATTACTGGGTATTTTTTTATTTTTGCCAAGCCAGCCAAGGCTGTCATACCGCCTGATTTTATATTTAGCATTACTGCCCAAATAGTCCAATTTTTTTCAATCATAATGATATTTTTGGCTACTATTTTAGGAACTTTGGTTCAATTTTTTAAAACGAAATACTACACTATCAGACACAAAAAAACTATCCTGACCTTGATAATAATCGGTATTGTCTTGGTCTCTTTTGTTTCTTCCTACTTTTATGCTACCCACAAACAAGAAGTCGAATATCAAAAATGGCTAAACGAAAGTGAAAAATACAATATAGTAGAAATGGAGAACGAAGACATGGACTCTGATGGTGATGGACTGACAGATCTAGAAGAAGTCACCTACGGCACAAATCCTCACAACGCAGACACTGACGGAGACTCCTACTCAGACGGAGAAGAAGTCGCCAATGGCTATGATCCCCTGGGAAGTGGCAAGACCAAAGAAAATATAGAAAAAGGAGATGCAAACGATCAGCTAGCAATCGGTGCTCAAGCAAATGAAAATATCGATACTTCCGACAATACATTTGTATCCAATGTAGAGATCACTGATGCTTCTACTAGTTTTATAAATGAGTATTATAGCAACATGGCCAACAGCAAACTAACCGAGGCCTATGAAATGTCAAAAAAATCTGTCAGCTACTCAACATTTGAAAGCTGGTATCTAGAAACTACCAAAATTACTATTGATAAACTCATCAGAATAGACGAAACAAAATCATCCATAGAGCTCACTTTGTTTGAAGGAGAAAAATTTACTAGATATGGTGTCTTGATGGCTTTGGAGTTGAGAAATGAAATCCCACAAAGAGTAGCTAGCTCCAATGTAAAAATACTAGCCGAAGGAACTATCCAAAATCAAATTGTATCTATAGACGAACAAAAACTTTCTGATGAATATGCTTTTTTTGATGAACATAAAAACAAAAATCTCCTCTTCGGCAACCAAGAGCTACAAGACTTGATATCTAGTAGCGCCCAAGACTATATCATCTTGGATGCCAGAGAAGATATCGAATATGAAAATGGATATTTTCCTGCTAGTGAACATATACGCTTTGCAGATCTCAAGGCCGGACAATGGATAGAAATACCAGATGATAAATTTGTCTATGTCCTCTGCTGGTCAGGTATCCGTGGCAAAGAAGTAGCCGAATTTTTGAGAACCAAAAAAATAGTTGCCTCATACCTAGAAGAAGGAGCCAATGGCTGGGTAGAATTTGGTGGACACTGGATAGGTAGTATAAAATTTGGAGCACAATACAACGAATCAAGATATCAAATAGTATTTGATACTGATGATGTCAGACAAAAAGTACGAGATGGTGCCTTTTTGGTAGATACTAGAGAGCCCTACAAATTTAAACAAACCCACATAACAGGCAGTGTAAATATACCTATCATGTACACTCCTACTGTAAATATCGAAAATGTTTTTGCCCAAGTGCCAGCCAACAGCCAAATAATCACTGTCTGCGATGGTTATGTAAATTGTTTTGATGCAAAAATAACTGGCGTAGAACTAGAAAGACGTGGACATCAGTTTTTGGGAAGATACAATAAACCCTGGGAATATGAAAATTAAAACTTCAAAAGTCATAATACTTTGGTTACTGGTCGTTATTTTGTCCATTGCTGTACCTCTTAGCTATTTGTTGTTCAACAAATCACTATACTTTTCTGATAGAATAATTGTATTGTTCAATGACGAAAACAATGCCAATCATGCCTTGATAGTTGAGCTAGTTAGTTATGAGATGGCGCCTTATTATTATCATCATACTTATTTTGCAATTTTGCTGGATGAGAAAAAAAATAGCCATACCAAGTCACACGAGTTCAATTCTTTCAACGGTGATTTTCAAGCCAAAGATTTTATAAAAAATATCAAAAAAGAAAACAACGAAAATATCCTAGACGAAGACTATCTTATCAGCTTACAAATCAATAACAAAAATATCGAAATTGATTTGACTGACTTACGTGGAGATTTTTTGATAAACAACTCTTTGGACAGATTTACTTATATGAATCTAGGCAATACCGAGATAAAAATAAACGGACAAGGGCAACAAGCCGACTTTGCAATGAATAGGACATCATCCATAAACCACGGCAAGCTGATGTTGTCTCAAAATGTCAGAGCAAAAGGTCAGGCTGTATTTTTGGCAGACAAAGATGGCGCTTTGTACTACACCGACATAACCAATGTCCCCGAAAATAGCACAAACTATATGTCCCATGCTTGGTCTATAAACAAACACGACAATGTATTGCGCAAAGATGTCAGCGAACGAATAAATATAACCGACATAGACCAAGAAAGTTATATTTTGGATTTGCCACACTTTGATAACGCTTATATAAAAATAAACAAGACATTTATCTATCCTGGTATAATAGACTACGCCCTACTCCGAGGCGAGCTGATAGATAATCATGGTGAAAAAATAATACGTGGTTTTAGTATGCAATATGACTACCGATAAAAGTCTCATTTCTATACAAGAAATTGACTCTTACAAAAAATTTATTGGCAACAAAACTCTAAATTTAAAAAAGTGTTCTGATTTTGGATTCAATGTTCCAAAATTTTTGGCTATCCCCAGTACAGTTACTAGTATTTTGTTGACCAACCCCAGTGCACGCAAAGATATCGCCAAAAAAATTGTACACACACTTCCCAGTGAAAAATACGCTATCCGCTCTAGTGGACTTTTGGAAGATAGTCAGAGTCAGTCATTTGCTGGCCAATTTTTGACCAAAACAAATGTCAGGCCAAGTGGCCTCGAAGACGCTATCCGCCAAGTCCTAGAACATGCTGACAAATACCTAAAAGGGCAGATAGATAAATTTTCTATAATAATACAAGAATACATAAACCCTCAGATGGCAGGCGTCACTTTTACTAGAAATCCAAACGGTAGTAGAGAGATGATAATCGAATATGGATATTGTGAGGGCGAAAAGATAGTCAGTGGAGAAATAAAGCCAAAAAAAGTTTCTTTTTATTGGTCAGAGCAAACACCAAAAAAGCTCCCAGAATCATTTGTAGATCAAAAAGTTATTGAACAGTTCAAAGATATAGAGACAAAAAACAACTGGCCACAAGATATAGAGTGGTGCTTCAAAGACGAGACTTTTTATATATTACAAAATAGGCCGATCACTACCATCTCTCCAGAAAAATATCAGGAAAGTACTTTTTTGGACAACAATTTGGCAAAGCAAAAAAAATACTACTTTGAAAAAACTGAAATATCCGAAATAGCACCAAAACCCAACACTATTACGCTAGATATACTCAAAAAAATATACAGCCCAAAAGGTCCTGTAACCAATATCTACAAAAAATATAATGTAGCTTACAAAGATACTGATTTTTTAAAAATTGTTGGCAATGATCTATATGTAGACAAAGAAAAAGAAATACAAAGTCTCTTACCTGCTTATAGCTATCTACAAAACAATACTTATTCTGCCAAATTCAGAAAATATTCCAAAACTTTGATAACTCTAAAAAATCTCCTCCACCTAAACAAAATCAAAACTGATGATTATGAGTACATTTTTGATAACCTAAAAAACAAAATCGAAGAGACAACACCTGAGCTAAATATAAAAGAAATTTTGGAGAAATTTTTGACAGACTATGAGATTATTTTCCAAGCAAATCTTTTGTCTGGTATGGCTATCAAAAAACTAGAGGCTATTTTGAAAAACGAAAAAATAAATCTACCCGAAATCATAGAGAGTTCCTCTACTTTTGTTGATCTTGATAAATACAAAATAAATCTACCCCAAAACCTACAGGGAAACTCTATTGATATAGCTGACAAATCAGAATTTGCTACTAGTGTAAAAAATAGCCAAGAAAATAAAGATACAAAAGAGTGGTGGCAAAAAATATCTAGCTACAAAAAGAAAGTTTTTGAAAAAAAGATAGAAGAAGGTATTTTTTATAACTACTTACGAGAAGTAGGCCGCTACCTAACAGTAAAAAATATCAATCTACTACGACAATCTTTACTCAATATCGCCAAACAAAATAATTTTGCCAATCCAGAAGACATATACTTTACCAATCTTGAAAATGTCTTGGAAAACAAAATAAATGAAGAAAAATGCATTGCTAATAAAAACAATTATCTAAAATACAAAGATTTTGAGTTTCCAAGCACCCTGACTTCATCTGTGCCCAATATAAAAAACAAAATAATGGGCGTATCAGCAGGCGTGGCTACTGGTATTTTGCAAACCGCTGATATGATCAAAAATACAGGAGACAAAAATATTATATTGTATACCAAAATGTTATCTCCTGATCTGACTACCTATTTTGATAAAATATCTGGCATAGTCTCAAACAACGGTGGCCTACTGTCCCATCTAGCCATAGTTGCCCGTGAAAGTAACATCCCTGTGATCGTAGGTGTATCACTAAACACCACCCAGATAAAAATCGGAGACAAAATACAAATAGACGGTAGCCAAGGTAAAATTTCTAAAATAAATTAAATTTAAACCCAAAAATATGAATTCAAGACAAATCATCCTAGCATCTACCTCCCCTCGTCGCAAAGAAATACTATCTTTGACTGGTTTAAAGTTTGAAACAGTTGCCAGTGACTACGAAGAGGATATGACTCTAGACCTCGAACCACTAGAGCTAGCCAAACTCCTTTCTAGAGGAAAGGCCGAGGCCGTGGCAAAAGACTATAAAGATAGTATAGTTATCGGTGCTGATACTTTTGTTGTGCTAAACAACGAACTCCTAGGCAAACCACATGATGCAGATACTGCTACCAAAATGCTAGAAAAAATAAGCAATCAAGCAGTTTCATTGATAACTGGCTATACTATCATCGATACAGCCAATAATAAAAATATATCCGAAACAGTAGAAACCAAAATATACATAAAAGAGCTTTCAGACCAAGAGATCAAGGGCTACGTCGCAACAAAAGAGCCTCTCGATAAAGCAGGGGCATTTGCTATACAGGGTATAGGTGCAATATTTATCAAAAAAATTGAAGGTGACTTCTTTGGGGCTATGGGTTTACCACTTTTTGACCTATCAAAAGCTCTAAAAAAATTTGGAATCTCTATTTTATAAAACTTGCCTAATATAAAATTTAAATCTAAAATTATGAAAACAATCTTTTCCTTATTCCTCTTGGTGGTGCTGGCTGGTGCTGGCTATATCTGGTGGCAAAACAGTCAAACAGTCAAAACTACAGAACCAGATCAACAAATCCAACAAGAAGTTTCAGAAGAACAAATCAGTCCAGAAGAACAAGAATTCAATGACAGTGGCCAAGCCAAAGCCATAGAAGATGAGAGCGATCTCTGGCCATTTTATAATAACCCAGCAGTTGGCATTTCATTTAACCACCCTCCTGATATAATTCTCTTGGAAGATGGTGTTGTGATGGATGATGCAGAACAAATCTATCTAGAAGTAGAAATAAAAAATATCGGAGAACAAGTAGAACCTATAGATTTTGACTATGATGAAGCTATGGAAAATATCCAAGACCTATCCGGTGGAGAGTTTGGCCTAGCTCACGGTTTTCCTTTTGAAAATTCCCAACAAGTAAAGTCCGTCGGCTTTCTTTTTGCCCAAGACTATATGGTCCTAGCTCGCTTTGAAGTCTGTGATGTGGCCTTAGAAAGAAAACTTCGTTTTTATTTCAACAACAAACAAATTACTTTGACTTTGTTTGGCCCTGAAGATACGTTGACCAAAACTATGTCCAAATACTTTACTGTTGACCCTGACAATTGTGGAGATTACAAAATGTGGGATTTTGATAAACAAGCTGATTTTTACCAAGAACTACTAGATGGTACTGCTTCACCTGAAGTCCAAAAATGGTTTGATAGTTTTGATGATATAGCCGAAAAAATAATTTTTGCTCACCGATAAAAATAAACACATGAAAAAATATACACTTCCTATTATTATTTTTATTCTTGGCATCATCTCTTTTATTACCTTTGGCCTTATTGGTTCCGAAGTTTCAGAAGATGGGATGCTTATAGAACAATTCGGACTTATACCTATTGGTTATTTATTGATAACTATCAGTATAATATGGAGCATAATTATTTTAATTATCCCCATGTTTCAAAAGACAAATAAAAAACCCTAGATTAAAATCTAGGGTTTTGTTTATTAACAGGCTTTTTCCCTCTGCCACATGATAAAAAAATATGTGAGCATAAACAAAAAGAAACAGGGAAAAATAAAGCCAACTGCTGTGATTTTGGCAATGGCAAAATGAATCACCAGGTACAAGGCCGCTAATAAAATAGCCGCTCCCGACCAATTGATACGCTTGCCTATAATACCTCCAGCCACAATGCCAGCAATCAGCCCAAAGGCAAACCCTATCAAACAGCCCAAATAAGCTCTCTGCTGATCTTGCTCTCCTAGGGCTTCAACCCAAGAAAAAAAGAATCTTTGCACAATCAGACTAGCTGATGAGACCAAGATGATAGGAATCAGGTTACGCATGATTATCTCCCTTTTTTAAAAGATCAAAGTTTGAATTTAACGATTGATATTATTATATATAATCATCTTTGTCAATAAATAAACCCCCTAGATAAAAATATAGGGGGTTTTATAATAAGGGAGCAGGAACTCACCGGAAGAGCTAGGCTCCTCACGAACTCCGTAGAGCCCGCTGGGCGAGAGAGCCCCTACTCCACACTGATTATTCTTTACTATCAGCCAAATTGACCTCAGGCCAACTCAAGACTTCTTCGGGAATTGGACTCCCCCCTTCTCTTGCTTGCCTAGCCAAAATCCGACGTAGATGAAAATTTTGGCAAGCTATCATATTGTGCATATGGCAAATATTGCTACTGCGAAAAACTCCCAAGATGCCAGGACAATCAGAATAATGTATCCGACCACTATTTTCACCTATGCGAAAAGGTGGAAAACTACCCAATGTCCACGTACCTCTTTCTTCATTTACTTTTACATTGCGCGGACACTTGCCAGTGACTTTGATTTCATTACCTTCTCTAATTAGAAAAAGTAATCCTGACCATTTTTTTCTGGTTTTTTTCATAGTCATCTTATACTCCTTATTTTGGGTTTAAAAGTACTATCTCAATAATCAAAAATTACTACTTAACATAACAATTGTCAAATATCATTGACAAAATACCTTCAAAATACTAATATTTAGTGTAATTCACCTAGGTAAAAATCCTATAAAATGTACCCTAAAACAAAAGAGGTTTCCAAATGAACAACAAAGTGCGCCGTTTTCTTTTGATCTTGTTATTGATCCTCATCTACATCCCTGTCCGTGGTATCGACAACATCAACGGTGATCTCCGATTTATAGGCTTCTGCCCCAACTGTACGGATTCCTATTATTGGAAAGAATCCAGCTCTCTGACTTATTGGAAAGCCGAAGATCAAACTTCGTTTGGCCACACATCCTCAGCAGTGATGATCTGTAAAAAATGTATGGATGACCCCGAGGGGCTGAGTCCCAACCGAATCGGCTTTATGCTCTGGTGGCCACTTGGAATAGGTGGCTGGGACAAAGAAGGCACAGACATGGTCAAGGATGCTGTACGTCAGTACAAACAAGGTGACGCAAGTCTTCGGTCAATCTAAAGCCCAAAACAAACACACCGATTTCTCCCCAACCGAAAGGAAAGACTATGTGGTTGATACGATTCAATCAATGGTACGACCAACTATCCCCCGATCCTCGTTTCATTTTATTCCTGCTCTTCATCGCCATAATCGGCATTGGGTCGATTAGCTTTGGTCTGAATCTCAATCAGCCCAAGCTAGCTCTATTTGGCACTGTCTGGATTGCCATCTTTGGTGGCCAAAGAGCGATTTACTTCCTTCTCAATCGAAGAGTTGTTCGTTCCAGAGTCCAAAAACCTAGAGGTTAAACCTCACTCACCCTCGTTTTTTTAAACGGGGGTTTTATTTTACAAAAATATCTAAAAGGATTAAGATTATCTTATGGAAAATAATAAACTAGAAGATTGTAAAAAACTAAAGGAATACCTGGCCAATGCCAAATCGGGTCTTGAAAAAATTGATGAATTACTAGCTTCTAGTGAAATTGCTTTTGCTGGACCTGCAAAAAACTCTTTAGATTTTTTTATAGCTGAAATAAAAAAACTTTTAGATTGCTACAAAGAAATATCTTTTATTGAATATACTACTCTAGCAGAACTTGATAAAAATGATTTTCATAGCACAGAATCTTTTAAAGCCAACATATCACAACAAATAATTTTGGCAATGCTAAATGGCTATGCAGAAGGACGATATCATGCGGGTAACTCTAACTATATAGAAGATAAAGAATCCGATAAGATAATAGGCATATCCTATAATGCACGTGGGTTTAAAGATCCTGAAAAAGATTTTGCTGGTTTTGCAGAATATATCAAAAAAAATATTCGTCTCATCCCCTCCGACCTAAGAGATCATTTTACCATACATATTGGTCATAACTTTGGTGATGCCTGTGGTATATTGATAAAAGGAGATGAAATAAAAATAATAGACCAAGACGTAATAAACGATCAGGGAATGACCATAGGCAACAAGGGAATTACTTATTATGATTATAATAACGAACAGCTAAAAAAAATCTACAAGAAAGTGACAGAAGAACTAAGTAAATAATGTGATGAAAAAAGCTACAAAAAAAGATTGTGAAACAATGGCGGAAAATCTAGATGATGCCAAAGGTGCTTTGGAGCTAATAAAAAAAGTATTGGAAGACAAGCTGAACAACCATCCTAAATGGCCTGACCCCGAATCCTTTACAACAGCCTTTGATTCTCATACCAGGGAAATAAGGAAGATATTAGAAAATTACGGCATCTTTACATTTGAAGAACATAGTTTTGAATTAGACGGAAATGGATTTATTGAGTTTGGCTCACTATCCAGAAGAGTAATGAAAAAACAATGCCAATATGGTAGCCGTTATATTGACGGCAAGCTAGATGATTACCCTAACCTAGGTGAGGGTTTACGCTTTGAAGGAGATACTTCGGATTATCATTTTATCAAAATACACAAAGACGATGTAACTGAATTTATCAAAAGAGTCCGCGAATACCAATCACAATATACATAAAATAAAAACCCCATACTATATAGTATGGGGTTTTAAATTATATTTTTAATGCCGGCGGATGATATCCTCCAGACGCTGCAGCTGCTGCTGTCGTACCACTGGTCGAAGAATCTCTCCCTTTGACACCACCACCTGCTCCACTAGGATCATATGTAGCGCCACCTGTTCTTGAATTGTCCAAAAAATCAAGTGCGCCCCCGGTACTTCTACGAGGATCTTTGTGAAGTTGTGCTTTTTTGGCCTCCGTTCTAGAAGGCTTCGCGTTTTTGGCAGCTGTTTTACTAGCTGCCTTTGCGGCATTACCCTTGCTCAAATGAGTCAACATTTGTCTAAGCTCTCTTTTGCCCTGATTACTCATACCACTGATAGAGCGAAGATCGCTGTCCACTTGTGACTTACTATACTTACCTTTTTGTATGGCAGTTTGTCTTTTTTTGGCCAATTTTATGATTGCCTCCTGACTAGCCTTGAGTTGGTTTAGCCCTCCTGCAGAAGCCGCGTGTCTAAATTTACTTTGTAAACTACCAGAGCCAGATGTAGCTTTAAATTTTGCACCAGTTGGCAGTCTTTTTATAATATCACCCATATTTTTATCTTAATAATATAGTTAAGAATAGCATATTTTAAAAATTCTCGACAATCCAAAATATTTAAGCTAATATATGAATATGGACATAATTACTATACAACATCTTTGCGCAGTAATGAGAGAAAATATAAGTAAATCTAAATTTACTCTTGAAACTATTGAAGAAAAAATTCAATCTAACAATTTCAACTGTTTGACTGAAAAACAATCTCTAAGCGCAAATATAAAAAACTCCCAAGAACTCCTAGAAGTAAGCAAAGAAACAACTACTGGCTTACGTCTCGTTAGACAAAGCTATACCAATCTTAAGAACAAAAAAATTACTCCTGAACCAGATATTTTGGAAGCAAACATACCTCGATTCGGTAAGGATATCAAAGTTGGTACTCAAATGAGGGTTTTTTTTGATGATTTTAAACCAACAGTAGAAGAGAGCACGGTTTGTACGGTAGTAGGTTTTAGGAGAACCAAAAAACCTCTGATTGGTAAAAAACCAAAAGATGATCTTGAAATAATACTTTTGTATGAAGATAAACACAACAAAGGAAAAGTAACCACGGTGGGTCTTTCTGAAAGATTTTTTAATCAATGCGACCTTATAGAATAAACATATGAAACAATCAAACATTTCTTTCAACGAATTAGTCAGCAAGCTAGACGACTTTGACAAAGCTAGAGACTGGATTGGCCTAGACCCTGCAGATCTAGCAAAGTCTATCGCCCTAGAGGCTTCCGAGCTTTTGGAGTTTTATCAATGGGACAACAGTCTGACTGCCAAAGGCAAAAAAATACCAAAAAAGGATAAAGAAGAAATAGGTTTTGAGGTAGCTGATATTTTGATCTATTTACTCAAATTTTGCCGAGAGACAAAGATAGATATTGTAGGCGCTACTTTCAAAAAACTAGAGCACAACAACAAAAAATATCCCGCCAACTACAAAGACAAGGGCGGGCACGAAGAATATGAAAGAATAAAAAAATCTTATCGTAATAAAAAATAATTTTATGAAAAAAGAATACTTAGAATTAATAAAAAAAGCTTCTGCATTGGCCAAGGCCAAAAGACACAATGACTCCATAACATCGGGCTACGTTGGTTGTGCATTACTCACTGATCAGGGCAATACCTACACTGGGGTAAGTATTGATGCTGATTGTGCTATTGGATTTTGTGGTGAACACAGTGCTATTGCTCAGATGATTACCGCCGGCGAAGATCGCATCAAAGCAATCGTAGCTGTGGCTGATGAAAAAGACATCCTGCCCCCTTGTGGTCGTTGTAGAGAACTTATTTATCAAACAAACTACGCCAACCTAGATACCGAGGTTATCCTTTCCAAGGATAAAACAATCCCCCTTGGAGAATTACTCCCTTACAATTGGCAAAATCATTCTAATAAAAAATAATTAGAAAAATATACATTCAAAAAACCCACTAGCTCATTTAGTGGGTTTTGTTATTATGATTGACAAAAGTCTTCAAATACACTTAAATACAAGCAGAATGATCTTTTTAATGAGTAAAAACCATAAACCAAGGAGAGTTTATAGTGAAAAGCAATGGAGAAACCGTCCAAATGACAAGGTCTGATGGAAAGCTAGGAGTTGAGTTTAACCCCCCTGAAGAATTGCAAAGATTTCTAGATTTTGTCATAAAATCCGAAGACCCCTACATGGAGCACTACCCTCAAATCCTCCGAAATGGAGGCATCATTCCTTTGGACGATCCTGAATTTATGAAAATGTTGGATAGAAAAGGAATTACTCCTTATACTATCCCCAACACAATGCGAGCTGACTATTTGGTAGCCTTTCAAAAAAATAAGGCCTCCCAGTCAACTACATAAAAGTCTAATCTTTTAAGATTAGACTTTTTTATTTAAAATAAAAAAAGCGGAGTTGTCTCCGCTCTTGTCTCACGAAAAAAAAGTAGGGAATTGACCTTTGATTAGATTGGCCAAAGCTATTGAAACCACAAACATCGGTAAAAAAAATACTGTGAACCGCCTGGGATATTCAACTCTTCTTTTTAGAAAACCCCAAAATATACTCAGGCCAAAAAACATAATAACATTATTCCAAAATCCAGTATGATCATAATGATTTGCCCAGAGCATATGAGTAATAAACACCAATGTAAATAAGATCGTCACCAGGGTGACATAAACCGTATTGTTTGGTTTGATTTTCACGTCTACCTCCTTGTTCCCTAAGTTTGTAACGTACAAAAGAACGCTTATTTTTACTATATATTTGAATATTTGTCAATAATAGGGTAAAATACAAGCTAAAGAGGGCCCCCTGGGCCAACAATGATATTATTAAAAAAATCATATGGATGCTGATGACAAAAAGAAAATAAAAGATTATTTAAACAGTCCTGATACTGAACTTTTAAATATTATCCGTAGCCAATATGACACTCCCAATGCAGACCTCGCCAAATGGACTCTCAATTATAGGCTCTACGATACTATGGTGAGCCTCAACCATAGTATAAAAGCAAACAGTAAAAATGCTGCTCGTTATAATAGATATATGTTTTGGATTGCCATCTTCATGGCCACAATGACTGCTCTTAATATGATATTTATTATTTCTCTATAAAATAAATTACAAAAAATAAACCCCCGTTGTTTTAACGGGGGTTTTTTGAATACCTCTTCAGAGATTGCATAAACTTTTTCCGCTTCTGCGGACAAATTTCAGTATCTCCGATTTCACGAATATGATTTCTGATCCCTATGATCATAAAGGTAAAAATACCTACAAAAATCAAACCAGCGACTACAGCCACGATGATTTCTTTGATTTCCATCTTGGTCTCCTTTTTCCAGAGTTTTAAGGTTCAAAAATATTCTAAATACTATATCATAAAAATCTGTTTTTGTCAACAGATTCGACAAGCTCACTACAAGTAAATAAAAACCCACCTCAATCTTTTGAAGATATATTGGTGGGTTATAGTCGGGGGTACATCTACAGTTGACCTCCTGTGTAGAGCCTGGTACTAATCCAGACATAAAAGACAACCGAGCCTATGATAAGTAAGCACGTAACCACCGCTACCGGAAAACTCAATCGACTAAGATTGGGATAATCTTTACGATTATAGACTTCCAGTCTACTAATAAACAGGGAAAGTACTCCCACAGCAGTACCAGCGATTAGCTTGGACTTTACACCAGGCATAACGGCCACCAACAGCACCATCAGGACAAGGGCCACAACGGCCCAGACAAAGGGGTTATACAACAGCTTTTTCATCACCTCTTCCTTCCCGGGGGATACGGGATTTTAAGCTACCTTGACTATGGACATTAGTAGAAGAGCCAAAATGCAAAACAATAAACCCAGATCAAGCCAGTAGGCCTTGTTTGTTTCTAATGGCTCTTCTTCTCGACGATCACGTCCTCTTTTTCCACTCATTGCCATTCCTCCCTGTTCAATGTAAAATAAAGGGTACAAAAACATCTTAATATAATTTATTATATCAGTTATGTCAAATATAGAAAATAGGCACAAATTAGGTAAAATACACATCTATACTGGAGATGGTAAAGGCAAGACTACTGCAGCCCTAGGATTGGCCGTCCGAGCTCTAGGCAATGGCCTCCGAGTTGGTATTATTTATTTTGACAAAGGTGGAGATTATTACAATGAAAGAAAAATCCTAGACAAGCTAAAGCCAGATGGTCTAGAATACAAGGCTTTTGGCCAAACAAGAATGGTAGAAAAAAAAGGTTTTCGTTTTGAAAATGTACCAGCTGACTTTGCTGATGCCGAAGATGCTATCCTAACTGCTGAAAAATGGATGAAAAAAAGGCTTGATTTGATGATTTTGGATGAGATCAATACTACCGTCAAAACGGGCTTGCTAAAAGTTGAAAAAATTGTTAATTTACTAGGGCAGAAACCAGCTCATTTAGAACTGATTTTGACTGGCCGTTATGCTCCAGATGAAGTTTTAAAATTCGGTGACTTGATTACCGAAATGACTATGGTCAAACATTATATGAGTGAGGGTATTCCTGCTAGAAAAGGGATTGAATTCTAATAATTATACTGAGCTTTATTAAAATATGAAAAAAATTATATCTTTTATCTTCTTTATTGTAGCCATTGCTATTATTGTGCTAATATTAAGAAACAATGGTCTCCCAAATATTGGTAACAACACAATCGACGAAGGACCTATAAAAAAATATATCGGCATAGAGTTCCTATTTACTGAAGACGACAAAATTTTTGTCCAATATGAACACATTGATCCCCCTCAAGATCTATTTACTATCACTCAGGATATAGCCCTACAACAAAACTGGGAATTTGCTTCTGAGGACTATGGAGAGATGGGCATCTTGGTTGAAAAAATAAAAGACAAAGAAAACGGAGAGAGCAAAAAATACTGGCAATACTTTATGGACCTACAACAACCCCAAGTATCTGCTGAAAAGTTTTATCCTACACCAGGACAATACATACAATGGAAATTTCAAGCGTCTGAATTTTAAAAAATATATTTAGTTTATCAAAATATGAAAAAAACAAACCTATTACTTATAGTAGCAATTAGTCTAATACTCTTACTTGCTAGATTGATTCCACATGTACCAAATTTTTCTCCTTTGGCTAGTGTACTACTTTTTGCTGGAGTATACGCCAAAGACAAAAGATATCTTTTGATTCCTCTAGTTGCCTTATTTGTCTCTGACTTGTTTCTTGGTTTTTATAAACTAGAAATCATGCTATCTGTTTATATCTCCTTGGCATTGATAGGATTGGTTGGCGTCATAGTCAAAAAAAACAAAAATATTTTGAACATTATTACCGGCTCTATGGGAGCAGCTATATTATTTTTCCTAGTCACTAACTTTGCTGTTTGGTATTTTGGCGCCTGGTATCCAAATACTCTTTCCGGATTAGCTCTGTGCTATAGTCTGGCAATTCCTTTTTTCAAAAGTACTTTAATCAGCAATTTATTTTATACAAGTGTACTGTTTGGCACTTATGAAATGGCCTTATATTTTTACCAACAAAGAATTCTAGCCAAATCCCGTTAAAAAATTTCTAGCCAAAATAAACAATAATTTTTTTTAAAACAAATTGTCTTGAGCGTAGTCGAAAGGCGATTTTTTTAATTGTCAAAAAAATGGTATAATAATAATAGTAAAAATTATTACACACAAAAATGGACAAAAAAATAAACATCAACGATTTATTTAAAAAAGCAACCGAAAAAAAAGCCTCTGACTTACACATCATTGCTGGTAAACCACCTATCTTGAGAATTGACGGAGAACTAAAGGTAATTGCGGATTATCCTATTATTACTAGAACATCTGGAAAAGAAATGGTTTTTAGTATTCTTACTGAAAGACAAAGAATAAAGTTCGAAGAAGAAAGAGAACTAGATATTTCTTATGAAATTCCCAAATTTTCTCGTTATCGTGTCAATCTACATTGGGAGAAAGACAATGTTGGTCTAGTAGCTAGGGTCATTTCAAATGAGGTCCCTTCTATAGACACACTTGGCCTACCTCCAATAGCCCTAGAGCTGATCTCCAAAACTAGTGGGCTACTCCTAGTGACCGGTCCTACTGGCTGTGGTAAATCCACCACTCTAGCCGCTATGGTAGAAAAAATAAACCAAATGCGCTTTGCTAATATTATTACCCTTGAGGATCCTATTGAGTTTATCCATAAACCAGTCAAAAGTATTATCAAGCAAAGACAACTAGGCAATGACATGCTGACTTTTGAAGGAGCCTTGCGACATGTCTTGAGACAAGATCCAAATGTAATCATGGTCGGTGAGGTCAGAGATCTAGAAACAATGGCAGCGACTATTACCCTAGCTGAAACCGGTCACCTAGTACTAGCCACTCTACATACTCACAATGCCGCCCAAACAATTGATCGTATTATCGACGTCTTCCCCCCTCATCAACAGGCCCAAGTCAGACTTCAGTTGTCTATTTCTTTGAGCGGTATCATCTCCCAACAATTATTACCTAGAGTTGGTGGAGGTCGTATTGCAGCCAGAGAGATACTACTAAACACTCCAGCAGTAGCAAATATTATTCGCGAGAACAAAGTACCTCAAATCAAAAGCGTCATTCAAACTAGCGCTGAAGAAGGTATGTTTACAATGGAACAAAATATCAAGGAGTTATTAAGTCAAAACTTGATTGAAGAAACTACTGCTATGGCTTATTTGAGTAACTTTCAATAATGAACAAAGCTATTCTCTCACAAATAAGTTTATTTAAAAATCTAAGCCCCAAAGAAATTTCAATAGTGGCTGATTTTTTGATAGACAAACAATACAACCAGGGTGACAAAATATTTAAAGTGGGAACTGTTCGAGATAAAATAATAATAATCACCGATGGTATGGCCGCCCTAAAGACAGGTCTTGATAGCGAACAAACCATTGCTCTTTTCAAAAAATATGACTCTCTAGGAGAAATGGCCTTGGTGTCAAAAGCCAGCACTCATCAATATGGACTAGAAGTAGATACTCCAAAACTAAAAACCCTTGAACTATCTGTCTACAATTGGGCTACCATCTTAAAAAATCATCCCAAAATTGCCAACAAAATATACCAAAATATTTCCATCACAATCAAAGATCGCCTCAATCATGCCAACAATAAATTAGTGGCTCTGTTTGCTGCCGGTCAAATAATCAGTGGCCTGGATGATCTAAAAACTACCCTATCCTCTATCCTAAATATCATCCTCAAAATTATTCCTTCCGAAAAAGCTGCCTTTGCCACTTATTCAAAAGATATCCAAAAGGTTCATATCTATGAAAGCGTTGGTTTTAAAAATATAATAGATAACAAAAGTTATGATATAAACAAAGATCCCTTATTGACTTTTGTAGCATCTGAAGCAAAGACTACTATCTTGGAAAAAAACAATTGGCCCAAAGAATATCAAACACTGCCCTACAAATGTGACACCCTGATTGTCTGCCCAATCAAAATACAAAAAAATGTAATTGGTTTTATAATTTTGGGAGACAAGAGTAATGGCAGGGACTTTAGTACCAACAATAAAATACTATTAGAGTCACTTTCTAGCCAAGCTGCTCCGGCCATTTATTATATATCTTCCCAAAAAATAAAAAAAGCAGCCCAAGATATAAAAAGAGAATATATTGATCTCTAGTCACTACTATTGAAATATCTTTTATTCTGTGTTATATTGTTTTGGCTTATAGCTTATCAGGCTATTTTTTAATATAAATCTGCGGTCGTAGCTCAATGGATAGAGCACTTGGCTTCGGACCAAGGGGTTGTAGGTTCGACTCCTACCGGCCGCACCATTCGACTCGCTTCGCTCGCTCATGGCCTACGGCCAGAATATGCGAGGCGAATGTCCTGAGCCTAGTCGAAGGACATCAATCATTATCAAGTCCGCCCTTATAGCTCAGTCGGTAGAGCAGTTGCCTCTTAAGCAAACGGTCGGGGGTTCAAGTCCCTCTGAGGGCACCACTAAAATAACCTTTTCTACAGGGTTGTTTTTAATTTGACAGCTTTGGAGATTAGCCCTAAGATAAATACGATTTGTTGTACCCTACGACTCAAAAAGGAGAGAGGAAGTGAAAAACACTCGTGTCATAATCGTCACCAATGGTGAACCACTACCCACAGAAATCACTCAACAACTAGAAGCTGGCTACCAGGAGGTAATTGTTACTGAAGACATGGATATTGGAGATGTTCTCCGAGATTGCTTTTTTACTAGGATTGGCTATTATAGCCCTCTACACCGACAGTTTGTTGGTGAGCTACTCAGCCACCTAAAAAGACACAATACAAGGCCTTCCTAAAGCCCCAATCTATCAAGATTGGGGCTTTTATTGTATAATATTGACATACTATCCCAATATTGGTAGTATAAACAATCGTTTCGTTTCGTACTTTTCATTCACATCTCAAAAGGAGGTGAAATAATGAGTTCCTACTCACACGGACAGATGATCTGTCACATTAAAGACAAAGAACCTACTCTTCTCACTACTCTACAAGGAGCCTTCAACCAAGACGTTACGTCTTTTATAAGACATATTATTGAAGTTGATCAAAATATCTCTCTGGGTATCCCCCAAAGAAAATTCAAAGGCTTTGTTTTTGACCTCTCTGAGGTCACTGCCGTAGGTAGAGAGCTAGAAGTTTTTTTGGCAACCTTATCTCAACGATGTAGAGTACTACATCAGAGACATGGTATATTCTGCGGAATTTTTGGAGATAACCGAAGCTCACTGGAGTTTCTACGTTCATTTGGTTACTCAAATGGTATTTGGAGCAGCCGGGATATTTCTGGCGCTGAACTCCTTTGCCACGGCGGTATTGTCAAATGTATAAAAGAAACCCCCTGCCGTGACTATAATGTCGGCGATATATATGAATTTGATCTTCAACAAGGTCCTCCTACTATATATGTACAACGAGCCGGTCCAAACGCTGGTCTTTGTGGTCGAATGACCGTGCTCCAGCCAGCTGAACTATTGCATTATTTTGCTCCTACCACAATCTGAGAGCGGCCCTGTTCAAACAGAGTCGCTCTTTCTTTTCCCTTTATTTTTAAATCAAAATCTGGTAAATTTAAACTATGAAAATCACATACAAAGATGATAAAAAAGAACGACTAGACAAATTCCTCCAAACTCAACTGGATATCTCTAGGAGTCAAATAAAAAAAGCCATCCTCGATGGTCAGGTTTTGGTAGATAGCAAAATTCCAACTGTCCACCAATGGCTCAAGGGTGGTGAAAAAATAAGTTACAATCCCAAGAAAGTAGAGAAATCTACCAAGTTTGTGGCTGAACCAAAAATAATCGAACAAACTGAAGAATATCTTATTTTGAACAAACCTCACAATCTACTAGTCCACGCTACCGACAAAGGTGAGGTCAACACTCTGGCTGACTGGGTAATGCAAAAATTTCCACACACCAAACAAATCGGTGATGACCCCCAACGCCCATCTATAGTCCATCGCCTAGACAAAGAAGTATCTGGCTTGATTGTTATCCCTCTTAGCCAAGATAGTTTTGATAGCATCAAAAAACAATTTCAAGATCGCACAATCAAAAAAGAATACACCGCCCTAGTACACGGCAAGCTACTCAATGACAGCGGAGAAGTCACTACTCCCCTAGAGCGTGACAAAAAAACCGGCTTGATGAAAATACAAAATATAAAAGAAAATGCCAAGATTGCTCACACTACTTATCAGATAGTAAAAAGATTTATAAGTTATACCTTGATTAAGGTACAGATAAAAACCGGTCGCATGCATCAAATCCGTGCTCATTTTTTTAGTATCGGACATTCTCTGGCTGGTGACAAACTATACAAAACAAAAGATATTCGCAAAAAGAAAAAAGTCTTGGAATCTAGAATATTTTTACACGCTCACTATCTAAAACTAAAAGACTTGTCTGGACATTGGCAAGAATATAAATCACCGATACCTGGTGAATTAAAAAACTTTTTAGAAACTATAAAATAATGAAAACAATAATTACAATATCGGGTACGCCAGGTAGTGGCAAAAGCACTATTGCCAAAGCTTTATTAAAAAAAATTGAAGCACAAAGAATTTATACTGGTGGCTTGTGGCGAGACTTGGCCAAAGAAAAAAACATGACCCTAAAAGAGTTTCATGAATACGCAGCCAATCATAGTGTCGATAGAGACTTAGATGAAAAAGTAGCTGCTCAAGCTAGGCAAATATCTAAAAAATCAAATGTTGTAGTAGAAGGTAGGACACAATTCTACTTTTTACCAGAATCTATCAAAATATTTGTCAAAGCTGACATCAAAGAAACTGCCAAAAGAATCTGGCAGGAAATGCAGAGCTCAGAAGAAAATATAAGAAAAGCTGAATCTCATGCAAAATCTCTAAAAGAAATGGAGGAAGAACAAAAAAGACGCCGCCAAGCTGACATAGAAAGATACAAAAAAGTATACAATGTTGATTATACAGATGAGTCTCACTATGATTTTATACTAGACACCACCCACATTAGCCCCCAAGAAGCTACCAAAAAAGTAGCCGATTTTATAGAAAATAGGCTCTAATAAGACTATTGACAAAATCAGTAAAATCGGCTAAAATAGACGAGTTATTATTTTGATAATAACTTTTTTTATAAAATTTTTAAGCATTTAGTTATGGCTGAAGAAAAAAAGACAGCTAAGAAAGATACCAAAAAAGCTGAAGACACAAAGACTACCAAGTCTGATATTGAAATCAAACCTGGTATGACTGTTCGTGTTCACGAAATTATTCGAGAAAAAAACGCCAAAGGCGAAGAAAAACAAAGAACACAGATTTTTGAAGGTATTATATTAGCCAAAAAACACAGAAAAGAAATTGGTGCTACTATTACTGTCAGAAAAGTATCTGGCGGAATTGGTGTAGAAAAGATTTTCCCATTGAACTCTCCTATTGTAGAAAAGATAGAACCTATCAAACAAGCTACTGTAAGAAGAGCTAAATTGGGTTATTTACGTACCAATAAAAAAAGACTAAAAGAAACCAAACTAACCTAAGTAGGTACAATCCTACTTGGGGGCGAGTGGCGGAACTGGTAGACGCGCAAGGTTGAGGGCCTTGTCCTGATTATTCGGGGTGGAGGTTCAAGTCCTCTCTCGCCCACCATACTTCGACAAGCACAGCAAGTCGAAAAGAATTTATTTA
Source organism: Candidatus Parcubacteria bacterium (assembly GCA_018664825.1). Classification (GTDB taxonomy): domain Bacteria; phylum Patescibacteriota; class Patescibacteriia; order UBA1558; family GWA2-36-10; genus JABJNO01. The sequence continues at coordinate 81,669 of JABJNO010000006.1, forward strand.
TATTTGGGCCCGTAGCTCAGCTGGCTAGAGCACCTCATTTGCACTGAGGAGGTCGCAGGTTCGATCCCTGTCGGGTCCACCATTCGATTCCGTTCTACTTTGTAGAACTCCACTCATGGTCTTCGACCAAAAAAGTAAATTTAAAAACACATTTATCGAATGCCCTGAGCGAAGTCGAAGGGCTACACACCCAGGGCGCTTAGCTCAGCTGGCTAGAGCATCTCGTTTACACCGAGAGGGCCGGGGGTTCGAGTCCCTCAGCGCCCACCAAAAGACAGTCTTGTTTACAAGGTTGTTTTTTGTTTATAAAAATTTTTATAAAAAATATTTTCAAAATTAAAAAGTTTTAAAAAAATTAGCAAAAACTATTCTCCTTTTTTTGTTTTTATGTTATAATTTATTTATTAAAAAGATTATTTGTATCTTATGTTTGGAAATATTATTATTGGCATAATACTTATCGGTATTGGATTTTTATTTGTCTGGAAAACTGAATGGCTTGTTATAAACGCAGGTCGAATTGGTTTTGCAGAAAAATTTTTAGGAACATCCGGTGGTAGTCGCCTAATGTACAAAATACTTGGCCTTATTTCTATTATTGTTGGGCTATTATACATGACTGGTATGCAAGATGATTTTCTCAGGTGGTTTGTAGAATCTGTCTTTGGTAAGCCAGTTCCCGAAGAAGTTAGTTATTAAAACAAAAATTTAAAACAAAATAGAAAGGAGGTGAAAACAAAGTGAAAAAGAAAAAAACAGCTAAAAAGAAAGCTGCTCCAAGAAAGAAAAAAAGAGTAGTGAAAAAGAAAGTAGTAAAAAGAAAGACTGCTAAGAAAAAGGTAGCTAAGAAAAAAAAGGTAGCTAAGAAAAAAGTTACTAAAAAGAAAACTACCAAGAAAAAAGTAGTCAAGAAAAAGAAAAAAGCTGCTCCAAAGAAGAAAAAAAGAGTGGTTCGAAGGAAGAA
>JABJNO010000008.1 GCA_018664825.1 Candidatus Parcubacteria bacterium
GTATCTTGCTGACCAGCAAAACTAGCATCAGGCAAATCTTCGGCTGTAGCAGATGACCTGACAGCCACATCTACGCGCTGTGATTTGTATTGCTTGGACAATTTTTTGTAAGCAGCGATAATCTGATCATTTAGATCCTGAGGAAAGTCAGCTGCCAAGATTGCTTCGCGGACAGCTTTGGCTCGCTCTTGCAAATTGTGAATGTCATGAGTGTTTAAATCTTTCAAAATCTTGCGAATTTGTTTTTTGACTCCTTGAGTGGTCACAAAATAATCATAAGCTTGAGCTGTGACTGCAAAGCCATTGGGTATAGCCACGCCTTTTGATGTAAGTTTAGAGTACATCTCACCTAGAGAAGCATTTTTACCACCAACTTTGGGGACGTCTTTGTTATTGATTTCTTTAAACCATAGAATGTATTTCTTTTTTGGCATAATGTTTTATTTTTAGAAAAATTAAGCCAAAGCTAAATACGCTCTGACTTAGTTTTTATTAGTAATTTATTAAAAAATTAAATATTCAATTTCTTGGTAAGTTTTCCAACAAAAGGAATTTCCCAATACTTGCCTTCCATAGCTGATTTGATACCCCAGAGGGCTGCCAAAATAGCCAAGACCAAAAATGGCCATAAAAGAGCAGCTATCCAAGTAGATACAAGCTCAATAAGGAAAAGTAACAGACCCTGTTTGGCATGGAACTGAGCAAACTTTGAATTCTTTTTTAAAAATAAAGGTAAAACAAATAAAATACTAACATAACCAATGGCAGCAATTATTTTGTTGTCCTCAATGTCTTTGTTGTCTGGTTTGATTTCTTTGTCTGACATATTTTTGTTTTTTAATTATTTTATTATGTCATACCGCACCTGATGCGGTATCTAGAACACTTAATTAATTAACTTGCTAGTTCCCGCGTCAAGCGCGGGATGACAAGACGAAACTATTTTTTAAAAATTAATCTTGTAAAAACAAACCCTAAAAATGCTACAAGAATAATCATCCAAATTGGTTCAACTAGTAAATTGAGCCAGGTCCAAGCTGAACTAATAAAGATAATTTTAAACAAAGCTAAAGCAATCACTGCTAGAGTAAAAGATACCAAAGTAGCAACAACAACCTTTTCTTTGTTATATCTCATTTTCTTAAAAACCAAAGTAAACCAGATTATCAATAAAACAAAACGCCAAATCCAAGTAGTCCATAAGATTGTCATTTCTGACCAAAAATTGCTCTGAGCATATTGACGGAATAATAGCTCAACAATTATTATAATAGAAAATAAAATAACAGCTGCAAAAATCCAACTAAAACCTTTTGCTGCTTGTGGCTTGAGTTTGATAACTTCTTGACGTAACTCTTGTTCTAGCTCATGAGAACCAAAATCTGCTACCCAAATTTCACTGGATTCTGCAAACTCATTGAATTGTTTATTTTTGGTATCTGCCATAAAAATATTAACATCTATATTATACCAGAAATTTTGATTTTTAAGAAATATAAAAAACGCCACTCAAATAAGTAGCGTTTATTAGGCAGCTAACTCTACAATGCATCTCTTATGAGTATAGACTTTATCGCCTACCCGAAGATGCAATCCATAGAGATTGACTACTGGTAACTGATCAGCACCATTGTTGACTGTGACGATCTTATTAAGATTAACAACTGTCACTAGTTGCACGGCACAATCACCTTCGTGACCGTGGTTGGATCGCCAATAATCTTGGACATTGATCAAACTCCAAGTCTGTCTATTATTAGCTCTAGCTAATTGTCGCAGTGCTCGGAAAGCATGCGGAAAACAAAACTTGAGTCGCCGTCTAGTTGGCTGTAAATCTTGTATTGCCCAAGTAGTAAGTTCCTGACTATGCTTTGGAGATATTTTCCCCATTATTTCTCTGGCTTGCACGCAAGGAAAAGCATAACGTAAAAAGAGCTGTTCTCCTGTCATTTTTCACCTCCTTGACTAAGAGTAAAAACAGCATAACAAAAAAACCGCCCTGAAGCAAATTCAGGACGATTTTTATATATGATTAGATCCCGGATCAAACCCGGGATAACGCTTTGCGTTACATCATTGGCATTCCGCCGCCCATGCCCATTGGAGGCATACCACCGCCAGCTGGCATATCATCTTCCTTTTTTGGAATATCAGTAATGACCGCTTCAGTAGTCAAAAACATTCCAGCAGCTGAAGCAGCATTTTGTAAAGCACTACGAGTCACCTTGGTAGGATCAATAATACCAGCTTCTACTAGATCTTCGTATTTATCTGTTTGGGCATTATAGCCATAACTACCTTCGTGTTTCATAATCTCAGCTACAACTACACCACCATCTTGACCAGCATTTTGAGAAATTTGTTGTAAAGGAGTGACTAGAGCTCTTTTCAAAATTTCAGCACCCAACTCTTCTTCATTGTCCAGATCCAAATCATCAATAGCTGACATAGCTCTAATATAAGCCACACCACCACCGACCACAATACCTTCTTCTACTGCAGCCCGAGTAGCATGCAGAGCGTCATCAATCCGATCTTTCATTTCTTTCATTTCAGTTTCTGTAGCAGCTCCAACTTTGATGACAGCTACACCGCCTGTTAGTTTAGCTAGGCGTTCTTGTAATTTTTCTTTATCAAAATCAGACTCAGCTTTTTTGATAGCTTGTTCTATTTGATTTACTCTTTCTTTGATATGAGCTTCATCGCCCTTACCATCGACAATAGTAGTGTTTTCTTTGGTAGCCTCTACTTTGTGAGCAGAACCCAACATATCTATAGTAGTGGTACTGATCTTCAAACCAACTTCTTCAGAAATTACTTTAGCGCCAGTCAGCACAGCAATATCTTGCAATAAAGCTTTTTTGTGGTCACCAAAACCTGGGGTCTTGATGGCCAAAGTATTCATCACACCTCTAATCTTATTTACTACTAGAGTAGCCAGAGCTTCGCCCTCTACATCTTCAGCAATTATCACTAAATCTTTTTTACCAGACTGAGCCATTGATTCAAGTAAAGGCAAAAGATCTTGGACAGATGAAATCTTTTGATCAGTCAATAAAATATAAGGATCACTATAAACAGCTTTCATCTTATCAGCGTCAGTAATCATATAAGGAGAAATATATCCTTTATCAAATTGCATACCTTCGACCACTTCTTTTTCAATCCCAAAACTTTGAGACTCTTCAACAGTGATTACACCATTTTTACCAACTGACTCCATAGCCTCGGCAATAATCATACCAATTTGTTTGTCATTGGCAGAAATAGCCGCCACTTGTTGAATCTCACTATGATCAGATACTTCGCGAGAAGTATTTTTTAGATAATCTACCACAGCAGTAGATGCTTTATCAATACCACGCTTGAGAGACAATGGACTTACTCCGGCGGTGACATTTTTGATACCCTCAGCAATAATATTTTGAGCCAAAACAGTTGCAGTAGTAGTACCATCACCAGCTACATCACCAGTTTTTGAGGCTACTTCTTTGACAATCTCCGCTCCAATGTTTTGAAACTTATCTTCTAGTTCAATATCTTTGGCAACAGTTACACCATCTTTGGTAATAGTTGGTGCACCATAGCCACGATCCAAAACAACATTACGTCCTTTTGGTCCTAAAGTAACTTTTACAGAATTTGCTAGTACATCAACGCCCTCTTTCATCTTGGCACGAGCCTCTTCATCAAAAATAATTTGTTTAGCCATATTTTTTATAATTTATAATTAATTATTCAACTACTCAATTACTGCGAGTAAATCATCATGATTTAAAATTTTGTATTCTTGGTCTTCAATTTTAATCTCAGAACCGCCGTATTCTGAAAATACGACTTTTTGTCCAGTTGATAAATTTAGTTTGGTTATTTTTTCACCAGAACCAATAGCAACTAATTTGCCTTCTTGGCGAGATTCTTTGTTGACAGTATCAGGTAATATAATACCTGATTTTGTGGTTTCTTCTTTGGGTAGTGCTTGGACAATTACCCTGTCTCCTAAAGGTCTTAAGTTCATATTGTTTTATTTAATAAAAAATTAGCACTCTATATAATAGAGCGCTAATATTACAAAATTTCAAGTTTTTTGTCAATTTTTCAAAATTAATTCTCACAAGCGCAAACTCTTCTACCAGTGCCTTGAGCACAATTCTGACTACTAGCAGCTGCTCGATAAAAACACCTAAAACTTGCCCCCATCTGAGCACCATACGGAGCTGAAGTGTCTGCAGATTCAGAACAACTAGCACAAGAATTAAAATTATTTAAAACAGTACAACTAGCATCATCATTCCAATCTTCATCTACACAACCAC
>JABJNO010000010.1 GCA_018664825.1 Candidatus Parcubacteria bacterium
ACAAATTGTCTGGTAACTTACCAAGATCAGAATTAAAAACCAAATCTCCCTCAATTACTATACGATGACCCATAATCTTTACTTTGGAGGCTACCGACTCTTTGGGTATGGGATCCAATCCTTCTTCGGTATACAAACATCCCGTGGCTCTTATTGTCAAAATAAACCTATCTTTAGCAAGCTCTTGTTGACCATGTTCAAATTCAGTTTCGAATATATCTTTCATGGTCAAAGAAGATTGCCTATTTCCAGATCCTAGGTCAGCCTCTAAATAGTCATCATACCTTACTTTGTCAGCCTTGAGCCGAATAAGATATTTTTTATATTGTTCACATTGCGTTTCTATCATATTTTATTCATTTACTTCTAGAATACTCTATACTTTATTATAATATTTACTCGTAATTATTTCACGATGATTTCTTTTATCTGGTCTCTTTCTAATAAACGCTGAGCCTGATCGATCAGTCCATTACCATTATTAATAGCCAAAACACCTATTTTGATATCATCTGGCAGTGATTTTAGCTCTACGTCGTGTTTTATTTCCAGTGTCCCTATCTCCAAGTTTTTTGGTAATCTTTTTAAAGGTACGCCCTTGGGTATACCAAGAAAAGCTGTAAATACACTTTTGTCTGTGTAGTCACAATCACGTGCCCTAAGCATGGCTGCTGATTTATCTATTGCTGGATCAATAATCATCTGAAGATTGGCAAATTCTGTCATATTGAACTCAAAAAATAATGTGTTCAGTAAACGTTCGGCTCGATTTCTTTCACGAAGAATATATTCTAATTTTCTAGGGTCCACCGAAGATACCAAACCAGTCAATTTATCTATTGATTCTTTAATAATCCCTACATCTCTTCTAAATTGTTCGCAATTTTTATCCAGCATTATTTACAATTTTTATCTGCCCTCTCTTCTGACATACTAAAATATTTCTAAAACTTCTATCTGACCACGCATCTTCAAATCCTTGCACTGACTCTCTAGTTTAAGATCTTTTTTATGTAAACTCAGACCATGTATTACAACATCATCTGGTAATTCTTCTATCATCGCATCTTTTTGTATAATCAATTCTGTAATTTCTAAATTACGGGGTAATTTTTTTATGCTCGATCCAATGGTAAGGTGCTGCTTAAAAACCTTCCTACTTTCAAATCGCATATTTGTCTCCAACATAACCATAGCTAGCCACTCTTTTTTATTTGTCCACTTGTTTTTTATCTTTGGGTATTCATACATAGGCGCGTAAAATTCCTCCATCTCCCTTATTTTAAACTTCTCAAAAATCTGCCTAAATAAGTTTTCTAGATAGTCACTCATGTGTTTGATATCTGGAATCCCCCTTCTGTGTTCAAAAGACAGGTACTCGGGTTCCAAAAATCTAGCAAAATCAGCCAAAGCTCTATTGTGAGCTATGACCATTTGTTGCAAATCTGTACAAAATTCTTTTTTATCCATGCTTATTTATCAGATCTAAAATGCTTGACGTTGAAATCTTCGAATTTTGCTTGACTCACATCTTTTGAAATCTTGTCTACTACGACTACTTTTTCATTTGCCCAAATATCATAAACAAACTTGTCGGTAATTTCTAGACGATAAAGATAGTCAGCTAAAGGCAAAAAAGTATAACGCAATTCATCGGGCAATCCTTCGGCTATTTTTTTGAGATGATTATGAAATTTTGTTTTATTGACCTTACCCACTATCAACACATCCGTACCAGCCGGTGACTCGGTCAAGACTCCTGTAAAAATCAAAAGTTTCAAGCCCGGAAGCTTTGACATCCTACCAGCAATATTCATCTCTTCTAAGGCTAGCGACTTGAAAATAAGATTTTTGATTTCAGCAAACAAGCTAAAATTTTGATTGGCAAAATAGAATTTTTTACCAGTTTCTGTCTGAGACAACAAAAAACCAAATTTTTCCAAGTTCTCAAGCTCACGCCGAGTAGAGTTGAGCTGTAGGTCCAATGTCCTAGATATCTCCCGAACAAAAAATTTCTTCTGTGCATGTACACAAAAAAACTTGAGAATCTTTGTCCTGGCAACTGAACTAAATATTTGTTCAAGCATATGGTTATGCTAAATGATTTATTTACTATTATCCTTAAATATAGTATAATATTATTTGATACAAATGTAAAATATGGTTATCAAGCACCACAAAATATTTATACATGACCACCTAAATTCTCGAGAACTCTCCGAAACCTACATTAGTAGCCAGACTGAAAATGGCCGTATTTTTGTAATACTCGAAGTACCCAAGCATAAAACCGATCAACAGCCCGTAATTGACGAAATTATCAATGAAATAGCCACTTCCTTTGAAACTGCTAATGATGGCGACCCTGAGGGCATTTTGGAGCAAATTTTGCAAAATATCAACCAATTGTTGCCCAAACTAAGTACTGATATCAAAATACGCAACTGGCTCAATACCCTAGACCTAGCGATTGGTATCTTTCATGACGATAATGTATTTTTGGCTGGTATCGGCAACATCAATGCCCTACTTATCCATCACAACAAAATCACCCCCGTCATAAACAAACAAAGCAATATAAATCCCAACAAAATATTTTCGGACATAATCTCAGGTCAGCTTGATGCTGGAGATGTCCTAGTAGTTTCTACCAATGCCCTGTTTGATTATATTTCTCAAGAAAAAATACGTCAGACAGTCAAACAATATTCTCCTCAAGCAGCAGTCATCAAAATAAACGAACTTTTAAATACTGTTCCTGATTTTGTGACTTTCAACTCTGTGATTGTCAAAAATCCAAGTCCAGCAGATATGGAAATCACTCCCGAAGAAGTCCAGCCATTGGATTATGGTGATGAAGATGAAATTGACGAAACCATCACTCCCCAAAAAGACGACGGCTACAAAGGTACAATCACCAAACCAAAAACAAAACTAGTAGTAGATCTAGGGGCAGTCAAAAATATTGGCTCCATCAAAAAAATGAAAAAAAGTTTTTCTTATGTTGGATATTTCTTTTCTTTACTCAAGAGATTTTTTGTCTATATCTTTACAAAAATTAAAAATGCCTTTTTATTTGTCTTTTCTAGTAAGCACAGAAATCAAAGTGAACAACAGACCATCGACAACATAAAAGACATCACAGATAAAAAACTAAACTGGTGGCAAGCTCTGAATATCAAAAAAAGGATAATCATCGGAGTATTATTTATAATTATCTTGGTATTTTTACAAAGTTTGGTATTTTTGACTCAGAAAAAAAGTGACAACCAAAAAGACGAGGCTTATAATACAACTCTTCTTGAAATCCAAAATAAATATGAAGAAGTAGACGCCAAACTTATCTACGAAGACGATGAAGCAGCCGAAGCCCTACTTTTGGAAATCACCGCCTTGATAAAAAATATAAAGCCCAGCAATGCAGAACAAAAGACAAAAATAACCGAGATGTCTGAGCATGTTTTCTACGAACTCAACAAAGTCCGTCGTATCCACGTAGTCACTGCACCAGTCGAGCTTTTTAACCTCAGTGATACGGTATTATCTACCGACAATATAGTTCAAAAAGACGGAGTATTTTATATATTGTCTGATAGTATTATCTATACCATAAAAGACAACCTACTGACCGAAGTGGCCAACTTACACGGCGGACAGACAATCACCGCTATGACTGACCTCCCAGATACAAACCAAGTGGTCCTCAGCTCAATAAATGCCAACAATGAACTATATTATCAAGTGTTTGATTTGGACACTGGTAGCTCTGTTGGCTCCCTCAAACAAACTGCAGCCAACACCCAGGTCCAAGATATGGCCGTTTACGGCGGCAATCTCTATGTTTTGGACCCTAGTAACAACCAAGTCTTTAAATACCCTGAAAAAGGCCAAAGCTTTTCAGGTGGTCAAGTATGGTTACAAGAAGAACTAAACATCATGGATAGTACTAGCCTAACAATCGATGGCAGTATCTACATGATAGAAAACAATGGTAATATCCGAAACTTCCTCAAAGGCGTAGAAGAAAAATTTGATTACCATACTCCGAATCCCCCAATAGGTAGCAATGCTACTATCAAGACTTTCCGTGATTCTGATTATCTCTATATCATTGACCCCCAAAACAATCGTATAATAATTTTGGATAAAGAAGGTAACATCAAAGACCAGTATACTTCTCAAAAGTTTGATAATCTAACAGACTTGGCCATAGACCCAGATGAAAAAGCAATCTTCCTACTCAATGGCAATCATCTTTATATCCTGGCAATAAACGAATAAACAAAACAAAACAAAAAACGCCCCGCTAGGGGCGTTTTTTTATAATGAGAAAATTATTTTAAAGTAACTGAACCGCCAGCTTCTTCTAATTGTTTTTTCATTTCTTCAGATTCTTCTTTTGATACACCTTCTTTGATAGCAATTGGAGCACCGTCAGCCATATCTTTGGCTTCTTTTAGTCCAATTTGAGTGATTGCACGAATAGCTTTGATAACGCCGATTTTGTTGTCACCGGTGCTAGTCAACTCTACTGTGAAAGAAGTTTTTTCTTCAGCGGCTTCACCATCACCAGCTGCTGGAGCAGCGGCCATAGCTACAGGAGCAGCTGCAGAAACACCAAATTTGTCTTCTAAGATAGAAACTAATTCAGATAAGTCCAATACTGACATTTTTTCAATTTCTTCTACAATACTTTTGAATTTTGCAGGAACTTTTACTTCTTCTTTAGTTTCTTCTGTCTTTTTTTCGTCTGCCATATTTTTTATAATTTAATTATTTATATGTTATTAATTATGATTTTTGATCTTTGATAGCGCTAAGTACTCCAACAAAGTTTCTTTGTACTCCATTTAATACTCCTACCAAACCACTCAATGGACTATTGATTGAACCAACCAATTTGGCCAACAGTTCTTCTCTTGAAGGAAGTAAAGCCAATTGTTTTACTTTGTCTGCCAAGATAAACTCATTTTCCAAGATACCACCACCGAAAGCCAAAGTTTCTTTATTTGATTTTACATACTTGTTTACTATTTTGGCACCAGCTATTTCGTCTTCATAAGATAGTACCATAGCCACAGAACCACTCAGGTCATTGACCGCTTCTGAATCACCAAAATCTTTGGTGGCTTTTTTAAGTAAAGTTTTTTTGGTTACTAGGTATTCAGCCCCATTCTCACGTAAATCTTTTCTCATTTCCTCTACTGTTTTTACATTTAAACCAGTATCAGAACTGAAAACAACAGACTTACTTTTGGCCATTTTATCCTTGATAACAGCTAAAATTTCTTTCTTTTGTTCTTTTGATTTTGCCATAAATTTGTTATTAAAAAAATCTGCGCATCACCGCAGACATAAAAATAGAGAAATTCTACCTCGGTAGGACTTATATTTTAGCTAACATTGGCTAAAAAACCCACTGTCTACGGCTATTTATTTGTTTATGAAAAAAGTATATACCAAAACACCCGATATGTCAACTTATATATAGTCTATTGGATCAAAATCATCCAATTCTTTTTGCTCCTTATCAGCCTTCATATTGAGTAAAATTCCAGATAAAGTAAAATAATCAAAATTAAACTTACTTTTCATCTTGCGAGCATATTCCATATTGGTATCAACATGAGAATCACTCGACTTTAGACCCATCATACTCTCACCCAAATTAATCAGAACATTCCTTAAACTAAATAGGTTCATTCTCATTTTTTGGCATTGTTCTTGATTTTGCATAATTTTATCTAGTAAGTACTAATCCTCTTATTTTACCCTGCTCTTTTAGCTTATTGGCCATTTCGGATAAATGCCTGGGAACCTGCATGTCCCCCTGTACGTCTATATCGTCTTTGAGATATTCTACTTCATCTCCTACAAATAAATTTCCAGCTACCGTCAAATTATTTGGCATCAAATACATATTATCACCAATCAACTTACAATCTCCGGCTACGAATAAATCATCTGACATCTTAGACAATCTAGACCTTTGCTTTACTATCAGATTACCCACAATATCCATATAACCTGGCGGAATTTTCAAATCAGTAGAGTCATCCAAAATAATATCTCCCCGATAAGTCAATCTTCTTTTTTTAGGCGAAAGTTCATAGCCTGCTTTTTTAAGTCTTTTTTGAAAATCTTTTAAACCTAAATTACGCCACCTGTCCATCTGCTGTAAATCAGCAATAGCAGGATAAAGCATACCCCAAACACTTCCTATTTTTATTCCAGCCATTCTAGATTTTTTTCCAGCGTCTTTTATGTTGTCTTTGGTGAAGCCTGAATCAAATATACTAACAAAGCTAGCCAAATCTCCCTTGGCATTGTATATCTCCGCTCTTAGTCCTTTGCAAGTTGTCAATCCTCTCATAATTTATTCTACAGCAATTCTATTTATAAAACCCTTGCTATCCAATTTCCAAGCTTTGTCTTGTAATTTTTTGGGAACAAAAAATGTTCCTCCTACTCTCAAATCATCTGGTAGGTCTTCTACTGTATCCAAAATCCGTAAATCACCCATCACCTTCAATCCCTTGGGTAAATTTTTTATATTTTTTCCATAGATAGTAACTCCTCCCTCGATATGTAAGCCCTCTGGCAAATAATCTATCTCACAATGACTATCCATATTAAAATTACCCTTTAGTGTAAAATCTCGCGGTAACCTTTCGTGACTAAGAAAATTAAAACTCATATCCTTTTCCATTTCTACTCGTCTATTCGCAGGATCAAGCGTAAGGTATTCATGAAACCATTTCCAGGCATCTCTTCTGAGCTCATGGGGTTTTCTCTGGTCATCTACTATCCTGCGCTCACTTTTAAAATGCATTTCCATCAAATCATCTAAGCCTGGATAAAAATCTCGCCATATTTTAAAAGATTGTTCATCGGCCCTGTCTCTCAAACTACGAAACTGATCAATATTTTGCGAAGTAATTTCATTGTCTTCCAAAAAAATATTAAAATCAACTATGTATTGTACTAGATTTCGTAATCCTGATTTTAATTGTGAACAACTTATTCTAGTCATATTTACATTACTATAACCTCTCCTTTTATTCTACCCTGTTTTTTAAGTTTCTCTGCTTGTTTTTCCAATCCTTCATTTACAATCAAATCACCTCCTACACTAAGGTTATCAGGAAGTTCTTTAATATCTGTTGAAAATAGATAGAGATTATTCCCTACACTAAGGTTATCAGGAAGTTCTTTAATATCTGTTGAAAATAGATAGAGATTATTCCCTACACTAAGGTTATCAGGAAGTTCTTTAATTTGACTAGCAGCTAAACTTAATTTTCCCTTAACTATAAAATTATCAGGCAGTCTTATTGTAGGAAGAACGGCTGGAATATCTCCTTGGGCCACCAACCTTCTTTGTCTCTTATCTATTTCTATGGAGTATTCCTCCATCCATGCCTTTGCCTCAAGGGCGTCCTTGGACACTCCTGATTCAATTAATATATCTACCAGATCTCTACTAATCAAATATTCATCAGCCATAATAACTCTATCCCTCAATTCGGTAGCTTTATTTTTGGCTATACTAAGTTCTCCAATATTATCAAAAGTTATTTCTTGTCTATCAAAAAGCAACTTAAAATTAATCACATGTTCAATCAAATCTTTTAATTCTTCTTTTAATTGTTCACAACTTATTTTTTGCATATTCTATCCTCTTACAAATATTTTTCCTTTTATTTTACCCATTTTTTTGAGCTCCTCTGCTCTTTGCTCCAATTTTGCACTTACATAAATATCCCCAGACACAAAAATACCAGCCGAAATGCTTTCTATCTGTGTAAAATCTATATGTAAGTCTCCACCTACACTCAAACTACGGGGTAACTCTTTAAGATTTGGAGCATGGCTCAAATATAGACTACCATTAACATATAAACCATGCGGAAGGTGCTTGCCTGCAAAAAATGTAAATTCTGCATTACCCTGTATAGACATGTGATCTGGTAGCTCGATAATGGGGTCAGCCCCCTCTAATCTCATAAGATCAAAATTACCATCTACAATAATATACTGAGATTCTTCACTTATTTCTACATTGTCCTCTAGCCATTTTTCTGCTTCATCTATATTTTTGGCTATACCTGCTTTTTGTACAACATCGAGTAGCATCTGTATTGATTTTTCGGCATCAAATCTAACCTCTTTTAAACCATCTATCCAAACTTCAGTAGCTTTTGCAAAACTCCTAGCTTGCTCAAGATTTTTATACCCATAGGCGTCTAAAAAATCTTCAAAATGAGATTTGGCAGAATCAATACCAACTCTCAGTCTTCTACAATTTTTCTTAAACCTTATCATCTCAAATATTTATTCTTGTTTTCTACATGATCATCATGAGTCACTCCATATATAGTCTCGGCCTCGTCGGTAGTCAAAAAGAAGTAATATGGATTGGCAGTAGGATAGACAACTGCTTCTATACTATCTATACCTGGGCTAGAAATGGGTCCAGGAGGCAATCCGCGGTATTTGTAGGTGTTGTATGGGGATTCTGTCTCCAAATCGTCCAGACTAGGCTGTGTTGTGCCCTTACCTGTTATAAAATTGATAGTAGCATCTGACTGTAGGCCCATATTTATATCCAATCTTTTCAAAAATATATCAGCAATCATCTTTTTGTCAGCATAAGCTGGTACTTCTCTTTCTACAATAGAGGCTAGATTGACTACTTCAAATATTGTTTTGCCTTGACTGGCTATTTCTTCTCGGAGCTCTGGTGTCAATTTTTTTTCAAAATTGTTGAGTGCCTTGGCAATAAAATCATTTGTACTAGTGTAGCTGTCTACAAAATATGTATCCGGAAAAATATAACCCTCTAAAGTAGCGCTAGCAGGAGCGTCCTCCAAAAAATCATAATAAGCTTTCCACTCAGCTACATTGTCAGTAGCACTTAAAAATTCTTCACCTGACAAACCATTTTTATCAAGTGCGTCAGCCATAGCTCGTCTATCCCAGCCCTCAAGTAAAGTAATCGAGGCTTGAGAGTTTTGTGGTCCAGAAATAATCAAATTGGTAATGTTGCGTATAGAAGCTCCTCTGGGTATCTGATAAGCACCGGCTACAACTTTGTCCTCATAACGCTTGAACCAAAGCCAACTTTCAAAAACAAGCTTACTTTTTATCAAACCAGCTTCATCAAGGCTGATGCTAATTTGGTTGACTCCTTGTCCACTTTTGACAACAAAGGATCTATCCTCATCTACACCATTACCCCTTATCAAAACAGCCAAAAACCAAATTGTGAAAATAACTCCCAATATTATCAATAATTTTATTATTCTTTTTATCATAAGTATTTATCTAAATTTCTCTTTTTTATTTCTTTTAACAAATCCTTTAATTCCTGTGATCTTTCTGCAGGACACAAAAATATAGTATCCTCTGTCTCTACCAGCACAGTGTCTTTGATACCAATGGCTGTGATGAGCTTATTACTAGAACTGTACAATAGATTGTCCTGGCAATCAAGCAGGACATTTTTGCTGTTTGAAATGTTTTTTGAGCCCTCTATCAGTTGTTGAATATCTCGAAGAGCACGCCAGCTACCAATATCTGCCCAAGTGATATCAAGTGGCTTGATAATCAAATCTTCTGATTTTTCCATCAAGCTATAATCAATAGGAATATTTCTTACTTTTTCATACTCATCTTCTAAACTACTCGGGTCTTCTTTTATATTCATCAACGTCTGATATACATCTGGTATATATTTTTTGTACTGCTCGAGAAGTGTCTTGGCTTTGAATACAAAAATAGCTGAATTCCAAAAATAATTTCCTGCAGATAAAAACTCTTTGGCTGTTTCTAGATTTGGTTTTTCTCTGTATGAGTTTACTTTGTGTATCTGATCACCAATAACCTCTCCCAACTCAATATATCCATAGGCAGTCTCGGGATAACTTGGCTTGATTCCCATCAACAATATTTTGTCAGGATTTTTCTCAATGATATTTTCCGAATCTTTGATGGCTTGTATATATTTTTCTTCTTCTTTTATGTGATGATCACTATTGATAGTAGCGATGATAGCCTCTGGATCTTTTTGCAACAATACCAAAGCTGCCCAACCAATGGCTATGGACGTACCCCTGGCCTGAGGCTCTACAAAAAAGTTTTCTTTTTTGAACTTTAGTTGTTTTTTGATGGCAGATTCCAAATTGACGCCACTGACAATAAAAATATTTTTTTTATCAAAACCAGACAAAAGCCTATCATAGGTATTTTGCAATAAAGTTTTGTCGCCCAATAGGGCCTTGGTTTGTTTTGGTTTTGATTGGGTCGAAATCGGCCACAATCTAGTCCCGCTCCCCCCAGCCAAAATAACTGGATACAACATTAGATAAAATTAATAATTATACTCAATATAGCCGTGTATAAGAAAAACAAATAAAAATAATTTTTATTTATAACCATTTTCAACAAATATAAAGTCCAATAACCCACAAACATTGTGACTACAAAGCCTACCAAATACAACCATTGAAAAGCAAAATCCTGGACAGTCAAAATAAATGAACCCAAGATAGCTGGAATAGCAAGAATAAATGCATAATCAAATGCATCTCTTTTTTTTATTTTCAAAATCAAAGCAGTGGCAATCACTACTCCACTACGAGAAAGCCCGGGTATAACTGCAAAACCCTGGACAAGACCCAGGACGAGGGCAACTTTCCAATTTATTTTTTGATTTGGACCTACCACAAACTTTGTAGCTAGTAATAAAAATGTAGTAATCAACAACCAATCTGCAACCGAATAAACAGTTCGAAAATTGTCTATTTTGTCATAAAGTATCCCGGCTATCAAAACTGTCATTGCAGTACTAAGGATAATATACAGCCACCAATTTTTTTTGTCAGATTTTTTTTTGATAAAAGGTTGGCGGACTATTTCTGTTATTTCTTTTTTAAAAAATAATAAAATCACCAACAAACTAGCCACGTGCAAAAAGACATCAAATTCTAAACTAGTGTCTATTTTGAGCCAATTGGAAAACAAAACCAAGTGCCCGGAACTAGAAACAGGCAACCATTCGGTGATGCCCTGGAGTATGCCTAAAAAAATTGTTTCAAATATGTTCATTGTTTTTTAATTATTTTTTGATATAATGACTATATAAACTAATTTTAATATTATTATGGAATACAAATTATTTTTGATACCCCTAGTAATCATGGTGATAAATCAAGGATTAAAAGTGGTAGTTGATATGTTTCGTGGTGAATTTAGCTGGCCGTCTGTATTTAGCTATGGTGGTATGCCCTCTTCACACGCAGCTGTAGTAGTGTCTCTGGCTACCCTGATGGCCCACTATGAAGGTCTGGATTCTCCGGCTTTTGCTATTTCCCTCATCTTGGCTTTACTCACTATCAGAGACGCTGTCGGCATCCGTTGGCACCTGGGTACTCATGGCAAAATCCTCAATCGACTCGTCAAAGAGCTACCCGATAGTGAAGAATACAGATTTCCAATTTTGAAAGAAAGATTTGGACACAAGAGTACAGAAGTGATCGTGGGTATGATGGTCGGTTTTGCTCTTACTGTACTGGCTATCCAATTTATAAAATAAATTTATACCAAAGAACTACCAGTCATCTCTGGTGGTTTTTTTATTCCCATAATTTTTAAAATAGTAGGGGCAACATCTGCCAAAACTCCTACTGGAGTGACATGACTCAAGTCTGTCCCCGTCATCCCTGACAAAACACTCTTGCCAGCAAACTCCGAACCAATAATAAAAAGTGGCACCGGACTATTGGTGTGATCTTTTTCTATTTCACCAGTTTGCATATTATAAAGTGACTCAGCATTGCCATGATCGGCAGTGATCAACACTACACCATCATAAGACAAGGTAGTATCCACAACCTCGGCTATCAACTGATCCAAAATTTCTATTGACTCAATGGTAGCTTGGATATTCCCACTGTGTCCGACCATATCCGGATTGGCATAGTTGGCAACTACAAAATCATAGGCGCCTTCTTTTATAAATTGAGTTATCTTGGCTGTAATTTCTCGAGCAGACATAGCTGGCTTTTGATCGTATGATGTCACCTGAGGAGAAGGAATCAATGTCCTGTCTTCACCCTCATATATTGTTTCTTTGCCTCCGTTGAAAAAATAAGTAACGTGAGCATATTTTTCTGTTTCAGCTATATGCAGTTGTTTGAGCCCAGCCTCTGACAATACTCTGGCCATTGGCATTTCTATCTGCAAAGGAGGAAAGGCAACTATCGCCGGTAAATCTTTTTCGTATTCAGCCATTGTCACCATAAATAAATTTTGAAAATAATCTCTTTTAAATTTTTCAAAAGCAGGTAAGACCAAAGATTGGGTCAGTTGCCTAGCTCTGTCAGATCTAAAATTAAAATATATTATTGCATCTTTATCTTTTATTTGAGCTCTCGGCTTACCTAGGTCATTGGTAATAATAGTAGGAACAAATTCCTCATCATAGACCTTGGTGTCATAAGAATCCTGGATTGCCTTGAGAGGATCTTCGTATTTTTTATCACTCTCGCCATCCACCATTGCTCGAAAAGCTTTTTCTACTCTATCCCAACGATTGTCTCTATCCATGGCCCAAAACCTACCAGACAAAGTCGCTATCTGCCCTAGGCCCACTTCTTTGAGCTTGTCTTGTAATTTGGTAATAAAATTGAGACCACTGTTGTATGGGACATCACGTCCATCCAAAAAACAATGTACAAAAAGTCTAGTCACTTTTTGTTTTTTGGCTAGCTCTATCAGGGCGTATAGATGCTCGTTGTAGCTGTGGACACCTCCGGAGCTGACCAATCCCATCAAGTGCAAGGCACTGTCATTTTTTTTGACATGATCACAGGCCTTGATAAAAGCCTCATTTTCATAAAACTCTCCATCGGTAATAGCCTTGGTAATTTTTGGTAAATCTTGATAGGGAATTACTCCGCTACCCAAGGCCAAATGGCCAACTTGTGAATTACCCATTTCACCCCAAGACAAACCAACTGCTTCTCCGCTAGCCGCAAGTGGCATAATAGGATAATTTGAAGAATACTTATCAAAATTTGGTGTTTTTGCTAGTGAAATAGCATTGGAACGAGATGGTGGAGCTATTCCGAATCCATCTAAAATTAGTAATACTACTGGTTTTGGTCTACTCATTTATTTTTTGTTTATTAAAGATTTTGAAGTCATCAATTTTGGTGATTTTACTCCCAAAATATCCAAAATAGTTGGAGCAATATTGGCCAACTTACCATCTTTTTTTAATTTATATTTTTTGTGATTTACTATGACAAAGGGTACTGGATTCCCAGAATGCTTTGTATCTACTTCGTCTGTCTTAAGATTTATCATTTCTTCTACATTGCCGTGATCAGCGGTCACTATCAGAGTACCGTTTTTTGCCAAAGTTGTATCTATTATTTTCCCTAGATATTGATCAACATACTCTACCGCTTTGATACCTGCCTCGAGATTACCCGTGTGTCCTACCATATCTGGACTAGCAAAATTGACTACAATAAAATCAAATTGATCGAGCTCTACTGCCTTGATTACATAATCTCCCACCTCTTTGGTACTCATCTCTGGCTTCTCATCATAAGATAATACATTTTTTGATGCAATCTCTACTCTTTCTTCCCCGGCTATCGAATGATCATATCCACCGTTGAAAAAATAAGTGACATGAGCATATTTTTCTGTCTCTGAAATATAAAGTTGTTTAAAATCTTTCATAGCTATGGTCAGGGAATCCGGCAAATCAATACCTGGATAAGCAGTCAAAACTCCTGGCAAGTCTGGTCCAAAATCAGTCAAAGCTACAAACAACAAATCCTTTGGTATCTTTTTTCTTTGAAAAGAATTTTTGTTTTTTTTCTCAAAATCAGGCTGTACAAATGATTTGGTCAGTTGACGAGCTCTGTCTGATCTCAGATTAAAAAATACTACCGCATCATTGTCGTTGATCGGTCCAATTGGTTGTTTGTTTTTGACAACAACCGAAGGAGTAATAAACTCGTCACTTTCACCTTTGTTGTAAGCCTGATTGACAGCCTCAAGGGCTGACTCTACTTTGTTGCCCTCTCCCATCACTATAGCCTCATATGCCTTGGCTGTACGATCCCAGGCCTTTTTACGATCCATAGCATAAAACCTACCCATGATAGTAGCAATTTTTACTCGCTTGGTATCAAAGACACTCCTGTATTGTCCCAGTATCTTCAAAGCTGCAAACCTCGGACTATCACGACCATCGGTAAAAAGATGCAAATAAATTTTTTGCTTTGTTTTGCCAAGGAAAAAACTAAGCAAAGAAAGCAGATGATCGTCATCCGAATGAGGACTACTGACGTCTGACAAAAGTCCAATCAAATGAATATCTGATTTATTTTTTTCAACATGATTGGCGGCTTGCAAAAAAGCGGGATTCTTGAAAAATGTTCCGTTGTTTATACTTTTTGAAATTACTACAGCATCTTGCTCAACTACTCTACCAGCACCGATATTCATATGCCCTGCCTCGGAATTTCCTGGATGTCCAGTAGGCAAACCAATATTTTTGCCAGAAGCCTGGATATTTACGTTGGGATATTGTTTTAGCAAAGCATCCATCCGCGGAGTGTCTGCCAGGGCAATAGCGTTTCCTTTTTTTTCTTTCCAGATTCCCCAGCCATCCAAAATAGCCAACACCAATGGACAATTTTCTTTCTTCGATTTATTCATATATTTTTCCGCCTCACCATGTCAAAATGACAAGGTTTATATTAATTATTTAATTTTTCTTCAATGTTTAATAGTCTATTGTACTTGGCTGTTCGCTCTCCTCTAGAGGTAGAACCTGTCTTGATGTACTCTGCATTTACAGCTACTGCTAAATCAGCAATAGTAGTATCCGCTGTTTCACCACTACGATGAGATACTATCACTTGATAATCATTTTCCT
Organism: Candidatus Parcubacteria bacterium; assembly: GCA_018664825.1. Lineage (GTDB taxonomy): Bacteria > Patescibacteriota > Patescibacteriia > UBA1558 > GWA2-36-10 > JABJNO01. The sequence goes on from JABJNO010000010.1 coordinate 14,963, forward strand.
GAGCATAACGGATAGCCTCCAATGTCTCTGACAATGTACCTATTTGATTGAGCTTTATCAAAATAGAATTTGCTACACCCATCTCAATCCCTTTTTTCAAACGTTTTACATTGGTGACAAACAAATCATCTCCCACTACCACAACATCGTTGTTTTTTATAAACTGATCACTTGTAAAATCTTGCCAGTTTTCCCAATCCTCCTGATCTAGTGGATCTTCTACTATACGCAGTGGATATATCTCCATCAAATCAAAATAAAAGTCTATCAATTCATCGCCTGTTAGATTTTTATTTTCCAAAGGCAATTCATATTTTTTTGTTTTTTCATTATAAAATTCTGAGGCTCCAGCATCTATACCTAGATTTATATCTTTGCCTGGTTTGTAACCTGCATTTTCGATAGCTTGTAATATCAAATCAAAAACCTGACGATGTGATTTTACATTTGGTGAATAACCCCCTTCGTTACCCAAATCTGTATCCATACCAACTGAGTGAAGTAGCTCTCCCAACTTGTGAAATATTTCACTAGACTGCCTCAATTTGTCTGAAAATGTCTTGGCTTTGTGAGCGACTAACCAAAATTCTTGAATATTTATATTTGTACCACCATGCGCTCCTCCATTTATGACATTGACTACTGGAGTTGGTAATTTGTATTTTTTTAGTTTTGGATTGTACAAACTACGGATATATTCATAAAGCTGGACATTGTTTGCTTTGGCAGCAGTACTCATCACTGCTAGAGACACAGCCAAGATTGCATTGGCTCCTAGGCTTGATTTGTTTTTGGTACCATCAAGATCTATCATCATCTGGTCTATTTGAGTTTGCTCAAACACTGACACGCCTTCCAGGGCATCATTTATCTTGGTGTTTACATTTTCTACGGCTTTCAAGACTCCTTTGCCTTCGTAGCGATGTGGATCACCATCTCGTAGCTCATAAGCCTCAAAACGACCAGTCGAAGCCCCAGAGGGCACCGCAGAAGTAGCTGATGTCCCGTTGGATAGCTCCACTGTAGCCTGGACAGTCGGATTGCCTCGTGAATCCAATATTTCTAAAGCATGAATTTTTTTTATTTTGTTTGGCATATTTTATATTATTATTTATCCCTTTACTCTTCCCAATTTTTTAAGCTCATCAACTTGTGGCTTTAACTCTGGGTCTGTCAATAAATTTTTATGAACCATTATATCTCTGGGTATTTTTTTGATTTTTGTTCCTCTAATATCTAAATTGCCTCTTACGACCAGCTTGCGAGGAAGGCTATCAATATTTGACTCACCAACTTTGAGATCTCCAAAAATATCTAAATTGTCTGGGAAAACTATCTTGGAATCTACATTGAACATCCTAATATCTTCTCTAAACAATATTCTTTTCTTTGATCTGTCTATTATGACCATTTTTTGATAATAATTTATCTTACCAACATCTCCATCAATCAATAAATCTACCAACATTCGCTTGGATATTTCTGGGTCAAAAAACATCCTACTTATCTTATCCAGGGCAAATATCAGTCCTGATTTTGTTCCTCTGACTTTTTTCAATTTCTTTGCCATCACGTCTTCATCAAGAGATTCCGAAAAATCCCCAAAGCTTCTTTTGACTTCGATAAATTCTTGTTTCAATTGTTCGCAGGTTAATTCTGTCATATTTTTTTATTCATCCAAGTCTCCCTATAAATCTAAGATGACTTTTCCTTGTATTTTTCCTTCTCTTTTCAACTTACGCGCAGCACCGTTCAATCTTTGATCTATTTTTATATCTCCATCTACATATAATTCTTCAGGTAAATCCTCTGCTGCCGAATTTTCTAAATCCAGATCACCTTTTATAATAATACGATTATTTTTTCTATCTATTTCTGCATTGGCCTTTGTCCAGTTTATAATATCTCCAAAACTTTTAATACCATTTGATCCCACTATCATTCGCCATAATTTTTCCATCAACTGATCAGCTTCAAACAAATTTTTCCATAAAACTATCATGGAAATACTAAAATCTTTTTTCAATTTATTTATAACCTTGCTATGTACTAAATACTTTACCCTTGACTCTGGTATCTGCTGATGCCTTTTCAGCTTCTTCTTTTAGGCTCCTATCTACAAAAATATCCCCTCCCACGCTCAAGCCATCTGGTAACTCAGTAACCGGCGAACCATGTAGAGTAAAAGAACCATCAATTTCTAAATTATGTGGTAATTTTTTTATCGGGGTATTTCTCATATAAAAACCACCTCCCACTTTTGTCTGATTAGGAATCTCGTTGATATTGGTATTGTCTATCAAAAAATCACCACCTACATAAACATGTCCCGGTAATTGCTTTATGGGTGTGTAAGATAAATTCAAATCACTCATAACAATTATATCACAAGGGAAGCCTTCAAAATTTGATCGCTTAAGATTTAGATTTTTTTCTATAAATATTTCCCTTTCCTCTGCATCAATCTTTACATTTTTTTCTACCCAACCTTCTATAGTCTCCTCATCCCCCCAATCATCATTCACGGCATTTTTCAAAATATCGGTAAATATCTCCTTTATTTTTTCAGGATCAAATAACAATAAATAAACTTCTTGCCTAGTTTCCAAAAACTTCTGTTTTAAATCCCTAACTCTTTCTATGTCCAAATTATTTGATATAGATTCTAGGTCACCAAAAAAACTTTGCAGCTCAGCAAATTTATTTTCTACTTGTTGACAAGTTATTTTTTCTAAATTCATTCTGTTGTTTCTCTAAAAGTTGCTACTCCACCTTTTATATTTCCGTTTTTTTGTAATCTTTCTGCTTGAGCTTTTAAATCCTCATTTACATAAATATCTACCCCCACTCTCAGTGTATCTGGTAATTCAGTAATACCTGTATCAACAATACTCAAACTAGCAGTGACCGTAAGATTTCTTGGTAATTTTTTAATAGCTGTCCGATAAAGATTTAGATTTCCTAACACTTTGAGATTTTTGGGTAATCTAGTTAGCCTACTAGCTGTCAGGTCTAAATTTGGAATAGTAAATATCAATTGCTTTGTTTCTGGATCCAATTCTGTTCTTTTCCCAACCCAATCTCTCGTTCTTTCTATTGTCATAGGAGCCGGTTCACTCCTATCAATCTTCATATAATTGGGCCCTGCTTCGTGTAATATCCTTGCAAAATCTTCTAGAGACAACTCTTCTAGAGCAAAGAAAATATTCTCTTCTAGTATTTCCCGAGCATCCAGCACCTCTTTGATGTCATCTGCATTGGACATTTTTTCAAACTTTGCAACAAAATCTTGATAAGCATCTTGTACTCCTTCAAAATCTCGCCTGACTTGTTTACAATCAAATTCTGCCATTATGGTGCTATTACTAGAACTTGTCCTTTTATTCGTCCTTGTTGTTTTAAATCATTTAATTCTTTCATATATCTTCTTTTCATGCTCAATTTTACATCACCATTGACCTGCATATCATGAGGAAAATATATATTAGCCTTACTACCCAATTTTACTCCGCGTATATCCAGCTCATCCACCATCAACCTATCAGGCATCAAGGCTGTTTCTGCTCCACTCAAATCTAAATTCCCAACTTGCAAATTATCTGGTAAAAAAACAGCGTCGCCCTTTACTATCTCAAAATTTCCCAAAACTACTATCCTGCGACCAACTGGGTCTATATCTGTATTTTCCATCAACCATTTGATAGCATCTTCACGATCTTTTATTTCATCATACTCACCATCTGGAGTGGCCGTACTGGATACTCTGGCATTATTGGTTATAAGTAGAGAAAGATTGTCTATTACACCTTCAAAATCTAAGGCCTCAATCAATTCCAAAGTTTTACTGGTCATCTCTATCAATCTTTTGACGTGCTTGGCTTTGTTTCTGGTGGATTTCAAATCTTTTAAATCATACTCCTTGGTTAGACTAAGATCCGCCTTAAAACCATCAAAAAACTTTTTTAAAAATTCTAATTTTTTATATAACTTTCCACAAAAACTACTATTATACATATCTTTCAGGTTCTTATTGCTTGTTTACTAACCAGCATAATTAAAGCTTGCCATCATAACCATAAATAACTACTTGTTTTTTTATTTGCCCTCGACTCCTTAGCTCTTCTGCTCTTTCTTCCAAATTTTTATCCACATGTATACTTCCGCCCACTACCAGGTCATCAGGTAATTCTGTAATAAATGTTCCTCTTATATCTAGATTTTCCTCTACTTCCAGTCCTTTTGGTAATTTATGAATATTACTATTGGACAAATGCAATCTTCCTTTGACATACAGATCATCTGGCAGTTTATACTCCCCTTCTCTTTGAGATAAATCAATATCTACCTGGGCTGTCAATTTTCTTTTTTTAACATCTACCTTAAAATTTTCTATTATGCCCTGTTTTTGTTCGTCGGTTATAGAAAAACTTTCTTCAAAATCCTCGCCCCAATTATGGTGTAGCTCCACCAATTTTTTCATATCATCTTTAAACCTATAGGGTAAAAACATTTCATAAATCAAATCCATTTTTACCATCAATTCAAAATGAGCATCGCGAGTTTGCCAAGAATCATTTTCTTTCTGTACAAATTTTTCTACAGCACTATCAAGTATTGCCTTTTCACCTTTTTTCATAAGAACGACCATACCTCGCATTTCTTTACAGACGTCTTCCTTACTTTTGTACAAAAGTTTATTCTGAATCGTGACAAAATCTTTGGCTCTCAACATTTTATTTTCTTAACCTTTCTAACACAGGCATTTTAGTACCTTGCAAAAATGTCATCATCGCTCCCCCGCCAGTAGAAACAAAATCAATTTTGTTTTGTAGTTTTAGCTCACGCGTAAGCTCGACAGTTTCTCCACCACCGATGATTACCTTGGCTTTTGCTTTGGCCAAAAATTTGAGTAAATCTCGAGAAGCTTTGATATAAAGAGGATTTTCAAAATATCCCAAAGGCCCATTCCAAACTATCAATTTTGCTTTGGCCAAAAATCTCTTATAATCCTCGACTGTACGAGGCCCAATATCCAAAGTCATTTCATCATCTTCTATTTCATCAACTTCGATTATTCTAGATTTTTTTGATTTCATACTAGTGGATACCACGAGATCTACCGGCAAATGAATCTTGTTGCTCAATATCTTTTTGGCAAAATCAAGATAATCTTTGTCATATAATGATTTACCGACATTGTAACCGTATGACTTCAAAAAAGTATTGGCCAATGGCCCACCGACCAAAATATGATCCGCGTTTGTAGAAAGTTTTTTGATCAATTGGATTTTGGTAGCTACTTTGACTCCACCAAACATCATTATCAAACCTTTTTTGGCTTTGACTACTTCTGAAAGATGCTTGATCTCATCCTCTAGCAACAATCCAGCATAGCTAGGCAAATACTCCGTAATAGCATGCATAGAAGAATCTTGCCTATGGACATTGCCAAAAGCATCGTTTACATAAATATCTCCAAGTTTTGCCAATCTTTTGGCTAGACGTTTGCAGTTTTTCTTTTCTCTTGGCTGAAAACGAATATTTTCAAGCATAGCCACACTAGCATTTTCCATTTCTAGGCTATCACTTTCATAATTTTCAAAATCATCTGCCCAAAACTCTATCTTTTCCTTGGCCAATTTGCTCAAGGCCTGACTGACAGGCAACATAGAAAGGTCTGAGATTTTTTTGCCGCCTGGCCTACCTAGATGTGCCAAAATAATCACCTTGGCTTTTTTGGCAAGTAGATATTTTATAGTTGGTACAGATCTTTGTAATCGCCAAGTACCGTCTTTGTCTACTTTGCCTTTTTCAAGAGGCACATTGAGGTCCAAGCGCAATAAAACTCTTTTGCCCTTGAGGTTTTTTATGTCTTTAATTGTTTTTAATTTCATAGTCCGTTAAATTTAAACTTGTTTCTGGAATAAATATTCTAGATATATTTTCTATTTCTACCAAAGGACAAATACTCTCAGATGGAATCCTAGCTATCATATGATCAATAATCAAACTATCTTCATCAAGTACAATGCCCAGCTCTGTTAATGTTTTTCTTTCATCTTCCGACAAAGGAATTCTGTTGAAAGTAATAATAGCTCCAACCAAACTGGTGTGCCCCTGCAAATTGTAGACCGAAGCATCTATTTTGTCAGACTGACAATCCAGGGTCTGCAAAAGTATCTTATCCTCGTCTGGTCTATTTTCTTTTAATATTAAAAAAATAAAAGCTACTACCACTAGTACTAGCACAAAAAAGACGACTGAATGAATTGTTTTCATACAATTTTCCATTAATTATCCCGGCCTGCCGGGATCCCAATCCATGGGATTAATCTATGCAGATATTATAACATTTTTAAAATATTTTTCAAAGGAGTATTTAAGCCATTTTTGATACTCACTGTCAACTTGACAAAAAGGGCGATTTCTATTAATTTTGAGTCATGTAATGTACGTTCACAACCCTAAATAAAGAGAGGTTCAACCATGGATAACAGCAAAACCGTGGTGCTTTCGGGCATCCGGGCAACTGGACAGTTGCATTTAGGCAACTATCTAGGTGCAATCCAGCATTTCGTAACACTCGCTCAAGATCCTAGCAATGATTGTTTTTACTTCATTGCCAACCTTCATACCCTTACAACCCGTCAAGATCCTCAGCAAATGCAAATTGATTTGCGGAACATTGTCCTTGATTTTATGGCTTGTGGTCTGGATCCTGAAAAATCCACGATCTACGCCCAATCGAGCGTTCCGGAACTCAGTGAGCTAAGCTGGCTCTTGGCTTGTCTGACCCCTGTCTCTGGACTGATGAATATGCATCACTTCAAAGAAAAAAAGGACAGACTTTCTGAAGAAGGTCTAAAAGCAAACGCTGGCCTACTCACCTACCCCGTCCTGATGGCGGCCGATATTCTCGGCCCTCATGCAAACCTAGTGCCGGTCGGTGAAGACCAGCACGCCCACGTGGAAATGGCTAGAGAACTAGCCAAACGTTTCAATCACCACTTTGGTGACGGAATCTTTCCTATCCCCAACCTGTTGGAAGGTGAAGGAATTCGAGTACCTGGTCTGACCGCTGATGGCAAAATGGGCAAAAGTGAAGCTGATAGTGCAATCATGCTCAATGATTCACCTGATGAAGTCGAGCGTAAATTACGCTCAGCTGTCACCGACCCCCAACGCATGAAGCGTAGCGACCCTGGCGATCCTGAAGTTTGCAACATCTTTACCTTTCACCACCTACTGAGTGAGCCCGAACAAATCGAATGGGCTCGCAAAGGATGTACAACAGCTGATATCGGCTGTGTCGACTGCAAGGTAGTCGTTGCCGATCATATCAACAAAATCCTCACCCCTATCCGTGCTCGCAGAGAAGAACTGCTAGTCAGAGGTATGGATTTTATCGACGAAATCATCCACGAAGGTGGTCTCAAGGCTCGCAAAATCATCGCAGCCAACGTAAAAGAGGCTAAAGAAAAGATGGGCGTCCCATCTTATTAGGTCCTCACTATCCAAAAAGGAGTAAACAATGAATCCCAAAGCGCCCACGGGGGAACGATGGCGATGGCCCAGTACAGGCATCGATCCAGATCAACTGGCACAAGCTGTGCTGGGCGTCCCCTCGCTCTACGAAACCGAAACTCCTCCGATCTGCTACCCTGGCACTCCACTCAACCCTAACTTGGTCACATTGGCCAGCGGCATCTTGAGTAAACAACTCAACGCCATCGGCACCCATACCCATCTCCAAGACGACGGAGCTGGTGGCTGGGAAAAGACCCCTGGTGAAGGTGGTTTCGATGGTCTCCAGACTATGGAGTCCGAAGCTATCTGGATGACTGCCAGTATCTTGGGTGGCACACCCCAAACTATCGACGGCAATTTTTGCCCTGGTGGTACCGAGGCAAATCTCCAAGGTATGTGGCTCGGCCGTGAGTGGCTTCGTAAGCACATGGCTACTGGTGATCAAATTGGTGTCGACAAGAAAGTCGTGGTCTTTACCACTTCCCTGGTCCACTATTCGGTCATCAAGGCTGCCGAGATTCTCGGTTTGGGCTATCATAAATGGCAAAACTGTTCTGACTGTGGTGTAAATCACATTTTCAAAGGTCCTGAAGATGGCAGTGGTGTCAACTTTGTTCCTATGAACAGTAAAGGTGAAATGGATCCCGAAGCACTGGAAAGTGCTATCCTGGAGAAATATCGCCAAGGTTTCCGCCGTTTTATGATGGTACCGACTGCTGGTACGACTGCGCTGGGATCGGTCGATCCGATCAACCTGATTAGTCAGGCTATGGACCACGTCCGTAGCAGACACAGCGATGCGCTGATGTACATGCATGTCGATGCTTCCTTTGGTGGCTTTACCATTCCGTTTCTCAATCCTGAGCACGGCATGGGCTTTGACACCAATAGCCCCAACCTGATGTCTATGGCACTGGATGCTGACAAGATGGGCCACATGCCCTATCCTGCTGGCATCTTCCTGTGTCGTAAAAATCTGCAAAGCTACATCGCACGTGATGTGCACTATGTCCGCGGACACCAAGACGATACTGTCTCTGGCTCACGTTCGGCTCTGGCTCCGATGCTGGCCTGGTACTATTACCAGACCATTGGCATTGACGGTCACACCGAATACGTCCAGAAATGTATTGATCTACGTGAAGAGCTGGCTCTGATGATCTCCGCTCGCTTCCCTCAGGAACAAGTGGACTTCTTCCCTTGCTCACCGTGGACCAACTTCCTTCCTCTGGAAATCAAACTCAAAAATGGTAAAATCCCTGAAGACCTAATCGAAAATGGTCACCTCAGCCCTTACCATCTGCGAGACGATTGCTTTCCGTCCAATCCTCACGATGTGAGCAGTTGCCCCAGGTCTGTCTACAAGATCTGCATCATGCCCCATCACACCCTCTCTCACCTCGAACGCTTCGTCAGCGATTTGGCAACCACGTTTGCCGAACATGGCTAAGCACATCTAGCCCCCGCCTAAAAAACGGGGGCTTTTTCTTATCACAAAGATTCGCTATACTAAACATATGATAAAAATATATTCAACATTTTCAGAAGATATTACTTATAAAAATAACAACCTAGTCAAAAAATCATTGCGAGGGCCTGCTTTTTATATAAAAAATGTTTTGGAAAAAAATAATATTGATTATAAATTATTCAAGGGTCAAAACTACCAAGTAAAAATAAAAATACTAGACAATGATGAAATTGGAGAAATTGTTTCTAAAAATATTCCCCAACAAAAAATACAAGATTTAGATAAAGGTGATAATATCCTAATATCAACCATTGCCGATGAATGGCTTTTGTCCAATGATATTCCCAAGTCTACAAAAATATTTTTGGATGCTCAGGGCTATCTGAGAATCTTTTCTAAAAATGATGATTTTTATAAACAAAATTTTTGGAATAACATCTATTGCCTCAAAGGCACTGAAGATGAAATCAATAATCTTCCTGAAAATATAATAGAACAACAAAAACAAAAATTGTTGATTATTAGCAAAAACAAAGATGGCTGTAGCGTATTTCACCAATCCAAGCAATATGATTTTTCTATAAAACCAGTAAAAGTAGAAGATACTATCGGGGCTGGTGATACTTTTCTTACAAATTTTTTTATAAAATATCTGGAAACTACTAATATCAAAAAAAGTACAAAATTTGCTATCACAGAAACCAGTAAATTTCTAAGTGCCAAAGAGGCTTGACCCGGGATTTTCCTCGTGATAATATACTTAGGTAATCAAAATTCATTACAAATACAAAATCTATGAAGCGTGTCCCACATTTTGTGGGATTGGGCACGCAGAGATGGCTATTGCGCTAGTGATAGCTCGGAGGTCCCCGTAACCATGGACTAACTGATGTCGATCATTTTATATGATGCCAGAGCCAGTAAAAGTGGTCTTAATTATTTATTAAGGCAATAAAGGTGGTACCGCAGGAATCAAACTTCTTGTCCTTTAAACACAATATTTTTGTGTTATGAGGATAGGGAGTTTTTTTATTGACTTACACAGACATTTATGGTTAAGTAAAAAACCAAGTACATTACAATGCTATTTATAGCCAAATATTCGCGTAAAAGACGACAAGTCTAAAAATACAACAAAAGGAGAGTAAAAATGGGAATTAATCCGCCAAGCAGTAGCTTTTGATAGCTATCTAACCTAAAACAAACTAAATCCACCCTTGTAGACTACTGCAAGGACCCCGACTCAGGAAAAGGAACAACAAGGAGGACCCCACAATGGTCTTGGATGTAAAACACCTACTCAAGGATCACGCTTACCAAAATGTGCCACTCAACTTTGATGAGGCATATGCCTTGGGTAGATATGCGCTACAGGGATGCGCTGGAGATCCGCTTGCTCAGATCCAGAGTATTACTGTCTTGTCTACTTTACACAACAAAGCAACCTACGCATGGAAATGGGACATACGCATGGAAGAGCACCATGGGCATAGTCTGCCCAAGAGCTCGGCCGAGCAAATTGCCGGCATCTGTGCAGCCATTTTTGACCATGATATTGCTAAGTCTGAATTCGGCTTTTTGGAGCCAAATGTGGATTTTGTCATGGACAACTGTGGCATGGGAGGCGATCTGGTAGTCACGGCAAACGTGAGTACTCTGGCCGCCTTTATTGCAGCTTCTGATGGTATTCCGATGTGCAAGCATGGTTCGCCGGCTAACGCCGACAGAGGCCAATACGGCAGTTCGGACTTTGTGTCCAAAATCTGCGGTATCAATACTTGCGCTGATCGTGCTGAAGTCATCACTTGTCTGGAAAAACACCACTTTGCTTATACCGAAGCATTGGATACTCGCTACAAGAGGATCCACATGCAGACGCATGAAGTGGCTCAACTTCCTCACATGAATGACATCATCGGACCGATTACCAATCCGGTCTCGCCAAAGATTCTCACTCGTCGTGTTTTGGGAGTCAATCAGTTGATTCCCCCTCGTATCATTGCTGAGGTCTATATGATCCTCAATGCGCAAGGTACTACCAACCTGAAACACGGTCTCTTTGTAAGGGGCTTTGCTGATGAATCGCGAATCAATGGTATGGACGAAGCTTCTGTTTGTCATGGTGGTACTCAGGTATCTGAGTTGCGCGATGGTGAGATCTTTGATTATGATCTCGATGCAGAAAGCTTTGATATCCATGCCGTTCCTATTACGGCTATCCGACCCGAAGGTGACAAAGGTGAGTATTCTCTCAAGCTTCTGATGGGCGAAACAAACGGTGAGCGCATGAATATGGTGCTTGCCAACGCTGCTTTGCTCTATTATGTTGCTGGACGCACTACCACCTTTCCCGAAGGCTTTGAAATGGCTAAGGCTGCTTTTGAAAGCGGCCGTCCACTAAAAACTATGCAAGCGGTAGCTAAGATGCTACCCAGGCCCTAGTTTTATAACTCGCGCCAGCTGAATCATTCAGCTGGCGCTTTCTTTTTTACTATATTTTATGATATTATATACTTATGTTAAACAAAATTTTCAAGAAAAAAAATAACATTGTTATCGGAGCTGTCCATTTTCCGCCTCTTTTGGGATACGATAAATTTCCTGGATTCAAAGTAGCTTATACCAATGCCCTCAAAGACATCAAGGCTTTTGAAAAAGGTGGTGCTGATGCTATCATCCTAGAAAACAACTATGATATCCCCCACAAAGTAAATGTAGACTGTACCATATCTGCTAGTATGACCTATCTGATATCCCAACTCAAAAAACACACAGCATTACCAATCGGTATATCTGTATTGTGGAATGATTATAAAACTGCTTTGACAATAGCCAAAATCCTAGATTTAAAATTTATCCGCGTACCTGTCTTTGTTGATAAAGTAAAGACAGACATTGGTGTCGTCAATGGCGAAGCAAAAAAAATGATTGCTTTCCGTAAAGAAATAAAGGCAAAAAAAGTAAAAATTTTTGCTGACATCCAAGTCAAGCATTGTGAATTACTCAACAAGCGCCCTCTAGCCGAGGCTGCTCGCGAAGCCATAGACAAGGGCGCTGACGCTCTGATTGTGACCGGTAGCTGGACTGGCGATGCTCCTGATGATGCAATGGTCTCTGACTTGAGAAACGACATAAAAGATTTCCCAATATTGATCGGCTCTGGTACAGACGAGACAAATGTAGCCAGACTTTTTAAATCAGCCAACGGCACTATAGTCAGTACTTCTCTAAAATCAGGCTCAGCCAAAACTGATGAAGTAAACGTCAAAGGTTACGATCAAAGAATAGACCTCCAAAAAGTAAAAAAATTACTAGCCAAAATATAGCTAGCAATAAAATATAGTTTCAAAAAAATCCTGAATTTATTCAGGATTTTTTAATATTTCAAATGATTGGCGAAATCTTTCGTACATCTCTTCATCATAATCACCCATACTATAATACCTACCAATGATATAGATAGTATCCCCTACCACAAAAATTTCTCCTTCTTCCATATCATTGCCTACTCGCAATGATAAAGACAAGGTGCGAAAATCTTTGAATTGGCCAAACTCAGAAAATACTACTTCCTGAATAGGGTGAGTGTCCATCGAATCTACCATCTCTTGCATTAGAATATCTGACTCTGGTATTTCCTCATCTTCAGGATATTTATAAAAATCTATAAAAAATGACACCTCATCATCATCCAAATCTACATAATAGGTATTAGCCTCCATGGTTGTGTCTCTTTGGACAAAACCAAAAACATAACTATCATGCAAGACCTTGGCAGGAAACTCTACCTTAAAATTTCCCTTTATCGAAGTAAATTCTTTCCATTCTATTTCTTGTTTTTTGACTTCTTCGGCAACTATTTTTTGTTTTGGTGCTTCAAAATTGTCAAAGGTACCAAAGTAGTTCAATAAATAAAAAATCATTGGTATAGATATCAAGACAGTCAAAATCAAGATAATCAGCCATGGATTTATTTTTTTATGGGCTACAGCCAGATGACTAGTATCGTCTGTTTTACTTTTGAGTAAATATATAGAATAGATTATAGAAAAAAGATATATCAAAACAATCCAAGCATCACCTATGGTATCAAATATTCCACCATGATTGATGATGACCGCTAGATAAAAAAGATAAATTACAAAACCAAAAAAATATACAATAGGCATCACTAGATATTTTTTGTTTATCTTTTCTCTCAAAACATAAACTACTACCACTATTGATAACAAAAGCAAGACAATCTCTGGTAAGGTAGTAAAAAATAAAACATCATCCAATACTTCGTTGGTATAAATATATTCTACAGTAATACCCAACAAAAGATTGATAGTAGTAACAATTACCATCAGCCAAGTATAAGTTTTGAGTAGCGTATTTTTCATAAGTTTATTTTAGCATTTTTTGGGGTATAAAAAAAGACTTGCCACTTTTTGTGCGGCCAAAAAGTAGCAGAAAAAGCCGCCGAGCAGAGCCAAGATTCACAGAATTTAGGACTTCGTCATCACTGATGGCACGAAACTCGCCTACAGCTCAAACAATCGCACCATCTCCTTCGGAATGTTCTTCCTTGTCTCTAAATTTCTAGTTCACCTTGTCTAAGCTCAGTTAATTTAAATTATCCCCTATCTCTTTAAAAATAATCTTATCTTCTTCCAGCATTTCATCATAAGTTTTATATAATGAAATCTCTCCTGTGTTAATATCAATAATAAAATATGATGGTATTTCTTCCATACTACGATACTGAAAATTTTCTAAATTTCCATCTTTTAAAAAACTACGTAAATATAATAATTCGGAATTATTACCATCACCCAAAATAGTAGAAAAATATTTTTGAGGATTTCCATAATCTAACTTATCATAAATATAAATTTTTTGATCTTTTAATAAATACTGGTCTAAATCCAAAATTGAAACGACATTATAATTATGTTTATCATCCCATATTCTATAGTAACCACTTATCTTATCTTTATCTATGTTTATAAGACCAAAACAATTTTGAAATGATACATCAGTTCCACTCCTATCTATAAAATTTTCACAATTTGAAATTTTATTTTTATAATATAAATTAGACCAAAGGGGGTATAAAAATAGTAATGTTAGAAGTATTATGATAAAAATTAATGATTTATTTTTGTTCTTTAACATATTGATATTTTAATTATCTATTAAATTTATGTTCGAATTGTATATCTATATTATAGTTAGAGACTACACCCAAATTCTGCCCTAAAGCTGTATAATTATTGGCTGAATCAGAAAATAAATTATCATATCCAGAGTCAAAAGAGAAATCATATTTATCTGTAATGTATGTATTAAATGTCCATTCTCCATTTTCTTTATGCCCTCTGATCAAATTTGTATACGTACCATGTATTGAAGTTTTTAAATCACCAGAATTAAATTCAAGTCTTTCATCTTTATTAACATTTTTATCACTATACTGTATAATTCTATCTTTATTATTACTTTCTGCCTCAGAAACTAAATTTCTTAATTTATCCTTATATTCACCAGATGCTTTTATTTCATCTATAATATAAGAATGCTCATTATTTGATCTCACACTAATGTCACTAGGATTCAATGATAAAGAGTGGTCAAGAAAATCCGCAGAAGCTCGCTTACCGGTGGCCTGATAATAACCTACGCCTCCCACGAAATGAGATTTTATAGTTGCTGTTCCAAGAGGATTTAGCAGCCAAGCTCTTAAAGAGGCGTTTCCTGTTGGATCTACATAAACTACCGGATTATTAACTGCGTAGGCATAAGAGTTTAATTCTTGCGGGTTCGCCAAAAGTACACCTGTATCTTTATTATACTCACCTGAGTCTAAAATATCAACCATTAACGGGTCAATAGATAAGAAATGCCCCGTCTCATTGTCATAGTACCTATTTACAAAATATTGTATACCCGTCTCTTCATCAACTTCTTTTCCGGTAAAGTCATATTCATTACTCATATTTGTAACAATGTTTTCGTATGCTTTACTACCATATGGATAATAGTCTATTTGTTCAGCTACTGTGCCCGTATCATCTGTAAGTATAGAGCTAGAACCCAAATGATCTCCCAATAGATAATATGGATTATCATTGTTGTTTAAAGTAGCTAGTTTTATGTTTCCCAAATATACATGACTTTTAGTATTGTCTCCCAAATCTTTTTGGAAATATTTATCTACATACTTATCTTCTTTTATTCTACGCCATTCCCAGTGTCCTCCTCCACCCATAGGAGCAGCCATACCTCTCATCATGATTGGCTCTTCGTGTGGATCTGGTGGGATAAACACATAATCTTCAGTGTATTTGAGCATTCTTTGATTGTTGTGATCATACTTATAATAAGTACTATTTTCAGTAGCTATATCATAAGTACTCTTTAGTCTACTGCGGTGATCCCAGGCAAACTTGGTGATGCCACCATTTCTAGTCATATTACCAGCATCATCGTACATAAATGTCCTAGTATCATAACCAGACAATTGATGAGGATTGTCATTGTCGTAGTCCATAACGCCAAGATTGCTATTGTAGGTCATATTGCCCACAGCATCATACTGATATGTGCGTGTATAATCATCGGTCGGATGAGTGACATAAGAAACTGTACTAGTGCCCAGACGATTTAGATCGTCGTATTGATAATCTACTGTCTTGGCCAAGTCAGTATCAGAAGCGTCTACAATCTGCATGATGTTACCGATATTATCATAATCATAGTGCATGTCTTGTAGAGTAGTTGTGCTTTGTACTGATACCAGATCTGTAAGTCGGAAATTTTCCAATGGATCATAAGTATAATCTGTAATTACGCCATTGGCTCGTTCGTAGTGAGTCATCTGGCCATTTTGATTGTACTCTATACTGTCTGACAAGATAGCACCTCCTGTGCCTTTATCCAAAAGCACCTCGTCTACTTGCCCCACGCCATTGAATGCGTAGGTGACGACCCATCCATTTGGATAAGTAATTTCTTTGAGATTACCACCAAGGTTGTAGTCATACTTCATGACAAAACTTTCGTTTTCTATGGTAGTGGTCGCTGTCCTTAGTCTACCCAAGGTGTCATAGTCATAGGCCTTGCTATTACCTCCTCCATAATCTGCAAATGACAATTGTCCAACGTCATCGTTTTGATCATAGGTATAGCTTATTTGATTTGCTCCTGAAAGCTTTTCATACAAAACTCTATTGAGATCATCATAAACATATGATATGGCATCGCCTTTAAAACTAGCTTCTGTCAAAACATTACCATTTTTGTCGTGAGTGTAGTTTATCTTTTCTGGAGTAGCGACAGATGACTTATGGACCATGTCCTGCCAGTCTAGATTGTCCAAAACATCATAGTGGAAATTACGGATGTTGCCCTGACTGTCTGTGATTTTTTCTAGCTTGTTGGTCAAGGTATAATCATAGCCAGTGGTATAAGTACTAACGCCATTGTATTCTTTGACTTCTACTAGATTGCCATATGCATCCTTGGTCAAATCTTTTTGAATACCATTGGCATCGGTGATAGTAGTTTTGAAGCCATCGTATTCGTAGCTAGTCACTCCTGTTGGAGTAGACTCTGACAATACCCTGTCCAAAGCATCATATGTATATGTCTTGGCTGGCTTGGTCAGATTTGGACTACTGTATGAAATACTATTCGTAATATATGGCAAAGACTGATGAACTACTCTACCCTGCGAATCATACAACGTGTCTACTGTAGTATATTGACCAGTTGTAGCTGTGTTGGCTTTTTTCTGGATTACTCTATCTAGTCCATCATAGTATTCACGGCTAGTACTAAAATTTGATGCGTCAAAATAATCTTTTACCTCTACATAACGAGGTAAAGTACTATCTTGGTAGCTTATTTCTTGTTTTTTGACCAAGGTGGCTGGAGTGTCAGCGTCTGAAATCCAAACTTCTTTGGTCCTACCAAAAGCGTCAAATCTATTGACGGTCTTGGCTCCTGTTGGAGATGTAGTTGTTGCTACCTGACTGTTGAATAGATTGTATTCTGTATAGGTTGCTTGGTTGAGATCATTGGTAGTGGTAGCTGGATATAGATTATGACTATCATAAGCTATGGTTGTAGTAGCTTTTTCAGGGCTAATTTCTTTGTTTACCAGGCCATAACTATTGAACTCTCTATCTATCTCTACACCATCTGTAATGTAGTCTTCTTTGGTAAGATTTACTTTATCTACAGAGCCATGAGCCTGCTTGTTGTAATACAAGTCCTGCTCTTTGCTGTCTACTGTGTCTGAGATAGTCCTAGTCTTTGGAGCAGACAAAATGTGTTTAGTGGTATTTTGAGCGTATTCATAATCAGTGTCTTTTTCGTCACCTGATAAGATGTTGGTTATTTGTCCTGTATCTATATTGGCCACTACTTTACCCAAATTTGCCTCCGTATCTAAATTACCATTTATAAAATTATAATAATTTTCTTTAGCCACACTAGTTTCATAATATGGTTCTTGGGTATTATGATAATAATTATAAATCGAGGTACCGCTACGAGCTACATTTGATATCCTAAACTCATCCATAGAGAACAATCCTGCATCATTGCATGATTCTTTGTGACAAGCCAAAACCAAATGAGTGTTTACAACAGGGTCCAGGGTCAGGGTCACTGGCGCTTGCCCAGCCAAATCACCATCTATATAAATATAAGCATTATTGGTATCCATCACAAAAGCAAAATGTTGCCATTGTCCTAATTTTATCAAACCAGTATCTGATATAACTGTCCAAGTATATTTATCCGCACTAGAAGTAAATACTATATATGAATTATCATTAGAATATTCAACATAAAAGCCATGATCATAGCTATCTTTGTTACCCAAGGGTCTACCTGCTATAGCCTTGGCTCCGTTATTTTTTATCCACCCCTCTATACTAAATGCCCCAGCTCCCAAACCACCGATGTTTGTATCCAAACGCATTGAACCCCCTGTGGATCTATAGGATCCATCAACTTCCTCATTGAAACCAACGTCAATGGCACTTATATTTTCTTCTGTTAAATCATAAGCTGCATTTCCTTGGGCGTTATCTTTTTTTTCTGCGGTATCCCGAGGACCATCCATGTGGTATAGGGCTATAGTACTAGCATCAGAAGAGTACTCTGCCAAGGGCCCTTCTTCAAGTAAGTGAATTTGTGTATTTATATTTTCATCAAGATAAGTAAATTTTCTATCACCACTCAAATTGTATGTTAGCCAATTATTATTTTGTTTACTTAGCAAATTATCACCTGAGTCATATTTACTATTTGATTTTAATCTACCATGTAAATACAAGTTATCATCTTTGGCAATATGATATTCATTTATAGTTTTCTGCATTTCAGCTCCAACAGAATTTTTGATAGAATAATCAAATTCACCTAGACTATAATAACTTGGATTGGTG
Organism: Candidatus Parcubacteria bacterium; assembly: GCA_018664825.1. Lineage (GTDB taxonomy): Bacteria > Patescibacteriota > Patescibacteriia > UBA1558 > GWA2-36-10 > JABJNO01. The sequence goes on from JABJNO010000010.1 coordinate 33,404, forward strand.
GTACCTACGATTGTATCTGCTTCTACACTAATACGCCCATCAGCTCCGTTGCCACCATTATTTGAATAACTACCTACTCCACCATCGCCTCCGTAAGCATGAATAAGGTTGGTACCCAAGTCAGCTGTTTCTATAACTCTTATATTAATACTGCCACCAGAGCCTCCTCCAGCTCCTCCGGTATAATGCCCTGCATTTCCATCCCCATCTCCTCCATCTATACCATTGGCATTTATTTCTCCATTTACTATCAAACTATTAGCAAAAATCTGAACAATGCCTCCACCGGCACCACCATGAGCTCCATTGGCAGGTAAAGAGTAGCCAGAGCCTCCTCCGCCAGAACCAGCAAAAATAGGATCCAACTCTTGATTTCCATAAGTCACTCCACCAATGCCATAGGGAGCAGAAACTTGTCCGTCTTGTCCATCGGCAACGTGCCCGGCACCGCCACCGCCTCCTGTTCTCTCTAAATTTACATATCCTCCACCGCCTCCTGCACCAGGACCACCTCCCGGTTGACCATAAAGGCCAGCTGCACCACCTCCAGAATAACCTTTGCCTTCGGCAGTTAAAATACCATCAATCGTAACTTGTCCTTGTACTTTGATTATTACACCCGACTCTACTGTGATAGTGTGTCCGGATTGGATGTGCATAGAAGTAAAATTTTTATTAGTAGTCCAAGTTGTAGAAGTTGTAGAAATAAAAACTCCATCTGAACCATCTCCCATATCTACATCTGGCATAGCTTGTCCTGTTTTATTCTGGGCTTTAGCAAAGCCAAAAACATCTTTTATTTTGTCAGATGGATAACTCTCTGCTTTACCGTCTGAATATTGATATTCTTTTCCTATCCACTCATCCATTCCATTATCAACCACCACTTCTTTGACTGTATAAATATTAAAAGGAAGCTCTGGATTTAGTAGATTTCCATTTTCATCTTTTTCGTTGGCCGAATAATCATAATATACACGTAGCTTGGCGCCCGATTGATAATTTACCTGTTCCAAAATATCCAATTTTTCTCCCTCACCATAATAAACAGTGTCAGAGGCTGATCCCCAAGAATGCATTACATCTTGCGCTTGATCTCCATTGAAATCTGCAATAGCTACTGGTATTGAATTATTATAATAACTAATACTGCTTATCCAGCCGGTATCAAATATCGTTTGATCTAATAAATATATAGTCCCTTTAGAATTCCAATCTGTGCCAGAATTCCAAGTATCTTTAGAAAAAGATCCTACATCAAAAATTCCATCACCATCAACATCCATGATGTAACTAACATTTAATCCAGAGCTAGTATTTACTACATAATGACTTGGTCTATTAGGAGCAGTAAAAACACTAGAATTATATAATAAACTACCTGTATTCAAATAAACTGCTTCGCCCTCATCTATTATTGGTACGCCGCCTGCCTCATAAGAATAAATACAATAATAATTATAATATACATCTAATAAACCATCATTGTTTACATCGGAAAATCCAAATGGATCACCTCCATATTTTAAACAATCACTAGAAGCCATGTCCACAGAGACATTATAATCTAAGCCTATATCCCAATTCCCTGTAATGATATTTCGCATATAAACATCCACTTCTGAATCATGATTGGCTGGATGATGATTATAAACAATGTCATCATAACCATCTTTGTTCATATCTTGAAACATTACAGTGTTCATAAGTGCTCCACTGTTACCAGCACTCTGAAATAAAGATACTGGTAAAGTATGAACAATCGGAGAATCCCAACCACTCCCATTATTATAATAAATATTTGTATCTGTCACCATATCTATCAAATGATCTCCATTTAATTCGGCAAATGATACTGGCACCGAATATCTTATGCCAATACCAGCACAAGTAAAGCCACTGCCAAAACTTTCTGAAAATGCAGCAGAACTCGTCCAACCACCGTCTCCGTCATTGAGATAAACATCTGTACTTAAATTTGTATTGGAACAATTTATACGTATATAATCTGTAAAACTGTCAGAATTCAAATCAATAAACATATCACGCTTATTGGTGGTAACACTCAATCCCTCGCCAAGATAATAGCTATTTGGCAAAGTATAGCCAGTGCCCTCTGCATAAGTAGTCGGCTGATAACTATATTCAAAATCTACTTGATCTTTTACAGAAAAATTACTACCTTCATAATATTTTGGTACTATAGAATCAAGTAAGTATTTATTCTGATTAGTATTTAAAGATAAGTCTAAATCATAAGAAGTAAACAAGCTACCATCAATTTTGATATCTATTTTATCTACTAAATATTTTGTTTGAACTGCAAAACCAGTTTCATAAGAAAGATTCAACAAATTATTTTCTACTGGAGTACCATGAGCAAAGGGCTCAAAATTTACTGTAAAAATCCCATCTGTGGTGCCGTATCCAGTATAAGTAATTTTCTTTGGATAAATTTCCCCTGAATCTTTATAGTATTCATACTTCACATAATTATCATTGGTATCTCTCACTTCTTCGAGCATCCATTTATAAACTTGACTGGTATTACCAGGATTATCTTGTCTAGCCAGAGCAGAGCTTCCATAGCTATAAACCGTGCCCATTTTATCAGTAACAATCCACTTATTAGCACTATTAAATTCAATCTTAGAAAAATCATTTTCCACTAATTTTCCATATGTACCATAACCATTTCCATCTACACTAATAGGCTCCAATCTACTGCCATTTAGTAAAAAATAATTTTGACTATACATATTATCAACACCCGTCCTATTTTCTCTACTAACACTAGGCATTGATACTTCCCAACCAAAACCAAGCATAGAACCAATGTTTGTCTGCCGATGATTATACTGCAGAGCAACGCTTGGTTGTAGACCGTTTCTACCTTGGGGAATTTGAATAGGATAACCATAACTAAATGCACCTGTAAATTCATCTACATTGTATTGACCTGTTTGGTCTTTTGGTTTTAAGCCAGAGTTGTCCCGTCCAGCGTACATATCCAAAGGAACTTCATCTCCGGAAGTCAACAGTGCCATTGGATCTTCAATCGGCGCTTCAATTGTTGGATCCTCTACTATTGGATCTACTACAATCGGATCATCTATTATTGGTTCTTTAATAATCTCCGGCACTTGCTTTATTTCCTCCGGAATAGGCAAGGCAAGTTCCTGAACTCCCTCCACAGCCTGCATTTGTTCTACAAGTGCTTCTACTTGCACTTCCCTGGCTTGAACAGACAGAGTCGGTGCTAGCGAAGTAAATACCAAACTACAAATCAAAAATCTGATTGTGATTTGATAAAATCTTGATTTTTTAGTTACTTTCATATTGGTGTTGTTAATATTTTAAAATAAATTTCTACTATTATTAATTGTTTAGAAGTAATTCAACATTTTTCTTTGAAAATGATATCAATGATAACACAACTTCATCTATGGTATCTGTTGAAAATCTTTTTTTACCCGTAATTTCTGTATCAACCAACTTTTCGTTATCAATATAATAATACCCATCAAAACCAAGTTCTACTCTTGTATAATCAAGTGTCCCTGTATTATTAGGATCTGGAAAATATTCTTCCGTTTCGTGTATCATTATTAATTTTTTGTCTAAAAAATAATATTCATAAGTAACTACACCATAAGAAAAGCCTAGTTTCTCTACAATCTTATGAATCCCCTCATTTTTAAAATGACCAGTCAATTGCCCACCTCCATCAGTCATATGATCCAAAAACTCTTCATTATTCAATATTTTTATTTCATAATTTTCTTCTTGATCCATCAAATCAACCTTATCTTGAATACCTTTAGCTATGGTCTCTTGTGAATTATTTTCTACCACATACTCCGTGTTATTATTTCTAAAAATAACAAAAAATATTGAAGCTAAAATTAATATAGCTGCGAGCAATATGATTTTTTTGAATTTATTTTTCATAATTATTGATTATGTGAATTATATAAATCTTGCCAACTCTCACCAAATGTCATCTGAAAATGTGGATAGTCCATATATGGTGCAGTCCAGTTCCCTCCCCACTCAAATCCTTGATCAATCGCTATATTGGCAATATCCTGACTAATTGGTTCCCACTTTGGCTGACCACCTTCCATCACCACTACATCTATAGCTCTTCCATAGTTATGATAACTTTGCCCTCCCTTGGCATTTGTAACCCATGGTCCCGTAGGTGGGCTCGTCCTGCTTTGCCAATATAACTCATTTTGATATTCAATAGAACGATAACCCTGCGTCACTCTTAACTGTATATCAAACTGAGCCTCTGTATCATTAATAAAATTGATTGCCGGTTGTTGTACGCGTGTATCAAGCTGTTTTATTCTTTCGTTTGATACAGCGTCCCAAGTGGCATCATTTTGTATAGAATTATTGCCCGTTTGGCCACCAGAATGATTTGGTGTTGATACTACTGTCTGCGCTTGATTGGTAATATTTGGTTTATTAAAAATCCTTGAAGTAAAAAATGAAATAGAATCAACAAATGAATTCCAAATTGAACTGATACTAAAATTACCAGTTGGATCTATAAATCTTACAGGATTATTCCTGGCATAGCTATAGCTATTTAGCTGCTGGGGGTCTGTCAAAAAACTATTCGGTGAAGATATGAGCAACGGGTCAATACTGACAAATCTAGCTGTATCACTGTCATAATATCTAGCACCAAAATATTGGAGGCTCGTTTCGCTATCTAGCTCCTTGCCACCAAATTTATAATAATTCGAAATAGCCGAACTTTGATTAATTATACCGCCAAAATCCTCATAATCATTTATCTCTACCACTTGCCCGGTTTCATTTGTAATGATAGCAGTAGAATCCAAATGATCATTTAGATTAAAATAAATTTCTTGCTCGTTTTCTATAGTAGAAATTTTTTGATCACCCAGATAAATGTGTAATTTTGTATTTCCTGATTCGTTTACTTCAAAATACTGATCTACATATTTATCTTTATGGATTACTTGTTCCACGTGTAGCCCGGCAGCGATTACAACGCCGGGCAACACAAATGTAAAGGAACTGAGCAAAGTTATGCTCCCAAAAATGCTTTTCTTCATACATTTTTAACCTTACTTTAACTAATAAAAAACCCAACATAATGCTGGGGTTATAAAATCATAACGAACACAAAAATCATCGGGAATACTTTATGTTCAATATAAATTTGTATTAATGAATTATCCATATATTTAATTATGATTTTATTTGATACTATAATGCTCTAAAATACTATTAACTAATTTTTCTTTTTGCTCCCACTTGAGTCCTTGTTCAACAACTTTTTCTTCTATTTGCAAATGAACTATTTCATGCAATATCGTTTTTACTATCTCATCGGTCTCTCTCTGTATGTTTATATATATTTTATTTGGTAATTTATAACTACCAAACGCACCAAACTTAGATAAATATACTTGATATTTTTGATTATCCAGAATTTCTTCATACTTTTTTATCTCACCTTCTAAATCACTAACCAGTTTTTTATAATCTAGCTTTTTATACTTATCCAAAACTGACAAATTATAATAAATCTTATTTTTATCTAAAAAATTTTTACACCTTATTGTATTAACAATTGAGACAAAATCATTAAATTTATTATATTTACAGACTATCATATGATATTAATGTAAAGTTTTATAGCCGTCGCATATCTATACGCCGTCTATACTGACTACTTTAAATTTACAGTATCAAAAAACTTTTGTCAACGCTCCCCTATTTTAAGATAACAAAAAACCAGTAAAATTATTTACTGGTTTTTTAATATAATTATTTCTTATCAACTACTTCCGGTTGACCATCATAAAGCGGAATCACAAACTGGAATTTAGAGCCCTTTTCTTTTCCTTCGCTCTCTGCCCAGACATTACCACCATGCTCTTTGATAATCTTTTGAGCAATAAACAATCCCAAACCAGAACCACCTGTATGTATCTGAGCTACTCCACTACCACGGACAAATTTCCTAAACAATCCCTTTGCCTCTATCGGATCTATACCAATGCCCGTATCCTCTACTACAAAGGTTAGCTCTTTGTCATCAAACTCAGTATAAACAGTGACCGATCCCTTTGGTGTATATTTGATAGAATTATCAACCAAGTTAAGGACTACCTCCCTAAGCTTGTCACTATCAGCAAAAACTTCTGGTGGTTTTGCTTTTGATTTTTTATAAGTCAATTTCAAACCTTTTTGTTCCGCTTGATTTTTTAGCTCGGTGACTACACTTTCTATCATATCCGCAATTTGTAACGGATGTTTTTCAAGCTTTAGTCTACCTGATTCAATCCTAGATACATTCAAAAAGACATTTATCAATCTAGCTAGACGAGAGGCACTCTCAAACAAATCGCTAATAACTTTTCTAATATTATCTGGTACTTTACCAAAATCACCATCCAACATCATAGACAGGTAGCCCTTCAACGCAGAAATAGGAGTACGCAACTGATGAGAAGCAATAGACAAAAACTCTGATTTGGCCTTGTCTAGCTCACGCAAACGCATATTGGCTTCTTGGAGATCGAGGTTTGCCTTTTGCACTGTATTGTAGAGCTTGAGGTTACGAGATACGATACCTACCTGATTGGTAAGCGCTCCCATCATCTCTATATCAGAAGACGATATCTTGGCTCTTGGTATTGGCATCAGAAAATGAATAACACCAATAATCTTGGCCTCTGAAAATATCGGTACAGCAACCGAGGTTTTTACCTTTAGTTTTTCTTGGATTTGATCGATTATTTCTTTGGCAACTGGTGGTGACAAAAAGTCAGACATCTTGTCAGAAAAATTTATCTTACCAGATAGCGCACTATCTGCCCCTAGATTGTAGCCTTGCTCTAGTCTTGTTTGAAAATCGCGAGGATCTTTTTTGACCAACTCGAGGGCTTCTCTGGTTGCTTTATTATTGGTAATGGCTCCTACTTTTAGAGCGTTTTTTTCTTTGTCTATAAAACTCAAAATACCACCTACATAGCCAAGCTCCGAAGCAATACTATCGGCAATCATCTGATTGACTTTGTTTAAATCTAGTGTGCGACTGATCATATTGGTGACAACTTGGATAGTTGTCAAAGATTTATTTTTTTCTTCTAGGGCTACATTGGCTACCTTGAGGCTTTTTGTCCTTTCGTCTACTTTACGTTGCAATTCTTTGTTGAGCTGTTCTACCTCTTCGTATAGTTTTGATTTTTCAATTGCAATAGCTACTTGAGGAATAAACACTTTAAAGAAATCAACATCTTGATCATTATACAAATCTCCAGAGTGCTTGGCGCTGATCAAAAAAATTGCATTTAGTCGATCTTGTTCTACCACTGGGATGACTACCTCCGCTTTTAGAGATTCTGCCTCTTGAGCAAAACTGCCCATCTCTTTATAACGCTCTGAATTTGTATCGTGATTATCTCTCTCTCTAATAAGCTCCTCTGTAATAACAAATTCTTTTGATTTTTTAAGATATTTTACAAAACCTTTACTTAAAGAAAACCTTGCCTTATTTTTTCCTGAACTAACTGCTAAATCAAAATTTTCTTTGGTCGGTACAAAAACAGATATTTCTTTTATTTTTAGTTTATTGACCAATAGGTCCGTGGCTCTTTGTAATAGCTTCTGTAAATCAATTTCTCGAGCAATTACATTACCTACTTCCTGGAGAACTTCCTGATAGTCAACTTTATCTTTATAAAATATCTTGTCAGTAATCTTTGCCCAGACTCTTTTGACGGGATCTAGGAAAATCACCACAATGATTGAATTGACTATATATGTAATCACTTTACTACTTTGACTATTACCACCAATTGTATTACCAACTAAAATAACCGACAAAGCAAAAAAACTAGCAACAGCACCAACTAAAACAGCGTACAGAATAGAGCGGGTAAGAATAAGCCGAATGTTCATCAGACGGTATCTAACAATAGCATAAGTAATGGCAATAGCATAAAAACCAACTAAATAATTGCCAATTGGATATATTTGAGAAAACTGAGGTAAAAAATTAAAAAATCCACCACCAAATCCTACAAACGCTGAATATAAAACATACTTTATCTGTTGACCTTTGGCGCCTGTGAATTTCTTTTTAGCTTTAAATAATATAAAAACTGCAAAAATAGCTATAAATAAAAAATATACAGGAAAAAGAATATACAATGGACCTGGATCTATCCAATACTGAAACTCAAATACTGATTTTAAACCTTTTTTAAAAAGTGGCGTTAAACTTAACGCAGACAATACTATAGATATAGCATAACAAATATTAACTAATTTTTTATACTTAATCTTTTTCTCAACTAAAGTTAATACGAAATCTAAGAATAAAATTGGTAAAAAAATACCTGCTATATCTAAAATAACTTGAGATAAATATGCATAATTATAACTATCAAAAAAAGTAACTCCAAATAAGCCAATGCTCCACAGGGCAATCGAAAAACTTGTTATAGCCCAAAGCTTATTTAATCTAAAATTTTTATTTTTAAAATATACAAAAGCTGCTAAGATAAAACTTAGAATAGCTGTCAATAAACTAGAGAAAGCAAATCCATTCATATTACTTATAATTTATTATTGGCCAATTATTATTTCTAGCTACTTTATACAATATATTATCCGGATTAACTACATAGGGACGATCAACTAACAACAATAACTCTTTGTCTGAATAATGATCTGTATAAAAAAAAGTACACAAATTATCACATTTATCACCATATCCCTCTAAGTATTTTTTAAACCTATTTACCTTTTCTTGTCCATCAACAACACGACCTCTTATTTTCCCTGTATATTTCCCATCCATTACTTCCAGGTCAGTGGATATGTATTCCTTAACGCCCATAAATAAACCTATTTTTTTTACTATAGGCTCAAGGCTCGTTGAAATTAGAACTACTTTATGACCATTTTTTATATGTTCTTTCACTTCATCTATGGCCTGATTAAATAAATTACCCTCGATATATTCATCAAAAAAATAATCTACTAAACTTTCCAAGTCCTTCTCTTTCCACCCTTTAAAAAAATTTACTAAAAATTCTATAGCTTTCTTGGGACTTTTTATTATTTGCAATTTATAAAACAAAAACCACACATAACCTGTGAGTAAATAAAAAATATTTATCTTTTTATTTTTAAACAAGTACTTTATAAAATACCTTTGACTATACCCATTAAGTATAGTATTGTCGACATCAAAAAAAACTACGAAACATTCACTATTCATGCTTGTGCTCTATTAATTTAAAAATAATACCCATTAACTTAACTGTTTCTTTTTCATAGTCATCAGTATCTACATAAAATTCAGTATCTATATTCATATCTATCTTTTTAAACTTTGGAAATTTTTTATGTTGTGGTAACGCATTGTAAGCCCCCGTAATACCAATTGGCACAATGGGCACTTTATATTTATAAGCAAACTTTACTGCGCCTATGTGCCCTTTACCCATTTTACCAGACCTAGATCTTGTACCTTCTGGAAAAATACCCAAAACACCCCCCTTTTCAAATAAATTATCTACTTCCTTATAAACCTGAGATTTATCTTTGACCTTTCTGTCTACTTTTATCTGCCCCGTGCTTTTGACAAGTGGCCACCATAATTTACTATTAAAAAATACTTCCGCCGCTAAAAAAGATACTTTCCTTGGGATAACAGCTGATAGTAAGAAAAAATCTAAATAACTGCTATGGTTAGAACATACTATAAAAGATTTTTTTTGAGGGACATTCTCCAAACCCTTAATTTTACCAAGCCACAAAAATTTTACACTAGGTCCAAAAAAAATCTTTATTATTTTATAAAGCATCAGCTTACTATTTATACTTATTTAAAATTTTATATCTTTTTAGTTTCAAGGTTGGGGTCAACAATCCATTGTCTTGAGCAAACTCTTCACTCAACAACTTGAAACTAGCTATCTGTTCTATCTTGGAAGATTTTCTCAACCTGTGTTCTATCTTGTCTTGATAAAAATTATTTATCTTCTCATCTGATAAATCAAATTTTATTTTATGCTTTTTGCACCATTTTTTGAGCTGTTCAAAGTTTGGTACTATAAAAGCTGAAATATATTTATCATTATCACCATAAATCATACTTTGATAAATATACCTACTTTCGTTCAAAACATTTTCAATTCCTTCTGGGAAAATATTTTTACCAGTTGAAAGTACTATCACATCTTTGGCCCGACCAACAATAGTCAAAAAGCCCTCTTTATCTATAAATCCCAAATCCCCTGTATTTATCCAGCCATCGTGGATTATCTCATCAGTCATGGCTTGGTTTTGATAATAACCAAGCATCACATTTTCACCTTTGACCAAAATTTCTTTTTTATCTGATATTTTTATCTGATTACAATCCAAAGCGTGTCCCACGGTACCAAAACGACTATTTTCCAAACTATTGACGGCAATGATTGGTGAAGTCTCAGTCAGGCCATAACCCTCTATCAATTGTAGGCCTAGGTTATCAAAAAATCTGATTATCTTGAGGTCTAGTGAAGCTCCTCCAGAGATAGCCATGCGCAAACGACCTCCAAATATTGCCCTGATCTTGTTTAAGACAATGACATCCAACAAAAACCAATTTATCGCCTCCCACCATTTTAGCTGATTTTTTCTTTTCAAAACTGCTAGCTTCAGGCCTTTGAAAAACATTTTTTTCTTTAGAGTACTGCCATTTTCTATTTTATCAAAAACTTTTCCATAAATTCTTTCAAAAATACGCGGCACGCTGTTTATAATAGTTGGTTTGGCCTTTTTGATATCATCGATAATAGTCTGAGTACTACGGGCAAAATATATACTAGCGCCACTAAAAATAGCCGCATAGTAGCCAGCTGTCCTCTCAAAAGCATGAGACAGGGGTAAAAATGAAAAAAATCTATCATCATGAGCAATTGGTACTATTCGCTTGGCTGAATCTACATTTATCACCAGATTTCTATGAGAAAGCATTACTCCCTTTGGATCTCCGGTTGTCCCCGAAGTATAAATCAAGGTATGTAGACTATCATCAGATACTTGATCTTTTATATCTTCTACTTCTTTTTCTTCTTCCAAAAATGGCCACTGCTCTACTTTGTTAGGTATTTTGTATGACTTACCAACCATTACTATCTTTTCTAGATTCAAGGCCTTGATTGCTTGCTCATGTTTGGCCAAAAAATCTACATGAATCACTAGATATTTTGCTCCTGAGTGTTGAATCACCTTTTTGATGTACTCTTCACTAAAAGTAGTATGAATAGGTACAAATACTAATCCTAGGGTAGCTGCTGCCAAATCACTGATTATCCACTCTAGAGAATTGGGCAACATCACCGCTACCTTCTCTTCTTTTTTCCAACCATATTTTTTCCAAGTATGAGCTATGCGCAAACGATAATTATTTAGCTGATTGTAGCTGACTTTTTTGTACTCATCGTCGACCAAAAAAGCTACGGCTGTATGAGAACCATATTCTGCTAATACTTGCTTAAATTTTTCTGCAATTGTCATTAAATTTTGCTTATTATAGCTATGATCAATTTTACCATAAAAAAAACAGGGCTACAAACAAATTACCCAATTTTTAACCCCTCCTTGTCAAGATGATGCCGATTATTTGTGCTTTTTGATAAAATTCGTAATTTTCTTAAACAAAAAGTCTCTTCTAGTTTTGTGAAGTAATCCATGATTATTTTTATCTAGAATAAAAAGCTCCCTCTCTTTTACTTTTAATCTTTTGAATATAAAGTATGAACTACGTGGATGTGATACTTCATCTTTGCGAGAATGTAACACCAAAATTGGACATTTCAAATATTTTATTTCTCGCTTGGTATGAAAATCTATAAAATCATAAAGCTGGACCAAAGATGGTATTGGAATATGAGTATAACGACCATGAGCGTTGAGCTCGTCCATGTATTCTTTTTTTATCCAACGTTTTCGATATTTTTTATTAAAAATTTTTGCCAAAGGCAAAAGCATCCTGATCCATCTATCTCGACGTAGATATACAGAAGCTCCTAGAGAAACCACAGCTTTAACATCTGGATACTTGATGGCCGCATGGATACACATGTTGGCTCCCATAGAGTGCCCCACCAAATAGACATGTTTGTATCTACGAAGATTTTCTGTCACTGCGTCCTCTACAGAATCAAACCAATTTTGCCATTTGGTCCTTTTGAAAGTTTCCAAATTCCGACCATGCCCCGCCAACAATACAGTCACCACATCTATGCCTTGTTCGGCTAGATAGTCTGCCAAATGTCTCATCACAATTGGCGTGCTAGTAAAACCGTGTACCAAAATAGCTACCTTATTGTTTCTAGGCTTGGCTTTTATCTTGAAAGGACGTGCCAATTGAGGCACGCCTGGTAAATCAACATATTCTTTCCTGGTTTCTAGTCTTACCATATTATTCCCTTGTTTTATACCTATCTTGTAAATATTGCTGATAATCATCATCCCGCTCAATAACATCTTTTATTTTATTTCTCAACCAATCAGCTTTGGGCATGTCTACTTTTTTGGATTTCCAATTCAAATAATCAGATATTCTACGAGAAATACGCAAGGTATATTTTATATTAAACAAATCACGGATATCACCTTTATCTAAAGTTTTTAAAAAATCAAAAATCTTCTGTTTTAAATCTGTATTTTGATAAAATTCAATTTTTAATCTTTTATTAAAATTTTTATCATCTTTTAAGCTTTGTAAAGTACCATCAATTTTATTACCATTTGGTAATAAACAAAAAACCTCTTTATTTTGCGACAAAGCCAGGGCTATCAAATAACCAGCTCGAGCATCCAGATTTTTTCCCTGAAATATCAAAGCCTCCATTTTGCCAAACGGTTTTACAGATGCATCTTGATTTATACCACCTTTTGAATCATCGACAATTTCAATACCAACCTGCTTGAGGTAGCGCTCAACATGTTTGCTATCTATTGTTTTATCTGAACTGTAAAAATAAATTTTCATAATTATACAGTAAACTCTCCAATTAAATTTTGCTTCATTACCTTATTGAAATCCGCCAATTCTTTAAAATTGGCCAATGCCCACATAGTTTTTACAACCGCAGCACTCCACGTACACCCAGATATAACTACAGCCCCCTCAATAGACAATATCCCCTGATAATTATACAAAACAACTGGCAATTTCCAACTGGCAATTTGCTTTTGCTTATTTTGGTCAATTGACTGGGCAGAAGTCTTGATGATGACACCTTGGTATTTTTTAAAAATTTCTCTATCTACACTCCATTCAACTCCTGGAAAATCTTCCAATATCAAAATTTTACTATTTATCTTTTTAAAAATTTCAAATTGTTTTGTCGAATGTTTCAAATCTTTTTTTATATTTATACCAAATCCAACCTTACCCCAATAAGCATCATTGAAACTAGCAAAAATATTGGTATCATCATGATAATTTTTTACTGCCTGTACAGCTGAGATCAACCTAGTACCAGACATTATAGCTGGTCCGGGTAATTTACTGTCCGTAATCTGCAAGGCATTTATCAAGTTTGAACGAAGCCCCAGGCCACCATGCTTATCTTTTAATTTATTTATTTTTTCCTTTTTGTTCAAAAAGTCTGTTCCACTTATTTGAGAACAGGTCAAGATAATACTCTTTTTTATATTTTGAAATATAAACCCCAGGACCAAAGCTGTATTGATAAGTTGACCAGTCTTGGAAACCACTATAAATCCATCCGCATTACCCAGATTATTACTTATCTTATTGGCTATTTTTTCCCAAATTTGAGGAGTAATTTCTTGATCTTCACCACTGATAAATATTGGCTCAATATCTGCTAAGATGCTCAATTCTGGCATCTGCCTTAGCCAATGATCAACATCTAAGCTGTCTTGCACGGCTAAAAACTTAGCCTCTTTATCCAATAATAAAGTTCCACCTGCCAACAATAATATTATTTTTTTCTTTTTTCTAGCCATTCTTCAATTTGTCTTTATTGGAAAAAATTAAATAAAAAGCCACAAAATTCATTGGTAAGGTAAATAATGGTCCTAGCCATTCATATTTATAAATTCCAAAATGACATAAAAATAAATCAAAATATGAACCAAATATCAACCCCAAAACTATAACCATTAAAAGGATCAAAATTTGTTGCTTAAAAATTCCTTCTATATTCTTATATTTGTAAATTAAATTAAATATGGAAAAAATCATTAGAGAAATAAAATACAAAGAATACAAAATGTATAAAAATCTATTATGCTTTAAATAGAATATATTGTTAACCTGGTCCCTGTAATATTCAATGACTAAGGTATTATTTAAAGTTGAAAAAATAAAAAATAAGGTCAACATTAAAATTATATAATAAAATATTGGGTTAATTTTTTTAATTTTATAAGGAAAATACACTGAAAAAAATAATAAAGAAATGGCTATACCGATGGCAAAAATATATATTATTTTAGCGGACCACTCTCCAAAATAGCCATCCATTGTCATACCAAAAAATAATCCCATGGCCCATAAAAAATTAAAAAATGTTAATAAACTAAAGTATAAATTAACCTTATTGCGCCATCCTTGAAAAATAATCAATACAGCCATTATCAAATTAACTAGAGCGGCAATTACTAAAGAAAAATTTTGAAATTGTAAAATAGAAATAGTCATCCCATTAGAAGTTAATTATTATTTTTCCCTGTTAAAAACCCCAAATTTCTAACAAGACACTTATATTTTATATTATTCCTTCACCAAATCTTGCTGATGCAACAATAAGCTTCCTACCGCTATATCTAGGTATTTATTGATTTGTTGCAAAAAATTGAGTTGTTGGATTGAAAAAAGCTTATTATCGTTATCAATCACTACAAAACCCAATAACTGCTGATTATAGAAAATTGGCAAAGAAATGTCAATCTGTCTATTTTTTAGCTCCTTCAAAAAAACATCATCTTTTTGAAGGTAATCAATCTCAGCTGAAATAGCCATTTGGCGCTTTTTTTTGAAAAAACCTACCAATTGACTGTCATGACCAGTCACTAGTCTCTCGCCTGCTGGGAATATTTGATAAAAAGTTTCGGTATTACCTTTTTTGGAAAGATAAACAAACATCTCCTTAAAATCAACCACTTTACTAATCTCCCGACTAAAGCGAGTCAACAAAACATCCAAATCACGGCTAGACCTCAGTACATCAGCCACCTTGTCCTCTGTCTTTTTTATATCACCATCAGGATCAATCAATAAACTAGATACCACTTTGTTGACCAAGCGAAATATTAGCGGAGCTGCCAGACCGATAAAAACCAAAAAATAAAAAATATTCATCCCTTGAGAAAAATCTATCTTTACCGAATTTGCCAAAGCAAAATATAAAAAGCTAAATATGCCACCCGTAATCAAGAGTCTCACCAAATCGATCAACGCTTGATAAAAAGATATTTTTATATCATAAAAACGATGCCTAAAAACAGCATAGGTAGTAAGTACTGCAAACAAAGCAGAACTATTGACTCCAATATAATAAAATTGATGAGTTCCTAGCAAAGGCATGATTATACTAAACAGCAAGCTAAAGATCGCTGCCAGTCCGGTACCTACAAAAATATGATCAATTTGTTTTTTGACAACTAGTCCAGCATTGGCTCTGTTTTTGATCAAAAAGTAAAGTCCATAAGTCATCAATATAGCAAAATAAACTCCAAAAAAATAATAAAGTATTCCTGAGGTATAAGAGATGACTTGATTTTCCAATACAATCTGACTGAGGTTGTAATCAGAAAATACAAATCCAGACATTATGATAGCCGGTGCCCAA
The DNA here is from genome assembly GCA_018664825.1 of Candidatus Parcubacteria bacterium. Classification (GTDB taxonomy): domain Bacteria; phylum Patescibacteriota; class Patescibacteriia; order UBA1558; family GWA2-36-10; genus JABJNO01. The sequence continues at coordinate 49,285 of JABJNO010000010.1, forward strand.
AGCGATGCTTTTTTCCAGTACTCGACTTCTGACCATTTACCAAAAATAGAAAACACCAACAAAACAAATGCTGGTGCCAAATACAATGTTGGTAACAATCCTCCTCGTACCATATAAAGTAATGCTTCCGGATTGCCCATAAAAAAGATCACATCGAGTAGTTCGCTGGCCTGCCAAATAGCAAGCAAAGAAATCATCAAAAATAATGCTGGACAACATCTTTTCTTTTTATTAAAAGCAATATAAATCAACAATATGATGTTGATAAAAAAAACTACTGCTAAAACTAAGGTTGATAATGCCATATGCAAAATTTAGGCGCCTGTTTTTAAAAGCCGTCTGTATTAAATATAGTAAAAATAGATGTTTTTAGCAAGAAAAATAGTTAAGATTTTACTTGATTCATGACAATACCTGCTGCTACCGAAGCATTTAATGACTCTGCCTGACCATGTTTGATAATTTTAAATCGTTTATCAGCCATTTCTTTTATGGTCGTTGATACTCCTTTGGCCTCGTTGCCTATTACTAGTGCGATTTTATCTTTCTTGTTGAAAGTAGACTCTTCTCCTGCTAGATCTGTCACAACGATTTTGTATCTAGCTTTTTTGAGCTCTGATATCAACCAAGGCAAATCTACATCCGAAAAAATATTTACATTAAATATTGATCCCATAGTAGCAGAGATTACTTTTGGGTTGTAAGCCTCAACACAGTTGGTACTCAAAAATATATTACGAAAGCCAAACCAATCAGCCGTCCTGATGATGGTACCCAAATTGCCTGGATCCTGTATACCATAGAGCAGTAATACGTCTTTGGGGTTGTAGGTAAAATCTTTTTCTTCAGGTATAGCAAACAAAGCCGCCAGGCCCTGAGGACTTACTTGATTAGAAACTTTTGCAAAATCTTTTTCTGAAAGCCTGATAACATTTTTAAAAACCGAAACATCTTCGTTTTGATCAAAAAAATTATCAGTCACATAGATAGAATCCAATAGTGGGTTTCGATATTCTTCAAAAATAACTTTTGGATTTTCTATCAAAAACTTTTTGTGCAAATCACGATGTTTTTTCTTTTTAAGTTTTACCAAAAAATCTACTTGGGTTTTACTCATATGCTTATTTTATCAATTAATATTATAGCATTTTTAAAAAATAAAAGCCCGTCTTTTTTTGAAGACGGGCTGTTTTGGGCCCGGATACTGGATTCGAACCAATGACCTCTTCCGTTTTTAGGGGAAGCGCTCTATCCTGCTGAGCTAATCCGGGAATTTGATGTAGTGAGCTTGAAAAGAAGCGGAACCAGAACTTCTTGGCTTTTTTTGTTGCCCCTGCAAATCAAGTTTTGGGAGCGCCTCCCAAGACCGACCTACAAGTCAAGCCCACCGTTTTGTGGAGCCCACTGACGGATTCGAACCGCCGACCGCTTGATTAGTCTTTAGGTTTGTACCTGACCAGACCTCAAGTGCTCTACCAACTGAGCTAAGTGGGCTATAGAATCTTTCTCGTCTATAAAAAGAGGCCGGATGAAAAGGATATATAATCCTCGATGTTCATTGTTGTGCAGCCACCTAAGCACCAGAACACCCCTAGACGGGATAAGGTTCATCCGGCGATGATAGGGCTGGGTGTCGGAGACATATTGTCTCAATGTTCATTGTTTACCGCCCTCGCCTTTGGCAGTAAGTGAACATTTTTACAACACCCAGCTGTACGATTTCGGTGCAAAACGAAGAGGTGCTGGGGAATCAAATTTGATCAATCCCCGGAAACTTCAGGACTACTTTTGAGAAAAGCCTATTTATCTGGACAAAAATAGTTAGAAGGATCTTTACAGCACCTCGATTCTATAAAATTGGCACCCCCAGCAGGATTCGAACCCGCGACGCCTGGTTTTGGAGACCAGCGCTCTAACCGGACTGAGCTATGGGGGCGCCTATTCACATGAAAACGAACTATTAAAGCATAGTCTATAATACCACAGGCTAATCTTTTGTCAATAGCCATAAAACCCCTATAAACAAAGGATTTGTCTAAAATATAGCTAAAATAAGAGGCTTTTACCCCTTGACAAAAATACACATATATGTTAGTATGCAATCACTGTGCCCTTCTTAAGGGTTGTTTGAAAGGTTTCAGTACTTGTGTGCATTTTGAAACCGCCAGCAGTCTAGACTGCTCAACAAGGATGGTGTCACAATGCCCGATCATATCGCCCCCGTTAGTTTACTAGCGGGGGCCTTTTTTTAATAATAATCATAAATTATTTATGAGCAACCAAAGAACGAGCATATTCGATAAAATCAGGCATACTATTAGAAACACCCTCTGCCTGGCCTTTGATAAATTGAAACACTTCCGCTCCCACCTGATTTGGATCTTTATTGCCAGTATCTAAAGTTAAAAATAACTGTTCTGGTAAAAAATCACCAAACGTAACGAAGGCCTCATTTAAAGCCTTGATAACATCTTCGTCCTGCAAAAAATCCATAACCTTCCCTTGTCCAGAGGCTAAGTCAATTTCCTCACGTTCTCTTATTATTTTCTTATCAGCGGTAAAATGAATAAAACCGTTAGGAACAATAATATTTTTATCCTCCACCTCTCTTTGAAAAGCTTCTGCCAACCACAAAGCAGCTCCTTTATAGCCAGTTTTTTGAGCTGCATATTCAAAGGCTATGCAACTTATTGGACCTCTATCAAAAACCACTAAATCACCCGGATTCTTAGCTAAATTACCAACAAGATTATCTGTCCTTCTTTTTTCAAGATCAATTATACGCTGTATGGATTTTTTTATATCAGATATATCCTCTCTAGGAAATGCAGGTAAAGAGCCCATGACTGTATATTCTGGAACAACTATAATGCCCTTTTCTCTAATAGATTCTACACTTTTCATAGCTTCTATGGTACTTGTTTTCCCTACATAAGATTCGCCCTCAATGGCATTTCCTATGACATTTTTTTCTATCATATGATTCATTAAATAATAATAATATAACATTACAACATAAAAACTATCTTGCAAACGAAAGATTACCTTTCCGTTTTTGGCTTATTTGGCTCTTTTTTAGTAAATAAATAATTTATCTTTGCCACTAGACTGACAATTGGTGGCATACTATGCAAAAAGATTGCCGGAAAACTAAACAAAATTAACCAAAAATAATCTCGATGTTTAATACGAAATGACTTGTCTATTTTTTTATTAGTAAACAAAACCAAAACATAGCTAAGTGGACCATAAAAGAAGAATAATATAAGCACTCCTAAAAATAATTCATAATCATATATCATCAGAGGATATAAAAAGCTGAACAAAAATAACCAGGCCATAAACAACCAAGCAAGAGCAGGGAGAATACCCTGAAAGCTAAACCATTTCAAAATTAATAAACTTGAATAATTTGGAAATTTATCTTTAAAAAAATTTTCATAACTAAGATGATCCATTGGACCAAAAAACCAAACATATTTTTGTTTTAAAGCTGACATAAAAGTTGCTGGGGCTTCTGCTTTTTCCAAAACAGGCACTGGATTTATCGCTTCACCCAATGATGATAATATATAGCCAAAAAATAAATCTTCAGTCATGGTAATGGTTGGCATAGCTTTTATTTTTTTCAAAAAATCTAAACGTAAAAACAAGCCATGCCCAACACAATGAGACAAAAAAAACCTTTTTTTAAAATGATTTATAAAAAACGACTGCCTCAACAATCTAGGTATTTCATGAGCCAATGTCCAGCGACTATGTAAAACCGCATTAGCCATCAAATATTTTTTGGTAAAAAAGTTATTTTTTGATTTAAAGTCAAAAAAATTGTCAAAAAACAAAGCTGATTGCTGAAACACCCTTCGACTCCTGTCCTTAGCCAAAAAGGAAATAGTAGAAAAAGTATTTAAATCTGGTCGTGAGTCAGCATTGTACAGGGCTACAAATATATCTCCAAAATCTTTCTTGTACTTTTTTAAAATATAATCAAAAGAATAATTTACCTGATGTACCATTTTGCCATCAACCAGAGGATAATGCAAGTGCGTAATAATCTGTCTGTTGTATTTTTTGTTGATCTCTTTTTTTAATTTATCTATAAGGTCAATAGTTGTTTTTTTATTTAAACTTTTGACACCCACATCTTTAATTTCTTTTTCTGTTGATACCAATATTATATCAAGTTTGGCGAGATCATAATTCATCGACAAAAAATAAGTCAAAGTCTTTTTTAATATTTTCTGTTCTCTAAGTACGGGAATAATAACTATAAAATTTTTATTTTTTACTTTTTGTTTACTATGTATTTTTTGACGACTAAACGTAAGCCATGCCAAAGTAATCGCCAACATAATATTTGAATATATTGTACGTAATAAAATTATACTAATGACTAATAAAAATATAATTTCCATATGTTTATTTATTTGCTAATTCTTTTGTTATCGTCTCCCAAACTTTCTGATAATTTTTACCAGTCTGAATTTCAGTGGCCTTGATCCCTTTTTTTATACCCACAAAAAAAATAGACCTTCTCTTTTGTTTGTCTTTAATTATCTTAAGTGGAGTAGTAGAAAAAACCTTCGCCTCTTCAACAAATATTTTGTACTGATTTCTTGCAAATTCCAATCCCAATTTTATAGATATTTTTAGATAAAAAGAAAAAAAACTACCCACTTCTATCGTATGAAACTCATCATCTGACATACGACCACCGGTATTATTTCTTTTCTTTTGAGCAAAATCCACCATTTGACCAATGGTGTATTTCAAACCTTTTATTTTTTTATGATAATATCTTCTGTCAAATTTATCTCTTGTTTTGTTACCATATTTTAAGTGTAGACACGATATTTTTGGATCAGGCTGATGATACATACCAAAACCCTTTTTTTGCATTTTATAAGAAAGCTCAATGTGTTCGGAATAGCTAGATGGCCACATATCTAAATTTACATAATTACCCGCTTTTAAAATTAAGCTCTTATCTGACAAATTAACACCTTTAAATGTATCTACTCTAATAGGTTGCAAAATCACCTTACTTTTATCCAGATAACGAGGGGATTTTATATACTCTAAGGGCAACTTATCAAACTCGTGATAAAAAAATGTTTTATCAAGCATAACTTTACCGATATCTTTACGTTTGACTGTGAATTTTGGGTAAATACTTTTTTCATAAACGGGAAAATTTATTACAGCAATTTTTTTACCTGGTTTTTGTTCTTTGAGCATTTGATAAGTTAATATCGAACCCAGCAAAAAATATTTACTATACAAACAATCATCATCTCCCATAAAAACCAAATTATTTTTGGTATAGCCCAAGCCAATCTTTCTACTACCAGAACAGCCTAGGCGTTTATTGCTCTTTATATATTTTATTTTTATACCATAACGATGACACAGCCAATCAATAGTCGCTTTTGTATAATCATCTGAACAATCGTCTACCACAACAAAATCTTCCACTTGATACAAGTGATTGTTTAGCAAAGTTTGAAAAGACCAGGTTAGGGGATTTTTTTGTGGATCAAAAAAGGGACATCTGTTGCGGGTAACAAAAAGCCAACTAGCAGCTGGCAATTGCTTGCTATCTTTATATAATTTCAAAAAAGATCTATTGTTCAAAAATTTATTTAATTGTTTTTTTTTAATATACATCAATATTTATTACCTATCAAAAACACTAGCAACTCTCAATACCTGAAATGCTTCTCTATAATCACCTAAAGTCATTGCCGCTCTATAGGCTGACAAATATTTGGCCTTGTCTCCTACAAAATCCGAAATATTTCCTGCCTGCAAGCTTTGAGATTTGTATATCTTGAGAGCGCTTATCTTTTTATCTATAAAACTTGAAATATCCTCTGTGTATTGATACCGCCCCAACGGTGTCCACACTTCATAAGCCAAAACATTTTTTACCCACCAAGTACATTTACCATACTCAAAAAAATTGTTACTGCCAGCCATATCCAAGGCCCTCATAACCAACCTATTTGTCTCTGCGTGATCGGATGATTGCTCTCTTTCATGAGGTAAATAAACTAAATCTGGTTTTAGCATTCTGACTAATTTTATTATCTTTTTTACATTTTCCAAATCAAGATGATTTATTTGATTGTCTGGAATAGCTAAAAAATACATATTATCTTTTGGAATGCCTAAAAATTTAGCCACAGCCAAGGCCTCTTTTTTCCTAACCTCTCCTAATTTTTTAGAATTAATTTTTGGACTAGCATTCTCTCCAAAAGATAAATAGCATAAATACACATTATGACCATTACCCAGAGCCTTGGCTATACTACCTCCACAGCCCAATACTTCATCATCTGGGTGTGGTGCAAAACATAAAATATTATTTATTGCCATACAATATAACTTAATTGCTCTTTTTATAAAATATTACTATAATTATAGTACATAATCTAAGGAAAATAGTAAATAGCTAATTTTAGACAAATTATGCAAAAAATTAATGCTAGAAAAATAAAAAAATTAGACTTAATATTATTTGATTTTCATAATACATTATCTAATTCTTTATTTTATACTGGCCTAGAAAAAGAGTACCCCGAAATATCCTACAAATTATCAAAAAATATATTCAATAATAAAAATAAAATTCCCATCCTAGAAAAATGGATGAAAGGAAAATATACTTATAAAGAATTTAATAGAATTGTAGCAAAAGAAATAAAATGTAAACCAGCGATACTTGATTACCACTTAGAAAAAAGCGTCAAAAGAATGTCTTTGAATAAAGACTTAATTTATTTTGCAAAAAATATGAAAAAACGAGGTATAAAAGTTGTAATATTTACTGATAACATGGATCCATTTAAAAAAATGGTAGTCCCCAATCTTAAACTTAACGATACCTTTGATAATATAATATCATCTTGGGATTATAAAATGTTAAAAGAGGAAAAAAATGGTAGATTTGTAGATGTCATATTAAAACAAATGAAAATCGAAATTAAAAAAACCCTCCTAATAGACGACTCTTTGGGTATATCTAAAATTATAAGAAACAAGGGAGGACACAGCTATCTATACAAAGATTATAATAATGAATTTCCTAAATTCTATGCTTGGTTTACAAAAAAATTTTTATAATTTTACAAATCTCTGAAAATTGTACCTCAAAATTTAAACTATCCTTTATAGCATAACTAGCATACGACTCTCTAAAACTAACTTTTCTATCATTAAGTAAAGATATTGGGTCATTTTTTATTTTTTTGTAAATTTTTTTGCCAAGCAACTTTTCATGTAAATAAATTTTGAATTTTTCTTTATCCAGATCATCGATCAATATGTCATATATCTTATTTATATCAAAAACGTCCTTAAATTCAGATCTATTTTCTTGAAAGATATTGCTAATTTTTTCGGCAAAAATATCCTCCAAAGAATGTGTCTTTACAGAAAAACCTTTTTTGTTATATTCCAAGCCTTTATCCTCCCAGCTAAACAACTTCGCTGATAAGGGATAAAAATCTATTTCCAAAATTACCTCTTTATCGTCTTTGATTATTATTTTATTTGGATCAGCATCACAAACATATTTTTTATTCAGCTTAACCGCTATTTCCTCCACCACATCAAACAACTCTGATCTGAGCTGATAGTCCTCTATAGTAAAATCCAAGTCATTTGAAAATACACGATCCAAGTTATAAATAAAAGACAAAGCAGCTCCACCTTCCAAATATAAATACTTACTGATATCCTTACTTGATAATAGATACAAAAATTGTAAAAAAATATTTTTATCGTTCATAAAAAATTTTACATTCTAAAGATAATTTTGTTATGTAATCTTCATCTAACATCTCTCCTTTTATAGCTGAATGAGCCAAGTCGTGCAATAGTAGTAATAGTCTGTGAAAAATCAATATTTCATCATCGATATAATCCATATCATAATGCTTCAAAAATATTTTTTGCTGAACGTGGCTCAAATCTAATAAATAAAATAATTGCGAAACATCACAACTAGATATATCCAATCTACAATCAGTCCAATCAATTAAAAATATATCATCTTTTTGAAAAAATATATTGTGTAAACTCAAATCTCCGTGAATCAAAGAAACTTGGTAATTTTTATTTTTTAATTTTGACTCAATATTTCTAGCAATTTCACATAACACATCTTCATGTTTATCAATGATTTGAGGTGGTACCTCTTTTAATATTGCTCGCATAATAGAAACTGGCTGATACTTACCGTCAATCAAAAAATCATTATAAATATATTTTTTGATGCTAGGCAATATATCCAAAAGATGAATTTTTCTCAAAATCAAAGCTAACTCTTTTATACTATCCTCACTCAAATCATCCTTAATCATTTCTCTACCTGACAATTTTTCCTCCAAAAAAACTTTTCCATCAAAATTGCTAACTCGAGGTACAAATGAAAGATTTTCTAAAAATTTTAAAATATAAAACTCTTTTTCCAAAACTGACTTATCAGCCAAAGATTTTATTATAGTATTTGGTTGATTTTTTAATATTTTATTTTTATGAGGATAATCTTTAAACATATTATTATATATAACCCCTTCTTAAAAAGAGTTTTTAAAACCGTTAGAAAAAATCCCGTCTTAAAACGGGATTAAAATTTTACTTGGATAGCTCTTTGGCCTTTTGGTGTATCCTGGACATCCACTCCCAGGGCTACCAACTTGTCCCTCAATCTATCTGACTCGGACCAATCTTTTTTTTCTCTGACTTCTTTTCTTTTTTTCAAAATAATATCTATCTCACCAGAAAGCTCGAGAGCTTTATTTTTTAAATTTTCCAAATCCAAGCCCAGCACTTCGTCCATCTTCAAAATACAGCGCATTTTGGCAGAACTTGGGTTGTCTGATTCTATTACTTTTTGTAACACAGCTAGTGCTTTGGCTGTATTTATATCATCAGCCATGGCTTGATTAAATTCTTCACACAAATCTTTGCACTTTCCTTTTGGTTTGTCATACCAGGCAATCTCTTTGATAATATTTGTCAGCCTACTTTGAGCGGCATCAAGTGACTCCCAAGAAAAATTCAAAGACTTACGATAATGATTTTGTAAAACTAAATAACGAAACGACATCGGTGAGTAACCCTTTTCTTTGAGATCTTCCAAACGGACAAAAGTGCCAGCTGATTTTGACATCTTACCACCTTCAAATTTGACATGCTCATTGTGCATCCAATAATTTGCTTGTTGTTTGCCTGTAACAGCTTCTGATTGAGCCATTTCATTTGGATGGTGGACGGTCAGGTGATCTATACCACCTGTGTGTATATCAAAAGTATCTCCCAGCTCATTACGACTCATCACACTACACTCAAGATGCCAACCAGGAAACCCTATCCCCCAGGGAGATTCCCACTCCATGTCGCGTGCTCTATCTTCTGGTGAAAATTTCCAAACTGCAAAATCAGTTGGATTTTTCTTTTCTAGATTTTTTTCTACACGAGCACCTTCTTGTTGATCTACATTTGCTAGATTGGCCAGCTTGCCATAGTCCTCAATCTTGGAAGTATCAAAATACATTCCGTCACTGGTTTTGTACAAATATCCCTTTTCTTCCAAAATTTTGACAAATTCTATCTGATCTTTGATGCTATCAGTTGCTCGGATCATCTTTGTTGGCGGCAATATATTGAGATTGTGCATATTGTTCATAAATACCCTACTAAAGTATTCTGCAATCTCCCAGGCAGACTTCCCTGAGCTTCTGCCAGCTTTTTCGAGCTTGTCCTCACCATCGTCAGCATCCGAAGTCAAATGACCCACGTCTGTAACATTCATAACGTGAGTCACCTTGTATCCTTGGGACAATAAAAAACGCTTCATAACATCCCAAATCGTATAAGCTAGTAAATTTCCAATATGTGGATAATCATAAACAGTTGGCCCACAAGTATAAAGGCCTATCTTATTCTTTTGAATAGGCTCAAAAAGCTCTTTTTGCCTAGTCAAACTATTGTAAACTTTTATTTCCATAGTATTTATAATTTTAACACAAAACCCAATTTTGTCTATGTATTAAAAAAATCCCCACAATTAATGTGGAGATTTTTTAATATATTTTCTATTCAGCAGAATTACCCAAGGTCAAAATATGCACTATACTTGCTTTGACTGTCTTGGTTTGCCTATTGGAAACTCCTCTTACCCGGATAATATCATCTACTTTTATATCACCAAATTCTATTTGTTGATTATTTTTGGTAAATTTGGTATTACTATCTGTTTCTACTGTCCATTCTTTGTGAGCTATATTGGTCCGAACCAATCGTACATCTATGGATTGATCACTAGAGTCCACTCCTGTCACCTTACCCAGGTGTTGGGCTACTCCCAAAGCTTGGATAGAATTGTTCTTTATAAACTTGGCGACCAAGTGTCCTGTGTCTTCTGCTCTTCTACCAATAATTCTAATATGATCACCTTCTGAAAATTCTTTCAAAAATGCCTTACCCATATATCTCCTTCTCAAATTGGTATCCTCGTAGATATCAACCATCAATTTCTCACCTGGAGCACCCATCAAATTGTTTACATCTCCTTCTTCAAAAAATTTAGAAGGATTGATTTCTACTTCAATAGTAGCAGGCAAAGTGATATCTTCTGGAATCATCACAACTGTAGCATCTACCACCCAACGAGTGACTCTCATAAATAATTGTTCACCTCTTCTCAAAACTACTATAATCTTGGCGTCCCAAGTACTAGAATTACCATCTCCATCATCCAATACTCTGGCACGAATACGATCTCCAATCTCAAAATTGTCCAAAGTAGCTGGATTATACTCACCGGCTACCATCCTAGCTTCACTGGTGTCCAAAGTAAAAACCTTACTGTTCCAAATGACATCCATTTCATTTGATTCTGGGCGGATAGCTTCTATCCAGCCATTCTTTCCTCGGTGGTTCCATTTGAAAGAGCGATTTCTTAATTTTTGAGCTACTTTAGCTCCACTATTTGTATAGTGGTCAACTGTATAAGTGACCTGATCACCAGCAATCCAATCACTGAGATCAGCTGTCCCTGAGGTATCGGTCAAAACTGAAGTACCATTGTCAATCTCCACTGTTTGATCCTGACTATCATCAGTAGCCCCATTTGGACGTATAATGATAGTAGTATTTTCAGCTGTAGTATTCCCAATTTCAATCAACACTCCTGTCTCTTCTTCAACCACAGTATCCTCTTTATCTGCATTATTGATCTCACTTTCACTAAGACCAACATCCTCTGCAGTCACTTCTACGCCAATATCATTTATGGGTGCGATGTCTTCAGCTAAAGCAACTCCAGCACTAGGCAGCATTAAGGCAAGTCCTAGAATTATAAATAAAGACTTAAAAATAAATTTTTTTCTCATATCTTTTCCTCCTTGTTAATTATCTTATATATAAATATTAAAATATTTGGTCTATCATTTCTACCAAACGGACAGAATACCCCCATTCATTGTCATACCAAGCAATAATTTTGACTAGATTGCCTCCTACTACTTTGGTCAAAGGCAAGTCTACGATAGATGATCTAGGATCACCAATAAAATCAGAAGAAACAACCGGCTCATCAGTCACACCCAAAATACCAGCATATCTCTTTGTCTTACTAGCTGTAATCAAGGCATTATTTACCTGTTTGACTGTTACATCTTTTTTGAGTAAAAAAGTAAAATCAGAAAGCGAAACAACTGGAGTTGGTACCCTGATTGCTAGGCCATCAAATAATCCCTCTAGTTCTGGAATCACTTGGGTAGTAGCAATAGCTGCTCCCGTACTTGTTGGGATAATATTTTCGGCTGCTGCTCGTCCCCTGCGCATATCACTCTTGTTTGGTGAATCCACTAGGCCCTGTCCTCCTGTATACGAATGGATAGTAGTCAGCATTGCCTTGGATACACCAAATTTTGAAACCAAAACTTGAGCTACCGGTGCAACGCAATTGGTGGTACAAGAAGCATTGGAAACAACTTTTTGATTTTTATAATTATCTTCGTTGACTCCCAACAAAAATGTATCCACATTACCCCCTCCTTTGGCGGGAGCAGAGATAATCACCCTCTTTGCTCCAGCAGTAATGTGGGCGCCAGCTGCACCGTCTTTTACAAAACGCCCCGTACACTCAAGTACTACATCTACTTTGAGTTTTTTCCAAGGTAATTTTTTTGGATCTGGAACTGCAGTAATATTATATTTTTTTCCGTTGACTACAATATTGTTTCCTGAGTGAGAAACTTTTTTGGGATAAATACCATAGACTGTGTCATATTTCAAAAGATAGGCCAGATTTTCTACTGGCGCCAAATCATTGATAGCTACCACTTCATATCTATTGCTTGTGAGCATTATTTTGAAAGCAGCTCGACCAATACGCCCAAAACCATTGATAGCTACTCTTATTTTTTTTCTTGCCATAATTTTATTTTATTTTTTACAATAATATTATATCAAAAAAACCAGTTATTTGCTAACTGATTTATTTTTAAAAAAATGTTCCCATTTTTTTACCATCTCTATCTATATACCATTTTACTCCCGCTCTATCTACCTCTGCTTTCCCGTCTTTAAAATCTTTGACATTAGTAAACATTGTATTTGTTATAATATTGCCTTGCATATCAATAAAAAGCCAGCATTCGCTAGAAGAAGTTTTCATTTGAGCTGCAGCTCGCCCTTCTCTAAAGGGTCTAAGTTGCCTCAGTTTTAATTCTGCCTTCAAGCGAAGTCTAGCCTCTTGAAAAAGACGATCAGTTAAAATCTGTAATGTCTCTAAATTTCCAGATACAACCTCTTCTAAGGTTCTGGCAATACTAAAATTCTCCAATTCTTTTGCATTGAGCAGCTCATCAGAAAAAAAGTGAAAATTATCTTTTGTTTCCCCTAATTGCCTTAATGCAAATTTACATTTATCAGTCATTATTTGTCTTCTTTGATTTTTGAACAATCTAAATAAAATCCGTTCTTCTACCTGTCCTATCTATGTACCATCCTTCATCTCCTTTACTCACCCTGGCTTTGCCGTCTTCAAAATTTAGAACATTATGGAATCTTTCCTTGGTAATAGCTTTACCCCGCACATCAATAAAATACCAACCCTTATGATCCTTAACGGCTGCTAGGCCTTCTCTAAAACGTCCAATCTCTAATAAACGTAATTCTTTTAGGTAAAGTGTGACAAGGTCATCATTTAATTCATCTATTGAAGCTTCTAGGCCTTTTATACTTTCAGCCAATGACCCTTTCAGGGCATGTATTCCTTCTATGTATTCCATATCCAAATCATCCAATGATTCTACAAGCATAGAATAAAGGCTACCTACTTCCAATAATTGTTTTTTTATAGATTCACATCTTCCAAACATTTTTTTTATCGGCTATATCTTTTAAAAATATTACCAACTCTCTTACCAGTTTTATCTATAAACCAGCAATCACCCTTAAAGCATACTTTGGCTTTTCCATTTTCAAACTTAGCAACCACATCAAAAGGTCCCTCGATAATAGTATCGCCCTTTGGATCAACATAAAAATAAGCACCCTCATCATAACGAGCCCCTGCCAAACCTTCTCCAAAATTTCCTAGCTCCTTGAAACCCATTTTAGCTTGTAAAAAAAGTCTACACTCCCCCATAAAATCCTCAAAATGAGACAACAGTAAGGTCAAATCAAAAAATATAGATTTCTTCAAATTTTCTAAGGTATCCAGGCTTTTTAGTTCCCTTGCTTCAACTACCTCCTCTGCAAAAACTCCGCAAAGACTGTTTACGTGCGCTAGTTTTTCTTTTATAGACCTACATTGATCTATCATTTTATTTTTTACTAATTGATCTATCATTATTTTATATTATCCATATCTATTAAACTTATCACCAATTCTCTTACCAGTTTTATCTATATACCAACATTCTGAATTTAAACACACCTTAGCTTTTCCGTCCTCAAAAGCCCCTGCTGAATCAAAGGTTCCTTTGATAACCATATTCCCTAGTGGGTCTATATAAAAAAGGCCACGCTGAGCACGAGCTGCGGCCAATCCTTCTTTAAAAACTCTTACTTCTACCAATCCAAATTCTTCTGCCAAAATAACCCGAATAGAATCTTGGCTCATGTTTAGATTATGTAATATTCTTTTTTTTAGATCGCGTAAACTATCAAAATCTTTTGTTTTTCCTAATTGATCATCAAAAACACCATAAAAGTGTTTTACGTTTGATAATACTATTCCTATTGCTTCACACTTTTCTGTCATTATTTTTTATCTTCGGGTTTTTTACAAACTCTACCCTCAAGATATGGATACTCTACTATTGCTCCATCGATTTCTAGTCTGACAGTCTGTTTCATAGCATGGACTGACTTGACCTTGCCTTTGCCAGCTCCTGTATTGATGATATCCCCTACTTTGGGTAATTTGTTTAATTTGTATTTATATACTTCTTCTTCAAAACGCAAACAACACTTGAGTCTCCCACAAGGTCCGGTCATACGATCTGCTCCCCGGTGACTGAGCTCTTGGTCTTTGATAAACTCTGGACTGACATTACCGATGACGTTGAGCCAATTTTTGCAGCACAATGGCAAACCACAAGGCCCGACATCACCACACATCTTGGCGGCATCACGTACGCCTATTTGTTGGAGGCGAATTTTACGATGAAAATTTTTGACCAGATCCCTGACTAGTTCTCGAAAATCTACTCGAGTATCAGATATAAAATAAAAAGTAAGTCTTCTTTCATCAAAAGATTCTCCAACTTCGATTAGCTTCATCTCAGTCAGACCATGTTTGTCACAAAGCTCTTTGCATTTTGACAAATAATCTTTATTTCTACCCTCTATCTCTTTTGCTTTTTTCAAGTCATGATTATTAACCGGCCGAAGCATTGGTTTTATGTCAGAAGCCTTGTCTTGAGTAAGTGTATTGGTATTTTTACAATTATCACCTTCGCAATCTTGAGAAGGTTGCCAATCTGCCCAACCAGTAATCACTCCCAAATCAGTCCCCAGAGTCGTCTCTACGATTACCTGGCTATTTTCTCGAATATTTGGATCCATACCTTCACTAAACTCAGGTAAAAAATAATACTCTCTATCTGCCTCGTGAAATCTTACTTTAACTACTTTCATTATATACTTTGGTTCCTAAATTATTATCACTTACTATTTTCAAAATATTTGCTGGAGTATATTTGAACACTCGCAACTTCAATTTGTTTTCTCTAGCTAGAGCAAAAGCCGTAGCATCCATCACTTTGAGATCTTTATCCAAACTTTCGGTATAAGATATTTTTTTATAAAGCTTGGCTTTGGGATTTTTATCAGGATCAGAATCATAAACTCCATTTACATTGGTAGCCTTGAATACTTCGTCAGCCTTGATTTCCAAAGCTCGTAAAACCATTGTAGTGTCAGTTGTAAAATATGGATTACTAGTACCACCTGCAAAAACAACAACAGTACCTTTTTGTAAATGCTCGATAGCTTTTTGATGATTGTATGGTCTGACAACCTTTGGCATATAAAAAGGAGACAGTACAACTGCCTTTTGTCCGATACTTTCCAATATTCCTTGCAAGGCCAATGAATTGATGTGAGTGGCCATCATGCCTATGTGATCAGCTGTCACTCTTTCCATTTCTGCTCCTTTGACCATCCGTCCCCGAAAAATATTACCTGCCCCAGATACAACAGCTACCTGATGACCAGATTTTACCAATTTTTTCAAACTTTGAGCCAATTTTTTTATCTCTCCAAAATCGAGATTAGAAACAGATTCCGCATCTCCCATGGCAGATCCTGAAACTTTAATTAAAATCCTTTTATTTTTGGGCATATTTTTATTTTTTAATCTATATCCATTATGCCAAATTGAGCTAATAATGGCAATAGTTGACAATATGCCTAAAATTCAATAGTATAGAATGTTACTTTAGATCATTACATTTTAAAAACAACTAGGAGGTAATCAATGAACCCCGAAGACAATGAAGTCCCCGTGGATGAGAGGTGTATCCATGACATCTATCCACCCTGGTGTGGGATGTGCAAAAAGCTCAAAGAATCAAGAACAAAACGAACTCCGCAGCACCGAGATCCTGGAAGCAAAAAAAAGGGACTAGTAATTCCTAGCACCAACGTGGTAGATAGGAGTTATGCTTTGGTCCAAACCGCCGGTGGTGAAAAGAAAAACAAGTTTTTACAAATCACCACAGGAACTCACCGAGTGCACATCAATGGCTTTCCCAACTTTTGGGCCATCAAGAGAATACTAGAAAGAGGTCCTAATATCCAAAGAATCACTATGATTCCTTCTTTTTTGAGAAAGTTGGGCGAGAAACACAAAAAGCTGTGTACTGACCGAGGTGTTGTTGTCTGTTCTGGCTACCATCGACCTGAGGTAGCTTGGCGTGAAAATGAATCTCGCTCGGTCCACTACAATGCTCAGCGTAAATTTATGACTGCGCTGGAAGGTGACCAAAAAACCTTGTTTGATGAGTTGATTAGGTTCGGATTTACCAGTGCTGAGATGGCAGCTCGATACTTTTGTCTCAACGACGAAGATTTCCTGACTCAGGAAAAAGTCGGCTGGGAATTTGGTTTTGTTGCTTGCAATAACACCGCTCCCGTTTCGTCATACATAAACGCTGTCCTCTGCTATCTGGACAACGAGCTCGAAACAGGCCAAGCATCAAAGAGAATTGCTGGCTCCATGGCAACAAGAGTCAAGCGTCTGCGTGCTTTGATTAGTCAAGAAAAAGTCTTACAGGCTCTCCTTGAAAAACTAGGCATTGAACAATTGCCCGAAGGCATGCCTCCGGCTATGCTTGATAATTTGGAAGCTATCCTAGCGACCGAAAAAGATGGCCGATTCGCCAGACTCAAGGTTTCTTCTCCTCGTCTCCACAAAATCATTGCCCTGCGGTATGGTCGCACTGACAACAAGTGGCATGTCTTACAAGAAATAGGCACTCGCCACAAAGTCACTCGCGAACGTATTCGCCAACTCGAAGGCCAAGCCTTTGAAGAATTGGGTATTGAACAAGTTCATTGAACACTAGCACCGGCCGAGCAAAGCTCGGCCGGTTTTTTTTATTTGACTAAAAGTATCAGGTATTATAAGTTTAGCATCTAGTTCTTTACATATTTGTGACAGCATTTTGAGTTTATGAGCTATAAATCCAGAATACTGTCACAAAAGAGTTGGTATGGTACCATCCACCACAACATCGTGGTTCAATTGGCAGTAGGAGGTAATGATGTGAAACGCTTTATAAAAACTACTTTTCAGTGGGATACTATGAAGCTGGAAACTGATCTACGTGATCAAGAAAGCTCTGATGTAGCCGGAAAAAATATTTGTTATCTGCTCGATGAATTATCTATCGTGTCCGTCCCGCACTCTGCTGGTACAAGACGAGGCACGGTCTGTCTCAAAATCAAGATGCAAAATGGCGATGGCCCCCAAAAAGACGGAGTTGAAAACCTTAGGCGTCGCCTAATCTCTTTGAGTGATTCTCAAAAGAGAAGTATTTCTTTTACCCGTGGATTCCCTGATATGAGCGACAACCCTGCTTTCCGTGTCACTTTTGACCTCAAAAAAGGAGAACAATTCACTGATGCCGCTATTGAAGTGGCCAGCTTTATTTTCCACAAGCTAGGAATCAAAGACAGAGAAGCTCTCAAACACCACCTAGGACTTTTTATCACCCGACAAGAAACGCTGCTTTTGGTAGCTGGAGATTGGATTCCCTTTGAGCAACATGTCCGCCATCAATATGGTCTACACAATCCAGAACACACCAGTCAAATCGAACTCCAACTCGCATAAACTCATATAGGGACAATGCAACGCATTGTCCCTTTTATTTTTACAAACAAAAAACCACCCTTTCGGGTGGCTTTTAAAAATATTTTTATAATGAATAATATCCAAAAGTTTCTATCACTGCTTTATTTTCTTCCAAAAATTTTTCAATCGGTTTTTTATCTTCTTTGACAAAATTTTGTTTCAATAAACAAACTTCAGTATAATATTTGTTAATCTTACCTTCAGAAATTTTAGCAATCATATTTTCTGGCTTACCTTCTTTTTTCAACTGTTCAGCATAAATTTCTCTCTCTTTATCAAGTTCTGCAGTTGGTACGTCTTCTGGTTTCAAATATCCAGGAGCCATAGCAGCTGTATGCATAGCAATTTCTCTAGCAATTTCTTCACTACCCTCTGACAATACTATGGCAGCAGCTACCTTTTTGTTTGAGTGAAGATAAGTACCAATTATTTTACCTTCCAAGATATCAAAGTTGGCAAGTTGCAAATTTTCACCAATTTTTGTAATCAATTCATCTTGGATATATTTGGTAGCCCAATTTTCAAACTCATCTTTACCCATTTCCAAAAGTTTTTTAGCCAAATCTTCTACAGCATTTTGAAAATCTTCGTTACGAGCTACAAAATCAGTTTCACAACCAAGACCAACAATAGCTAGCTTGTCTCCGTCTTTACTCAAGGCTATTACACCTTCTTTGATTTCTCTGTCTGATTTTTTAGCAGCAATCTTTTGGCCTTTTTTGCGCAAAATTTCTATTGCTTTATCTTTGTCACCACCTGCTTCGTCCAATGCTTTTTTTACATCTGACATTCCAGCACCCGTGATGGATCTGACATCTTTTATTAATTCAAATGACATTTTTATTTTTTTAAATTATTGTTTAGCTTGACTGATTGTCTCAGATACCAAATTGGTAATTACTTCGATTGATTTGATTGCATCATCGTTTGCTGGGATCGGATATTTGGCTACTTCTGGATTTACATTTGTATCAGACATAGCGATTACTGGGATACCAACTTTGTTGGCCTCGGTCACAGCTGTTTTTTCTTTTCTCAAATCAACCACAAAAATTGCTTGAGGTAATTTTTTCATACTTTTGATACCACCGACAGTGTCTAGCAATTTATTCATCTCTTTCTTGAAAGTAACCTGTTCTTTTTTGATATACATATCCCAGGTACCATCTTGCTCTTCTTTTTCCAATCTTTCCAATTTTTTTGTCAATTTGACAATATTGGCAAAATTGGTAAAAGTACCGCCCAACCAACGACCAACAATATATGGCATGCCACAATTATCAGCTGCTTCTTTGACGATTTGTTTGGCTTGTTTTTTTGAGCCAATAAATAAAATAACGCCACCGGCTTTAGTTATTTTTTCTACAAAAGCCAAGGCTTCTTTCAAAGCATCACTAGTCTTTTGTAAATCAATAATGTGAATTCCGTTGCGTTCTGAATGAATGTAAGAGCTGGCTTTAGGATATCTTTTTGAGGTTTTATGCCCAAAATGAACTCCCTTTTTCAACAACTCTTCTAAAGTTGGTAAACTCATTGTTTTTTCCTTTCTTACCCATATTTTGTTATCTGACTACCCTGCCGGCTGGCAGAGAAGAAAAGCCCGATATTTATACAAAATATTTGTGTTAATTAATTGACAAGGCATACTTTAACATAATATTTTGAAAAAATCAAGGGCTTATATGAGAATATACCCAAAAGTTGACAAAACCATACATTTCTGCTATATTACATCGATTTCTTCGATCCTTACAACACAACTGAAAATAAACCAAGGAGACTCAAAATGACTCATGAACGTGTAATCACCAACTTTCAAATCTTGGAAAAATGGAAAGACGAAGGGCACAAAATCGCTCTGTGGATTGGCCGTGCCAAACTACCCCACATCGGGCACATTTCTTACCTCAAGGCTCTTTGGGAAAAGGGCTACAAGCTAGTAATTGCCAATGGCTCTTGCTACACAATCAACAGCGACAACCCCATTCAGGTCTTTGAAGTACAGGCTATGTTGGCCTTGTCTCTTCGACTCGAAGGAGTTCCTGCTGATGATTTTACCTTTGTCCCCGTCCCTGACTTTCATGACAACGACAAGTGGCGAGCATTTGTCACTGGTATGCCAAACTTTTGCCTGATCAATGCTCTGGCAACAGACAATCCTCGAGTCACCGAGGCTCTGGGTGACGCAGTCAAAGGTATGGAATTACTCGAACGCGATATCATCACTGATGAAATTGACATCAACGCTACTCGCTTACGAGCAGCTGTGCGTGACAATAACATCGGAGTCTGGGAAAAATATGCTGCCACTGGTACCAAAGCTTTTTTGGCTGCCTCTGGAGACTTTTATCGGATTGCCAATGCAGTCCTAGGAAAGGATACAGACTTTGAACAAGGTCGGCAGTGTGTTGATCTATTTATGTTTGTCCATGATGGTTTCCGCTGGCAAGTAGTCCTCGGCAATCGTCGTGACAAACCAGGTAAAGACTTTGTCGGTTATCTGGCTAGCCCAGGTGGAGGTATCGAGGACTACGAAAGTCCTATCCAGGCAGCTTTGCACGAAGCCAGTGAAGAAACTGGTATTCCTATGCGCATCAGCGAACCCCATATCCTGCCTTCACAAATTGTCATTGCCAACAATCAACTAGCTCACCTGCATTATGTAGGTAAGTTTTCCAGTCCAGATCCTAAGCTGAGCGGAAAAGATGGTGGAACCAGCATGGTCTTTATGACCATTTACGATGGCTCTATCGACTCCCTAGAGAGATACATCAGTTCTGGATCAGATCTGGAAAATGTCCGACTAGTCTCTGTCGAAGAGGCCCTTTCTACCACACTAGCCTTCCAGCAGTCTACTATGCTCAAAAGAGCATATAAACTTTTGGAAAAAATCCGGGGGTAAGTCCATGGAAAAAATCAGAGTTACAATCTTCCAGGGCAAAAAGCCCCGTTATGGAGAAAACGAAGCTCTCCTGAGTGCCCTGACTCGACAATTCCAAATTGTCGAGATGAGACAAGCTCAGATTATCTTGGTAATTGGTGGTGACGGCTCGATGGTCGAAGCTGCCAAACAATACCATACACTGGGTATACCTCTCTATGGCATCAGCCGTGGCACAATCGGCTTTCTGCTCAATGAGCATGAAGATGATGATGATTTTGCCACCGAAATCAAGCAGGCAATCAAAACTACCTTTCCTCTACTGGAAGCAGTAGTCGAGTTCTATGATGGTAGGCCGGTTGCCAAAGAGCTGGCTTTCAACGATGTCTGGACCAAGGCGGTCAACCCACGTGGCCAAGGTGCCAAGCATACGATATCCATCAATGGTGAGGATATCATGCAAGGACACCGGCGAGACTTTTTCATGGGTGATGGGATTATCGTCTGCACTGCGGGCGGCTCAACTGCTTATAGTCGTTCGGCTGGCGGTATCATCCTCGACCCTATGGAAAATCGCTCTATTGGTCTGACACCGATTTGCTCCTACATCCCTCACGACTTTGCTCCTCAGGTCCTGCCTAGTGACAGCGTAGTGGTCATCGATATGATCGAAGACGACAAACGCCAACACCTGGTAATGGCCGACAACCGAGGTTTTAGTGGAGTCCGTCGAGTGACTATCAGAAAATCTCAATTTTCAGTAAATCTCCTGTTCAAGGAAAGACGTTCCTATTGGCACAAAACCAATAGCCTACGATTCCCCTGGCAGGCATAAACCACGCGCCCTTATCTCACGATAAGGGCGCTTTTATTCACAATAATTCATACTATTCTGCCTATACTCTTGACTTTTACAAGTGTTTCTGCTATTCTGCTGGGGTATTAAATTTTAGAAATTATATGAAAAAAGATACACATCCAACCTATTTTAAAGACGCGAAGATTATCTGCGCTTGTGGCAGTACTTTTGTGCTTGGCTCAACAGTCAAAGAAACTAAAGTAGAAATCTGCTCAAAATGTCATCCTTTTTATACCGGCAAAGAAAAACTAATTGATACTGCTGGTCGTGTTGATAGATTCAAAAAAATCAAAGAGCTCAAAGAAAAGACTGCTAAAACTAGAAAAGGTAAAGCTGTCAAAAAAGCTCGTTCTGCTGAAAGAAAGATTGAAAAAGAAAAGGCTAAAATCAAAAAAGAAATTGCTGACAACAGTAAACCAAAAACTAAAAAATAACTTTGTTATAAAAATAAGAAAGCTCTATTGGTAATACCAGGGGCTTTTTTGGTATAATAAATATATTCACATTGAATAAACAAAAATATGAAAATTGATCTAACAGAATTAAAACAAAAAATTGGCGAATTGGAAACTGAAATGCAAAAATCTGAAGTAGTTTCTAATGCTAATAAAATGTCAAAACTTGGTAAAGAATACAATGCTACCAGAGAAATTTTTGAATTGGCTGAAACTGTAGAAAAAACTGAAAAAGATATAGACAATCTACAGACCTCTGTTGGCTCCGAAACTGACGACGAAATGATTGCTTTGACTCAAGAAGAAATCACCGCCCTAGAAAAAAGACTTTTGGAGGACAAAGAAAAACTAGAAGATCTAGCCAACCCAGCTGACCCAAATGACAAACGAGACATTATCCTAGAAATCAGGGCTGGTACAGGTGGCGATGAATCTGCTCTTTTTGCATCTGACCTGTTCCGTATGTATACTCGCTTTGCCGAAACAAATGACTGGAAAATAAATATCCTCTCTTCAAATCGTACAGAAATTGGCGGCTTCAAAGAAATAATCGCCGAAGTGACTGGCGACAATGTTTATAAACACTTCAAATTTGAAAGTGGAGTTCATCGTGTCCAACGTGTACCAGAAACCGAAAAAGCAGGCCGTGTCCATACCAGTGCTGCTACTGTAGCCGTGATGCCCGAAGCCGAAGAAGTAGATCTAGAAATAAAAACAAACGATTTGAGGGTTGATACTTTTTGTGCATCTGGAAATGGTGGACAATCGGTAAATACAACTTATTCAGCTGTACGCATTACTCATATCCCTACCAATACTGTAGTTTCTTGCCAAGACGAAAAATCTCAAACTCAAAACAAACTCAAAGCTATGCAAATCTTGCGTTCTAGAATCTTGGCAAAACTAGAAGACGAAAAAAATGCCAAAAATGCAGCTACTCGCAAAAGCCAAATAGGTACTGGCGATCGTAGTGAAAAAATCCGTACTTACAATTTTCCTCAAGATAGACTGACCGATCATCGCATCAAGCTTACTCTACATAATCTAGACAAAATACTAGGTGGCGATCTAATGCCAATAATAAAAGAACTATGGCAAGCCGCCAAGAAAACCGAATAAACTCAAAAAAAACTATCAAACAATTGATAGACAAATATCAATCTGACTTGCCCCGAGATGAGTTGGAGCAAGTTTTGACTTTGGTTCTACACAAAAAAATAGAATATATTTATAAAAATCCTGACAAATTATTGCCTAGGACTTCTATTTTGTCTTTTCAAAAACTAGTCAAAAAAAGACTAACCGGCTGGAGCCTAGCCTCTTTGCGTGGTTTCAAAGAATTTTATGGTATCGATTTTTTGGTAAATAGATGTACTCTTGTCCCCCGCCCCGAAAGCGAACTGCTAGTAGAGGTTGCTTTGAAAAATATCAAAAAAGATTTTAAGATTTTGGATATTGGCACTGGTAGTGGCTGCCTTATATTATCCGTTGCCAAAAATTTTCCCTCCGCCAAATATACAGCTGTAGATATTTCTAGTTCTGCCCTGAAGATAGCCCGAACAAATGCCCGTAAACTAAAATTGAAAAATACAAAATTTATCCAATCAAATCTACTTGCCAAAGTTCCTGAAAATAAATTTGATATAATCATTGCAAATTTGCCCTACCTGACTCCCAAACAGATGTCTGAGCCTAGTATCCAAAAAGAGCCCAAGAGCGCTCTAGTATCAGGTAAAGACGGTCTAAAGCACTATCAAGAGCTACTAGGACAACTACCAAAGTATCTCAATAAAAAATATTTAATTTTACTAGAAATTGATCCAAACCAAAAAGATCCAATAGAAAAACTAATAAAAAATACTCTGCCTGCTAGCAAAGTAAGTTTCCTCAAAGATTTGGCTGGTAATATAAGAGTAGCTAAAATTAACTCATAAAAATAACTTCGCCTTTTATCTGTCCTTTTGATATTAAACTATCTAGGACTTTTTTTACTTTATCGCGATGAGGCAAATCGTTATAAATTTTAAAATCACCTCCTATAATTATATCTTCTGGTAAATTATTAATATCATCTACTCCCATTTTATCAACCCAAATTGTAACATTAGTTTTTATTATCATATCACTTGGCATTGTATGGTGACTTTCCAATGCTTGTGATAAATCAATATTATACCTTTCGTGCGACTCATGTACTTTTGACTTTACGACAACCTTGTGGTTTTCATAATCCATCTCAATATATGCTCTAAAAAAAGGATCGCCCCCTGTAGCTACACCTTTATTCCCTTTTTCGGTTCTGTAGCCTGTTTTCATAGAAGTTGCCATGGCAAAAGCCCAGGCTTCTGCAGTACTCTTACGCCAAAAAGCTAAAAACTCTTGTAAATATTCCAGCACTTTCCCTGCTTCTTTTTTCATTTGACTAGCTTCGACTATATTTGATTCATTGATACCATTGGCTATAAAATCATTAAAAGCTATGATTGAAAAATCAAGTTCGGCAAATTTTTGTTGTAATTCTTTGCAATATTTTTTCATAAAATTAAGATTGTCCGTATTGTAAATTTCCTCTTATTTGACCTCTTTTGTGCATCTCTAATAATTGTAGGTGTAATTTTTCATTATTGTGCGCCAACACATCACCCTCTATAATCAAATCATCTGGCAGAGAATTCATACTACTACCTAAATTTAGATTTCCTTTTATAGCCAAACTTTTCGGCAAAAAAATATCTAGGCCAGAAAAATCAATATCCTTATTTATATATATTCTTTTATTCTCATGATCTATATGACAATATTTTTTTACAACTTCTGACCAACCACCTATATCCCCAAAAGTGTTTTTTGCTCCTGCAAACTTTATTTCACTAAAATAACCAGCTATAAAACGAATCAACTCGCGTTTGGCCTTTTGAGTCCATTGGAGCAACTCCGATGTTTCCATGATCAATTCTTGTGTCTGCTTTCTAGTTGATACCGCTAGATCATAATTATCATCAACAGAAATACCGTGCAATTGTTCTTGCAGGTAAAATAGTTCTCCTAAATTTATTTTTAGCTGTTCACAAACTTTCATAAAATTAACTTGTTGTTATGCCATCCCTAAATTGACCGCTCTTATTCATCCTCCTAAGTTCAACAACCATCCACTCTGGCAGTTCGAAACCATCTGCATCGGCCCGCAATTTACCCTCAACCATCAAGTCCATGGGGATTTTTCTGGTTTTATTACCCAAAATAAGATTACCTTCTATTACTGTATTTTTTGGCAAATTAGATTTCATACGAGACAAATCAAGTTCTCCTTTTTTTGGTCTGATATAAATTTTTTGGTTTTCAATATCTACTCTACAGAGGTCTCTTGCTTTTCGCCAATCATTGGAATGACCAAGGGTATCCTGTGCACCTACATCTGCCCTTTCCTGCATATAATCAATCACAAATGTTCGTAACCTTTCTTTGGCTTCACTAGCCCAATCAAGTGGCTCGGACATTTCATCTATTATCCTCACAATTTGTCTTTTGGTGCTAACTGCTTTTTGATTATCTTCACTATCTATCAATTTTTGTAATTCTTCCAAAAGATAATAAAGTTCACCCAAGTTAGTTTTTAATTTTTTACAAACTTTCATATATTTTACTCCCGTATTGAAAATCCTTTATAAAAATTCCCACTAAAATCCATCAACTCAATTCTTTGCATCAACGCCCCTGGAAAATCATCTCCTTTTTGTAATATTAATCTACCTTTTACAATCAAGTCATCCGGCAACTCTTTGGTGTGCTGATCTAGTATAAGATCACCTTCTATTACTGCATTCCTAGGTAAAACAACCTCCATCCGAGATAAATCAAGCTCTTCGTCTTTTGGTTTGATATAAATTTTTCTATGCTCAATATCTACCCGACAATTTTTCTCTATCTTCATCCAATCAGTGCCCGCATCACTAAATTCATTTTTTAATTCTATATCTATCCTTTTATCCACATAACTTGATAAAAATCCTTCCAAATTTTTTTTGGCGTCAACAGCCCAATCCAGCGGCTCGTGCATCTCGATTATCATCACGTCAATTTGTCTTTTGGCAACTATTGCTTCTGTATATTTTTCAGCATCAACAAACGCTTGCAAATCTTCTACTAGATAATGCAATTCACCTAAATTTGTTTTTAGTTGTTCACAAACTTTCATATTTTATTTTTTCCAAAGCATACCTGTTATTTGTCCCTCATCGTGCATCTTGGCTAGTTGTTCATATAACTTACCATTTGGAGAAATCACAGTCACATCTCCCTCTACAATCAAATCTTCAGGTACCTTCATCCACTCTAGCACGGTCAAACTTCCTTTTATCATCAAGTTCTCTGGCAATGTTATATTGTAGCTAGCGGGATGAATATCTTCCCTAATAATTATCTTTCTATTTTCAATATCTATCTCACAATAATCATCCATAGCTTCATCAAGACTCCATGTCTCTCCTAGTCCCCATTTAAATTTTGATTTTTGCCCTGTCCTTGTAGACATATAATCTCGCAAAAAATTAGCCAAGCCATCATACTTGGCTTTATACGCCCAATCAAGTGGTTCATTCATTCCAATAAATATTCCTTCAATTTTATCTTTACTTGATTTAGCCAATTGATAATCTTTTTTATCCAAAGCTACTTGCATTTGCTCACTTAGATAAAATGCCTCCCCTAGACTTGTTTTGAGTTGTTTACAGACTTTTGCCATATTATATATTTCCTGGATTTATATCTCCTTTTATTTTGCCAGCTTTTTTCATTTCCCACAATATTCCTAAAATTGGTTCGCTATTAGCATAAACCGCTTTCTCTACTTGCAAATCCTCCGGGATATAATCCCCAAGATAGCCCTCTAGGCTCAACATGCGTACCGTCAAACCTGGCGGAAGGCGTAAATTTGTTTGTTGCATTTCCAAAATAGAATCAAAAATTATTCTCCTATTTTCAATATCAAATCGACATCTTTTGGCCACTAGAGCCTCTGGAGTTGAAACACCGTCTGTTGTATTAATCTTAAATTTATTAGTTCTTTTTTTGAAGTATTCCTCAAACCAAACTATCATCTCTCGCTTATTATGATAATACCAGTCAACTCTATCTAAAACAAAAGAGATTTCTTGCACCACCTGCTCTTTTAGACTAGTAGCCATTTCTAGATCTCTACTACCCAGAGCTTCAGCTAGATCTTCTTGTAAAAGCCATAAAACACTGAGCTTAGATTTAAATTCTTCGCAGTATTTTTTCATATCTAAATTGTACAATACCTAAAATTTTTACGCAAAAAAACCGAAACTATGTTCGGTTTATTCTCTAATCATTATAAGGCCATCTTCATCGTTTATTATCTCTACCCAGGTTTTTCCACTGACCAGTTTTATTTCTTCATTATTAGCATCATAAAATCTCGTCCGCCCATCCTCGACTTTCCACTCTCCTTGTTGTAAGCCAAATACATTGAGGACAAACACTTTACCACCTTTTTGGGTGTCCATACCTCTTCTCTCTTCGTCGATTAGATGAGAATCTACTACTTGGACTATCACATTATCAACTTTGGCTTGTTCGCCAGTACTATGCAAAAATTTTTCACCACCCTGCCAACGTTGATAAGCGTCTATTTTATCATTGAACTTCCAGTCTACCCTATAAGTTTCACTGCCAAAATTTACTATAAAATCAATTCGCTCTGGCGTTTCTTCTAGTGCTTCTGCTGGTACATCTACAAAATTCCAAGCTATACTTTGTTTTACTTTATTTGGTTCTTTCATCTCACCTACCCTGAGCCAATTTGAATCAGAGGTAAAGACATTGTGCGGTGCATCAAAGTTGTTGTCTCGCCAAAAATATATTTCCCCAGAACCAATCTGATCAATATTTACAAAATCATAATCATCTATGACAGACAAGGCCTGAGGACTACCCCCGACGTGCATATAGACACCATTATATTCCTCTACCCAGTCCATATAATAGTTGCGAGCAGATCTGACGGGTCCAATTTTGTCTATATCTTTTTGGCTATCAAAAATAGCTATTAATCTTGTGATATGACTTTCGGCTAAGGCCTCATATATAATATCCGCTTCGGCTAGACCATATTGAGGGCGGACATCGTAGGCATTGTCTATCATCACGGCAATAGCAAAAAAATCCGCTTCTTCTGCCAAGATTTCTCCAGAAAGAGGGTGTTTGATACTATTATCCGTTTGCTCTTCCGTAACAACTGGCTTATTTTCTTTGACAATTCTAGGGTCAAAAAAGTTTTGTACAGCCAGCCCAAGCAAAATAACTGCCATGATGATGACAGTTATCGCCAAATATATTTTGTATTTGGAAGTAAGCACAGTTATTTAAAATATTTTATTTTTTGTCGCCAGCTGGCTTGTCGCCCTCTGGTTTGGCTTCACCTTCTTTGGCTTCACCTTCTTTGGCTTCACCTTCAGCACCCTCAGCACCTTCTGCACCCTCAGCACCTTCGGCAGCTTCTGCGGCAGCAGCTTCTTCAGCTTCTTCAGCAACAGTTTTGATAAGGATTTTCTTTGGCATGGTGACATTTACAACTGGATCATTTGGATTATTCATAATAGTCACTTTTTTATCAACTTCCAAATCACTCACCAATAATTTTTGTCCCAAGTCAACCAAAACTGATATATCAATTTTGATGACGCTTGGTAAATCTTGCGGTAAACATTTTACATGAACCTTTTCAGTCTTGATATTTATCTTACCACCTTGTTCACGAACTACTTTTGAAACACCTACAAATTCTAGAGGTACAAAAGTGGTCAAAATTCTTTTTTCGTCTACTGCCATAAAATCAATATGGGTCAATTTGTCAGTAACTGGATCTTGTTGATATTCACGGACAATAACTTTTATGTCTTTTCCGCCTACTTTTAAAGAAACGATACTACTAGTACCAGCTCCTTTCAAAATCTTCAGCAAAGGAAGGTACTCAACATCAATAGCGATTGAGTCTTTTTTAAAACCATAAATAACGCCGGGAACTCGGCTATTCTTTCTGATTTCAGTCAACTGGCTTTGTGGACCAGCTTTTCTTTCGTTTGCTTCTAGTATAAACTCTGCCATAATTTTTGAATAATTTACTTAAAATGCAAGCTCTATTTAATCATAAATTGATTATAAAGTCAAGATAATTACTAATTGTTTCGTATATGAACACTTTGAGCTATACCCAAAGCTATCATTACTGCCCACATTGAGCTACCACCGGCCGAAACCAAGGGTAGTGGAATACCGGTAACCGGAGAAATCCCTATATTCATGCCTATATTTATAAATGTCTGGACCAATAGCATACTGGCTATGCCCAAAACCAAGTACCCCCCAAAGTCATCCTGACTCTTCCGAACTACCAAAAATAATCTATAAAATATAAATATAAATAATCCCAACACCAAACCCGCTCCCAATAGACCCAGGTCTTCTGCAATTACTGCATAAATAAAATCTGTACCAGGCTCAGGTAAAAAACGCAAACTACTCTGTGAGCCGACTGCTAATCCCCTACCAAAAAACTGTCCTGAGCCGACTGCTACCATAGATTGAATCACGTTGTATCCTTCGCCTCGCGGATCACGACCAGGATCAAAAAAAGTAAGCATACGAGATTGCTGATAAGGCTGAAGCAAGAAAAACCAGCTAAACACTACAACAACTATAAAGGCTCCTACCAACCAAAGAAAATGTTTTCTTTTGATGCCCGTAAACATCAAAACTATCACCCAAGTACCAAACAAAACCATAGCTGATCCCAAATCTGGCTGTAGAGATACCAAACCCACAAACAAGGCCATGGCCAATCCTGAGACAAAAATATGCTTAAAATAATGAAATTCATTGGCGTGTTGTGAAAAATATCTAGCCATCCAAATGACTAGGCCTATTTTTGCAAACTCTACAGGTTGGATACTAAAAAATCCAAAATTTATCCATCCCGTTGTTCCTTTTACCTCCACACCAAAAAATAAAACTCCCACGAGCACCAAGGCAAACAAAATATAAATCAACTTGCTATAAGTTGACCAGACTTGATAATTTACACTCGCTAATAAAAAAAATAGCCCTAACCCTGAAAAGGCAAACAACAACTGCTTTTTGAAGACCGAAAAATTAGAACTATCTATATTCAAATTTAGACTATACAGTATACTGACGCTCAAGGTGAGCAAAATAATAACAGCAAAAAATAACAACCAATCTATCTTTTGCCATTTGGAAAAAAAGCTTATCATAATCTAACTCTATCACTTCCACCGGGCGTGATATATGATTCTTTATAGTTATCAAAATCCGTCCCGTTCAATACTGGCCAAACTTCTATCTTGTTTATTCTAGATAAACTGGTAGTCCAAAATACCTCCATCTCTCTATCTTCCAAAGACATAAAGTCTCTGGCTTTATATTTGTTTACTCCTACCAAATTCTCTCCATTGAAAACGGCGATTATAAAATCAACTTCCCAAAAATCATAAACTGACAAATTTTGGGCTTGCCACTTGACGTTGGCTGGGATCACCAAGCTATCATCAGAACCTACGGCTACATTTGAAGTTGGTGTGTATTCGGCATTTTTTATATCCCAATTGATTATTGGGACATCATTTTCAAAACGACGCCATTTTGTACCAATGATATTTACATCCAAGTTACTGACCGTCCCTCTATCTTCATAACCAAATCGGACAACCAACCTAGTCTCTCCTGGATTTAAAAATGTTTTTTCTATTCCCAAAGATTGTCCATTGATAGTAAATTCATATTCTATTTCAATGGCTGCCCAATCTGTATTTGGGTTTTCCAAAAATGTCACAAAATTATACTTACCTTCACCCAAGCTCAAATATTTTGTAAACAACCTATTGAGCTCCATCGGTTTTCTTTGTTGATGATAAGTCGCCCAATCAGTCTGTGTTTCAATCCTAGTCAATTGACTAGCATAGCTATCACTACTAGCATAAGCAATGGTGTTTATTGCTAAAATAACATAAATAATCAAAACTACAGCCAAGAGGCCTACTGCTCCGATTTTTTTTAGCTGTTCACGATGGGTTAATAAATAATAACCCCTTTCCAATTCTCTGGTAGATATTGGTTTGTAATCATCCATAGATATTTTTTATATAGATATTATACTATAAAATTGCCATTTAAGCCAAATTTGGCAACTCGTCATTCATTGTGTTATAATTAGGGCGAATTAAAAAGCTAAAATAAAAAAATGTTTGAAACCTCTAAAGATGTATTCAATCTTATTTCCGGATTTTCAATATTACTAGTAGCTGTTTTGTTTTCTTGGGTCTTGTTCCAAGTAGGCAGAGCACTCAAGGGTATGAATGATACTATAAAGATTGTCCGTAACATCGCTCAAAACATCGATGAAGGCGTAAACACTTTCAAGAGCAAGGCTGGCAATGCAGCTGCTATAGTTTCTGTACTAGTCAAAACTGGCCAAGGTTTTTTGAAAAAATTTCAAGACAAAAAAACAACACGTCGTAAAAAAAGTGAGCCAAGTCAAAAATAAAAATAAAAAATTTGGTGTAAGCCAAAAATAAGATTAAGGGAAATCCCGATACATTTTAATAATAATTTTCATGTTATCGGGTTTTATTATCCAACAACATAATGTTTGTCCACCTACATACTCATTCTCACTACAGCTTACTTGATGGTTTAGGTACCGTCGACCAACTGATCGAAAAAGCAAAAGAACAAAATGCTACTGCTTTGGCATTGACCGATCATGGTGTGATGTATGGAGCTATCGAATTTTATCAAAAATGTAAAAAAGCTGACATCAAGCCAATCATTGGCGTCGAGGCATATATTACTCCTGGAGATTTGACTGAAAAAACTAGAAAAGTAAAACCTTATCACCTAATACTATTGGCCAAAAATAATGTTGGCTACAAAAATTTATTGAAACTCACAACCATCGCACATTTGGATGGTTTTTATTATAAACCGAGACTAGATTGGGCTACCCTCAAAAAACACAACGAAGGCCTAATAGCTACAACTGCCTGCCTCAATGGCCCTCTGGCTCGTCACCTCAAGGCAGGTCAAAATAAAACTGCCGAAAAAAATCTCAAAATATTGATTGATACTTTTGGAAAAGAAAATATTTATCTAGAGATGCAAAATAGAAACATGAAGGAGCAAGTGATAGCCAACGATGGATTGAAAGAGCTAGCTCAAAAATACGACATGCCTCTAATAGCTACAAATGACATTCACTACGTAAACTCCGATGACAACGAAGCTCAAGATGTTTTGCTCTGCATCCAAACCAAACACAAAAAAGCCGACCAGAATCGGATGAGCTACCTGGGTGAAGATTATTCTATGTACAGTGAAGAAAAATTCTTAGAATTTTTTTCTGACACCCCAGAGGCTATTAGCAATACCCAAAAACTTGCTGACCGTTGTGATTTGGAAATAGAATTAGGCAAAATCCAATTACCTCATTATGAATTACCAGATGGTGTCACAGCCGATCAAGAGTTACGCAGACTTTGCGTAGAAGGTATAGTCAAGCGCTTTGGACACAAAGAAAACGAAACCCCTAAACATATACAAGAAAGAGTAGATTATGAGCTGTCTATCATAGCAAAGACGGGCTATGCTACTTATTTTTTGATTGTACAAGATTTTGTAAATTGGGCCAAAGCCCAAAAAATTATCGTTGGCCCAGGTCGTGGATCAGCCGCCGGAAGCCTAGTTTCTTATCTAGCTGGTATCACCAATATCGATCCCCTACACTATGATTTACTTTTTGAAAGATTTTTGAATCCCGAGCGTATCTCCATGCCTGATATTGACCTTGATTTTGCTGATACTCGTCGTGAAGAAGTAATAGCTTATGTAGAAAATAAATACGGAAAAGATCACGTTGCCCAAATCATCACCTTTGGTACCATGGCAGCTCGTGCGGCTGTCCGAGACGTTGGTCGTGTTTTGGGATATAGCTATAGCTACTGTGATCAAATGGCCAAGTTGATTCCTATGTTTACTTCTCTCCGAGAGGCCCTGGATACTGTAGAAGATCTCAAAAAAGCCTACCGAGAGGATCCAGAGGCGCAGCGTCTCCTAGACATGGCCAAAAAAGTAGAAGGCTTAGCTAGACATTCATCAACTCATGCCTGTGCAGTACTCATCACCGACAAACCCCTTAACAACTATACTCCCCTCCAATATGCTAGCGGCGATGACAAAACTGTCATTTCCCAATACTCTATGAATCCAGTAGAAGATCTCGGTCTACTCAAAATGGACTTTTTGGGACTAAAAAATCTGACAATTTTGGAACAGGCAATCAAAATAATCCACGCCACCAAAGATGTAAAAATAGATTTGGACAATTTACCATTGGAAGACAAAAAAACTTTTGAACTTTTTCAAGAAGGTAGTACTACTGGTGTATTCCAATTTGAATCCGGTGGTATGAAACGCTACCTCAAACAACTCAAACCAACCGAACTAGAAGATATTATCGCCATGGTCTCTCTCTACCGTCCAGGTCCTATGGAATTTATCCCT
>JABJNO010000004.1 GCA_018664825.1 Candidatus Parcubacteria bacterium
AGAAAAATAATTAATAAAAAAATATGAACATTCAAATTAAAGGTCTTGAGGTACATGAGAATAATGGTAGTCACATTCCATTATTTGTATGTCAGGTATGTAAAAAAACAATTGATAAAACAAATAATAAATGTTTAGTTTTTTCAAATAGTACTGAGGGTGTTATTGCTCATGCTAAATGTATGGGTGAAGTTAAAAATAATAAGACGGTTTATCCTAAATCAGAACATCTAGAACATTTTTTATTTAATCTTATTCACAATATAGGAGTGGAGCCCAAGCAGTTTCCGTTAGAATTTGAGTAGGAGCATGATTGAAGAAATAATAAAATAACCCTCGCTTCAGAAAATCGTATTAAATTTGGCTGTACCTAGGTGCGGCCATTTTTGTTTTGTTTGAAGCTTTAGCTGAGTTAACAAAAATAGCGCCTAGGCAGATAAATTTTAAAGATTTTGTGTTTGCGAGCCCCTTTGGCGCCACCTTTTGGGAAAAGGTGGCTAAAGAAAAAAGTAAACACCTTGGCAAATCCAATGGGATTGCCACGCCCTGTGGGCTCGCAATGACGGGAGAGAAAATAGAATAAAGCCCAAAAATTGATATATCCCCAAACATATGATAATATCTTTTTGATAGTCCGTACAATAAACAACCCCAAATCAGAAAAAGGAGCTTTCATGTCAAATGCTGGTCAGAAACCATCCACCCCAACACGTTTACCCAAAAGAATCACCCCATTTAGACATCCTCTTCAGATTTGCTCTTTTAACAGGGGCATGGTGCGAGGTATCATACCTCCGAGAGTTGGATCAGTAAAATGGTTTTTTACACCAGTAGAGTGTGGAGCCATGGCAAAGCATCTCGAAAGACCATAAACACACTCTCTGATTTATTTGCTGAGGCATGCGTCAATGACGTGTGCCTCTTTTTATTTAAATAAAAAGAGCCCTTTTTTCAAGGGCTCTTGTGTTGAGGTGTTATTTGGCACGAAGGGCAAGGAAGAGTGATTTTTCTTCCAGAATTGAATCAACTGTAAGGCCACCAAAAACTCGCGAGCCACGAGTACCTATATAAGGATACCAATCGGTATCTGAGCTATCTTGGTGTTTGGTCCCTAGAGCAACAATGGACTTGTATTGTATGAAAGGGTGTTGGTTGCCAAGAGTCAGGAGATGAATAACATTAGCTGGAATGAAACCCATTTCTTCCATTTTTCGGAGAGACTCTTCAATTATTTGTCTTTGTCTCTGGAACAAGGTCTGAGAACCACCCAGTGGGATTTTTGGGGGCGAGATACTCAGATCTAGAAGATATACAGTAGAATCACCCATGACATATTGGCCAGGCTCATTACATGAAAAGTCATTGGCGCGAGCATAACCACCCTGGTTGAAAAGCTCAATAACTCTCGTGGTTTCCACATTGATAGGAAAACTTCGGATAGAGGGTGAGAGGGAGCGAATTACTCCAATGATTCGTCTCTGGAATTCATCACCATGCTCAATCAAATGCTGAGCGTCTTTTGTACTGAGATTTTCGACACCATCAATGGCGTCTTCTGCAAATCGTTTGATTTGCTTGGTTTGTCCTTGTGTCATCGATGTTTCCATCGTGATCACCTCACTTTGTTTTGAATGTGCTATTTATCAACCAGGGATGATTCCTTGGTCGATATTATATTAAACTGCATCGCAGCTAGTTTGTCAATAAATAATCGCCCTAAAAGGCTTTTTTTGCTATAATAAAAGTATAAAATTTGATTAAAAATATGAAGAAAATCTTAACTATCAAAAATACGTTTATATTTTTAATAGTTTTAATAGTAGCTACTATCATCCTCGAACAAACTGGCAATGAATATATTATGGATAAAATAGTATATTTATTTTTAGTTGCACCGATATTATTGTTGATTGCCTTTATCTTTGAGAGAAAAGATATTCAAGCAAGGCAAGAAAAAATAAAAAAGACTATAGATAAAAAAGAAGATAAAATAATTTTATTAAAATCTGACAAGAACCATAAAATTTTCTTGATTATGATGCTTTTTGCTGGATTATTGAGTCCTGTTTTAAAAAATACGTTTCCAGGATTTATCATTAGCTATGGTGGGATGCTTTTGGGTGTATTTTTATCATTTAACTTGATTAAAAGATGGACCAAGGGTCAGCCTTTTAAAAAAACAATTTTGGCAGTAGCAATAATATTGGTATTGATGTTACTTATGTTGAATGTCACTTTTTATCCTGAGCAATTTGGAACATATCAAGAAGTAAGAAATTTTGAAAATTTAAATTAAAAATATGGAAAAGAATCAATTGATAATGGGAATGATCTTGGTGGCAATTATTGTCTTTGCTGTTTTGGCTATCCCTGCAATCAAACTAAAAAAAGAACTCTACAAAGAAACTGGTAAATTTCCCAAAGGACACTATCTGGGTCTAGGTCTGACTCTCGGTCTGCTTGTCGGTCTAGTCGTTGATATATTGGTAGAAAGCATATCTCTGGGTCCGGCCATTGGTGTAGCTATCGGTCTAGCTCTCGGCTCTGCCTGGGAAAACAAAAAAAAGTATAAATTACGCGATCTGACAAGCAAAGAACAAACTCTAAAGATTAGGATGATGATAGTTTTGACTGTTTTTATTCTTTTGGGTTTAGCCGTACTTTTCTTTTTATAATAAAAAAATAATAAACACATGAAACAAACAACAGAACAACTAGCCAAGACATTTGCAGTGGAGGTCGATGAAGCCAATAATTTTATTGAGCTAAAATTTGTCTCCAAGGATGTGGGTAAAGAAAATATTGATATTCAGAGCGATTTGATATCAGAGGCTATCTTGAAGGTTTTTGAGCAATACCCCGAAAAAAAAGATTGGAAAGTATTGGTAGATACTGCTAGTACCAAAGTCCACTCTATGAGTAAGTACTCAATGAAAAATTATGAAGAATTGATTTCACATGATAATCCCAAAAAAGTAGCTATTCTGGTAGACGATACCAACAAGCAGGCCAAAATCGCTAATTTTGTTTTGGGTATTCTTGCCAAGGTCAATAAAAAGGTAAGTGTCTTTACTTCACGAGCTGAAGCAGAAATGTGGCTCAAGGTTTAGAATAAAAAATAAAATAAAAATATGAACATTGATCCTACTCAATTTGACTTAGCTATTATCAGAGGTGTCTTGGTGACAATTGTCGTATTTTTGATTACCAGGATATACAACAATTATCTTCCAAAGAAAAGTTTTCTTTATAAAATTTGGCACAAGGAAGAAAAACATAGAAATTTTTTAACCAAGTATTTTTGGTTGGTTGGACTTTTGGTTTTTTTGATCAATGTTTTGATCTTGATAGTTATTTCCTAAATATTTGAAAAATTCAAAACAAAAAACCGATCTTAGTAGATCGGTTTTTTAAATAGTTTATTTTTTCTTGGCTACTTTTTTCTTTGTAGGTTTTTTGGCAACAACTTTCTTTTTTGGAGTTGCTTTCTTTTTTGGAGCAGCTTTTATCTTGGCCACTTTTTTGGCAGCAGCCTTTTTTTTGTTTTTTGGAGCAGCTTCAGTTTTTTCAACTTTCTTTGCAGGAGTTTCTCCAGCCAATGCTTTTATCAATTCATCAATTTTATAGTTCAATGTTTTGATGCCCTTCAAGATTTCTTTGGAGTCACCACCTGATTGTCCAGCATCTCTACCGCCACCAAAGCCACCTCTGTCACGTCCACCTCTGTCGCCACCTCTATCTCTGTCGCCACCGCCTTGTTTACTAAAACAGTCGCTACAAAATATTGGTTTGCCACTAGTAGGCCTAAATGGTACTTCGCAGTCTTTTTTACAGGCATCACAAACAGCTTTGTGCATACTATTGCCACCGCCACCACCTCGATTGAAGCCACCTCGGCCAGAATCTCTACGAGCAAAACCGCCACCGCCTCTACGGTCACCGCCTCGGTCGCCTCTGTCTCTATTAAAGTTTCCCATATAATTTATTTTTATTAATTACCAGTGTATTCTAGCTATTTAATAGATAAAAAGCAATAGTGTGAGGAAATTGACATCTTTTGGAATGTATAGTAGTTTTATTTATTACGTAAATTTTGCGCGTAGTCTCAATATGAGTAATTGTGAATGTACATTTAAAAAAGGAGTCAAACATGACTGACAAAACAAAGCATCAAAATCTTGTCCTGCCTCAGTCCGATGAGAAAAAAACTTGGGATTGTGGCCATGAGGGTCCGACAGATTGGCATATCAGCCTATCTGGTAGAAAGTTAAAACCAACCGATGAAACCAAAGAATCTGAAAAGTGCCCAGACTGTCAGCTCAAAGACCTCGAACCAAAACTCACTCATTGCAAAAAGTGTGGACACGGTATTTTGCCAGGAGAGAGTTGTATTGTTTACAATGATGTTGGAGTTTGCTGTATGAGTGTGAAATGTGGTCCTGGCCCAATGGGTGGTTTGCCGGGTACTTGGGATGGCGAGAAGTATATCGATGGATTCACAACAGGGGCTATCAGAATGTTTTGACAATTTTCAACGGGTTAGTATTACTAACCCGTTTTTATTTTGACAAATTGTATATGATAAATGTAAAAACTATGAAAAAATAATTATATTTGCTATCCTTGTAGTAGGTATTTAATTCAAATTTAATATTTATGCTCTTCAATTCACTATTTTTTCTATTTGTATTTTTCCCTATAGTAGGAGGATTTTACTATTTATTACCACATAAATTTCGTTGGGCCTGGCTATTATTAGCCAGTTGTTATTTTTATATGAGTTTTATACCGGGGTATATTTTGATTTTAGCAATTACAATAACTATTGATTATTTTGCCGCTATTTTTATTGGGAGGTCAAAGGGGCATAGTAAAAGATTTTTATTAATTTTAAGTATACTTGCAAATATCGGTATGCTTTTTATTTTTAAGTATTTTAATTTTTTTAATACAAATATTATCTCTTTGGCAGAATTTTTTCATTGGAATTATTCTATAGAAAACCTAAAATTAATTTTACCAATCGGATTATCTTTTCATACTTTTCAAAGTTTGAGCTACATAATTGAAGTATATCGTGGGCGTCAAAAAGTCGAGCGTCATTTTGGTATATTTGCTGTGTATGTACTTTTTTTCCCTCAATTGGTAGCTGGGCCTATAGAAAGGCCACAAAATTTGTTGCATCAATTTTATGAAAAGCATTACTTTCGTCTTGAACAATTCATGAGTGGTATGCGCTTGATTATTTGGGGCTTATTCAAGAAGGTGGTTATCGCTGATAGGGCATCAGTATTTGTGGATCAAATTTTTAATAATGTAAATGATTTTACAGGACCCTATTTTGCTTTGGCAACATTCTTGTTTGCCTTCCAGATATATTGTGATTTTTCTGGTTATTCTGATATGGCAAGAGGAATAGCTCGTACCCTAGGATTTGAATTGATGGTAAATTTTAGGTCTCCTTATTTTTCAAGGTCAATTTCTGAATTTTGGACTCGTTGGCACATCTCTCTTTCAACTTGGTTTCGTGATTATGTATATGTACCACTTGGAGGCAATCGAGTATCCAGTTTTCGTTGGACTTATAATTTGTTTATAGTTTTTTTATTGAGCGGCATATGGCATGGAGCAAACTGGACCTATGTTGTTTGGGGTGCTATGAATGGTTTTTATTTAATTTTTTCCATTTGGACAAAAAAAATAAGATCCAAAATAGCTGGTATTTTAAAGTTGAAACATACGTTTTTGGAAAAAGCACTCCAACTAATTGTCACTTTTTTATTGATTGAGGCATCTTGGATATTTTTTAGAGCACAATCATTGGGTGATGCTTGGTATATTTTAAAGCAAATATTTATTGAGGGCTACAAGATAACTAGCCTACAACCATTTATACAGCGTTATAATTATTCTATAGGAATTATTTTTGCTGCGATTATTTTATTGATTTTAGTTGATTATTTCATTGCAGAAGATAAGCGGGCAAAAAAATTACAAAAAATATCAATGCCACTCCAGGTATTTGCTTATTCATTTTTGGTTTTTATAATAATACTGTTGGGACAATTTTCAAACGAGCATTTTATATATTTTCAATTTTAAAATGAAAATTTTTAAAAAAATAATAATTATAATTTTACTATTTATCGTCATCTTGGCTTTGTTTTTTATCTATGCAGGTACGAACAAAGAATTTGGACGTAAGTTTTTACACAAAAACCACAGTGATCAAAATTATTCAGGGGGTGATTTGTATAATTATAGTGGTTTAAATAGATTCAAAGAGAATAGAATTCGCATTCCTCTAGAAAACAGTACTATTTGCAATGGTTCGGATATGATAATAAAAGGAGACTCCTTTTTTAATACAGGTTGGGATTCTAGTCCAGTGCCAAATTATTTACAAAAAATAAGTGGTAAAAATATTTTTTATCATTCAACTACAGGAAGTGAGATTACACCTTTGGAGTATTTGGAGAAATTTTCTTGCAGAAATGGTGAGACAAGATTTTTTATTTGGGAAACCATCGAACGTAATTCTATAACAAGGGTTGTGGATCTAGAGTCTGATTTTTCCAATAGGAGTAAAAAA
This sequence comes from Candidatus Parcubacteria bacterium, assembly GCA_018664825.1. Lineage (GTDB taxonomy): Bacteria > Patescibacteriota > Patescibacteriia > UBA1558 > GWA2-36-10 > JABJNO01. The sequence goes on from JABJNO010000004.1 coordinate 6,593, forward strand.
GGTACTGTTTCAATATGGGCTAAGATTAAAAATAATTTATTCTATCAAGATGATATAGAATTCTTTATAAAAAATAATTTATTTTTTCGAGCAATAAGTTTGTGGTTTAAAAATTTAGCTTTTGAGTGGTTTGGTATCATAGATAGTAAAACTCCTTTGTATTTGGATGATCCAAACATGTTGTTTTATGAAAACGAAATTAATTTTAATAAAAATAAGCACAAACTTAGTTATATTGATAAAATAGCAAATAATATAGCCAAAGAGGCGGATGTAATCAAAGATAGATATAATTTGACTTTAGTTTTTTTGATAATACCCAATAAATTTTCAATTTACGGTGAACAAATTTTAGGTGAAGATGAGTATGATGATTTTATACCGAAACTGCAAACGGCATTGGAGCTAAGAGGGGTTAGCTATGTTGATGTTTATGATGCTTTTAAAAATTATCAACGAGAACACCCAAATGAATTGTTGTACTATGCCGGAGATACTCATTATTTGCCAGTCGGCAAAAAAATATTGATTGATGAATTAATAAACGCAGGCATTGGGTTGGATAGCAAGGTTATTGAATAAATTTAGTATATATAAAACAAAAAGAAAGCCGCTCGAGAAATTAATCTCGAGCGGTATTTTTATTCAGGCTCAACCTTGAATCTTTGCGTCATTGCCGGAAGATCTTTACCATCCCATTTCCACATCATGTCGACATAGGATAAATTCTCTTGTTCAGCAATCCATTGTTTGGCAGCTTCTAGAGAATCAAATCCTTCGGTATGATGACCATAGGATTTGTGGCGTTGGTATTCGGGGTTGGTAGCATGATCACTGGGTGACGGAGCTAGGCGAAAGGGAATAGGGTGGAAACGACCTGTTTCCGTGTTTCTTAGAATGCCAGTTGGGCGCTTCATATTGTTTTACTCCTTTTTGAAAGATCTATGGGTTTTGGGTAGTTGCAGTTGCAATTTTTAGGAATTCAGGATCCCATCCGTAGTTTTCTTCGCTTACCTCACCGCTGGTGATTCTACCCTTGGTAGCTTTACCGCTAAAGCCAGCCGTAGCTACATCGCCGCAACCGGGCTTGGGATAAAAACCTGCAGACTTTTCTGCTTGGATAAATTGTTCTCGGGTTGCCTCTTGCCATGCCAATGTACCTGTTTGGAGCCAATAACGCTCTTTCATTGTTTTCTCCTTTGTGTTTAGAGGTTTCTGTTGTTACTGCTCAAGAACTAACAAAATATATTATAATAATATTAGCCTTGTGTCAATATTTGTTTGCTTATTATTTTTCTTTAGTATAATAAAATATCAAAGCCATCTTTATATCCTCGTAGGAAACTTTTTCTTCTAAGTAGTCAAAAAGTACTCTTAGTTTTATAGTTTTGTCTATCAAAAAATCTTTTGGCTTTTTTTTGTTTTCGATTTTTTTGATAGCCTTAAAGATTGTATCCAAAGTCTTTTTTTTGGGTTTCAAATAAGTCAGATCAAAGTCAGGGTATAGTTTGGCGATTTTTTTGATATGTTCAAAAATTGTATTGACGGATATGTTTCTAATTTTGGAAATTTCAGGGACACTTTTCTTTTTGGCGAGTAGCTCCTTGCTAAGTTTTAGGGTTTCGCCTTTTTGAGTTATGTTTATTTTGTTTGATGTTGTCTTGAGATTTTTTTTGTTGCTTGAGATTTTGTTTTTATCAATCGTGCCATTGTTTTTTATGATAAACTCTTTGGCCAACGAGTCTTTTTCTTTTGTGCTCAGAGTTTGAAAATTGCCTTCATATTTGGTAGAGGCTTCTTTTATTTTTTTATCAATATTCAAAATAAGCTGATCAACTCGAAGGGCTACATCATTTAACCCCATGAGCCTTAGGCCTTCGGTGGACCTTATCCTAGATAGGGCTACATAGCCTTGTCCTGTTTCAAAAGTTTTTGATAGATCGATTTCGGCTGCGTCTAGAGTCATGCCTTGAGATTTGTGGATGGTCAGAGCCCAGGCCAAGCGTAGAGGGATCTGATTGACCGTTGCCTTTATTTCTCCTTTGCTATTTTCCAACTTCCAATCTTCTGGTTCCACTACAATTTTTTGACCAGAAAAGATTTTTACAATTGGAGCGCCTGTGTTTTTGTCAAAATTTATTATTTCTCCCAAAGTACCATTGATATAGCCAGCTTCGTAGTTGTTTTTGATAAAAATCACTAGAGCTTTTTTCTTTAGTCTTATTTCTTCATTTACCAGAGAGGTGTTAAATATTTTTTCAATATTTTTTTTGGGGCCTTTATTTCGTGACCTGAAGATTTTTGGTGAATCACTCAATGATTCTAGTTCTTGTTCATTTATTCTGTCTACGTCTTTGTTGTGCGTATAGAGCTTGGTGACCTTAAAGTCGGATTTTAGCTCTTTTCTATAACAAGAGCGAAAGACTTCCATGGATTCTTCAGAAATTTCACCTGAACGTATTTCATCCAAAATATTTATCAGGGATTGATCACTTTGTCTAAACTTTTCTGTCAGATAACAAGATTTTAATTCGGCATCTTTCCAGGATTCGGCTTGCCAGGCAAATCTTGAGCTATTGCTACTTCTACTGACTGGTGGCAATTGAAAAAAATCACCAGACAAAACAAGTTGCACACCACCAAAGGGTTTACCTGGGTATTTGAAGGCTCGCAAAATTTTGTCTATAGAAAGAAATAGATCAGGAGAGACCATTGATATTTCATCTATTATCAAAACCTTTAATTTGTTTATGCGTTTGTGGAGAAATTCTTTTTGTACCAGGCTATCCAAAAAATATTCATCAACATTTTCTCTGATACCGATGCCAAAAAAAGAATGAATGGTCATCCCATTGATATGGGAAGCGGCTATGCCTGTTGGAGCGGTAATAGCTAGGTCTATATCGCGTTCTTTTAGGTAATCTATATATTGATTCAAAAGATATGTTTTTCCCGTACCAGCTGATCCAGTCAAAAACACATTGTGACCAGCTTTTAAAATTTCTAGAGCAGTTGTTTGTTTCATTCTATTTTTTTAATAAAAATAAGGCACATTAATGCCTGTAATTGAGTTAATAATAAATTAAATATGACTATTAGTCAATTTATTTTTTATTTTTCTTTTTTACTATTCCTACAATACCAATAATAGCTATTACTAGGCCTAATAGTTGACCTCCGGGACTATCATCATAGCCTCCAAATACGAACAGTAGTATTCCAAAGGGCACTAACAAAGCAAAATATATTATGTTTCTTTTGTTTATATTTTTTGTCAGTAGTTTAGCGCTTAGGCCAATAATGACCAAAAGAATACCAGCTACAACAAAATCAGTTAAATCCCAAACTACCTCATCGGTAAATTGCATTGCTATTAAAGGTATCAATAATAATATCAAAATAATAAAGAATGCTACAAAATAAAAATTTAAAATGTTTTTTGATGTATCTTTAGTTACATAAGCTTCATCATCGGATATAATTCTGACTCCTTCTTTTGATACCATTGTATGTTTAAGTAATGGTTTATTCAAAACATCTTCTGCCAAAGATAAATCCCAGTTCGTTGGAAAGTTATTTTTTTTAATTTCTTTAATTAATTCCTTTACACCTTTATAGTCAAAAAATACTGGATTCTTGTTGGATTTTTTAAAAGGGTATGGAAAGCGACTTGTAATTTTTGAATTATCAGCCAAAAGCATGGCAGAATAAATCGGATCGCCTTCGCCACGAAATATTTGGGTTGTTTTATAAAAAATAAATTTTATGTTTCCTCCAGCGGGGATGACTATATTTCCCAGTGAATCATAAAATTCTATTTGATTTTTAGTCACTTTAAACCTAGTTTTTCTCATCATAGTAGTTTATTATGTAATATTTTTATTATATCAAAAAACCGCCATTAGGGCGATTTTTAGATAGTAGGCAATTTATTTTCCTAGATCCAATTCTTCGTCAATGCGTATCTGCTCTACAAACTCTGGCACATGACTGACTAAAATCATAGCACCCTCATATTTATCCAGTGCTTTGGCTATGATTGGTAGGTGACGAAAGTTTATATGATTGGTGGGCTCATCCAAGATGAGTAGCCCTGGCTCTTCTAGCATTAGGCGCGCAAAAGCCACTAGACCCTTTTGTCCTTCTGAGAGATCTCCAATTTTGGAGTATATATTTTCTTTTGTTAGTAAAAATCCAGCAGCTACAGAACGTAACTTTTCTTCACTTTGTTCTTTCATTACTTCAAGAAGTGAGTCGTATACCGTGTCTTCAAAATTTAGGGTAGAAAAATCTTGCCTATAATATCCCACTTTTACATCTTTATTTATCTTTGCACCCTTGGCCTTTCCATTGGCTATTGATTCTAGGAGAGTGGTTTTTCCAATTCCATTGGGCCCTTTGAGCAATAGGTGTTGTTTTTTTCTCAAAGATATATTAACCTGTTTTTCACTTTGCTGATGATCCTTCATTATACTCATAGAAGAGAGGTGTATGATTTCACTAACTAGTTCTTTTTGGGCAGGAATCTCAAAATTTCGGATAGCCTTGTCCTCTCTGCGAACATTTACTTTGTCTATTTCCATTTCTGAGGCTTTTTCACGCATCTTTCTGGCCACCAATCTCATCTTACCACCTTTGTGAGCAAAGAATTCAGATTTTGCTTTGTTGGCTTTTATCTCTTTTTCATATTGAGCGTTTTTTCTTTCTTCTTTTTTGATTTGTTCAGCAATTTTGTCTACCACTGTGTAGTAGTCTCCCATGTATTGATAGACTTGCTTGGTGAATATATCAAGATAGAGGACACCATCGGTAAAACAATTCAAAAAATCAGCATCATGAGAAATTACCAAGACTGTCTTTTCATACATAATGAGAAAAGACGTCAGATGATCAATTCCTTCTTGATCAAGATTATTAGTAGGCTCATCTAAAATCAAAATATCTGGATCCTGGATAAGGGCTGAAGCCATGAGTAGTCTAGCTTGTTGTCCACCAGAAAATGATTTTATCTTTTTGTCATGATCTGCCCTGAGATTTACAATATCAAGAACATCGTCAATCTTTTTATCAATACTATAATCTTTTTCAGAAAATGATTTTGCAAAAAATTCTCTAAGGCTTATTTCCATTTCTTCTGGAGGAATGACTTGCTTGGCATAGGCAACGGTTAATCCTTTATCAACAGAAATTAGACCATCGTCAGCTTTTAATGCGCCAGTGATTAGATTGAGGATGGTGCTTTTACCAGCTCCGTTTTGTCCCATCAAAGTAAACTTGGAACCTCTACGTAAAGAAAAAGACGCCCCATCTAAAATGGGTTTATTGGAATCATATTTGAAAGAAACATCGCTGAATCTTATGGCTACATTATTGTTGGACATTCTTGGAGTTGATTAATAAATTTGAATAAGCACTAAAATACCATTTTTATGATAATAAAGCAAGGCTGGGGGTTTAAACAAAAAAAACATTGTTATAGGTTGATACTTTTTTATTTAAATCTATTTTGCAGAAGTTTTCTTTTTGATTCTTACTAATCCTATAATACCAATAATATTATTTTAGCGTATTTCATTATAGCAAAAAAATTATAGGCATATAAAATATTAGTATTTGATGTTATTAGTGTAATATTATACAATTAAATAATATTTAATAAATAGAAAATAATAATGAACATTAAAGCTTCTTTTTTCTTAGCTCGAACAACAATCCTTAGGGGTAACAAAGGCACATTGATTATGACTATACTTATCATGACTTTGGCCTATGTTAATCTTATTTTTATTTCATCTGTTTTTGGTGGAATTGTTGAAGCCATTAATGAGCAGTCCATCAAGAATTTGTATAGTAATATTGTGATAGCTCCAGCTGATGATGAGGTTTATATAGAAAATAAATATGCTATGGATTCCATAGATACCATACCTGGTATAGTTGCTAGTTCAGCTCATTATATAAACAATACTTTAATTAGTTACGATGCTAATAATGATGGCAATGATGTTCAGCGGGGAAAATGGATTGTAAAATCAGTTGATGTAGAAGATGAAATAAGAGTAACTCAAATTAGTGATTCCATGATTGAGGGGGAATATTTAGATTCCAATGATAGAGATAAGATTGTAATTGGAAAAGAAATAGCTGGTGGGCACGGCGGAGACTTGGACTATCTTAGTTTAGGAGGAGTGTATGTGGGTGATGAGATAGATATTAAATTTAGTAATGGTATAAGAAGAACTTACACTATTAAAGGTATTTTTTCTACCAAAAATAGTCAGGCAGATCAAATGGCTTTTGTAACTACCAAAGAAATGGAGTCCGTACTTGGTGTTTATAATTTAGCTTCAGAAGTAATAGTAAAAATTAATGATGATGAGCTAGGTCAGGAAGAAAAATATATAAAACAAATAAGACAAACAGGCTTAGTAGACGAGGATATAAAAACTTGGAAGCAATTGACTGGTTTTACTTCTAGCGCCAGTAAAAGCTTTACTATGATTAGTATTATTCTTGGCGCTATTGGTACTGTGGTGGCCGGAGTCACAATATTTATAATTATTTTTGTTAGCATTGTGAATAAAAGAAAGCAGATTGGAATACTTAAAGCTATTGGCATGAAAGAGAGTACTATAATATTATCTTTTGTAATGCAGGCAATTTTTTATGCCGTTATTGGAATTATTTTTGGGGTAAGTATAATTTTATTTCTGATTAGGCCATTTTTTATTAACAATCCATTGGATTTTCCAGTTGGCTGGGTATCGTTAAAAATAACCTTCAATATAATTAGAATAAGTAATATTAGCTTAGTGATAGCTGCTTTGATTGGTGGTTTTATACCTGCTTTTAGAGGTACTAAAGAAAGTATCTTAGATACTATTTGGGGTTAAGTTTTTATAATAGAAATATAAATGATTATTGAAGTAAAAAAATTAAAAAAAACATATGAAGGTAGAGTTCCAACTCATGCTCTTAAGGAGGTTAGCTTTGGAGTTAAAGAGGGTGAATTTGTAGCTTTGATGGGACGAAGTGGTTCAGGTAAATCTACTCTTCTTCATCAACTTGGTCTTTTAGATGCTCCTACATCTGGTGAGATTATTATTGACGGAACAAATGTAATAGATTTTACAGAGAAGCAAAAAACTGAATTTCGTTTAAAAAAATTAGGCTATGTTTTTCAAGCCTATGCTTTACTGCCAGAACTGAGTGCCTTGGAATCAGTTTATTTACCACTTATGCTCACGGGTGTGTCTAAGGCTGAGTATATTAAAACAGCTACTGAAATGTTAGAAAAAGTTGGCTTGGGTGAGCGTATTCATCATTTACCAAAAGAAATGTCTGGTGGTGAGCAACAGCGCGTGGCTATTGCTAGGGCTTTGGTTAATAAGCCAGCTATTTTATTTGCTGATGAGCCAACTGCTAATTTAGATAGTGAATCATCAGAAACTATTTTAAAATTATTCAAGAAACTTAATAAAGATATTGGTCAAACTATAATCATGGTAACTCATGAGCCTGATGATAAAAAACATGTAAATAGAGTTATTTGGCTTAAAGATGGAGTGATTAGACCAGAGGGTACTTAATAAATAAGAATAATTAAAATATTTTATGAAAAATATAATTTTAACAGTATTGTTATTTATAATATTTCCTCTAATTAGTTTTGCTTGGGATGATTGTGTTCATGGTGAAATAAATGATCCTTATCCTGGAAATTGTGCTCGTTATATTGATACAGATAATGATGCTATATGTGATCACTCACAACCAGCTTTAGTTGATAGAAAGGATGATATAAAAGTAGTGACAGCAATAGAAATTGAACAGGATTTTGATAATAAAGTAGACAAAAAACAAATAAGCGGTATTTATCATCTTATACCAATTGCATTGCCATTATTTGTTCTGTATATCCTTTCTCATATTTTATCTAAAAAAAGAATTATAAGTGTAATTAACCATAGAAAATTTTGGAATTTATTATTACTTATTAGTTTTGTTATTTCTGGAGGATTGGGTATTTTATTAATAATTAATATTAATTTCAATCTGAATATACCGTTACCATTTGATATGCTTTTTTGGCATGTAGAAATAGGTATAGTTATGTTTGCAATTACAATTTGTCACATATCATGGCATTTATCTTATTTTAAAAATATACTTAAGTATAAATAAAGTTATTAGACAATAAAAAAGCACCAACGAAAGTTGATGTTTTTTTATTTGGCTCCGAGGGGGGGATTCGAACCCACGACCAATTGGTTAACAGCCAACTGCTCTACCACTGAGCTACCTCGGAATATTGTATTAGAGTATGGTAGCAGGGGGGAGAATTGAACTCCCGACCTCAGGCTTATGAGTCCTGCGCTCTAACCAACTGAGCTACCCTGCCTAGGGGTATGTATGATAAATAAAATTTTGGTAGCGGGGGTCGGACTCGAACCGACGACCTCCAGGTTATGGGCCTGGCGAGCTGCCAACTGCTCTACCCCGCGTCGTAAAAATAAGAC
>JABJNO010000001.1 GCA_018664825.1 Candidatus Parcubacteria bacterium
ATTAAATCTGATGATGATGTTGTTGCTGAGGAAGATAACAAACTTAGAAGCGAATTGATATCACAAAAGATTCGCAGACAGGTTGAGCGTGATATCAGAGAAATTTTGTTGTATTCTGGTTGTGAAAGAGAAGCAAAGTATTTGTTAAAAAATGTGGATGGCATGGATGGTGAAGAAGTGGCTGAGATTTTGAATTTACTCAAAGACGTGAAAGAAACTAGTGAAAAAAGGGACAAAGAAAATAGAGAGAGATATATGTCGGTTGTAGATATTCAGCAAGATGTGGGGGAGACTTTTTTACCAGTTGGCTCATTGACTCACGGTACACAGTCACAAAATTTGGGTATAATTCTTGACACTGGTATTTTTTCTGGAGAATTGTTGGGCTCCAGTGGTAATGCTGACGCGTCTGGTATTCTTGGCACTGACGTGTCCGAGGTTTTGGCAGACCAAGACGACTTTAAAAAGAGGTTTCATGGCTTGTCAAATTATTCCAGTATGAATTTTGGTGATGTCCATTTATTGATGTCTGATTATAAAGCTGGGCCTAATGCAGAAAACAGGAACGCTGATGCCAAAGCTCATATGGGCCCTGATCATAGATTAGTTCGTACTGGTATTCCTAGTTCTGAGATTACAGGTGTTGTGGTAAAAGATGAGAAGGTAATCGAGAGTGTGAAAAAGGATTTGGTAATTAAAGGTGTATTTGTTCCAATGATGAATAAAAGTGGTGAGATGTTATTTACACCAGAAGAATTTGATGAGATGAAAATATTTTATTATGATCTGTCTCGTCTTGGTTATCCAACTGAAGTGATTGACAGTGTATATGAATATCATAAGGATGATTCTTTGTCACAAAAACATAGGGCTGTAATGGATAAAGCCTTTGCATACGCTTCGGGTGGTGGAGAAAAGTTTGATTGGGCGGTACTAGTTTCTTTTTTACGTTCAAATGATTTGAATCGTGGATCAGCTGATTGGTATCAAGAGGGGGGAACCTCGTTTACTGATATTATGGATTTTATAAAAGGAAGAACAAAACAAAAAATTCGTGAAAAATCGAAAAGAGATATTTTTTCCAGTATAAGAAGATTGAATAGAGATATTATTGGTTCTGAGAGTCAGGAAGACGTAGAGGAAAATCAATTTATAATTTCTTTTTTCCAGTATCAGCTTCCATACACCATGTTTGGAAAAACTTTTGACGAGCTAGATGAGCCAGAAAAAGAAGAGCTGTATGTAGAAAAGAAAAAATACGAAAAAGCACTGGCACAGCTTTCCCTATTTGCTACTAGCCCAGAAATTATTGCTCAGGCGGCACATCTATTTAGTGAACAAAAGTATGATTTGATGAGAAAATTATGGGGTGAGATTTGGGAAGAGATTGGCAGTGAAGGTGACTTTGATTCTGGTGAGGTAGAAGAGTTTAAAAAATTGATTACTCCAATTGTAGCGGGTAGCGGGGGGAGGGGGGAGCTTGTGTTGGGTTCCGATTTGGATTATTGTCTTTATGTGGACGATAGAGGTTTTAGTGAAGAAGAAAAGGAATTGAAGATTAAAAAAATAAAACATTTTGTAAATAATGTCTTGGCAGAAAAAATAAATAATATTTTACTCCGCAACCGAATTAGGCCCGACGCTGGTTTGGCCAATGCCGATAGAATGCCTTTTACTACCTTTTCTACTTTGAAAGATTTTTCTATCAATCTACAAGATAGACGTCAGGTGGTAGAGCCAACAGAAGTGTTGGATGGCGAGCCGTTGTTTGAGTCAGACAGGTGGGTTGCAGAAGAAGCAAGGGATAGATTGCTAGTACAAAACGAGACTGCCTATCTACTACCATCCTATATTGAAAAAGATTTGGAACTTGGTGAGGGTAAAAAATCGTTTGTAGAAGAATTTGAAGATTTGTTTGTCAATGTTGCTAGTGGTCAGATGGTGGAGAGGATCAAGGATTCTTTGCAAAGGTCACTTATATTCAAGTTGGATGCACTACTGGTAAATGGTTTGGTGGATGGTAGTATTCCTGAGACTATGGCCAAAAAAATCCCATCAGGTATAGTTGACAAAATAAGTTTTTTGAAGGATCATAAAATATTTGATGATGCTGAGGCATTAGTGTGTCGGAATCTCTTTGCTGTTGGTTATAAGATGAGATTTTTAGGGGAGCTGTATTCCGAGGAAGCAAAAGAGCTTAGTGATACCAAAAAAGTGAAAAATGTTGTTTTTAAAGTAGAGGATATCACTTATGAAGAGCGTGAGAGCTTGATTGATTTGTTAAAGAAATTTAAAACAGATATATTATATAAATAAAAAAGCCTTGACACCACCCCTATTTTCATGTATAATCTAGCCAATAAATTTTAATCTATAAAATATGAAATTTGATGGTGTATATGAAAAAACTTTACTTATTGTAAAGCCAGACGGAGTGCAACGTGGTCTAGTAGGAGAAGTTGTAAAGCGTCTTGAAACAAAAGGCCTAAAGATTGTAGGTCTCAAGATGTCCGCTCTTGATCTTGATAAACTAAAAGAACATTATGCTCATCATGTAGAAAAGCCTTTTTATCCAGAATTAGAAAAATTCATGAGCTCTAGCCCAGTAGTAATTGTATGTGCTGAGGGTAAAGGTGCTGTAGACGCTGTAAGACTTGTGGCTGGTATGACCAATGCCGGACAAGCAGATGGTGGTACTATCCGTGGTGATCTTGCTATGGGAATGTGCAATGTAGTGCATTGTAGTGATTCTGTAGAAAATGCAAAGATTGAAGTGGAAAGATTTTTCACAGTAGATGAAGTATTTGATTATGATAAGACTGAGTACTTGCATGTGTATATGGACGACGAGAGAGAGTAATTTTTCTAAAATAAGTTAAAAATCGCTCAAATTGAGTGATTTTTTATTTCTTGCTCACAGGGAGCAGTTATCCACACATGTGCTTGCATTATTCTAATCGGTTTAGTAAACTAAAACATATAGAAATTATATGAATTACAATAGCAACAATCGAAATTGTATGAAGGGCTTTATTTATGGCCTTGGTTTTTGGGTGCTTGATCTAGGCAAGATTATCCCAAATAGGGTGCTTTATTCAAATGATGATGGTTGTGGAGGATGTAGTTAAAAGTTTGAATTATATATAACAAAGCACCCTGGGAAACTAGGGTGCTTTTAATTTGTTTTTGGTAGAGAGATAATTGTGAATAATTATTTGTCTGTCAAAAATAATGTTTGCTCTTTTTTTTGGGG